>JBQTIX010000016.1:0-25274 GCA_052387695.1 Panacagrimonas sp. | reverse complement strand
GAAGCGCTCTGTAGGAGGGGCTTTGCCCCGACCTGCAAGCTTGCAGGTCGGGGCAAAGCCCCTCCTACAGAGCGCTTCAGGCTCGGTCGCCGTAAAGGAACACCTCGCTAACACCCCGCATCGCGTGCTTTTCGTCGCCGAATCCCCCGGCCGACGCGAAGCCTTGCTGGACTGGCTCAAACCCCTCGGCATCCTTCCTCGCAGCTTCGAAACCTGGTCGGCTTTCGTCGCAGACAAAAATAAATACGGGATCACCCTGGGGCCGATCCAGGAAGGATTGAGCCTGCCGGATCAGGGCCTGTCGATCATCGCGGAGCCGCAGGTGTTCGGCCTGCGCGCGCCGGCGGAGACGCGCAAGCGCGCCAAGATCCGCGACCCGGAAACCATCCTGCGTGATCTATCCGCGCTCGCCATCGGCTCGCCCGTCGTCCACGTGCAGCACGGCGTGGGTCGCTACCGCGGGCTGACGCGGCTCGACGCGGGTGGCGCGGAGGCGGAGTACCTGGTGCTGGAATACGCGCCGCGCGGCGATTCTACGGAGCGGGACAAGCTCTATGTTCCGGTCGGCTCGCTGCAACTGATCCACCGCTACACCGGCTCCGAAGAGCAGGCTGCGCCGCTGCACAGCCTGGGGACCGAACGCTGGGCCAAGGCCCAGGCCAAGGCCCGCGAGAAGGCCAACGACATCGCCGCCGAACTGCTCCAGATCCAGGCGCGGCGCGCGGCCAAGCCGGGTATGAAACTGGACCTGGACGACGCGGATTACCGTCTGTTCTGTGAGGGCTTTCCATTCACCACCACGGTGGACCAGCAGAAGGCGATCGAAGCCGTACTCGCCGACCTGGCGCTGGACAAGCCGATGGACCGCGTGGTCTGCGGCGACGTGGGCTTTGGCAAGACCGAAGTCGCGATGCGTGCCTGCTTCGCCGTGGCGCGCGCCGGACGGCAGGTGTGCCTGCTGGCGCCGACGACCCTGCTCGCGCAGCAGCACGAGAAGAATTTCCGCGACCGTTTCGCAGACTGGCCGATCAGGGTCACGGCGATCTCGCGCCTGCGCTCGGCCAAGGAGCAGACGGCGATCCTCAAGGAACTCGCGGAAGGCAAGATCGACATCGTCATCGGTACCCACCGGCTGTTGCAGGACGATGTGAAATTCAAGCAGCTCGGGCTGGTGGTGATCGACGAGGAGCATCGCTTCGGCGTGCGCCACAAGGAGCGCATGAAGAACCTGCGCGCCGAAGTCGATCTGCTCACGCTCACCGCCACGCCGATACCGCGCACGCTCAACATGAGCCTCGCGGGCCTGCGCGATCTGTCGATCATCGCCACGCCGCCGGCCTCGCGCATCGCGATCAAGACCTTTGTTGCTGAGTGGGATCGCAATCTCGTCGTCGAAGCCTGCCAGCGCGAACTGCGTCGCGGCGGGCAGGTGTACTTTCTGCACAACGAAGTGGCCGATATCGAAAAATTCACCCAGGACGTTCGCGAGATGGTGCCCGAGGGCCGCGTGCGCTTTGCGCACGGTCAGATGCGCGAGCGCGATCTGGAGCAGGTGATGCTGGATTTCTACCACCAGCGTTTCGACATCCTGGTGTGCACCACCATCATCGAATCCGGCATCGACGTGCCCACCGCCAACACCATGCTGATCGACCGCGCCGATCATCTCGGGCTGGCGCAATTGCACCAGTTGCGCGGCCGGGTGGGCCGTTCGCATCACCGCGCCTACGCCTACCTGCTGGTGCCGTCGAAACGAAGCCTGAGTGTGGACGCACAGAAACGGCTCGATGCGATCGAGACCCTGGGCGAACTCGGCTCGGGCTTCGCGCTGGCCACGCATGACCTGGAGATTCGTGGAGCGGGCGAGCTGCTCGGTGAAGATCAGTCCGGCCAGATCGAAGAAGTGGGCTTCACGATGTACGCCGAGCTGCTGGCGCGTGCGGTCAAGGCCATCCAGAGCGGCAAGCTCAACGACGCGCCGTTCGGCCTTGCGACCTGCGAGATCGACCTCGGCGCCTCCGCGCTGATTCCGGACGACTACGTGCCCGACGTGCACATGCGCCTGGTCCTGTACAAGCGCGCTTCCGAAGCGGTGAGCGAATCCGCGCTGGGCGAGCTGAAAGTCGAGATGATCGACCGTTTCGGCCTGCTGCCGCCACAGGCGGAGCGGCTGTTCGACGCCGCGCGCCTGCGCATTGCGGGCGAGATCCTGGGGCTGACGAAGATCCGCGCGGGAGCCCGCAGCGCGGTGCTGGATTTCGGTCCCACGCCTGCGATCAATCCGGCGCGGCTGATCAAGCTGATCCAGTCGCAGCCCAAGGTGTACCGGCTCGAAGGTTCGAAGCGTCTGCATATCAATGCTCCTCTGGACCCACCTGAGGCCCGGGCGGGCCGCATGCTCGATCTGCTGGCTACACTGCGGGCATGAGACCGGAGACGACATAGCGTGAGGCCGATGGCAATTTCCACATCGAAGTTTCTGGTACTGGCGCTGGTCTTGGTGACCGCGCTGGCGCTGTCGGGCGCCGCGCGGGCTGAAACCTGGCGCGTCGACCTGATCGTGTTCCGCTTCCTCGGGCCAGCGGACGAGGCCGGAATTCCGGCAGGCGTCAAGCCTGCGGCACCGGCGGCGGAAGCGATCGAACTCGACAACACGGCGCGCCTGGCGGCGGCGGGCATCACCCTCCTGCCGGAAGCGGAATTCGGGCTCGGCCCCGAGTGGGCGAGCCTGCGGTCCAGCCGTGAATTCCGGCCGATGCTGAAACTGGCCTGGCTGCAGAAGAACCCGCCGACCGATCGCGGGCCGCGGCTGCGCATCCGTGCCGGCGCCAGGCTGAGCCTGAGCGATCCGGCGAGTCTGAGCGCGGTGGAAGTATCCGAGATCGAAGGCAGCATCAGCCTGCTGCAAAGCCGTTACCTGCACCTGGATACCGACCTCGTGTTCACCCAGGGCGGCGATGTGCCGGAATCCTGGCGACTGGAGGAACGCCGTCGCATGCGAAGTGACGAGTTGCACCATCTCGACAGCCCTAGAGCGGGAGTGCTGGTCAAAGTGAGCAAGGCCGCTCCCTGATCGACCAGGGCCGGTTACAAGCGAAGCCGGGAACGCAGGTTGCAGCAGGTCTGCCTGTCATGCGCAGCCAAAAACCGATCCCGCCGATGTCACACTTCAGTTTCCGCGCACTCGCGTGGTTTTTGATCCTGGCCCTTGCAGCCATCAATGCGACGGCGTTCGTCGACGTGGCAAATCCGGTGAAGCGGGTCGGCGCCGACGTCATCGGCATGGCTATTTTCGGCGTCGGCTAAACGGCGCCTTGCACGCTCGGCCGAAACCCTCAGTGCGTTTCGACCGACCAGGAAGGTCGAGCGCCCTGCCCAAGCTTGGGAGCGAGCCAGTTCAGCGCCTCCCGGGCCTGCACGTCGAAACCGAACGGCGCGTTGAGAATCAGCATTCCGCACGCGCGCATCTGGCCTTCGCCGGGCGCGTCGGTGTCCAGCGTCGCCGAGAGGTGCGGGCGGCTGCGGTCGCGGGTGGCCCGGCGCAGGAAGCGCTCGGCCTGGTGCCGGTTTTTGAGCGGAAACCAGAGGGCGTAGACGCCGTTGGCAAAGCGCTCGAGGGCGTCCTCCAGGAATCGGTGCATGCGGTCGAACTCGTCGCGCGCTTCGAACGCCGGATCGACCAGCACCAGCCCGCGCTTCTCCTTCGGCGGCAACAGCGAATGAGCCTCGTAGCCGTCACGGACGTGGATCTCGGCGCCGCGTGCGTTGCGGTGCAGTTCCTCGGCCACCTCGGCTACGCGCTCGCAGCAGACCCGGCGATCGCCGGGACGGGCAACGGCGGCCGCGATGGCGGGGGAGCCCGGATAGAGCAGGTGGCTGCGCTCGCCGGCGATCAGCGCAAGGTAGTCAGCGACCAGCTTCGGCGGCGACGGCGCGTCGAGCAGGCGGCCGACCCCATCGCGCCATTCCTGCGTGGTCGAAGCCGGGTTCGATCCCAGGCTGTAATGGCCGGCACCCGCGTGGGTGTCGAGGTAGCACCAAGGCTTGTCCTTGCGACTCAGATTTTGCAGCAGTCCGAGGAGCAGGACGTGCTTGAACACGTCGGCGAAATTTCCCGCGTGATAGTGATGGCGATAGTGCATGCTCAGCCGGTCTCGCCGTCCTTCGGATAAAGATAGTGCGCCAGCCGTCCGCAGCGCGGTGCGACACCGGACCAGCGACGTGCGTCCAGGTCCAGCACCGCCACTGCGCAGGTCGGCATCTCCTCGAACGGGCAGTCCGCAAGCTGGTGCGCCAACTCCGAAAAACCGGGGTTGTGTCCGAACATCATCAGGTGGGTGGCGGTACCGCCTGCGCCACGCACCACCTCGAACAGCGCGGCGACACGGGCCTCGTAGATATTCGAGTCGAGCTGGATGTCCTGGTGCGCAAGGCCCAGCACTTCGGCGAACGCGCGTGCGGTGCTGATCGCACGCAGGGCCGGGCTGGAGAGCAGCCGACCCGGCAACAGACCGGCCTCCCTCACCCGTGCGGCCATCAGGGGCGCATCGCGGCGACCGCGGTCGTTGAGCGGTCTTTCGAAGTCGATCGTCGCGGGAGATTCCCAGGACGATTTGGCGTGACGGACAAGGGTGAGGCGGAGCATGAGCAAGTGTGCGTTGTCAGGTGGGTGAGGCGCCAGTGAGGGTGGAGACCGCCCGGTCAGCGCGTGCGCAGATAGAGGTCGAACCGCGCCTGCGTTCCTTCAGTGACTGCGTCGGGCCGCTGCCCGCCGAGCCATGGCGCCTTGAGTGGGCGCTTGACCGCCACGCGCGGGACATGCGCGCGCAGATGTTGCAACAGAGTCCCGGCATCCAGATCGTCTCCGGCGAGTTCCCGCAGCATCTGCATGCCTTTCTGCGGAAGGGCCGATTTGCCATCGTCGGGATACATGGGGTCGAGGTGCGCCGCGTCGAACGCGGACAGCTCGTCGGCGACGAGATCGCCCGCGTCGAGCGCAAGGACGAGAACCCGGGCCGCCGCCGCGCGCAGCAGTGCCTCATCGCAGGCCAGCGCTCGCTGGCGTGCGTCTTCCAGCAATTGTGCGACCAGTGGCTGGCGTTCGGCGATGCACACGCTTGCGCCCAGCGCCGCGAGTGTGAAGCCATCGCGACCCAGGCCGCCGGTGGCGTCGAGGATGCGCAGATCGGAGCGCCTGTTCAGGCCCAGGGCGCGAGGCAGAAGCTGGCGCCTTCCGGCCTCGATGCGTCGACGCTGCTCGGCCGAGAGCCAGTCGGCAGACAGCGGTTTCCAGTCCGGTCGGTGCAGGGCCCGCAGCGCGAGCCGTCCTTCGACCCGCTCCACGACGAACCCCATGCTGGCCTCGAACTCGATGACGGCCGTTTATAGTATCGAAGCGAGTATCGGCTCGGCATGACGATGACCGGAGGAGAGAAAATGAGGGTCGAACGTGGCCTGCAATCGTGGTTGAATTCCGGGTTCGCACGGATCGCCGTGGGGTGTGCGCGACGGCCCCTAGTCGTGCTCGGGCTCACGGTGATCGCGCTGCTCGGCGGCCTGTACGGCGCGTCCATGGCCCGTCAGGACAATAGCCTGGACGCCTATTTCATGGAGGACGACACAGCGTTCAAGTACTACAAGGACTATATCGAGGAGTTCTCTTCCGACGAGGTCACCTATCTCCTCTACGACGCGCCCGGCACCGAGCACGGGCCTTTCGACCTGGAGGTGATGCGCAAGATCGCCACGCTCACCGAGACCCTGGAACGCGAGGTGCCATTCACACGCAAGGTCACGAGCCTGGCCAATGTGGAATTCATCGAGGCCCGGGGCGACGAGGTGGAAATCCACGCGCTGATGTCGGATGCGCCGGCCTCGCAGGAAGAACTGCTGCGCCTGCGCGCGGTGGCGCTGAGCAAACCGCTGTACGTCAATTCCATCGTCAGCACCGACGGCAGGCACGCGGCGGTGATCGTCGAGATGACCCGCAACAGCACCGACAAGATCGATGAACTGCGCCACGATCCGGCGGGTGGCGATGGCCTGGAAAACCTCTACCCGCAGGTGCCGGACAGGAAGGTGCGCGAGATACTCAAGCGACCCGAGTATCAGGGCATCCGCTTCTGGATCTCCGGCGACGTGCCGATGAACGCGGCCTACAACGACCTGCTCGGCGCCGATATCGGCAACGTCACGCTCATCACCTTCCTGCTCGTGGGTCTGACCAGCATGGTGTTTCTGGGCGTGCGGCCGATGGGCCTGTTCGCGCCGCTGCTGGTGGTGCTGCTGTCGCTGATCCTGACCCTGGGGATGATGGGTTTCGCGAACCTCAAGATCAACCTGTTCTTCCTGATGGTGCCGACCCTGATCTGCGCGATGGGCGTAGCGCAGTGCGTACACATGCTGCTGAGCTGGCAGAAGGAGCGGAACCACACGGCGGACAGGGTCGAGGCCGTGCGGCGCACGGTGATCCGCATCGGCGTGCCATGCCTGCTGGTGGCGGTGACCGACGCCATCGGTTTTCTCGGCATGGCGGTGTCGGAACTGCGCGCGCTGAGCGAGATGGCCTGGTACTCGGCGTTCGGCGTGATGATGACTTTCGTGCTCGCGCTGACCCTGATGTTCGCGATCTCCGCGTATGCCAAGCGTCCGGTCGGCATTGCACGGCCGACGCGCGCGGTGCTGTGGTTGCGCGGCTTCATGACGCAGCTCGCCGAGGTGAACATCCGGCATCGGCGCGCGCTGCTGGCGATCTTCGGCGTGCTGACGGTCATTGCGCTCGCCGGGGTCGCCAAACTCCGTGTCGACTTCAACTTCCTCGAGGAATTCAAGCCAGACATCGAATGGCGCCAGCACACCGAGCGCATCAACGAGGTGATGGGCGGAATCCTGAGCGTGGTCTACGTGTTCGACACCAAGACCACCGACGGCATCAAGAGCGTCCAGCTGCTGCGCCAGGTCGAGGGCTTGCAGGCGGTTGCCGAAGCCCAGAGCGTGGCGCAGTACAGCGTCTCGGTGGTGGACATCCTCAAAGAGCTGAACCAGGCGTTCAACGGCGGCGACAAGGCGTTCTACAAGCTGCCCGAAGACCGCGAGACGCTCGCGCAGTTGCTGCTGGTGTACGAGCTGTCCGGCGGCAAGGAAATGAACGATGTGCTCAATCTGGATCGTTCCAAGACGGCCTTGCAGGTGCGTCTGAAAATGGTCGCGGCAAGCGAGGTGCGGACCTTCGTCGAAGCGATGGACGTGTATCTGAAGGCGCATCCGATGCCGGGCGTGAACGTGGAGGTCAGCGGCGTCGGCCTGCTGTGGGTGCGGATGGCGCAGTACATCAGCGACACCCAGGTGCAGAGCTATGCCGTCACGTTCGGCGTGATCGCGCTGTTCATGATCGCGGCCTTCGGCTCGGTGCGCCTGGGCCTGCTGGCGATGCTGCTGAACCTGTTCCCCATCGTCCTGACCATGGGCCTGATGGGCTGGCTGGGCTGGCATCTGGACTATTTCCGCCTGCTGCTCGCGACCATCGCCATCGGCATCGCGGTGGACGACACCATGCATTTCGTGTCCTGCTTCAAGCAGGAGTTCGACGCCTGCGGACGCTACGAAGAGGCGCTGCGCCGCGCCATGCCCGAGATCGGCCCGGCGATGGTCGCGATGACCGCGATCCTGCTGGTCGCGTTCTCCAGCTATCACGCCTCGTCTCTGGCGATCGTGGCGAGTTTCGGCACGCTGCTGGCTTTCACCATCGGCATGGCGGTGGTGGCCGATCTGCTGCTAATGCCGGCGCTGCTGATTTGGCTCAAGCCCCTCGGGCCGGAACGTACCGGCCTGCCGGCTGTCGCGAACGACGAATCCCTCTCCGACTTCAAGTCCGAACCCGCATGAGGCGCCCATGAATAGCCTTCCCATCCTCGCGAGCCTGCTGGCCGCCGCCCTGGCCCTGAGCGCTCAGGCCGAGACGCCCGAAGAAAAGGGCCTCGCCATCGCGCGCGAAGCCGACCAGCGCACCGACGGGTTCGAGGACTACAGCTCCAGCCTGACCATGATCCTGAAGGCGAAGAACGGCCAGGAAGCGACGCGCGAATTGCGCTTCAAGACGCTCGAAGCGCCAGGCGACGGCGACAAGTCGCTCACCTTGTTCGACCAGCCCAAGGACGTGGAGGGCACCACGCTGTTGACATACGCGCACAAGACCGCGGACGACGACATCTGGCTGTTCCTGCCGGCGCTCAAGCGAGTCAAGCGCATCGCCGGCAACAACAAGTCCGGACCCTTCATGGGCAGCGAGTTCGCGTTCGAGGATTTCGGCACACAGGAAATCGAGAAGTACACCTACAAGTTTCTGCGCGATGAGGCGCTCGACGGAGAGGACTGCTACGTGATCGAGCGCGTGCCGGTGGAGAAGACCTCCGGCTACTCGCGCCAGGAAGCCTGGCTGGACAAGGCCGAGTACCGCGTCCAGAAGATCGCGTACTACAACAAGGGCGGCGTGCATTTGAAGACACTGCGAGCGAGCGAGTATCACAAGTACCTCGACAAGTTCTGGTACCCGAATCGCTACTTCATGGAGAACCACGATACCGGGCGCTCCACCCTGCTCCAGTTCAAGGACTACAAGTTCCGCAACGGCTACACCGAGCGCGACTTTGATCAGAGCGCGCTGGAAGCGGCGCGCTGACGAGGTGCGATGCTTGACCCTGAAGATGGCGGCGGCGGTGCTGACGTTCGTGTGCGCCGATTCTGCGGCCGATGAGGCGCCCAGACTCAAGCTTTCGATGGAACTGGGTCTTGAAGGGCGTGCTTATCCACATGACCCCGTCTACCCGGAGCAGGATGGCAGCGGCTTGTCCCTGTCGATCGAACCCGAAATCGACTACGCGGTGCCGCGCGGCAAGCTGCGCTGGGTGCCTTTCGGTCGCTGGGACCAGCGTGACGACGAGCGTACGCACGCCGATGTCCGCGAGCTGAGCCTGCGCCAGCGCTATGGGGATCTCGACGTGCAGGCCGGCATCGGTCGCGTGTTCTGGGGGGTGACCGAGTCAGTACATCTCGTGGACATCGTCAACCAGACCGATTCGGTGGAGAACCCGGACGGCGAGGACAAGCTCGGCCAGCCGCTGTTGAATCTGGCGTGGACCACGAAGATCGGCGTGTTCTCGGGTTTCGTGCTGCCGTATTTTCGCGAGCGCACGCTGTCCGGAGAGCAGGGACGACTGCGCGCACCGATCGCCTACGACCGCGGCGATGCGATCTACGAATCCGGCGCGGAGAGGCGGCACGTCGATACCGCTCTGCGCTGGAGCCTGTCGCGCGGCGCTCTGGACCTGGGCGTGTCGCACTTCTCCGGCACCGCGCGCGAACCGCGCTTCGTCCCGATGCAACAAGCGGATGCAGCGGTGCTGACACCGGTCTACGACCTCATCGAACAGAGCGGACTCGACGTGAACGCGGTGTACGGCGGCTGGCTGTGGAAGGCCGAGGCCATTCACCAGCACAACCGGGTCGGGAACTTCCAGGCCGCAGCCGGTGGATTCGAGTACACCTTCGCCTCCGTGCGTGGCAGTTCCTGGGATGTTGGCGCCTTGAGCGAGCTGCTATGGGATTCCCGCGGGGCGGACTCGCCGTCCGCCTTCCAGAAGGACCTGTTTCTCGGCACGCGCCTGGCCGCCAACGACGTGGCCGGCACCGAGTTGCTGGCCGGTGTGATCGTCGATCTGGAACGCGACGGTTTCTTTGGCAATCTGGAAGCCAGCCGTCGCTTTGGCCCGGCTGCCAAGCTCAGCGTGGAATTGCGCTTGTTCGAACAGACCGACCCCGCCGATCCTCTCGACGTATTTCGTCGTGACGACTACGTACAGGTGGAATACGTTTACTACTTCTGACGCTCCCGCGACTGCCACGCGCGCCCTTGCCGAGGATGCGCGTCCGTCGGTAGTGCATCAGTTTGAATTCCAGAAACCCGTTCGGCCCGAGTAGCCGCGCAGCGGGCGTATCTAGGGCGCGCCCGGCACCTCGATACGCGGCATTGCTCCGCAATCAGCGCCGCTGTCGCGGCGCTACCACTCGGTGCGAACGGGATTCAAACTGATGCACTACCCGGCCGTCGGGTCCGCCCGCCAAAAATACGCGGGCTTGATCCGACCTGCGCCCGACTCGGGAAGCAAGGTCTGGCCGTGCGTTCGGACTCCGCGGTGGCCTCGGTCTCTCACTTTGCCTTCGCCGTACTGGCGTAAGCTGCGGAACGCGATGGCGTAAAGCCCGCGGACGTCAATGCGCCAACCCGGAGAGAGACCATGAGAGCGACGACAACAATGAACCCGTCACGCAAGCGGATCGTCGGATTTCCCTTTCTAAAGCTGCTCCTGTTGTGCGCCGCGGCGCTGATGTTCTGGAACGATGCGCGCGCGCAATCGGTTGAATCGATCCCGGTGTCGTTCACGGTGCAGAACCTCAACCGTTCGCAGGTCCTGTGCCTGACCGATCGCAGGACCTACCAGATTCGCGGCCGGCTGGTCGGACCTGCCGGTGCGTTTGCAGCGGGCGGACCGGACGCGCTGACGGTGTACATGCACGGCGTGGGCTGGGGCCAGTTCTACTGGAATTTCACCCAGTTCCCGGACGTCGATTACGCCACCCAGATGGCGCGCATGGGCCATGTGTCGCTGGTGTACGACCAGCTCGGTTACGGCGCGAGCGGACGCTCGCTGGGGCTGCTCAACTGCTACGGGGGCGAGGCGGACATCGTCAACCAGATGATCGACGCGCTGCGCGACGGCGATTACGCCATTCCCGGTTCGGTGCTCGCCCCGCGCAGCTTCTCGCGCGTGGCGCTGGCTTCGCACCAGGCCGCGGGATTGATGTCGCAGCCCGCTGCGTATTCCTTCCGCAATGTCGATGCGCTGATTGTGACCGGGTTCAGCGATGCCGCACTCTCGTTCAAGCCGGCGATCCTGACCGCCACGACGGCCTTCATCACCGCGTGCCTGGTCGGCGGGGATCGCTCGGACGGCGCTACAGGGCCGCGGTTCTATGGATTCTTTCCTCTACAGGACAGACGGTTCGCAGCACTCAACTTCGCCAACGCCGATCCGGCCGTGGTCGCGAGGGCCACCGAGCTTCGTGGGCGTGCGGCCTGCGGCGAACTCGCGTCTGCGTTCACCACGGTCGGTGTGGACATGCTGCAACTGCTGCTGCGGCAGGTGCGCGTGCCGGTGCTGCTGGTCAACGGTCTGGAGGACGAGTTCTTCCGGCAGCCGCTCGGCGCGAATTTCCAGAAGCGTCTGTATTCGGGCAGCGACGACGTGACCTCCGAACTGATCGCCGGCTCGGGGCAGGCGTTGGCGCTGGAACGTACGGCACCCGAGTTCCGGCGGGTGATGCACAACTGGCTCGCGCCACGCGGCTTCTGACCGGTCGCGCGATCGACGACCCGAGTCGTAGCGTGCTCGCTACGGCCATGGGTCGATCCGACGCCACCGTCGAGGGGATGCCGAATAGCGGACGATGGGCGCGCACGAATCTTTTTGCGCCGCCTTCCGGGCATCCACTACAATCGCGCCACCGCAGCCACGCACTCGCGCAGCCCGGAATTCCATTGAGCCCTCATCATCACGACTCACGTATCGATACGCGGTTCGTGTTGGGGCCGAACGCCTCTCTGAGCGTTCGCGGCGCCTGGATTTTCATGGGACTCGCCAGCTTCGCGACACTGGGTTGCGCGCTGTGGTGCACGTTTCACGGGTTCTGGCCGGTGCTGCCTTTCGCGGGAGTGGAACTCGCGGCGCTGGGTGCGGCGCTCCTGGTGTCGATGCGCAGGAACGCCTACCGCGAGGTGGTGACCTTTTGTGAGGAACGGGTGGTGGTCGAGTTCGGGCTGGTGGGTCGCGGTGCGGCGGCGCGGGTCGAACTGCTGCGAGGCTGGACCCGGGTGTCGGTTGAACGCAGTGAGTTGCGAAATCAGCCGACCCGGCTGGTCCTTGGCAGTTCGGGGCAGCGCATCGAGATCGGTCGGTGCCTGACTGATGAGGAGCGGGAGATTCTGGCGGCACGATTCAAGAGCCTGCTGGAGGCTGGGCGGGCAGGGTGCACGAGATCCGCTGACGGGGCGGGTTCGGCGCAAGAGGGAATGACTCTGGGAGATGCGTAAATGCTGAAGAACAGGATCGGCGCGGTGCTTGCTGCCGCGGGGCTGTGGCTGCTGTGTGGCTCGGCGATGGCCTACACCGGCGAGCGTTACAACATCCCGATGGGAGTGACCGAGATCAGTCGCGAAGTGCACGGGCTGCACATGCTGATCTTCTGGGTCTGCGTCGCCATCGCGGTGGTCGTGTTCGGCGTGATGTTCTACTCGATCTTTGCGCACCGTCGCTCGGTTCATCCCAAGCCGGCGGATTTCCACGAATCCACCCTGGTGGAGATCATCTGGACCGCGTTGCCCTTCGTGATCCTGATCAGCATGGCGATCCCGGCGGCCGGCACCCTGATCAAGATGGAGGACACGCGCAACGCCGATATCACCGTCAAGGTCACCGGCTACCAGTGGAAGTGGCACTACGATTACATCGGCCAGGACGTGGCGTTTTTCTCCACGCTGGCGGCGGAGTCCAATCGCGCGCGGCAACTCGGTTCGGGCATCGATCCCAACACGGTCGAGAATTACCTGGTGGACGTGGACAAACCACTGGTGCTGCCGGTGGGCAAGAAGGTGCGTTTCCTCGTCACGGCAAACGACGTCATTCATGCCTGGTGGGTGCCGGCTTTCGCGGTGAAGAAAGACGCGATTCCCGGATACGTCAACGAAATCTGGACGCGAGTCGACGAGCCCGGAACGTATCGTGGGGTCTGCGCCGAACTTTGCGGCCGCGATCACGGCTTCATGCCGATCGTGGTCGAGGTGCTGCCCGAGGCCGAGTACAACCAATGGCTGGCCGCGCAGAAGGGCGCCGGCGTGGAAGTTGCGGCCGCCGCGCCGGCGACTGCGACGGATGCTGCGCCTGCGGCGGCTCCGGTCGAAGCCGCTGCTCCGGTTGAAGTGGCCGCCGCCCCGGCGGCAGCGCCCGCCGAGACCTCGAAAGACGATCTGGTGAAGGCCGGACAGAAAATCTTCAACGCCAACTGTGCCGCCTGCCATCAGGCCACGGGTCAGGGTCTGCCGCCCAACTTCCCCTCGCTGCATGGAAGTGCGGTGGTCAAGGGAGCGCCCGAAGCGCAGATTGCGCAGGTGCTCAAGGGCAAAAACCTGATGCCGCCGTTTGCGCAACTGTCGGATGCGGACGTCGCCGCAGTAGTTACGTACACGCGCAATTCCTGGGGTAACAGCAGCGGCGTGGTGCAGGTCTCGCAGGTCGCAGCTCAGCGCGGCAAGTAACAACAACCGAAGTAGAAGAGAGTCGGACAGAGGATCAGAACATGGCTGCCACGCACGACCACGCCCATCACGATCACGCAGGACACGGTCACGACGACCACGCGCACCATGGTCCCGCACCGGGTCTGATGCGCTGGATCAAGACCACCAACCACAAGGATCTGGGCACGCTGTACCTGATCTTTTCGTTCACCATGTTCTTTATCGGCGGCCTGATGTCGCTGGTGATCCGTGCCGAGCTGTGGCAGCCGGGATTGCAGTTCGTGGATCCCGAGTTCTTCAACCAGATGACCACCATGCACGCGCTGGTGATGATCTTCGGCGGCGTCATGCCCGGCTTCACGGGCCTGGCCAACTGGATGGTGCCGATGATGGTCGGCGCGTCCGACATGGCCCTGCCTAGAGTCAACAACTGGGGCTTCTGGATTCTGCCGTTCGCCTTCTCGATGCTGCTGTCCACGCTGTTCATGGCCGGCGGCGCCCCGGCCGGCGGCTGGACCATGTATCCGCCGCTGGTCTTGCAGACCGGCGCGGGTTTCCCGTTCCTGATCTTCTCGATCCACCTGATGGGTATCTCGTCGATCACCGGTGCCATCAACGTGGTCGTGACGATCCTGAACCTGCGCGCACCGGGCATGACCCTGCTCAAGATGCCGCTGTTCTGCTGGACCTGGCTGATCACTGCGTATCTCCTGATCGCGACCATGCCGGTGCTCGCGGGCGCCGTTACGATGCTGCTGACCGACAAGTATTTCGGCACCAGCTTCTTCACCGCCAGCGGCGGCGGCGATCCGGTGATGTTCCAGCACATCTTCTGGTTCTTCGGTCACCCCGAGGTCTACATTCTCATCCTGCCGGCCTTCGGCGTGGCCTCGACCATCATCCCGACCTTCGCGCGCAAGAGCCTGTTCGGTTATGACTCGATGGTCTACGCCACGGCCTCGATCGCATTCCTTAGCTTCATCGTCTGGGCGCACCACATGTTCACCGTCGGCATGCCGCTGGCCGGTGAGCTGTTCTTCATGTTCAGCACCATGCTGATCGCGGTGCCGACAGGCGTGAAGGTGTTCAACTGGGTGGCGACGATGTGGAAGGGCTCGATGACTTACGAGACTCCCATGCTGTTCGCGATCGCCTTCGTATTCCTGTTCTCGATCGGCGGCTTCTCGGGGCTGATGCTGGCGATTGCCCCTGTCGATTTTCAATACCACGACACGTATTTCGTGGTGGCGCACTTCCACTACGTATTGGTACCGGGCGCGGTGTTTTCGATCATCGCAGCGGTGTACTACTGGATCCCGAAGTGGACCGGCGTGATGTACAACGAGTTCTGGGGCAAGGTGCACTTCTGGCTCTCGGCCATCTTCATCAACGTCACCTTCTTCCCACAGCACTTTTCGGGTCTAGCCGGCATGCAGCGCCGCGTGCCCGACTATGCGGTGCAGTTCACCGACTTCAACCAGCTCTCGTCGATCGGTGCGTTCGTGTTCTTCATCGCGCAGTTCATCTTCATCTTCAACATGATCGCCTGCATGGCGCGCAAGGGTCAGAAGGCGACCGACCGCGTCTGGGAAGGCGCGCACGGCCTGGAGTGGACGGTGCCCTCGCCGGCTCCCTACCACACTTTCGAGGATCCACCGACCGTTGGTGACGCAGAATCGACGGCCGTGCACGGGCCCGCCACTGCGCATTGAAGAAGGGAATATGCCGGATCGCACCGCTCCCGACACGCGCAAGGCACGCCAGAACGTGATCCTGGCGATCGTGCACGCCCTGCTCGCGGTCGCGGTGCTGCTCGGCTTCGTCTACGTCCAGAGCCGATGAGCATGAGCGGACAGGGCGCCAGGGAAGGCCGGCGGCACGGGTGGCGGTTGCTGGTGGTGGTGGTCGCCATGTTCGGCTTCGGCTTCGCGCTCGGTCCGATCTACAGCGCCATCTGCAAGCTCACGGGCATCAACGGAAAGCTGTCCGGTATGGCGGCCGATGCGGCTGCCTTGCCGCTGGTGGACGAGTCGCGCTGGGTCAAGGTGCTGTTCGTCACCACGGTCAACGGTGGGCGCCCCTGGGAATTTCGCGCCGAGCAGGAGGAGGTCAGGGTTCATCCGGGTCAGTTGACGACCGTCAATTTCTTCGCCAAGAACACCGAGGATCGCGACCTTGTGGCGCAGGCGGTGCCCAACGTGGCGCCATGGAACGCGGCGCGGCACTTCAAGAAAACCGAGTGTTTCTGCTTCAACAATCAGCCGTTCAAGGCCGGCGAGACGAAGCACATGCCGGTGCGATTCATGCTGGATCCCGCGCTGCCTGCGGATGTGGACACGGTCACCCTGTCCTACACTTTCTTTGACGTTTCACCTGTTACCAAGGAGGCGGCGCGGAAAGGCGCCACCTCGACCCAGACCCAGAGCTAGCTAGAGAAACGAGGGACATCCGAATCATGGCCACTCACGCCGCCGCCCACTCCGCACACGGGGCCACTGCCCCCAGTCGTTACTTCGTTCCCAGCCCCAGTGCGTGGCCGTTCATGCTCACCCTGGGCCTGGCCCTGGTGATCCAGGCGGTCGGCAGCTTTCTGGAAGGTGGGCCGGCTTATCCGTTCCTGCTGTACCCCGGCATCGCGCTGGCGATCTTCATCATCTTCCGATGGTTGCGCGGCGTGTCGCTGGAGAGCGAACACGGCCTGTTCAATAAACAGGTTGACGGGACCTATCGCATGGCGATGGCCTGGTTCATCTTTTCGGAAGTCATGTTTTTCGCGGCATTCTTCGGCGCCTTGTATTACGCGCGTGAGCTGTCGATTCCCTGGCTCTCGGGAGAGGGAACCAAGATGGCGACCCATCTCACCCATTGGCCGGCTTTCGAGAACGTCTGGCCGAACAACGGCCCGGCCGTTCTGGGCGGAAAATTCGAGACCATCGGCGCCTGGGGTCTGCCCTTCATCAACACCCTGTTGCTGCTGACTTCGGGCGTGACGATCACCCTGGCGCACCATGCGCTGAAGGCCAATCACCGACTCTCCACCATTCTGTGGATGTGGGCGACAGTGGCGCTCGGCGCGGCGTTTCTCTGGTGCCAGGCCACCGAGTATCACCACGCCTACGCGGAACTCAATCTCAAGCTCTCCACCGGTATCTACGGTTCCACGTTCTTCATGCTGACGGGTTTCCACGGCATGCACGTGACCCTGGGCACCATCATGCTGATCGCCATCACCTGCCGGCTGATGTTCGGCCACTTCAAGCCGGACAGCCATTTCGGATTTGAAGGCGTGGCCTGGTACTGGCACTTCGTCGACGTGGTATGGATCGGCCTGTTCATCTTCGTGTACGTGCTGTAGGTTGGATGTAGGTCGGGTCAAGCCCGCGGATTCATGCGGGCGGACCCGACATGCGCCGGTCGGAAGCGGCGCTTTTTGGAAGCGGCGCTTTGTGCGGTGGGCGCCACGTCGGTTCCGCCTTCTGCTTGAACCGACCTACGCTATTACCAGGCACGAAGCGCTGGAACCGGGCCTCCCTCAGCCGCCGACGCCGTGCGGCTTGAGCCATCCCATGAAGAACGCCAGCACCAGTAGCACGATAAGCGCCACCTGCAAGCCCACCCGCCAGGACAAGGCCCTTACCGTGCGCTTGCTGGTGCTGGGATCTTTGACCAGAAACACGCCGCCGGACACCAGCGCGACGATGATGGCGATCAGCAGCAGGACGATGATGAGTTTGATGAGCATCGATGCAACCGCAATCGGGGCGAAGCGTGCATGGTAGCGCTGCGAAGCATCTTCGGTTTCCGGTTGCCTGTCGGAGTTGATCGCGGTATGGCGTATCGATTCCGTCCGCCGCTGTGGTCAATCGTCGCGACCCTGCTCGGGACCGGTCTGTTCCTGTCGCTGGGCACCTGGCAGGTCCATCGCGGCCAGGACAAGCGTTCCCTCGAAAGCGCCTTCGGCGGCCACACAGGCGAGCCGGTGATCGAGCTGTCGTCCGACACCCCGACTCCGGACCCACTCACTGCGCCGCGCGCGCAGGCGGCCGGAATCTACGACGCCGCGCGCCAACTGCTGCTCGACCATCAGACCCGCAACCGGGTGCCCGGCTACCATGTCTGGACCCCCTTGCGAATGGAGGAGGGTGTATGGCTGATGGTCGATCGCGGCTGGATTGCGGCCGATCCGGACCGACGACGGCTGCCGGACCTCGACGTGCCCACGGAGGCCCGAACGATCCGCGGCCACTGGCGTCCACTGCCGGAACCCGGACTGCGGCTCGCAAGTCAGGCCTGCGAGCCGGGTGCGTTTCCGCGCGTCCTCAGTTATCCGACCGCCGCGGAGCTGGCCTGTCTGCTCGGCGCGCCGGTCGCGCGGGGCCTGCTGCTGCTGGACCCGGCCGAGACCGAGGGCTATGTGCGTGAATGGGAGTTGCCCAACCCCGTGCCACCCGAGCGGCACTATGCCTATGCTGCGCAGTGGTTCGCATTTGCCGCGACCCTCCTGTTCCTGTTCGTCAAGCTCAACCTCAAGAAACACGTGCCGTGAATGTTCCCGCTTCCCCAGCCGCTGGCGCATCCCCGCGCGGACGCTTGCAGTTCATCCTGCTGGCGACACTGTTCTTCTTTCCGCTGCTGGCCTCCTACGCGCTGTATTTCCTGTTTCCCGACCTGCGTCCGAGCGGTACCGTGAATTACGGCGAACTGGTGCTGCCCACCCGGACCCTGCCCGACGCGTTGAGTTTTCTCGATGCTCGCGGCGAGGCTCTGGACACCGCGCAGCTCGTGGACCGTCGCTGGACCTATGTGGTGCTGGCGGGCGAGGGCGATTGCGCGGATGCCCCCTGCCTGAATGCCCTGATCATGACCCGGCAGGTCCGTCTGGCGACCAACGAGAAGCGCAGCCGCGTTCAACGGGTGCTGGTGTTGGCGCAGGGCAACGACGTCGAGGCGATCTCCACCAGGCTCGCCCGGGAACACCCCGACCTGAGGGTCGTCGCAGAGACCGGCGATGCCGGGGCTCGGCTGTCCACTCTCCTTGTGACGCAACCGGCGCCGATCCACCTGATCGATCCGCTCGGCAACTGGGTGATGCGATATCCCGGTGGTCGCGAGAAGCAGACCGACTTCAAGGGTATGAACAAGGATCTTGGCAAGCTGCTGCGGCTGTCGCAGATCGGATGAGGAAGCGGACGTTAGCAAACCCAAGGTGACGATCTTCCGCTCACTCAACCTGCTCTCGATCGCGCTCTGCTTCTGCGTGGTCGTATTCGGCGCTTATGTGCGCCTGTCCGATGCCGGGCTTGGCTGTCCGGACTGGCCGGGCTGTTACGGGCATCTTGGCGTGCCCGATGCAGACCATGAAGTCGCGGCGGCAGCGCAGCGCTACCCCGATCGGCCAGTCGAAGCACCCAAGGCCTGGAAGGAAATGATTCACCGCTACCTGGCGTCCACGCTCGGATTCCTGATCCTGGTCATGGCGGCGATGAGCCGCCTGAAGCGGTATCCGACGATGCCGCGAAAGCTTCCCGTGGTGCTGCTGGGTCTGGTGATTTTCCAGGGCGTGCTCGGCATGTGGACCGTCACGTGGCAGCTCAAGCCCCTGGTGGTGAGCGGGCACCTGCTTGGCGGGATGACGACGCTGGCGCTGCTGCTGTGGATGTGGCTTGGGAGACGGGAGACCGAGGGTCTGGATAGGCGCGAACCGCGCTCGGAGCGTCAAGCCGCTTTCCTGCTGGCGGCGCCCTTGCTGGAACCGGTAGGGCGGCAATCCTTTGCCGACGGCGACCGGGCCGCGAATGCGCGAGTCGGCAAGGGATTGCCGACCTGCAATCTGAAGCTTTTTGCGACACTCGCCCTGGTCGTGCTGGTGACGCAGATCTTCCTCGGCGGCTGGACCAGCACCAATTACGCCGCGCTGGCCTGCCCGGATTTCCCGACCTGCCATGGTCGCTGGCTGCCCGAGACCGACGTCGCGGAGGCGTACACCTTGTGGCGCGGCCTGGGCATCAACTACGAGCACGGTGTGCTCGACAATCGCGCGCGCGTCACCATTCACTTCTTCCATCGCATCGGCGCCATTCTCACCACGCTGATCGTGGGGGGGCTCGGTCTGTTCCTGCTGCTGCGCGGAGCAATGCAGCGCCTGCGCGTGCTTGGTGCTGCGCTGCTGTTTGCGCTGGCCCTGCAGATCTCGATCGGCATCGGCACGGTGCTGCTGCAACTGCCGCTGCTGCTGGCCGCCGCGCATAATGCCGGCGCCGCCGTCCTGTTGCTCACCCTGGTGAGCCTCAATTTCTTCGTGTGGAACCCGCAGGCTCAATGATGAGCGCTACACCCGCCACCGTCGTCGCGACGATGCATCGCAGCCGCGTTCGCGACTATTACGAACTGTGCAAGCCGCGCGTGGTGATGCTGATCGTGTTCACCGCCATCGTCGGCATGTTCCTCGCCGTGCCTGGTCTGCCGCCGGTCGCGGCGCTGGTGTGGGGCACGCTCGGCATCGCCCTGCAGGCGGCGTCCGCCGCTGCGGTCAACCAGATCATCGACCGCAACATCGACCGACGCATGGCGCGAACCTGCGGCCGCCCGCTGGTGACCGGCGCGCTGGGCATGACCGCGTCGATCGCGTTCGCCACCCTGCTCGGACTCGCGGGTTTCGCGATGCTCTGGTTCCTGGTCAATCCGCTGACCGCCTGGCTCACGCAGTTCACCCTGATCGGCTATGCCGGCATCTACACCCTGTATCTCAAGCGCGCGACGCCGCAGAACATCGTGATCGGCGGCGCTGCCGGCGCGGCGCCTCCTGTGCTCGGCTGGGTTGCGGCGACCGGCGAGATCCACGGTCACGCCCTGATCCTGTTCCTGATCATCTTCATCTGGACACCGCCGCATTTCTGGGCACTGGCCATCGAGCGCCGCGACGAATACGCCAAGGCCGACATCCCGATGCTGCCGGTCACCCACGGCATCGAGTTCACCAAGACCCAGGTCCTGCTCTACACCGTGCTGCTGACCGTGGTCACCGTGTTGCCCTTCGTCACCGGCATGAGCGGCCTGCTCTACCTGGTGGGCGCACTGGCGCTGGACGCGGTGTTTCTCGACCACGCGATCCGCCTCAAGTGGAAGCCGGTACCCGGCCTGCCGATGAAGACCTTCGGCTACTCCATCGTGTATCTGATGGGCATCTTCACCCTGCTGCTGGTCGATCATTACCTCGCGGCGTTGCTCGAGATATTTGGCGGCTGAACGGACGGAGTGGGTGCCCGGGTTGGTGAGGACTCTCCGCACGGATCTGAATTCATGGGCCGGGTGTAGGTCGGCTCAAGGCCACGGCTTTTCATGGCCGGAGCCGACATGCGCCGTTCGTCGTCGAGCGCGCGCAGCGTCGGTTCCGCCTCCGGCTTGAACCGACCTACGAGCCGGATCAAACCTGTACAGATTCTCCTCAAGTGAGGCCGGAATCCCGGCCGGGCTCAATCACGCAACCCAGTTCCGCACCTTCAAGCCCTTTACGCGCTTGAACTCCCGCTCGTTGTTGGTCACCAGCATCAGGCCCGCGGTCTTGGCGTGGGCGGCGATCCATAAGTCATTGCAGCCAATCGTATCGCCCCTGGACCCCAGCGCCGCCCGAATCTGGCCGTATTCCTGTGCGGCGCTTTCGGGCAGCGCAAGCACCGGCAGGTAGGAGATCAACTGCGTCAATCGGCCCAGTGCGATGGTCCGCTGGCGACTTTTTTCTGCGCCGTACAGCAGTTCGCCATAGGTGATGACGGAGATCGCCGCCTCTCCTGCCTTGAGCTTCTCGAACCGTGCAAGCACTTCTGGCGGGCGCTGCTGCCGTATGCAGATGCAGATGTTCGTATCGAGCAGGTAACGCGCTGCCATTCAAAGCCCCTCGCGGTCCTGCGGAGGTTCGTCGTTTCGGCCATCCGCGAAGAAGTCTTCCGGCATATCGGCCAGCAAGTGAAACGCCGCCGCCATTCCGCCCCGCTTCTTTTCCCGCAACACGATCTCGTCGCCACGCTTGAAGATTTCAACCTCCGCGGCGGCGAGGCGGAACTTCTTGGGTAGCCGGACGGCCTGGCTGTTGCCTGATTGGAAGACACGGGCAGTCGTCATGGTGGAGACTCAGAATGTATATACGCTGTAGTATATCCAAGTCGGAGTGGCCGCAGAGGGAGCGGAATTGCAACCCGTACTTGCGATGCAAACGAACGTGTCCAAACGCGGCACCTACGGCTCCCGGTTCGTCGCGAACCTTCGCACTGCCTCGGTCAGCGCCTTCGGCTGATCGCGGTGCGGCGAATGGCCGCAGTCGGCGAGCACGAGCAGCTCGGCCTGCGGGACCTGAACGCGGGTGCGCTCGATCTGCGCGAGCGTGCCGTACTCGTCATCTGAACCCTGCACCGCCAGAACAGGGCAGGTGATGGACGACAGCTCTGCTTCGATGTTCCAGCGTCGGAAAGCCGGATCGAGCCAGATGTCGTTCCAGCCCCAGAACGCGGAATCGGGGTCGTCGTGGTGGCGCGCGAGCTTCGCGCGCAGGTCGGTCGTGCGATAGGCGTCACACGCCCTGGCAATGCTGGCGACGCTGAGGTCTTCCACGAACAGGTGCGGCGCCAGCACGATCAGGCCGGCCACCGAATCCGGGAACATTGCTGCATGCAGCAGCGCGATGGAGCCGCCGTCGCTGTGCCCGAACAGCCAGGGCCGTTCCACGCGAGGGTCGATGCCGACGGCGAGCAGGAACGCCGGCAGCACCTCGCCCGCCTGCTGGTGCATGAAATCAACCGGCCACTTTTCGTCTGCATCGCGCGGCGTGGAACGACCGTAACCGGGGCGGGAATACACCAGACCGCGCCAGCCCAGGGCCTCGCACAACAGGCGCGGATAGTCGCGCCACATCGAGACGGAGCCGAGACCCTCGTGCAGAAATACCAGCACCGGCGAGTCCGGTCGCTTCTCGCCCAGCCATTGGTATTCGATTCGGATCGCGCGGCCGCGCCACTCGATGGCGGCGAACTGTGTCGCCTCGCTCATCCGCGCGGGACCTCGCGCTCTCGCAGGCGGAAGCGCTGGATCTTGCCGGTCGGAGTCTTCGGCAACTCGACCATGAACTCGATCGCGCGCGGATACTTGTGCGGTGCCAGGCGTTCCTTCACGAAGCGCTTGAGCTCGACGCCGAGCGCCTCGCTGGCGTCCGCGCCGGGCTTGAGCACGACGAAAGCCTTGGAGCGCATCAGGCCGTCGTCCATGATCCCGATCATGGCGGCTTCCAGGACGGCCGCGTGCTGCATCAGGCAACTCTCCACCTCGAAAGGCGATACGTACTGGCCGCTGACCTTCAGCATGTCGTCGCCGCGACCCGAATAGGTGTACCAGCCTGAAGCGTCGCGCACGTACTTGTCACCCGTCTTGGTCCAGGGGCCGAGAAACGTGCTGCGTGATTTGTCGCGGCTGGACCAGTACATCAGCGCGCTGCTGTCGCCTTTCACATACAGATCGCCGACCTCACCATCGGCGACCGGTTGGCCGTTCTCGTCGAGCAGTTGCAACTCGTAGCCCGGCACGCACTTGCCGCTGGTGCCGTAGCGCAGCGCGTCCGCGCGGTTGGACAGGAAGATGTGCAGCATCTCGGTGGAGCCGATGCCGTCCAGCACCGGGCAGGCGTAGCACTCCGAGACGCGCTCGCCGAGCTCCTTGGGTAGCGCCTCACCCGCCGAGGCGCAGCGGCGCAGGCGCAAGGCTTCGCGCGGGGGCAGGCTGGGCGAGGCGAGCATGGCCGCATAAAGGGTTGGTACGCCGAAGAAGACGGTGGGCTGTTGTTCGATCAGGCGCTTGAACACGGCCTCCGGCGTCGGTCGTTCCGCCATCAGCACGGCGGTGGCGCCCGCGCTGAGCGGAAACGTCAGCGAGTTGCCGAGGCCGTAAGCGAAGAACAGTTTTGCGGCGGAAAAGCAGACGTCGTCCTCGCGCAGTCCGAGTACGTGCTGGCCGTACGTGGCGGCCGTCGCGAACAGATTTCCGTGCGTATGCACGGTGCCTTTGGGCCGGCCGGTCGAACCCGAGGAATAGAGCCAGAAGGCGATGTCGTCGCGCCCAGTGTCGGCAGCAGCGCCATCGCCGGTTCCGGGAGCGAACAGATCTTCCATTCGCAATGCTCCGACCGGAAGGTCCGGCCCGGCGCGCGAAACGATCAAGGGTGCGAGGGCGATGCGCGCTTTTTCGGCACCCTGCTGGACGGCGTGGAGCAAGGCCTGGGACACGAGGGCGCCGCGCGCGCGGCTGTGCTGTAGCTGGTAGGCATAATCGTCTGCACCCAGCAGGGTATTGACGGCGACCGGCACGATGCCGGCATACAGGCATCCGAGAAAGGCGACGGGCCAATCGGTCGTGTCGTGCGCGCACAGGAGTACTCGCTCCTCGGGACGCAGACCCAGCGCCTTCAGTCGCGCGGCGAAACGTCGGACCCGTGCTGCAAGTTCGCCATAGCTCAGAGTGCCGGCATCATCGATATAGGCGATCCGGTCGGCGCGGGCGGTGTTGAGTTCGAGGAGATGGCGCGCGAAGTTGAGCCGCTCGGGTGCCTGTTCGACGACGACGTCCATGTTTCTTTCGTCCTCTGCTGGAGATGCGGTAAAAAAACAAGGGCGGTTACCCCGACCGACCGCACGAATGCAGTTGTGCGCTGGCGGATGCGCTTCGCTCATCCGCCCTTCAACGGACCGGTGCAGCGGTAGCGTGGATAAGCGAAGCGCTTCCACCGGGCTTCCACGTAGCCTTTGAAGGGCTCGCCCGACCTTGTTTTTGGCTACGATGGATGCGGAAAATGCACCATAGTTCATGATATGTCAAAGCCTTTGACCGACTCATGCGCAGGAGACGAAGCCTGATGTCCGTGGATCCCAGTCCGTTGTCTACTCCCGTCCGCGCAGCTGTCGGCGAGCGCGACCCTTTGCAGGTCGAGCTCGGCCACCGCGTGCGCCGACTGCGCGCCCGGCGCGGCATCACGCGAAAGGTGCTGGCGCAGATCGCGGACGTCTCCGAGCGCCACCTCGCCAACCTCGAAGCCGGCGACGGCAATCCCTCGATCCTGATCCTGCGCCAGATCGCGCAGGCGCTGGACTGCTCACTGGCCGAGCTGCTCGGCGACGAGACCACCGACTCGCCGGACTGGCTGCTGATCCGCGACCTGCTGCACGGGCGTTCGCCGCAGCAACTCGAATCAGCGCACCGGGCGCTGACCGAGCTGTTCGGTGAAGCGGGCGCGCGCGATCACCGACTGGATCGCATTGCCCTGGTGGGGCTTCGCGGTGCCGGCAAATCCACGCTTGGTCGCGGTCTTGCGGCAAGGCTGGGGCGGCCGTTCGTGGACCTCAACCGCGAGATCGAAAGAGTCGCCGGCTGTCGGCCCGACGAAGTGCATTCCCTGTACGGGCCGGCGGCGTATCGTCGTTACGAACGCCGCGCGCTGGAGGAAGCCGTCGGCCAGCACGAACGGGCGGTGATCGACACGCCGGGCGGTATCGTCACCGACGCCGCCACCTTCAACCTGCTGTTGTCGCGCTGCTACACCGTGTGGTTGACGGCGACGGCCGAAGAACACATGAACCGGGTCATCGCGCAGGGTGACCTCAGGCCGATGGCGGGCAACAAGCAGGCGATGGATGATCTGCGCCTGATCCTGGAGGAGCGCACACCGTTCTACGCCAAGGCCGACCTGCGGCTGGACACCAGCGGCAAGTCGCCGGCGGCTTGCCTGGAGTCGGTTGCCAGGTTGGTTGAGGGAATCATGTCCGCCTAGGAGCCTGGGCGGTAGAAACTCGTGCGCTGCGGCTGCGCCATTTCGGCCATATTTTCCGCTCCGTTTCGTTGAATAGAACCACTATTCGCCTCAACAGAGCGAAAAATCTGTCTCGAAATGGCT
>JBQTIX010000015.1:0-10317 GCA_052387695.1 Panacagrimonas sp. | reverse complement strand
AACGGCGGGCCTCGGAGCGTCGCGAGGCGCTGCGTGCCACGGCCCTGCAAAAGGACCTGGAACGACATCGCCAACGCCGCCCCTGGGTCATCGGCGTCGGGGGACTGCTCGCCGCAGGACTGGTCGTGTCCAGTGCGCTGGGCTGGAAATTGAAAAGAGCGCTCAGCGAGTCGCAGCGCCATGAAACCCTCGCCACCTCGGTCAACGAATTCCTTCAGCGCGACATTCTGGCCGGTGCCGCCCCGGATGTTGCCGGCAAGCCGGATCCGACGATGATCGACGTGCTGAAGCGGGCACAGGACAAGGTCAGCGAGCGCTTCGCTGCTCAGCCGCTGCAGGAAGGCGTGGTACGCACCACGCTGGGTACGGCCTGGCATCTGATCGGCAACGATGCCGACGCTGAGGACCAGTTGCGCCGGGCCATCGCGGTGCTCGAAAAGCTGGGGGACGAGGCCTTGCTGGAGACCGCGCAGGCGCATGCGGCGCTGGGCAAGAACCTGTCGATTCGTGGCATTCCCGAGGACGAGATGCATTTTGACCGCGCCGAGGCGCTGGCTGCCCGCAGCGATGACCCGGCGCGCTGGAGAGTCATCGTCCGCTCGCGATTATCCCGGGCCCAGGTGCATGGTTTTTCCGGGCGGATCCATCAGGCGCTGGCGCTACTGGAGCCGCTGAATCGCGAGGCTTCTGCGCGCCTGCCGGCCGACGACCCGCTGCTGCTGCGGCTGAAGTCCGAGTATGTGATGCAGTTGACCAATGTCGGTCGCGCTGCGGAGGCGTTGGAGATTGCCAAGCGTTTGTTGCCGCTTTTGACCAGCGGCCGCGGCAGCAATCCCGGCAGTGCGGCGGATCTGTCCCGCAACATCGCGATGCTGCTGCGCAAGCTGGGCCGGTCGGCGGAATCGACCGCCGCCTATGCCGATGCCTTGCAACGTTTCACGACGGTGTATGGGGCCAACGCCGCTGAAACGCTGGCCACCCGCCGTGACATCGCAACGGACCGCGCCAGGGATGGCGAGGTGGATGCCGCATTGCTTGAGTTGCGTGGCCTGATCGAGCCGACCCGTGCGGCCCAGGGCGAGTTGAACTATTCCTGCGCGGTGCTGGATGCCATCGTCGAAGCGATGATCGCGGCCGGACGCTGGAACGGAGCCGAGGCCGATGCCCGTGCAGCGATCGCCGAATTGCAGACCTACGACAGCGAAGCCGCTCTATTGATGGCACTGGCGCAATCCCGGCTCGCCCACGTGCTGACCCGCCTAGAGCGCCCCGCCGAGGCGGCATCGCTGTTCGAGGCGGCGATGCCGGTGATCCGTCGGGAAATGGAGCATGAGCACCCGGCCTATCGGCTCGCCGAGCGGCGCTATGCCGAGTTCAAGACGGTGAGTGCGCAGTAGGGGGCCGGTCCGAGAAAGGCGAATGCCTGCTCGGCCCGGGAAGTGGGGGACCGTACCCGTCGTCGTCGCTCAGAGCGTGATCCGAACGACATCCTCCGCGCAAAGGATTCCAGGAAAAGTCGTCCTGCCCGTGGAGGGGACCTCCGCCTGGCAGGAGCGGACTCCCGCCTGCGCGGGAATGACGACAGGAAATCGATGGCCTTCCTCCGGATGTTCGAATCTGAAAAACCCCCGCCGGACCCCGGGGGAAGCCCGGCGGAGGGTACCGCCCTCACCTTCAAATCCACAGGTCCTCCGGGAGTGGAGGACCCGTGCCTGATCGCTAGAGCAGATTTGGGTCATATGCAGACCTAGACCGTTCATGGCGAGTAGCCGGGCGTAGCCCTGGCGTATCGAGCCACGCACGGCCCGATACGCGACGCTTCCCTCGATACGCCAGGCTTCGCCGGCTAATCGGGCCGAACGGGATTCTGGAATTCAAACTGATGCACTACCCCCCTTTCGTGGGCAAAGCGATGATCGGCAGTAGGTCGGCTCTGGCCACGGCTGTTCGTGGCCGGAGCCGACATGCGCCGGTCGTCATCGAGCGCGCCCAGCGTCGGGTCCGCCTTCGGCTTGAACCGACCTGCACCGACCTCGACCGGCCTGCGGCCAACCCGTTTCCTCATCCCAACTGCAGGGCATACAACTCGCGTACCGCCACTGCCAGCCCGGCGTAATCGGCCGCCCCTGAGGTCTGGAGTTCCGATAGCCGCGCCAGGCTGAATCTGAGCCTGCGCTCGTTCGCCACCGCCCAGGCCTCGACGCCGCCGGCCCGGATCGCCTGGCCGGCCAGCAGTCGATGCAGCCGGTACGCGTCGTCGCGCAGCTTGCTGCGCGCCAGCGCCTGCCATCGATTGGCCACGCCCAGCTGCACGATGGCGCCGAGCAGCCAGGGAATGCGCAGCCGTTCGCCGAGCTGGAAATAGGCCCGTGCAGCCGGCTCCAGCGCCTGACCCGTCTCCTCGGCGAGATCGAAAATATCGAGCGCGGTGCCCAGGGCCTTGGTGCGCGTCAGCCGCTGTGCCACCTCGTCCGGAACCTGCTCCGCAGCCAGGCCAGCGAGCACGCGCTCGTAGTCATCCCGGTAGCTGCCGGCAAGGACTAGGGGCAGGATGCGTTCGATCTCCGGCACCGCCGCGGCATAGCGATCCATGATGCCGCCGACGCTCAGGCGCTCGGTGAGCCGCATCCGGATCAGCCAGCCGGTCACGTGCTTGAGCAGGGCCGCGGCCATGTGCATCAGCCGGTACTGGAGTCGCGCCGGGATACGGCCGTCGAGTGCCTCGATCGATCGCCAGTACCGATCGCCGCCAAACAGCTCGTGCGCCGCGGCATAGGCCTTGAGCACCTCGGCGCGCGAGATGCCCTGATCTTCCGCAAGCCGGTCGGCAAACGACACGCCCATGCGATTGACCAGGGCGTTGGCGAGCATTGTGGCGACGATCTCGCGACGCAGCCGGTGCCGCACCAGCGCCTCGCGGTGGGCCGCGACCAGGGCCCTGGGAAAATTGGCCAGCAGGACCGGAACGAAGAACGGATCGTCCGGCATGTCGGAGGCCAGCGCCGCGTCGAACAGGGAAATCTTGGTGTAGGCGACCAGCACCGCGAGTTCCGGACGGGTCAGGCCCTGGCCCTCGGTGCGACGCTCCTGCAGAGCCTCGTCGTCGGGCAGCGCTTCCAGCGCACGGTCGAGCACGCCCTCGCGTTCCAGGTGGCGCATCAGCGCGGCGTGCTCGTCGAGGCGTTCGGCAGCCTGGGTTTCCATCAGGCTGATGCAGGCGGATTGCACCTCGCTGTCACGCAGCACGAAGGCGGCGACCTCCTCCGTCATGCTCGCCAGCAGCGCGTCGCGGTCGACACGCGCGAGGCGACCTTCGCGCAGCAGCGGGTTGAGCGGGATCTTGATGTTGACCTCGCGATCCGAGGAGTGGACGCCGCCGCTGTTGTCGATCGCATCGGTGTTGATGCGGCCGCCGCGCCGCGCGTACTCGATGCGTCCGGCCTGGGTGAAGCCGAGGTTTCCGCCTTCGCCGACGACCTTGGCGCGCAGCTCGCGGCCGTCGATGCGGATGGCGTCGTTGCTGCGATCGCGAACCTGGTCGTGGCCCTGGGTCGAGGCCTTGACGTAGGTGCCGATGCCGCCGTTCCACAGCAGATCGGACGGTGCCTTCAGGATGGCCCGCATCAGCTCGCTCGGCGCCATCGCCCGGGCTTCGCACCCGAGCGCCTGAGCCGTCTGCACCGAGACACGGATCAGCTTGGCGCTGCGCGCAAACACGCCGCCACCTTCGGAAATCAGACTGGCGTTGTAGTCCGCCCAGGACGAGCGGGGCAGCCCGAACAGACGGCTTCGTTCTGCAAAACCCGCCGCGCAATCCGGATCGGGATCGAGAAAAATGTGGCGATGATCGAAGGCCGCCAGCAGTCGGATATGCGGCGACAGCAGCATGCCGTTGCCGAACACGTCGCCGCTCATGTCGCCGACGCCGACCACACTGAATGCCTGCGTCTGCGTATCGATGCCCATCTCGCGGAAATGCCGCTGCACACTCTCCCAGGCGCCGCGCGCCGTGATGCCCATTTTCTTGTGGTCGTAGCCGGCCGAGCCGCCGGACGCGAACGCGTCGCCGAGCCAGAAATCGTATTCGCCGGCCAGCGCGTTGGCGATGTCGGAAAACGTGGCTGTGCCCTTGTCGGCAGCGACGACGAGGTAGGGATCGTCGCCGTCGTGACGGACCACATCCGTCGGTGGCACCACGACGTCGTCGACCAGGTTGTCGGTGACGTCCAGCAGACCGCGCAGGAAGGTTCGGTAGCACTCGATGCCATTGGCCATCCAGGCGTCGCGTTCGCTCGGCGCCGGTCCGCGCTTGACCACGAAACCGCCCTTGGCCCCGACAGGCACGATCACCGCATTCTTCACCTGCTGCGCCTTCATCAGACCCAGCACCTCGGTGCGGAAGTCCTCGCGCCGGTCTGACCAGCGCAGCCCGCCGCGCGCGACCCGGCCGCAGCGCAGGTGGATGCCTTCGACGTTGGGCGAGCAGACCCAGATCTCGAACATCGGCCGTGGTCGCGGCAGCTCCGGCACCCTGGCCGGGTCGAGCTTGAGGCTGACCCAGGACTTGGGCTGGCCGAGTGCGTCGCGCTGGAAGAAATTGGTCCGCAGGCCGGCACGGACCGCCGACACCAGCACCCGCAGGATGCGGTCGGCATCGAGGCTCGAAACCTGGTCCAGCGACTCGTCGAGGCCCTGCGCCACCGCGATCTCGGTGTCGCGCCGGCGCGCCTCGGGTACGAGCGGATCGAAGCGCGCCTCGAACAGCGCGACCACCCGCCGCGCGAGCTGCGGATGCTGGGCCACGATGCGTTCGATGTCGGCGCGACCGAAGGGCAGACCGACCTGGTTGACGTAGCGCGCGAGCATTCGCAGGCACACCACCTGGCGCACGTGCAGTCCCGCCGCGAGCACCAGCGCGTTGAGCGCATCGTCCTCGGCGCGGCCCGCGAGCACTTCGACCAGGGCGTGCTCGAAACTCGCGCCGTCCGGCTGGCCGGAGCCTGCGGGCAGTTCGATGCGGAATTCCTGCACCCAGAGCGTGCTTCCCGCGTCCGTTGCCGCCCGCGGTATCACCGGCTCCGGGTCCTGGCGGATCACGCGCAGGCCAAAGTGCTCCAGCACCGGCAGCACGTCCGACAATGCCAGCGGCTCGCCGAAGGCATACAGCTTGAGCTGGTTGGCGCGCGCATCGAGCCGCGGCCGCAGGCGCGCGCCGGGTGACAAGGCCGCAAGCTGCAAGGTATCGGCCGCGATCGCAGCGACGCCCACGCGCTCGACGTAAGCCGGTGAATAGGCGTCGCCGAAGCGGCTGGCCAGCGCGTTGGCATCGGCACAGCCGGCGGTCACGAGCGCCTCGCGCAACTGCTCTCGCAAAGGACGCGTCGCTGCCAGCAGCCGCTGTTCGATCTCGTCGGCACTGCTCATCTGTACCGTGCCCGGCGCAGTCCTCACCACGAAGTGAATCCTGGCCAGGCCGCCGCGCAGGAACTGGACATTGCTGCGATCCACCGCATGCCCGCCGAGGCTCGCGACCAATTCCTGAGCGATGCGTTCGCGCAACTCGCGTCCGTAGCGATCGCGCGGCAGGTAGACCAGCGCGGAGAAGAAGCGGCCGTAACGGTCGCGGCGCAGGAACAGGCGCAGGTGCTGGCGTTCGCGCAGTTCGCGGATGCCCAGGCAGGTGCGCAGCAGTTCTTCCTCGCCGGACTGGAACAGCTCGTCGCGCGGGAAGCTGCCGAGGATTTCGCGCAGGTCCTTGCCGCTATGCGAATCCGGGTCCAGCCCGGAGCGCTGCATCACCAGTTCGACCTTGCGCCGGATCAGGGGGATCGACCAGGGCCGCTCTTCGTAGGCTTCGGACGAGAACAGTCCCACGAAGCGCACCGTGCCTCGGACGCGCCCGTCGGCGTGGAACAGCTTGACCGTCGCCACGTCCATGAAATCGGGGTTGTGGATCGGCGCGCGCAGGCCCGCCTTGACCACCACCACGACGCGTGGCGAATCCGCGTATTTTTCGAGTTCCTCCCGTGGTGCGATCAGCGCATCGACATCGGCCAGCGCCTGTCCCGTACGCGCCAGTCCCAGGCCGGCTTCGGGCACCGGCGTCAGGTGGGTGCGGTTGTCTGCGGTGAGTTGCGCAAGCGTCTCGGAGACGCCGAGAAAACTGAAGTGATCGGCATCGAGCCAGCGCAGAAACTCGCGTGCCTCGGCAAACTCGTCTGGCGCGGCACCGCGCGGTGTCTCCTCCAGCGCGGTGCAGACCTCCAGCAGGCGCGCGCGCATGGATGCGTAGTCGTCGACCGCGATGCGAACGGCAGCCAGTCGATCGAGCAACAGGGCTCGTAGCGCGTCCGCGTCCGCCAGGTTCTCGACCTCGACATGGATCCAGGATTCGGCGACGCCCCCATTCTCCGCGGGGCCTTCGAGCCGGCCTTGCACATCGCGTCGCACGCGCAGCACCGGATGCACGATCCAGTCGACGACCGTGCCCGATTCACGCAGGCTCAGGAGCACGGTGTCGACGAGGAAGGGCATGTCCTCGGTACAGGTTTCGATGACCGAAAGGCCGTCCTTGCCGCCTGGCAATACCCAGACCAGCGTCTCGTCCGGCATTCGGATCTGCGCCCGAACCCTGTGCCCCTCGGCGCAGTTCGCGAGAGCCGAAGCGGAGCGCGTCCGCAGCGCGTCCCCCGTCGCGGATTCGAAGTACCGCCGCTGCCACTGGCCGGCATCGTCGCCGACCCGCGCTACCGTGGATGACCCGTCGTTCATGGCTCCTCCGCCTGGTGACATCCTGATCGGCAGTATGCGCCAGGTCACCGGACGGTTCGACGGCGCGGTGGAGCGCCCGCGATTTCATAAGATGCGCGCCGTCCCCGCACCGCTCCTCTCATGCCCCCGGCCGCTGCCACACACACGCCGCTGATGCAGCAGTACCTCGCCATCAAGGCGCAGCACCCGCAGACACTGGTGCTGTTCCGCATGGGCGATTTCTACGAGCTGTTCTACGACGACGCGCGCAAGGCCGCGAAGCTGCTCAACATCACCCTGACGCAGCGCGGCGAGTCGGCGGGCGCACCGGTGGTGATGGCCGGCGTGCCCTACCACCAGCTCGATCCCTACCTCGCCCGTCTGCTCAAGCTGGGCGAGTCTGCCGCCATCGTCGAACAGGTCGGCGAAGTCGGCGCCGACAAGGGGCCGGTGCGGCGCGAAGTGGCCCGCGTGGTGACACCGGGAACCGCGACCGACGAGGTTCTGCTCGATCCGCGCAAGTCCAGCGCGCTTGCGGCCGCATGCTGTATCGCGGGGCGTTACGGGCTGGCCTGGCTGGAGCTGGCTTCGGGCCGGTTCACGGTGTCCGAGTCGGCGTCGGCGCGGGATTTCGCCTCCGAGCTGCATCGCGTCTCGCCCAGCGAGCTGCTGGTGCCGGAAAACGCGAACCTGCCCATCGGCGAACGCGCCGCCACCCCGCGCGCCGACTGGCAGTTCGATCCCGAATCCGCGCAGCGCCTGCTGCTGGCGCAGTTCGGCACCCGCAGCCTGCGCGGCTTCGGCTGCGAGGGCCTGGATGCGGCTGTCGCGGCAGCGGGTGCGTTGCTGCAATACGTGGCAGAGACGCAGAAATCGGCGATCGCGCACGTGGCCGGTCTGAGAGTGGAGTCGCCGGAGGACACATTGATTCTCGATCCGGCGTCGCGCCGGAATCTCGAACTCGACCGCACGCTGTCCGGCGATCACGAACACACGTTGCTCGCGGCGTTGGATACCTGTGTCACGCCGATGGGCAGTCGCTGTCTCGCACGCTGGCTGCTGCGGCCGATCCGCGATCGGGCGGAGCTGTCCGCAAGGCACGACGCGATCGACGCGTTGTTGCTCGATTCCGTGTTCGAGGCCGTGCGCAAGTCCCTGCGCGACATCGCCGATGTCGAGCGCATTCTCGGCCGGGTCGCGCTGCGTTCCGCACGACCACGCGATCTGATTGGCTTGCGCGACACGCTCGGTGCGCTGCCGGCGATCAACGAAAATCTCGCGGGCATCGAATCCGCGCGGATCGCCCATCTCGTGCAGGGACTCGGAGCGCACGCCGACCTCGCATCCGAACTCGCCTCGGCGCTGGCCGACACCCCGCCGCTCGCGGTCCGCGACGGTGGCGTCTTCCGCAGTGGCTTCGACGCGACGCTCGACGAGCTGCGCCGGTTGTCAACGAGCGCCGACAGCTTCCTGGTCGAGCTGGAAGCCCGTGAGCGCGCGCGCAGCGGCATCGAGACGCTCAAGGTTGGCTACAACCGCGTGCACGGCTTCTACATCGAGGTCGGCAAAACGCATACGGCCAGGATTCCGGCTGACTACATGCGGCGCCAGACACTCACCCATTTCGAGCGCTACATCACCGAGGAACTCAAGCGTTTCGAGGACCAAGTGCTGTCCGCGCGCGACCGCGCACTGGCGCGCGAGAAAGAATTGTTCGAGGCGCTGCTCGACCGGCTCAACGCGCGCTTGCAGGTTCTGATGCAGATGGCCCAGGCCCTGGCCGAGATCGACGTACTGGCCAATCTCGCGGCGGTCGCGCAGGCACTGGATCTGCGTCGGCCCGAACTCACGCAGGCACCCGGCATCGACATTCGCGGCGGCCGTCACCTGGTGGTGGAGCGCCAGTCGCGCGCGCCCTTCGTGCCCAACGATCTGCGGCTAGACGAGCAGCGCCGGCTGCTGGTCATCACCGGACCTAACATGGGCGGAAAATCCACCTACATGCGCCAGGCCGCGCTGATCGTGCTGATGGCGCACGCCGGCAGCTTCGTGCCGGCGTCGGCGGCGCGCATCGGGCCGATCGACCGGATCTTCACGCGCATCGGATCGAGTGACGATCTGGCTTCCGGTCAATCGACCTTCATGGTCGAGATGACCGAGACCGCCAACATCCTGCACAACGCGACGGCATGCAGCCTGGTGCTGATGGACGAAATCGGGCGCGGGACTTCGACCTATGATGGCCTGTCGCTGGCGCGTGCCTGCGCCGAACACCTGGCGCGGACGACGCGCGCGTTCACGCTGTTTGCGACGCACTACTTTGAATTGACCCGGCTCGAAGCCGCGGTACCGGGGGTTGCGAACATCCATCTCGATGCCGCCGAGTACGCAGAAAAACTGGTGTTCCTCCACGCGGTGAAGGAGGGGCCGGCCAATCGCAGTTACGGCCTGCAAGTCGCGGCGCTGGCCGGTGTCCCTGCCGCCGTGGTCAAGGTCGCGCGCGCCTACCTAGCCGAACTTGAACGACAGCCGCAGCCAGCGGCCAGGAATGCGCCGCCACCGCCACAGCTATCCCTATTCGAGTCGCCACCGTCGCCAGCCCTGAAACTGCTCGACGAACTCGATCCGGACGCGCTGTCGCCGCGCGAGGCACTGGACCTGCTGTACAGGCTCAAGAAACTCCGTTGACGGGGATGCTCGGTGATGAGGCGGCGCCGCGCGTCCATCGGCGGCCCGTGGCCGTAACTTGATCGCAGTTATTGATCCGGCCACAATCGAATTGAAATCGATGATGCAAACACAGGTCGTCGTGGCCGGATCAATAACCCGACATTGCTCTGTGTGATTGAGGCGGCCCGCGCCAACCTCGTAGATCGATGAGATCTCTGCCCGCGCGTGCATTTTCAAGTGCACGGTGGCCGCCTCAATAACGATTACTAAGGAATCCTCTCATGAACAATTCCGGCCCGGTGCGCCTTTGGCCCCTGGACTCATTCAAGCTCTCCACCGCACTGGTGCTCGGTTTGCTGACCTGGCAGCCGGCATACGCGGTGGGCCTGCGCTTCGAGAACGCGACCATTGCCGCTGGCGGCGCCCTGATCCGCGATGCAGCGTCGGGCAGCGTCGACATCGCCTTTTCGCGAGCGGCCGAACTGGGCCGGCCGGGAGATGCCGCGTTCACCAACACGCTGCAGGACCAGTGGAAAAGCCTTGCCGCACTGCGCCCGAGTCTGGGCGAGGTGCACGGGGTGTCCGCGATCGAAGAGTCACACTTTGGTGGCTGCCTGCGTCACGAGTATCGCGTGCGCTATACGGGCGGCGACCAGCACTGGATTCTCAAGTGGCGACGCGGTTCGGGCGGCTGGTATCTGGCTGACCTGGCGGTGCGCGGTACCGGGATCTGAGCGGTCAGGGAAACGCTGCACCGGTCTGAATTCATCGGCAGGTCGGGTGTAGGTCGGCTCAAGGCCACGGCTTTTCGTGGCCGGAGCCGACAGGCGCCGGTCGTCGTGAGCGCGCGCAGCGTCGGTTCCGCCGTCGGCTTGAACCGACCTGCGAGCCGGATCG
>JBQTIX010000014.1:0-41832 GCA_052387695.1 Panacagrimonas sp. | reverse complement strand
GGTTCCCACCTCCGGGGGGGGGCTGGCCCCCCCCCTCCGGATCCGTTGTTTTGTTGGTGGGGGCCCTGCCCCGCGACAGTCCTGTGCAGGAAGTCGCTATAGCCCGGCCGCAATACGGACGGTGTGTCGCGTACGGCTACCCCGACCCGCGTTGGTCGGTGTACCCAGGTCCACCACGATCGTCTCCTGCGCTTCCAGCAGGATGTCGTTGATGATCTGGATGGGGATGCTCACCTCGCGCTGGCCTGCCGGAATCGTGATGCTGGACGGACCCTGATAATCGCTGTTGCGCTTGGCGGTCCCGCTGTAGCCGATCGGAACGGTGACGGTCTGCCCGCTGGCCGCGGACAGTTGCAGCACCACGTTCTGGACGCCGCGGTTTTCGGGAACGTTGACCGAGGCGTCGCGGAACTGGACCGTCGGGGTCGGATCGTTGTCCGTGATCGTCAGGGTCCGCTGGCTGCCGCTGCCCAGGGTCGCGCCGCTGGGCGCGCTCAGGGTCATGCGAACGATTTCGGTGGGCTCGTCGAGGCTGTCATTGAGCACCCGGAGCTGGAAATTGGCGGTGATCTGCCCGGCCGGGATCGTGACCCGGGAGGGCGACGAGAAATCCGAACCTCGCAGCGCGCTGTCGCTGTAGCCGACGGTCACCGCGACATCGGTCGACGAGGCGGCGGACAGGCGCAGGGCGATCCTGCGTACGCCCGCGCCCTCGCCGACCGTCTCGCTCAGACGGACGAACTCCAGTTCCGGCAGCGTGGGCGGGGGGGTGTCGCAGGCGTCGCCCTCGCCATCACCGTCACCATCGGTCTGATCCGGGTTGGCGATTGCAGGACAGTTGTCGTCCGCATCCGGAATGCCGTCGTTGTCGGAGTCCGGCGGACCGCCACCGCCACCCGCGCCTTCATAACGCTGGGCGTAGACGCCATACGTGCCGAAATCGCCCGATCCTCCATCCTGCCGACTCGTCCAGGAGACGACGAGATCACCATCGGCATTCATGGCCACCGCCGGAAAATTCTGGGTGCTGGTGGTGAACGTATTGACCCGGAACGCTGCACCTTGCGATTCGCCCGTCGCGTTGTAGCGCTTGGCAAAGATTTCGGCGCCGATGTCATCGTCAGCGCTGGTCCAGGCGATCAGGAAGTCGCCGTCGCCGTCCGAGGCCACCGCAGGTGCAAACTGACTCCCCGCGGTCGCCTCCGAGTTCACCAGGAATTCTGTCCCCCGGGGTGCGCCCGTGGCATCGTAGCGTTGCGCATAGATGCCCGAGTCGCTTCCGTCCTGACCGTCCCCGCTCCCATTAGGACCATTACTGACCCAGGCGACGACAAAATCCCCGCTCGCCGCAACCGCCACGTCGGGAAATGCCCGCTGACCCATCGTCTCCGTATTGACCCTGAAATCCGATCCGAGGGCCACGCCCGCGGAATCGAAACGTCGTGCGTAGATTTCGAACTCCCTGTCGGAGGGGCCTGCACCCGGCAACCGATCCCATGCGACGACGAAGCCTCCATTACCGTCCGATCCTGCTGATGGGAAACCCTCGAAGCTGGAGCCCCCGGTACTGACCAGGAACTCATCGCCCTTGGGCGTGCCGGCGGCGTCGTAACGCTTGACGAAAATGGCGCTGCCCGTGCCCGTCCCGAACGGGTCGACACATTCCCAGGCGATGACGAAATCGCCGTTCGCGTCCACCGCAACCGACGGCTCTTCCTGGCGGTTGGTGGTGCGGGTATTGACCTGGAACTCCGGTCCCTGGGCGGTACCGGCAGCGTCGTAGCGTCGCGCGAACACGCCGTTGCGGTCACCGTCCTGACCGTTGCTGGTCCAGGCAATGACGAAGTCACCGTCGCCGTCGACGCCAATCGATGGAAAGCGCTGGAGCCCTGTGGTGTAGGTGTTGACCTGGAATTCCGTACCTTGCCTTACGCCGTTCGCGTTGTAGCGTTGCGCGTAAATACCTTCGTCGCTACCGTCCTGCCCATCGCTATCCCAGGCAATGACGAAATCGCCATCGGCCTCCACCGCAATCGAAGAGGTGTACTGGTAACCGGTCGTGTACGTGCTGACCTGGAACTCCCCGCCTACCGGATCGCCCGGTGCCGCCGCCGCCAGCGGCAAGCCGAATGCCGCCGAAACCGCCAGCGCCAGCGCGCTGCGTTTCATCGTTGCGGGGACCGTCATCCGTTGGTTGTGGATGCCGCTTCGTTCCTTGCTCATGAGATTTCTCCGGTGTGGGCGCTGCGCAGCAGGCGGGTACAGGATCGATTGGATCGAAATTCGCGGCGGCTGCCATAACGGCGACATAACGAATTTCTAACGTCTTTTTTTCTTTCCTTCTTTCAACGAATTACGACATCTTCCCAACCCAGCGTGACGGCTGCACGGGAGGTGTTTCCGGTCGAATGGATCTCGCAGAATTCGTGGCGCGGCCAAGTGGCCGGCGGCTCCACGGCCACGCATCCCCGTCATTGACCCGAGTTGGGACGCGCGCCCCGGGTTTTCCCTGACCCCGGAGCCGGGCCGACACCACGCGAGACGACGGATTCATTCGGTGGTGCAACGCTAGCGATCTCCCACCCCGGAGTCGTCACCCGAATGAGTGATTCTGTGACGCAGTTCACGCTTCGGCAGCCGGGGCCCCCGCTGAGGAGGTGGCTCAAGCGCGGGGCTGGCAGTTCAGGCTTTGGGGACGCTCTGAAAAGGTCTGAACTCGTCCGCAGGTCGGGTGTAGGTCGGCTCAAGGCCACGGCTTTTCGTGGCCGGAGCCGACAGGCGCCGGTCGTCGTGAGCGCGCGCAGCGTCGGTTCCGCCTTCGGCTTGAACCGACCTACGACGCGGATTGAACCGGTGCGGCGTTTCTTCAGCCGGACCGAACCCCGAGACAGCGCTCCCAGATCGATTGCACCGACTCGCGTTCTGCCGCGAACACATCGATTTCGGTCAGCGCCTCCTCGCTTTGCAGCGCACGCGCGTGTGCCAAGGCGCGGTAGGCGCGGTAGCACTCGATCAACCGGTCCTTGTCGCCGGACTCGATACTGCCCGCTTCGGCAAGGGCATCGAGCTGGCGCCAGTTGTCTGACCAGACCGCCAGCGACGGATGCCGGCAGGCGTCGCGCAACATCAGGTACTGGGTGAGGAACTCGCAATCGATCACCCCGCCCCGCCCTTGCTTGACGTCCCACAGGCCGGTCCGGCGCTTTTCCAGATGGGTGCGCATCTTGTCGCGCATCTCGACGATCTCGACCGCGAGCTTGACCGGCTCGCGAGGACGGCAGAGCACCTCGCAACGCAGGTCCGAAAACGCGTGACCCAGGCTCGCCGGCCCGGCTGTAAAGCGCGCACGGGTCAGCGCCTGGTGTTCCCAGGTCCAGGCCTGTTCGCGCTGGTAACGGGAAAAAGCCGACAGGCTCGACACCGGCGCACCGGACTGCCCGCTGGGTCGCAATTCCAGGTCGACTTCGTACGCGCGCCCGGCCGGCGTGAGCGTGGACAGCCAGTGCACGACTCTCTGGCTCAGCCGCGTGAAGTACGCGCTCGCGTAGAGCGCCCGCGTACCGCCGCTGCTCTCGGTCTCGGCCGGCACGTCGTCGTGGATGAAGACCAGGTCCAGGTCCGAGCCGTAACCCAGCTCGATGCCGCCGAATTTGCCGTAGGCGATCGCGCCGATCGCCGCCGTCGCACCATCGTCGCAGCGCAGCGTTCCGTATTGCCGTTCGATCTCCGCCTGCGCGCGCTCGATGGCGGCCATGAGCACGACCTCGGCCAGCCAGGTCAGGTGGTCGCTGACCTTGACCAGGGGCAGCACGCCGGCGACGTCGGCCGCCGCGATGCGCACGGTGATCTCGTTGCGATAGCGGCGCAGCACGTCCATGCCGGCCTCGGTGTCCTCCACGGCGATCTGCGCCAGGCGCGCCTGCAGCTCACGCTGCATCGCTTCGCGATCCGGCGGGGCGAACAAGGTGCGCGGATCGATCAGGGTGTCGAGCACGGCCGGCGAAGCGGCGATGTGCTCGGTCACCCAGCGGCTGGCGGCGCACAACCGCACCAGGTGTGCGCGCGCGATGGCGGATTCGTCGAGTAGGGTCAGATAGGTCGTGCGGCCCGCGACTGCCTGGAGCACTTGCAGCACGCGCTCCGCGGTCTGCGCAGGTGCCGCCGTTGCCGCGCACTCCTCCATCGTGCGCACCAGCAACTGGCGCAGGCGCTGCGAGGCAGATTCGGACAAGCCGCGCGCCAACCGTCCGCGCGCGAGGTCGATCAGGCGCTGCGCGAGCCCCTGCGCGGTCTCGCCGAAACCCGCGACGCCGAGTCGGGACGACAGCTCGGCCGCCGCAACGCCCGGGTCGAACGCCCACGGGATCAGGGCCGCCACGGCGCTCTGCGATGGAGTCCGCGGGGCCTCGGCGAACACCCGCTGGAACTCGCCGTGGACGAATCCGCAAACCTGCGCAAGCCGCACGCGCAGCGCATCCCAGGACGGGAAATCGAGCGCCATGCACAGCGCTTCACGCGCATCCGCAGACTCCGGCAACCTGTGCGTCTGCTGGTCGGCATACATCTGGATGGCGTTTTCGAGCCGGCGCAGGAACACATAGGCCTGGTCCAGCTCGCTCGCGGTCTGGGCACCCAGCAAGCCCGATTCGCCGAGCCAGGCCAGCACCGGCCTCAGGCGCGAATCGCGCAGCCTCGCATCCTGGCCCCCACGCACCAACTGAAAGGACTGCACGATGAACTCGACCTCGCGGATGCCGCCGGCGCCGAGCTTCACGTCCTCGGTGACGCGGCGCGCGATCACATCGTCGTGGATGCGGCGCTTGAGGTCGCGCAAGGACCCGATCGCGTTGAAATCCAGATACCGCCGGTAGACGAAGGGCCGCAGGTTTTTCAGCAGCAGCTCGCCCGCCGCAAGATCGCCCGCCACCGGCCGCGCCTTGATCAGCGCGTAACGCTCCCATTCGCGGCCCTGGGTCTGGTAGTACTCCTCGGCGGCGTCGAAGCCCATCGACATCGGCCCCGCGGAGCCAAAGGGCCGCAACATGGTGTCGACGCGAAAGACGAAGCCGTGCTCGGTATGCGTGGCCAGGAGGCGCCCGACCTCCTGTGCCAGCCGCACAAAGAAGCCGGCGTTGTCGAGGCTGCGCCCACCTTCGGTTTGGCCCTCGGCGCTATGCAGGAAAATCAGGTCGATGTCGGAGGAGAAGTTCAGCTCGCCGCCGCCGAGCTTGCCCATTCCGAGCACCACGGGCACGGCCGGCTTTCCGGCTTCGTCGAACGGGCGACCGTGGCGGCCGACCAGGCTGTGCATTGCGCTGCGTACCGCGATGTCGCAACAGGCTTCGGCGAGGTCCGAAAGGTCGGCGAGGGTTTCCGGCAATTCCGCCACGCCGCTCAATGCACGGACGGCAATCCGCATCATCTGCTCGCGCCGGACTTCGCGCAGCCGGCGCATCAGGCCGGCGTCGGCCTGGCCATCCCCGAAGATTGCAACGCGATCGACAAGAGGCTCGCCCTCCGCCCGTGGACGCAGCAGGCGGGCAGGATCGGGAGGCTCGTGGGTGGAACGACTCAGATTTTCGGCGACGAAGCGGCTCGCACGGGCGGCACGTTCGATCAGGGCGTGGTTTGATTTCATTCGACTTGAACGATGACAGAGCCGCGGAGCGCTCGCTACACTGACTGCGTCCCAGGCACCCCCGATCGTCGGCGAATCTTTCCGAGCCTCGACGGCTCGACGCGCCGGCCTGCCCTGTTCAACCTGCATGTTTCGAGTTGCATGGCCTCCTCTTTTTTCAGACGCGATCCCGATCGTTCCGCAGCACCGTCGTCGCCCGGCGTCGAGGCGGCCGCGTCGGCCATCAGCGGGCATATCGACGGCTGGACGCGCATCGGGAATCGTGCGGGTTATCTGGTCGACGGCTGGTGCACGGAAGCGGGCCCGCCCGCGGTGGAACTGATCGAGGGCACGGACAGGCACCGGGTTGCGGTCGAGTGGATCCTGCGCTTTCCGCGACCGGATGCGGCCAGGGCAACCGGCATCGGCGGTGCCAACGCAGCCGCTGACCGTCTCGGCTTCGTGCTGTTCGTGCTCGATGTTGCGGATGCCCGGCCGACGCAAGTTTCGCTGCGGTTTGCGAGCCTGGCAGTCGAAACGCAGACACCGGTCGCCGACGCAGTCGAGCGAGCACAACAGCTCATCGCGCTGGCCTGGAGCCAATGCGACGCAAACGCCCGCACCGCCCTGGGCACGACCCTGCCCGCGGAACTCCTCGCTGCGGTGCGGAACCCGCTGTCGATCGCCCACGAGGGCGCCGGATCGCGCTCGACCACGCACGTCGATCCCGAGCTGTGGGGCTGCATCGATAGCTGGGTGCGCGTGTCCAGCCGGCCCGGGTATCTGGTCGAGGGCTGGTGCCGTGCGTCGGACCCGCGCGTGGTCCTGTTCAATGGCAGCCAGGGCCGCGCGGGGAGGATCGGCTGGACGCTGCGCTTTGCACGACCGGATGCGGCCAGGGTGCTGGGGCGCGCGGACGGCGGCACGGAGCTGGGCCTGGTGCTGTTCGTGCACGACGACGCCTTGCCGGTGGATCGGATCGTCATCGAACAGAGTGACGCCGACGGCGCGCAACGCGACGCAAACCCGATGGACGCCGCGCGCCCGCAAGCCGTGACGGCGACGCTGTGGAGCCAGCGCGGCTTCGAATGGATCGAACGGTTCGGTCGCACGCCGCCGCCGGAAATACTCGCCATGGTCGCGCGGCCGCTGGCGGATTGCGTCGGGACGTTTGCCTTCCACGTCGATCATCTCAGCGAGGTGCCTCCGCAGGGCCTGCTGATCGCAGGCTGGCTCACGGAGCGTGAGCCGGGTACTGCGCAGATGGTGCTGGTGGACGAGCGCAGCGGGTCGTGGGTGGACGTCTCGACGGGCTGGAATCGGACCGAATCAACAGTTTCGGCGACCGAGCTTCAGGCACCCTGCGACCCCTCCAGTGCCCTGCCGGGCTTTATCGCGCTGCTGCGAACGCCGCCGATCGCACCTTTCTACGGACCGCAGGGAAGCACGCTCGCGGTCTACGTCATCGCCCGTTCAGGCGAGGTGGCCAGCCAGCGCCTGTGCCTGGATCGCAGGCCGCAGGGTCCTGATGAGGTGATGAATACGCTCCGCTTCGTGCCGGGCGCCGGGGCTGGCTCCGACGCGGTGATCGAACGCCATGTCGGCCCCGCGATCGCAGCGTGGTTGCGGATGGATCACGCGCGCGCCGCGATCGTGCGCGACGACTGCTTTGGCGAGGTGCCGGCACGTCCGCACACCACGATCGTGATCCCGGTCAGGGGAGGCGAAGACCGTGTCCGGGTCCAGCTCGCGCGGATGGCGCTCGATCCCGCACTGCACGACGCCGTTGAACTGATTCTCGTCGTCGACGATCTGCGCTTGGTCGAAGCGGTATGGCGCAACGCAGACCCCTGGCGGACGGCCTACGGTCTTCCCTTCCGGCTGCTCGCCACCTCGGGCCAGGTCGGCAACGCCGCCACGCTCAATCTCGGCAGCGGACGCGCGAACGGCGAGTTCCTGGCCTTGCTCGATGCCGACTGCATTCCGGATCGGCCGGGATGGTTGATCCAACTGCTGCACGCGCTGCGTTCTGACCCCGCTTGCGGCGCGGCAGGTCCGACCCTGTTGTCCGGCGACGATACGATCCGGAGTCAGGGTTACAGACTGGGCCGCGATCCGGGCAGTGCGGACTTCCGCAGCGTCGTTGACCTGGCGCCCGGTCCGCTGGATCGACAGGGCGCCCCTGCGCCGGTGAAAGTCGATGCGGTATCCGGTGCCTGCCTGGTCACGCGTCGCGAAGGGTTTGATCGCCTGGGCGGATTCGAATCCGGCTTCCTGTCCGGTCATCATGCCGCTGCGATCCTTTGCCACCGCCTTGCGTCTCTGGGGTTTCACACGATGCTGCTGCCGCAGGTCCGGCTGTATCACCTCGACGGGGCGGCGCCCCCGGCATCGACCGAATCCGCGGTCGCCGAATCGATCCCGAAAGCGACGCTGGACCGGTACCACGCATGGCAGCTCTCGCGCCGGCTGACGACACTGGAATCCACGGCATGAAGCGCCGGGTCCTGATGATCAGCCACGCGCACCCGGACTTCTCCAAGGGCGGCGCCGAACTTGCCGCGCACGGCCTCTTCCGCGGCCTGCGGCGGCTCCCGCACTGGGATGCGGTACTGCTGGCGCGCCACGGTGTGGCGGGTCTCAAGCGCAGTGCCTATCCGTTCGTCGCACATGCGGACGAGAACGAGTTGTTGTTCGACGGTGGCACCGATCATTTTTTCTTTTCGGCGCGCGACGACGGATCGCTGCTGCGCGAATTTGGCCGGCTGCTGGAAAGCCTGCGTCCGGACGCGGTGCATTTCCATCACTACTGGCAAGTGGGGCTGGAACTGATCCGCGCGGTGAAGCGGCATGATCCAAACGTGCCGGTGGTGATGACCTTGCACGAGTACCTGGCGATCTGCCGGCAGAATGGCCAGATGGTGAAAACCAGCGGCCAGCTCTGCACCCGTGGCAGTCCGGCGCTGTGCCACGCCTGCATGCCCGACCGCAGCCCGGACGACTATTTCCTGCGCCGGCATTTCATCCAGTCCTTCTTCGGCGAGGTGGACCTGTTTGTGGCGCCGAGTCATTTCCTGCGCGAGCGTTATCTCGCCTGGGGCCTGCGGCCGGACCATGTCGTGGTGCTCGAAAACGGCCAGAACCAACCCCCTCCGACCGTCGCGGCAGATGCCACCGACAGCGAGGCGCCGCGAACGCGCTTCGCGTTCTTTGGTCAGATCACGCCCTACAAGGGCGTGGACGTGCTGCTCGACGCCATCGCCCTGCTGCCGCTCAGGATCCGGAAGCAGATCCGGGTGGAAATCCATGGCGGCGCCAACGATGCCCTGTCGCTGGAAGCGCGCGCGCGCCTGGACGAGCAGATCCTCAAAGCCGGGCGTTGCCTGAAACTGTTCGGCCCGTACGCCCCGGAAGACCAGGCGCGGCTGATCGGAAAGGTGGACTGGGTGGTGGTGCCGTCGATCTGGTGGGAGAACTCTCCGATGGTGATCCAGGAGGCTTTTCTGCACGGCCGGCCGGTGATTTGCGCGGACATCGGTGGCATGGCCGAGAAGGTGCTGCACGACCACACCGGCCTGCATTTCCGAGCGCGCAATGCGGCCGACCTGGCGCGCAGCATCGAGCAGGCTGCAACGACACCGGGCCTGTGGAATCGCCTGGCTCGCAACATCGTTGCACCACCGTCCACCGAGGACAGCGCGCGGGCCCATGTCGAGCATTACGAGCGTCTGATCGCTGCATCCGCTCAACCGACGGTTCCAGGCTGACCATGTCGTGGATCGATCTGTTGTCCGGCCGGACCGCCTATTTCTTTACGCGCAACGCCGACGCGCCGGGCACGCTGTGGGTGTTCCAGCACGTCCCGAAAACGGCCGGCTCGTCCTTCAGCCAGGAGTTCGGCAAGCGTCTGCAACCGGCCGGTAACGTCCACGCCGATTACGCCGACCCGCGTCCGACGCGCGAGACGATGGAAGAATCGCTCGCCGCCTTTATCGACGGGCTGCCGCGGATGCCGTGCCGTTTCGTCTCCGGGCATCTGCGCGGGCCCCAGGTCAATCGCATCGTCAGGGCGCAGGGCCGTACGCGACTCGTGACCCTTCTGCGCGAACCGCTGGCGAGGGTCGTATCCGATTTTCGCTACATGCGGACGTCGGCGCATCCGCGACAGGATCAGGCCGTCGAGCGACATCCGGGTTTCGAGGACTACATCGCCGATCCGGTGTCGCAGAACAAGATGTTCCGCTTCCTGCGCCGCAATCCGAAAGCCACGCTGGACGAGACGATCGACCACCTCGAACAACGCTTCGCCCTGGTCGGCACCCTGGAGCAGTACGCGCTGTCCTGCCGCATCCTGTTCAGGCTGCTGGGGGAAGACACGGTGCCGGCGATCCACGCCAACAGGACGGTTGCGCGGCAGGAGAACGAGATCGGCAATCTCGAAGCGTTGCGCGCACGCATTCTCGAACTCAATGCGGACGATGTCCGGCTCTATGAGCACTTCGCCGTGCGCCTCGCCCATGCTGCGCCGGGGGTGGGCAAATGGTTGGATGCGCATCCGCTGCCGTCCTGATCCGGCGTTTCAGGTGCCTGCACGAGGCCCTTTCACTGCCGGTTGCTGCGCCTTGCCTGAACCCGGTCGGCGCTGGATACTGCGGTCATGGGCCAAACCACTTCCAGCCTCGTCAAGCGGCTTCACGAACTGACCGGGGCCGGTCTGGCGCAATGCCGGCGCGCACTGCAAGCCAGCGGCGGCGATATCGACAAGGCGGAGGCGCAACTGCGCGCCGACACCCTGATGGACGGGCAGACCCCTTCGCTCAAGAACCAGTTCCTGGTCGCGATGCCGGGTCTGGAGGACGAGAATTTCAGCCGCACTGTGTCGCTGCTATGCGAACACAACGACAAGGGTGCGATCGGGCTGGTGGTCAACCGGCCGACCGATCTGACCCTGACCGCGATGCTCGACCAGATGGGCGTCAAGCATGACGCGTTCGACGCGCAGGATCACGTGGTGTTCTGGGGTGGACCGGTACAGCCCGAGCGTGGGTTCGTGGTGCATGGCGCTCCGGCGGGCTGGGAATCGTGCATGCCGATTGGCGACGAGTTGTTCATCACCACCTCGCGCGACGTGCTGACGGCCATCGGCGAAGGGCGCGGCCCGAAGGAATTCCTGATCATGCTGGGCTACGCCGGCTGGGGCGCGGGCCAGTTGGAGAGCGAGCTGCTGCACAACTCCTGGCTCAACACGCCGGTTGACACCGGCATCCTGTTCACCGTCCCTGCGCGGACGCGGTGGCAGTCGGCGACCCGTCTGCTTGGACTGGAAGTGACGCAGCTCAGTTCGGGCTCAGGCCACGCCTGAGCGCTTGCCCCTGTCCGTTGGGCATATCCATTGCCCGTTTACCTCTCCTTCGATTTCGGCCGCAAACGTATCGGACTCGCCGTGGGCGACACCGTTACCGGCACCGCACGGCCCCTTCCAACCCTGCCCGTCGGCGACGCGATCAACTGGCAGCAGGTCCTTCGATGCATTGCCGAATGGCGGCCCGACGCCGTCATCGTGGGTCTGCCGCTGGACGAGGACGGTTCGGAACAAGCCATTACGACCGCCGCACGGCGGTTTGCGATCGACCTGGGCCAGCGAAGCGGACTCCCGGTGCATCTGGCGGACGAGCGCTATTCCTCGCGCGCCGCAGACGATGCGCTGCGCGATGCCCGCGCCAGCGGGCGCATGACGCGCCGGGTGCGCAAGGGCGATCGCGATGGCGAGGCCGCGCGCGTGGTGCTCGAACAATGGCTGTCGGAACACCCCTGAGGTTCAGTAGCTCTTCAGAAGGTCCTCGATGTCGGCACGGATCGCTTCCATCGACTTGTGCAGCGGCACGCGCTTCTGCTTGGGGCCACCGTTGACGAGGATCGCAAAGGCCATGAAGCCGCCACCCTTCTTGCGCAGATACCCGGCCACGGCACACACCGAAACCGGGTCGTTCAGGGTTCCGGTCTTGAGCGCGACCCGGTCCTGCCAGGCCGCGCTGCCGCCGCGGAGAAACGCGAACGGGGCTTGGCGCGGAACCACCAGGCTGCCGTAAAAAACCGGGAAGGTGCGGGTATCACGGTATTGCGCGCTGAGCATGGCGACCAGATCGGCCGCGGAAAGCTCGTTCTCCGGTGTAAGGCCGCTACCGCTGTAGAGCTTCGCCGCACTGCCGGAGGGCGCGCCGCTACGCGCCAGGTGCGCGACCAGCGCGGTGGATGCTTCGCCCAGCTGGGTCGGCGGGTGGGTGCCGGTTGCGGCGGCCAGATCCAGGGTGAGAAGGTCGGCGATGTAGTTGTTGGAGTAGCGCAACATGCGGCCGAGCTGTTCGCGCAGGGCCAGACCTTCGGTACGCGCCAGCAGACGCGTACCCTCGCCGGGAGGACCATGCTCCACCGTGACGCCGCCGGCCACGCGAACGCCCAGTTCCACCAGCATCTGGCGCAGCAGAAGCCCGGCGCCCATCGCGGGGTCGGACATGGCGCGATACACCTCCTGCGTCGGACCCATGGCGATCTTTCCACCGACGCTCAATGCGTCGCGACCCTCCCGCGTGGTCCGCGCTACCCAGAAATTTTCCTTGGCCGTGGCCGCTACGGTCGCGATGCTGCCCTGTAGTTCGATCGGAAACGATGCGGCGCCGCAGGGGCGTAGCCTGGCCGGCTGACCGACCGCTGTGGGTTCGACCTCGATACACCAGGTGCCGTAATCCACACCCAGCGAGGCTAGCGGCACGTTGTAAGCCGTGTCGCTGCTCGTCAGCGCGTCGCAGCGATCGACGTTGTCGCAGCCGAGCGGCCCGAAAGCGGGGCTCACGATCAGTCCCCCGCTGATTTCCGAGATGCCGGCGCTGCTGCGAAGCTGTCCCGCGAGGGCCCAGAGATCCCGGTGATCGAAGGTGGCGTCGCCATCTCCATGCAGAATCAGACTCCCCTCCAGTCGCCCGTCCCGAACGGGGCCCGAGCCGAGCACACGCGTCACAAAGGTCTTGTCCGCAGGCCAGGTTTGCAGAGTTGCCGCAGCGACGACCAGTTTGGTCACCGACGCCGGACTCAGACGGGTTTCAGCGGCGAGCGTCTGGAGGGTCTTGCCGGTCTCCAGGTCCATGACCGAGGCGCTCACCCTTGCGCCGCCATTGTGCAAGACCTCAAGGGATTTCCATTCGGCGTTTGCGAATCCGGGAACCAGGCCCATCAGGGCGGCGACGACAAAAACACCGCGGTGCGGCGCGTTCCACGAAATCGACAATCGATGTCTCCAGCAGGATGTGGGCGCGCATTGTATGAGGGCGCGCCGACTGCACTGACTTGTTTCCTTCTGCAGGCGCCCGTTCCCGCAGCTTTATCATGGGGTGCCCCGATGCCCTCAGGCCGAGCCCATGCTGCTTCCACACCAGAAAGATTTCATCGAACTCGCGATCGCCCACGAGGTCTTGCGCTTCGGCTCCTTCACCCTGAAATCCGGCCGCGTCAGTCCGTATTTCTTCAATCTGGGCCGCATCAGCACGGGCGCATCGCTGCGCAGACTGTCGCTCGCCTATGCGGGCGCGCTGCGCGGCTCGGACCTGGATTTCGACATGCTGTTCGGTCCGGCCTACAAGGGCATACCGCTGGTCGCAGGATTGGCCAGCGCGCTGGCCGAAGCTGGTATCGATAGGCACTGGGCATACAACCGCAAGGAAGCGAAGGATCATGGCGAGGGTGGAGTGCTGGTGGGTGCGGCGCCGCGCGGTCGCGTGGTGATCGTCGACGACGTGCTGACGGCCGGAACGGCTTTGCGCGAAGCGATCACGCTGTTGCGCACGGCCGGGGCCAATCCGGTCGCCGCGCTGATCGCCCTGGATCGCTGCGAGGTGGGTCCGGGCGGGCGGTCTGCGGTGGAGGAGATCGAGGTGGAAAGCGGCATTCGCGTGATTCCGCTGGTCACCGTCGATGAGCTGATGAGCTGGATGGAAGGTGTTCCCGAGCACGCGGCGGCGCTGGCCGCGATCCGGGAGTATCAGGCCCGATACGGACTGAGTAACGGACTAAACTGAGAAGTACCTTGAACGGGGGCGATCAGGGAACACGATGCTGGAAGGATGCAAACAGATGGGTCGATTCATCCTGCTGCCGCTGCTTGCGGTCGCCTGGAGCGCGGGCGTGTTTCCGGCGGAGAAAGACGCCGCCGGCCGGAAGCTGGTGTGCTGGACCGAGGTCTCGGGTCGCAGGGCCTGCGGCGATTCCATCCCGCCCCGATACGCCAACACCGAAAAGAAAGTGCATGACAGTACTGGCAGAGTCGTCGGCGTCATTCCCGCCGAGCGGACGCCAGAGCAACGCGCGGCACAGGCCCGTGCCCGGAAACAAGCCGCGCGCACGCAACGTGAGGCCGATCAACAGGCGGCATACGATCGCGCCCTGCTGGCCTCTTATTCGAAGCCCGAAGAGTTGGCGGCCTTGCGCGACGATCGCCTGCTGACCCTCGATAACAGCCTGCGGCTGGCCGAGAAGGCGGGCGGGCGGATTGAAGACCTGCTTGTGAGTCTGCGCAAGACCGCTACCGATCATGGGGAAGGGGCGACCCCGCGGAATCCTGCACAGATTGCGGAGTTCGAAAAATCCCTGTCGGACAATCTGAACAGCGTTGCCGACCTGCGCAAGCAGCGCGCGGCGGTCTGCTCGACCTTCGACCGCGATATCCGTCGATTCCAGGAGCTGAAGCTCGGCACCGTCTGGTTCCAGAGCGATTGCCCGGCGCCCGGAACGCTGCTGCCGGGTGAGGTCACGGTCGATATCGCTGGCGTCAAGCAGATGTTCGATCGGTACTCGGGGCTGGCCAGGGCACGCGATCCGGCGCTGCTGGATCTTTATGCCCTGGACGCGCAGATCACCCACCCCTATGACTCCGCCTCGGGTGCGGTCGACATCGCGAAATTGACCCTGGACGAATACCGAGCCGAGGTTCTTGACTATTGGGGAAAGACGACGTCCGATACCGCAATGACGTTTTCTGATCTGAGCTTCGTGCCGGACGCCAAGGGTGGAGTGAAGATTGGTGGAATGCGGGGGGATACGACGCAACGGCGTGGAAAGTTCCACCTGGTGGTTCGGCTGGATCCGGCGGGCACCTGGAAAATCGTCAGCCAGTGGTCGGAGACCCGGCTCTGAGTTGCCTCTCCCCGCCTGCTGACGGCATAAGGACCGAGCAATTTGGAATATTCTCTCTAACCTGTCGGCTTGCAACGGCCGTTTCCAGTTCTCACCGCACAAAAAAAGAGGCCGCCTTGCGGCGGCCTTAGTGCGGTCCCGGATGAGCCGGGACTGGAGGAGACTTGCGGATCCGATTCGTTTTATGGCCTTTCAAGCCATTGTTCCAATTCGATCTTCCACCTATCGATGCCTTTGAGAAGGTGCCGCCGAGCTGGCTCTGGCGAGTTCCGCGTGCTTCGATGGGAAGTATTCTGCTCAAAATGTTGCAGTGCATCAATTGATTTGTTCTTGCTTATACGGTTAGAAATAATAAACTGTCTGAATGCGCTTGCCTCCGCTCAATGCCCTGAGGTCCTTCGAGGCCGCCGGGCGCCATCTCAGCCTGCGCAGGGCTGCGCAGGAACTGCATGTCACTCCTGCCGCCATCAGCCATCAGGTCAAGGCGCTAGAAGAATCCCTGGGCCTGAGCCTGTTCAAACGGCTGCCACGCAGGGTCGAGCTGACGCCGGCTGGCGAGATCTTCCTGCCGCTGCTGAGCGAAGCTTTTGAGCGATTGACCGGGGCCGTCACGGCGGTGAAGCGCTTGCAGGGCTCAAGCCGGGTCACCATCGGAGCCCCGCCGGCCCTGGCCTCAAAATGGCTGACCCCGCGGCTGCACGGCTTCATGGCCCTGCACCCGGAGATCGACCTGCGCATCTCGGCGGACGAGTCGTTCATCGATCGCGCCGGGTCGGAATCCTCGGATGCGGACTTCATGGGGCAGACCGACCTGGCAATCCGCTCCGGCTCCGGTGACTACCCGGACTACGAATCGCGCCTGCTGTTCGCCGCCTATGCCCTGCCGATGTGCAGCCCGCGATTGCTCGCTGGCGAGCACCCGCTACGCGCCCCGGAAGATCTGCGCCACCACACGCTGCTGAACTATCAGTTCGATTTCGAAGAGTCCAACCCGAACCGTCCGAACTGGGCCACATGGCTCAAAGCCGCCGGCCTGGTCGATATCGAACCGAGACCCGGCCTGACCTTCAATCAGGTGGCGATGGCGATCGAAGCGGCGGCCGACGGACTGGGCGTGGTGCTGGGCATACCGATCATCGCGGCCGCCGATCTGGCTGCGGGACGGTTGCTGATGCCGTTTGCCCTGAGCATGCCGATGGGCGCCGACTACCACTTGGTGCACTCCGCCGACGCAGCCAGCGACCCTGCTGTGGCAGTGTTCCGCGACTGGCTGATCGCCGAAGCTCGCGGCGAGCGCTGGGCCCATCCGCCCGACGCAAGCCAGTGCCTCACCTAGGATACCCCCCACTTCGTGGGGACCCCGCCCAGGCACCCCACGAAGTGAACCCCTACTTCGTGGGGGCCCCGCTGGGGTCGGCGATCTTCACCATCAGCTTGCCGGTGTTCTGCCCGTTGTAAAGCATGCGCACCGCAGCGCCTGCGTTCTCGATCCCCATGACATCGTGGTAGCGCCATTTGAGTTTGCCTGCGGCGTGCAGGACCGCCATTGCGCGCAGCGCCTCGGGATAGCGATGCAGATAGTCGAGCACGATGAAACCCTGCACCCGCAGGCGTTTCATGAGAATCCGCGGATAGCTCGCTGGCGCCGCGTCCTTTCCGTCCCTGGTGTAGACCGCGATCATGCCGCACTGGATCACGCGACCGAACAGGTTCATGCGCGCCATCGTCGCGTCGAGAATGTCGCCGCCGACGTTATCGAAAAAGATGTCGACGCCCTGGGGGCAGAGCGCGTCGAGCCGCGCCGCGACGTTCTCGGATTTGTAGTCGATCACCGCGTCGCAACCCAGATCCCTGGCGATCCAGTCGCACTTCTCCTTACCACCCGCGATGCCGATCACGCGACAGCCCCAGGCCTTGCCAAACTGCACCGCCAGCGAACCCACCGCCCCGGCTGCGGCCGACACCACCAGCGTCTCGCCAATCTTCGGCGAGCCGATATCGAGCAGGCCGAAGTAAGCCGTCGGACCGATGTGGTAGTACTGGCCGAGCATGTCCTTGGGCGACACCCCGGGCAGGTCGAACAAGGGGAAGAAGCTGCCGCCGGATGCGCAGCAGAACTCGCTCCAGGAGCCCACGCCCATCACGTACGCGCCCCTGGAATGAAGATCGGACTGGCTGTCCACGACCCGCCCGACGACAAACCCGCGCATGGCATCGCCCACCTGCACGGGCTCCATGTACTGATCCATATCGCTCATCCAGATGCGATTGGTCGGATCCAGCGACAACCACTCGGACCGGACCACGACCTGGCCCTTGCCGGCGATGGGAACCGCGCCGGTCTCGAGAACCAGGTCACCGTCGCCGATCTCGCCTTGGGGACGGCGGCTCAGGATCCATTGGCGATTCTGCTGCGTCATCGTCTTCTTCCGGCGCTTTGACGGATGGGGAAAGATTCAGGCTTCGCTGAAGTCGATCGATTCGAAACCGAATGCCGTGGTGAAACCGCCATCGATCGCGATGTCCTGGCCGGTGATGAAGGACGCATCGTCGCTGGCGAAGAACAGCACCAGCTTCGCCACTTCCTCCGGCCTTCCGAAGCGACGCAGCGGTACCATCTTCCGGTAGCGGGTCGCGAACTGCGGCTCAACCATGTCGGGACTGCGCCAGCGCGGCGTCTCGATGATGCCGGGGCAGATGCAGTTGGCGCGCACGCCGCTGGGCCCGAAACGCTTGGCCAGCTTGCGTGTGAGGCCCAGGACCCCGGCCTTGGCCGCGCTGTAAGCCTCGCTGGCGAAGTCCAGGCCCAAGCGCGCACCGGCGATGGAGGCGTTGCTGACGATGGCGCCGTGACCGGACTTCACGAGGATTGGCGCAGCTTCGGTCGCTGCGGCCCAGTAAGCGCTCAATCCGCTCTCGATCATCAGGTTCCAGCGCTGATCCTCGGTGTAGTCGGCGCTCGGGTTGGTCATGGCGTTGTTGAACAGGATGCCCAGGCCACCGAGCCTGCGCTCCGCCTCGTGGACCATGGCCCGCACTGCGGCACGATCCGTCACATCGACGTGAAGGTAGTGCGCCAACCCACCCGCCTCACGGATTTCGCGCACCACGTTTTCGCCTGCCGCGTCCTCGATGTCCGCGATCATCACCGCCGCCCCCTCAGCGGCCAGCAGTCGCGCACTCGCCTCGCCGATACCCGAGGCGCCGCCCGTGACCAGCGCCCTGCGGCCTTCCAGCTTTCTGCCCTCGCTCATCGGGTTACACCCGGGCCGTCATGGGGCGCCTTGAACAACTCTTCGAGCCGGTGGTCGGCCGTCGGATACGACGGCTTGCGCTTCTGCAACTCCTGCGCAAGGTACACGGCGGCTTCCTCCCGGTCCTGACGCAACTCCGGGTAATACTTGTCGAAGATGCGGTCGGTGTACGCGACGAGATTGGGCTTGGACCGGCAGTACTGGCCGATCGGGCTGGGGAAAGGCGTGAACATCACGTGCACCAGCCCGGCGTACATATTGGCGTCGAGCGAGCTGGGCTTGTCGCCGAAGACGTAGGGCTTGTCGCCAAGCAGGTCGGACATCGCGTCGGTCAGCTTGCGGCAGATGAACTCGACTTCCTCCTCGCTGTTGCGCCCGGTGCCGTGGTGCCAGAACTGCGTCAGCAGGTGATCGCGGAAATCGCTGACCGGTGCGGCGCGCTGCTCCACCGGCAGCCAGGCGAGGAATTTCACCCAGAGCGGATCGTAGATCGCGAAGTCCTCGTCGCGCCGATATCGGGTCTGCACCGCCATCCAGTACCAGCATTCACCGATCATGCGGTGGATCAGGGTGGACGTGGCCTTCTGCTCCTTGCTCAGCCAGCCGTCGAGCTTGTCGCCGTATTTTTCTTCCAGGTAGTACTGGATCAATTGCGTGTCCGACACGCTGGTGCCGTCCGTGTCGATGATCCAGGGCAGCTTGCCTTTCGGGGTTGCCGTCAGATCTCCGCGGTAAAGGATCTCGGCCTTGAACGGAATGCTCGACATGCGCAGATAGGCATCCGTATAGGACACGTAGGGGCTCATGTCCGACAGGCCCCAGGCGGGCAGGTAGCCATACATTTTCATCGTCACTGTCGTTCCTCCGTTGTTCGTGACTTTCAAGCTCCGTTTCGCTGTTGCGAAACGGAGTCCATTAATTCACCAGGGCAGCGCCTCGCCGTTTGCATGGCGGAACGTGCCGGTGGTCTCCATATTCAGTTCGTCGAGACGCGCGATGAGTCCGCGTGCCGCGGTGTCGGGGTCGACCAGCATCCCGACCGTCGCCACGTCGGTGAGACCTGCCGTCATCTGCGTGCGCACGCTGCCGGGATGCAGGCACATCACCGCGATGCCGCGGGGTTTCAGGTCACGCGCAAGATTGAGCCCGGCCATATTGGCCGCGGCCTTGGACATGCGATAGCCGTACAGGCCGCCGCTGCGGTTTTCGCTGAGCGAACCGACCCGACTCGTGATCAGGCCGATCTTGCTGCCGTCGCCCAGCAACGGCAGCAGCGCCTGCGTGACGCGCAGAGGACCGAGCGTATTGACCGCATATTCGTTCTGCAGGGCCTGGAAATCGAACTGGCCGAGCGAGCGTTCGATGACCAGGCCGGCGTTATGGACGAGCACGTCAATACGTCGGCCCGCGAGCTGCTGCACGAGCCTGGCGACCGCCACATCGGAGGTCACGTCAACGCCGACGGCGATCTCGACACCGTGTTGGCGCAGTACCAGCGAATCGCCGAGGCAGGCGGCGATCACTCCCTGGCCACGATCTGCCAGCTGCCGGCACATCGCCTCGCCGATACCGCGGTCCGCCCCGGTGACCAGCCACATGCCCATGGATCCTCCTCCTGCACTCTGGCGGCGCGGCAATCGCGTCAGCCAGTCCGCTCTTTTTTGGCGTGCTCACTCGGCGCGCGAGCCGGAGTTTGCGCCGCCAATCGTGCTGGCGGAATAGAGGGGCATCCCGCAGTTGGCGGTGCTACGGGGTACCGGAGGGCACGAACTTGTCTGCGTGAATACGGTCCGGCTGAACACCGAGTTCGATCAGCCGTTTTTCGACGGCTTCGACCATGCCGAGGTTGCCGCAGACAAAGGCGGCGGTCTGCGTGAAATCGATGCCGAGCGCCGGACTCAGGGTGGCGGTGACCAGACCTCGCGGTCCGGACCAGTTCGAGTTGGCCGGCTCGTGCGAAAGGATGGTGACGAGGCGCACGCGGTCACCGGCGCTGCTCAGCAGTTCATCGAGCCGGTCGTTGGCAAAGATGTCCTGGGCGGTGCGTACGCCGAAGACGACGGTGAATCTTGCGCTCGACGACTTCCGCAGCCGATCGCCGACGATCGACAGGATGGGCGCCAGACCCGTGCCGCCGGCCACGCAGAGCCCGTCGCGATCCGGATCGTCCACGCCCATGATGCCAAACGGACCTTCGAGCCAGAATTTGGTGTGCGTTCGATCCCGCTCGAACAGCCACTCGGAGAATTTTCCACCCGGCAGGCGTTTCACCAGAAATCCCACTTCGCGAGCCTGCTCGCCAGCGTCGTCCGGCGGCAGGTCATAGTACGAATAGCTGCGCCGCGTGAAGGAACCCGACTCGGCGATCGTGCAGTACTGACCGGCGTGAAACCGCACGGGCGTATCGAGACTGAGCCGCAGGTCGATCACATCACCCGGAAGTTTCTGCCAGCGGCTGACTCTGGCCGAAACCGTCCTGACCGGCAGCAGCGCGTGGCCGCCGAGCTTGGCCTCCACCACCAGATCGCCGCGCACCTTGGCCTGGCAGGCGAGGACGTAGCCGGCTTCGATCTGCTCGTTGCTAAGGGGAGACAGGGCCAGGTCCACCATCGGACTGACCCTGCCGCTGAGCACGCGCGTCTTGCAGGTGCCGCAGACGCCGACGCGGCAGTTGTGCGGGTAATCGATGCCCTGCTCGATCGCGGACTTGAGCAGCAGGTCGTTTTTCCTGATGTCGAAGACTGTCTGGCTGCCGTCCTTGCCCTTGACCGTGATACGGCAGAGGTCGGAACGGGTTTGGGTTTGGGTTTGGGTTTGGGTTTGGTTGAGCATGCGGACTCAAGCTTGGACCGGCATGCCCGCGAAGGCGAACACCCGGTTTTCATTCGCCATGGGCAAGGCCTGTCCGCCCGTGACGGCTGTTGACAGGACGATCAGGTCGCCACCATCGCACCATGAGACGGGCGGATAGGTTCGTTCAATTCATGCCAGCCCGCGCGCTCGTTCTCGCGCCGCGCAATCTCGCGCTCCTGCGGGCTGGCGTAATTGTCGTCCCAATCCCTGAGCAAGGGTTTGATCATCATGAAGAACAAGGGCGGCACGAAGGCAAGCAGCACGCATAGCAGGAACTGCGGCTGCTGCGGCCCCCTGGGATCGGGTTCGAGCGCGTAGAACGGCTTGTAGCTGTCGTCGTGATGGCCGGCGTGGTTGGTGATTTCCAGCGCCAGGATGCGCACCAGCGGCGTGATGTGGTTCCAGGTGTGGTGCTTCTCGAAGCGGCCGGGCGTGGCGGAAATCAAGCCGTAGTGATTGCAGTAATTGAAGACTTCCAGCATCAGACGCGGGCCCAGCAACAGGGTCAGCGTGGCCAGCAGCGCACCTTTCCAGCCGCCGAGCGCGACCAGGATGGCAACGAAGGTAAACAGGTACCCGGCCTTGAACACCCAGGCGTTGCGCGGGTCGTACCACCTGCGGCCGCGCTTGGTCCACATCATTTTTTCAAGGTGATAGCTCTCCTTCCACTGCGCCGGGAAGGTCCGCATGAAGTGGCCGTAGACCGTATCGCCACGTCGCGCGTAGTCCGGATCGTCCGGCGTCGCCACGCGCATGTGGTGGGTGACCACGTGGGTGATCTCACGCCAGGGATCGAACACCAGGCATTGTCCGATACGGCCGAGCCAGCGGAGGGCGATGTTCTCGCGGTGAAACAGTTCATGTACCGGCGGCGCACCGATGACGAAACCGATGAACAAGGTGCTGGCGAACGCGCCGACGGCCGAGGACGTGCTCGCAAAGTGGCTCTGACCGACCAGCCAGGAGTAGAAGAAAATATTGGCGAATCCCAGCATCACCGTGATCGAAACGATCACGTCGTAAATCCAGACCTGACGTTGGTTGCGCATCGAGTAGTCGGCCTTGAGGAAGGCGTCGAAGAACAGCACGCCCAGCAGCATCGCCAGGCCCAGCCAGGCGTAACTGCCTCCCAACCAGAGGCCATAGGCGTGGGCACCGAGAATGACCGGTGATAACAGGTATTTGAAGTAATCGAACATGGTCGGCTCCGGCTGCTCGGATGGTGCGCATTGCCAGCTTTGGCAAGACTGTATTCATACTCGCCTGTGCAGACCCGGACCAACCCAACCCATAGTTTGGCCTTTCTGCCGGTCAGGCCACCTGGGCTTGGGCCAATTCGTGCGTAGGCGACACGGCACGGAGATTCTTGCGTTCGAACAGGTCGCCGTCTCTCAGCACCTGTGTGTGCGTTTGAGAAAGGCGCGACCCTCAACTCCAGCCGTGATCTTTCTTGAAACGGTCCAGCATGCGGCGCTGCTTCTTGCTCGGCTTGGTGGGATTGACCGACTGGCTGGCCGCCTCGCGCAGCAGCTTCGCCTGCGCACGGCGCTCGCGGCTGGCGGCGGTCTCCTCGTAGAGCGTCTGCGCTTCCGGCGCCCCACGCCGTTGATCCGACAGCGCGAGCACCACGATTTCCCGCTCCTCATAGCCTTGGCGCACGTGCAGGGTGGCACCGATCTGCACCACCCTGGATACCTTTGCGCGTTCGCTCTCGTAGCGCACATGACCGGCTTCGACTTCGCTTTTGGCGATGCTGCGGGTGCGGAAGAAGCGAGCGGCCCATAGCCATTTGTCGAGGCGCACCGGGCCGCGCTCGTCGTCCGCGTCATCCATCGTCAAGCGTGTTCCGCGATGAGAGAATGCGGACGCCGCGGCTGCAGACTCAGCACATCGAATTGATCGCGCGCAACACGTCGGAGCGCGAAATCTGGCCCACCAGTTTGCCGTTTTCCATGACCGGGTAGCGGCGGAACGGCTTGGACAGAAAGAGCTGGGCGAGCTGGGTGAGACTGTCGTCCGGCGATACCGAGACCACGCTGGTTTTCATGAACTGGCTCACCGGACCGGCCACGCAGGTGTCCTCGGCGGCGATCAGCCCTACCTGCATGCAGTCCATCTCGGACAGCATGCCCACCAGATTGCCCTGAGCATCCACCACCGGCGCGCCGGAGATGCGGTGCTTGACCAACTGGTTGACCGCCGCCATCACCTCCATCTGCGGCGTGAGTTTCACCAGTTGCGTGGTCATGTAATCGCGCACCGGAACCGAATCGAGTTTGGCCATGGTGTCTCCCCCCTCAGCTTTCGACGGACATAGTCCAACCATAACGGCATGACGGTGGCCCTGACAATGTTTTCCCTGGAATCCGGGTACCGCGTCGGAACCATGAATATCCTCATGTCCCTTTGTCGAGGGGCTCCGGATCGGCCCGATGGATTGGAAATGCCCACGCTCCGGCGTATGTTCCATTCCAGGCGTAAAGAGCCGGGGCCGACTTCATCCGTCAGTCGTCCAACACCAAAACAACATGAGGAGCAACACATGACCGGCACCCCTGCGGACTTCGACGCCGTCGTGATTGGCGCTGGTTTTTCCGGCATTTACATGTTGAAGTCGCTGCGGGACAAGCTGGGACTGAAGGTGCGGGTTTACGAGGCCGGTGAAACCGTCGGCGGCACCTGGTACTGGAACCGCTATCCCGGCGCCCGTTGCGATTCCGAGTCCTACATCTATTGCTTCACCTGGGACAAGCCGTTGTTGCAGGAGTGGGACTGGTCCGAGCGCTACCCCGAGCAGCCGGAACTGCTGCGTTACCTCGAACACGTCGCCGAGCGGCATGATCTGAAGCGTGACATGCAGTTCAACACGCGTGTGACCGGCGCCGAGTTCGACGAGCGCACGAACCTGTGGGTGGTGCACACCGACAAGGGCGCGACCGTCACGGCGCGGTACGTGATCGCCGCCGTGGGCAGCCTGTCGCATCGCAACGTCCCGCCGTTCAAGGGCATCGAGAAATTCAAGGGCGAGTGGTTTCACACCAGCCGCTTCCCGCACTCCGGCGTCGATTTCGTCAACAAGCGGGTCGCAGTGGTCGGCACCGGCGCCACCGCGGTGCAGGCCATTCCGGTCATTGCGCAGCAGGCGGCTCAGGTCACGGTGTTCCAACGCACCGCGACCTATTGCGTTCCGGCACGCAACCGCAAGCTGGACCCGGAACTGGCCATGGCGCGAAAAGCAGACTACGACGGCGTGGTCCGGCGCATCCGCGAATCATTCTTCGGCCACGAGTACTACTTCATCCCGAAGTCGATGCTGGAAGCCACACCCGAAGAACGCGAGCGCGAGTTTGACCGGATGTGGGACCTGGGCGGCTTCGCCTTCTGGCTGGCCAATTATCAGGATCTGTTCTTCAACCAGGAGGCCAACGATCTGTGCGCCGACTATCTCAAGCGCAAGATCCGCAAAGCGGTGAAAGACCCGGTCGTCGCCGAAAAGCTCATGCCCAGGGGCTACGCCTACGGCACCAAGCGCCAGCCGCTCGACAGCGACTATTTCGAGACCTTCAACCGGGACAATGTGCTGCTGGTCGATGCCGCCATCGATGGCGGGATCGAAGAGATCACCGGAAAGGGCATCCTCTCAGGGGGCAAGGAATACGAATTCGACATCCTGGTGTTCGCGACCGGCTTCGACGCGATGACCGGGCCGCTGAAGGCGCTGAACCTGAGAGGTCGCGGCGGGCGCAGACTGGACGATCAATGGGCCGACGGCCCGCGCAGCTACCTGGGTATCGCGGTCGCCGGCTTTCCCAACCTGTTCACCATCACCGGCCCGCAAAGCCCGTCGGTGCTGTCGAACATGCCGGTCTCCATCGAACAGCACGTGGAGTGGGTCACGGACTGCATCGACAGCCTGCGCAGGACCGGCAAGACTTCCATCGAAGCGACACAAGAGGCACAGGAGCAATGGGTGGCGCACGTCAACGAGGTGGTCGGCACGACGCTGATGACGGGCGCCAACTCCTGGTATATGAGCGCCAACATTCCGGGCAAGCCGCGCGCTTTCCTGCCCTATCTAGGACCTGAAGGCGTCGGTGGTTACCGCAGGAAGTGCGACGAGGTCGCGGCCCGGGGCTACGAGGGGTTTGAGCTGGCGTAGGTCGGTTGTAGGTCGGTTCGAGCCGAAGGCGGAACCGACATGCATCCGACCTACACGGGTTGCGGCACCTGTGCCGCGACCCAGGATTGCAACGCGGATTCTTCCATCGGCTCGCCGATCAGCGGCCCGCTGACATAGCGACAACCCTGCGACAGCAGCCACTCGCGCGCGCTCGCCGTCTCCACACCGGTCGCGAGGACCGGCAGCTTGAGACCTCGCGCCGTCATCAGCGCCACGCGCACGCGCTCGGTGGCCTCGGCGTCGTCCGGTACCTTGCGGACCTCTTCGGGCAACAGGATCACCAGGTCCAGCGGGAACACTTCGGCGCGGGTCAGCGCAGTGAAGGCCGGGCCCGCGGCGGCGCGGAGCGCGAAGCGCACCCCACGTTCCAGTAGACGTCGCGTGAGCAGGGCGGGTGCGTCGCGCGCGTCGTTGAGACCCTCCGGCGTCAGCGCAAAGATCAGCCGCCGCGGCGGGACCCGGTGGCGTTCCATCAGGTCGTACACGTGGTTGCTGAACTCGGGATCCTTGAGCTGCCAGCCGGACAGGCCAATGATCACCGGCAGGGGCGGCCGGTCGTCGTCGAAGCGGGTGTCCTCCGGCGGCGGCAACAGGCTACATGTCTTGGCGATCAGCCACAGCTCGATGTTCGCGCTCAGACCCGCGCGCTCGCCGGACTGGATGACCTCCGCGGAAGGGATACGTCCGTGCCGTGGATGCCGCCAACGAAAGTCGAGCATGAACGCAGCCAGCGCGCTGCCGCCGGCCTCGATCACCGGGTAAAGCTCGGGTTCGAGCTGGCCCAGGGCGATCGCCGCATGCAGATTGCGCTCCAGCTCCAGGCGTCGGCGCTTGTCCGGTGGAACCTCGGTGCTGTAGAGCCGGTACTGTCCGGGCCCGGACTGCTTGGCTTGGTACATCGCCGCGTCCGCGTGCCGCAGCAGGCCCTCGGCATCGCTCTCGTCGAGGGGGAACAGCGACACACCCACGCTCGGCGTGATGCGCAACTCATAGCCCGGAACGTCGAAGCGCGACTCGAAGACCTCGATCAGCTTGCGCGCCAGGCCTTCGGCGTCGTCGAGGCCGCGCAGGCCCTGCGCGACGACCACGAACTCGTCGCCGCCGAGTCGCGCAACGGTATCGGCCTCGCGCATGACACCGGACAGGCGCTTGCCGGCCTGCTCCAGCACCGCGTCGCCGATCTCGTGGCCGTAGCTGTCGTTGATGTGCTTGAAGCGGTCGAGGTCGATGAAGAACACGCCGACCAGGCGACTCGACCGGCTCGCAGTGAGGATGGCTTGGCGCAGGCGGTCCAGCAGCGTGGCGCGATTGGGCAGGCCGGTCAGCGGATCGTGATGCGCGAGGTAGCGCAGACGATCTTCCTGCACCTCGCGTTCGGTGATGTCCACGGCAATGGCCATGAACACCGGCGGCTCTTCCTCGCGTGAAAAATTGAGTCGCACCTCGACCGGGTAATCGCTGCCGTCCGCACGGACGTGCTTGGCGCGGTAGGTGATGTGATCGGCCTCACCGCCGCGCAAGCGCGACAGATAGCTGTTGAAGGTCTCGGTCTCGAGTTCGTGGCTCACCGACAGCGGTGTCAGGCGCAGCAGCTCGGTGGGTTGATAGCCCAGGTTGCGCCGCGCACCGCGATTGACTTCGACGAAGTACAGCGACTGCGCATCGAAGATGTAGACCTCCTCGGTCGCCGAATCGAGCAGCCGGCCGAGCCGCTGGGCGAGGTTGTCACTGCGCAGGCGCTCGGTGATGTCGCGCGTGATGACGACCAGTCCTTCCGAGTCCTCGACGGTCATCGGCTGCACCACCAGCTCGATCGGGAACGTGGTCGCATCCTTGCGCCAGCCGATGACTTTCGGCAGCCGGCTCTGGTTGCGCCCGCCCACATAATCGGTGAGATGCAGCCCCGGCGTGTTGAGAAACGGCACCGGCAGCAGCTTGGTCAGGCTCACGCCCTCCAGCTCATCACGACCATAAGCGAACATCCGCAGCGCCCGCGCGTTGGCGAAGCGGATCACGCCCGAGGTGTCTGTGGTGAGCACGCCTTCGACCAGGTGATCGATCACGCCCAGCGACAGGCGCGACTGGCGGCGCAGATCGTCGATCAGGCCGCGACGATCGTCGATGAGATGAAACACCATTGCCGCGCCGGTCGCCGGCTCGCCCGGCTTCTCGCGCAGGCGTGCGGCCATCACCTCTACCGCGTGCAGGGTCGCGGAGCGCGAGCGCACCCACAGCTCGGCAGGCTCGTACTCGCGGTTCTCGCGCAGGCAGGTTTCGGCCGGCGTCACCAGCGGCGCCTGCTGGTCGTCGAGCGGATGGAACACCGAATACACCAGGCGCCCGCGTACGTCTTCGGCGGCCCAGCCGGTGATCTCCGCGGCGGTCCGGTTCATGAAGCGGATACGCGCATCGCGGTCCACCACGATCAGGCCTCGCTTGAGCGAGTCCAGCGCGTGCACGCCGTGGTCGCGCAGCGCATCGGTCAGTGCCGGTTCGTCGGCGGGATCGTCGGACTCCCCGCCGAAAAGATTCGCCGCGCCGCTTTCCGTGCGAACGATCAGCCGCGGGTCGGTCTCGACCGGACGCCGCAGCAACGCATAACCGAGCGCGCCAAACGTCGGCAAGGCGAGCAGCAGGCCAAACCATCCTGCCATCTGAAGCTCGCCGATCGCGCGCTCCTTCACGTCCGTCGCGAAGCTCGGGGCAACCGCGTAGTCGATCTCACCGAGCCGCGGCCCACCCCGGGCTTCCAGCGTGAGCGTGCCGCGTTGACTGGTGAGCCGGTACAGCCAGCCGCGCAGACGCTGCCGCGCGAGTGCGGACAGCAACGGCACCGTGATGCGCTCGTAGCGACCGTCCACCGCCAGCACCGTACCGATCGAGTCCTCGACCGACAGATAGGTCAGCCCCAGTTCCGCCACGCGCACCAGGTACTCGACTTTCCGCGTGAGCGCTTCGCCGCCGCCCGCCGCGACCAGTGGCACCAGTTCGTCGGCCGCCATCTGCAAGGCGTGCCCGCGATTGAGTTCGCTCTGCAGCGAATGGGCATTGACCAGCGCGCGAACCGACAGAACGCCAAGCACGAAGGCCGCCAGCAGACCGCCGGCGAGCGCGAAGCGTCTGGGCTCGATTTCTGTTAGTTGTCGTAGCACCGGCGAGGATCCCTGGTCGCGCCGGAGTTTGCGCGACGGCGGATTCTAGCTCGGACCGGCGTAGGGGCCGTCTGCCTCACCCTGCGGGTCCAGAGTTTCTCTGTGAGGTACCCAGAAAAGCGAGGAAGCGACCACGATTCCGGCGCGACCCACGCCTGTTTTCGCAGGTCGGCGCCAGTTTAAGCCGAAGGCGGAACCGACACTGCGCTGAATTCAGACCTGTGCGGAGAGTCCCGGCAGCCCCTGTCCGCCCACCCCGCGACGAGCGGCGACAGACTGCCGGTTGACCGGCGTCAAGAATCCGGCCGCATCCGCTATCGTGGTGACTCAACGGGGCAATGGCCGCGTTCCGGACTCCACAGGGAGATGGCGATGAAGTTTCGCAAGCGCAAAGCTGAGACGAGTATCCGGCGTCAGGCGGGCGCATACGCGATGGAGTATGCCCTCGTGTTCCCCGTGTTTTTCGCGATGCTGTACGGAACCCTGGCCTACGGCATGATCTTCACCATGCGCCTGAGCCTGCAGCACGCCGCCGAAGAGGGCGTGCGCGAGGCACTGCGTTACCAGGCGCCAGGTGGTTCGGGCCTGTCGCAGATCACCCTGCGCGAAACAGCTGCCGAGTCCGTCGCCCGCACCGCTGCAAGTTGGATCAGCAACGTCGGCACCCTGACGGTCGTGGCGGATGTTTGCCCGATTGCCTTTGACTGCCTGCCCAATCCTGATGCCACCGCGAGGCTCGCCGACAACATTGTCTGTGGAGAAGGTCTCACCGACGGCTGCCAGGTCATCGTGACCGTGGAATACCCCTACAGCACCAGCCCCATCTTCCCGTCCCTGCCCGGATTTGGTGTGCTCTTTCCGGCTCGTCTTCAGGGTCGCGCGCGGGTATTGCTGGATGGGAGAGCGCTCACGCTATGAGTCGCATGACCCCAAGCCGTCCCCAGCGCGAAGGCGGCGCCGCCGCGGTGGAGTTCGCGATTGCGTTTCCGGTCCTGTTCCTGATGCTTTACGGGCTGATCACTTTTGGCGCGACGTTGTACACGCAACAGGCCGTGTCGGGCGCGGTGCACGACGCGGCCCGGGCCGTGGCGCTTCTGCCCATTCCCGCCGGCGTCCCCCGTGATTACACGCTGATCAAGACCGAGGTCATCGAATCCCTCGCCGGCACGGCCATCGCACCTTCGGCAAGCAACGGGACCCGGGCACTCCGACGAACATGGCTGGACGCAAATGTCCGCTCCCGCATCACGGTGGTGGAAGCCGCCTGCGTCGGCGTCAGTGGCGGCACCTGCGCCACCATCACGCTCAGCTTTCCCTACGGCAATACCGCCGGAACCCGGCTATTGCCGGCTATCACCATTCCGGGTGTTGGCGGCACTGAAAGCTGGATGCCGAGCACCCTGTCGTCCGCAGCCACCGTGCGGCTTTGAGCCCCATCCACGCCATGACTCGCCGTTCTACGAAATTCCCCCCCGCGCGGCAGGCACGCCAACGGGGATCGATTCTGGTCAATGTCGGAGTTGGCCTGTCCGTCATGATCATCCTGCTGTCCGTGATCGACCTCGGCTTTCTTTACTACTACAAGCGCGAATACCAGAAGGTTGCCGATCTGGCAGCCCTCGCCGGCGCGCAGGTCGTTCGTGAAGGCTGTGCCGCCGCGCAGATTTCGGCAAACCAGAACGCGCAGCAGAACCTCGCCGGCCGCATCGCGACGGTTGCGCCTGTCGAGTGCGGCTTCTGGAGTCCCACGACGGCACCGACCTTCACGTCCGGTACCAGCCAGATCAATGCCGTGCGAGCGACCATTCTGGGCGGGGCACCCAATTTTCTTCCCTATATTGGCGCGCGTCAGTTAAGTGCCTCTGCCGTTGCCACCGTTGGCGATCCGATGGCGGCGTTCTCGGTGGGTTCGCGGGCGGTGCGCGTCGGTGGCGACTCCACACTGGGCGCTGCCCTGGAGGGACTGGGCCTGAATCTCAGCGGCACATCGCTGGTGAGCTATGAGGGGCTGGCCCAGGTCAAGATCACGCCCGGCGGTTTGCTGGCGGAACTCGGCATTCCGGTTTCGGCCGATATCGGGGTGGGCGAACTCAACGCGCTGCTGGCGGCGGAGCAAGTCAGCCTTGGAAGCATGCTGAATGCGATCGCCACCGTCGCCGGGCAAAGCTCTCTGGCCAGTGTCAACGCGGCGCTGCTCAGCAGAGTCGCAGCCAATCTGGTCACCGCTACGCCGCTGAATCTACGCCTCGGATCGGACAACGGGGTTTCCGGTCTTTTCGCGGAAATCATCGCACCGGATAACGAGTCAGCCTCAGCCCTCAAGACGCAGGTCGGCGTGCTGGAGCTGATCACCGCGGCGGTCGGCGTGGCAAGCTCAGGTCACGCCCTCAATACCGGGATCAATATTCCCAATTTGCTGGGCTTGGTCTCCGTGACGACTCAGGCCGGGGTCGTCGAACCCCCGTCGATCGCCATCGGTGGGCTTGGTGCCGATGGCATCTGCAACGGGAATGAAGTGTGTCCGACCGCCTATACCGCGCAGGTCCGCACCTTCATCCATGTAAAGACCACTGACGCCCTGCTGGGTGCGTTGCTAAAAAACCTGCTCAAGCTCGATCTGCCGATCGTGCTCGACGCCGTCACCGGCAAGGGCACCTTGCAGGAGATGTGCACCATCGGCACCAGGGACACGGACGGTACGGCACGAGCCGAGATTGAGGTGGAGTCGACGGTGGCAAAGGTCTGCGTCGGGCAGATCGCCGCGGCGGACCTGTTCTCCAAGAGCAAGGTCTGCGACGAGAACCTGGGGAACATGGAACTGCTGAACGTCGCCGGACTGCTGAGGCTTCCCAACAACAGGATCAATATCGATGCCCTGGAGGGCGGCGGGACGGTGACGCTGAAGGAAGGCCAAACAAAAACCACCGGTAACGAGCTGTTGATCGGAAACACAGTGACCAATCTGGTTGGTCAACTGACCAGCCAGCTTTTCGGCGGGCCGGTGCCAAGCGGGTCGTTAAGTCCGGGGAACATTACGAATCTGGCGACGCAGCTATACAACGAAACTGGCACCGTCGGTCATTCGCACTATGTTTGCAACGCAAACACCGCCACTTGTCGGAGTCAGCGCTTATCCGCGGCCCGAACGAATAGCCAAGCCGCCGCAACGAACAGCGGGCTGGTCTCAGGCTTGCTCACGGGATTGTTGGATGTTGTTGGCGATTTGCTGGCATGCACCAACGGCCTGACCGGAACCAATTCGGGTTGCATAAACCGGCTTGAGTCCAATCTCAACCATTCCAGCACGAGCAGCAGTGGTGGCGTCGTCGCGAATGGACTGGGCGTCCTGACCGGCATCCTCAAACCGGTCCTCAACGCCGTCGGCAGCTCCGTCCTCACGCCTCTACTGAACAACGTGGTGGGGCTGCATCTCGGTGAAACCGACGTGAAGTTGACCGCACTGAGCTGCGGTGGCAACCCGAAGCTGGTGGAGTGATGTGCAGGTGGAGGAATCAAGTCTCCGCACAAGGAATCCCGAGTTGGTTCGGCGGGCGATTACGGTGACCAGTCGCCCCGCGAAATCAGAGCCGGCCTCGGGAATTCGGACAGTGGGGTAAGTGGGACTCTGCTCCAATCATTGGCGCTGTGAGGCGCCTCTAAGGAGCGCAGAACCCGATGAAGAGGCCCGAAGGAATCACACCGCGACGTTCAAGGCCAAAGCGGCGATGGCGGCGTTGCGTGGCGACAAGACGCTGAGTGATGGAGCGCGATGCACACTCAGACAGGCTCTGCAAAGGTCGGTCGCGGGCATGACCCGCTCCTACAGAACGACGGATTCCGTAACCCGCGTAGGGCGGGTTAGCGGCCTCATCGCGTAACCCGCCTTCCGTGCGCCACGGCCGGATTCGCGGCGCGCGGCGGGTTACGCCGCAAACGGCGCGGCTAACCCGCCCTACGTTCGACCTCCAGCTGCGCTCGAACGCCGATCATCGCCCGACGCGGCGCCGTTTCAAGCCTGGCGGTGAGCAGAACGAACCCCCACTACTCCGGAACAATCACCGACGTGATACCCGCCGCCTCTCCGGATCGGTTTGGCGACAGCGCCTCGCCACCACCTCGCACCCGACTGGCAGTGGGCGCTTGGGGCTTCAGGCTGCTTCGCCCCATCTCGTACTCCACGCTCTCCACCCAGGCCTCGACGGCGTGGTGTTCGATCACGGCCTCGTAGTAGGCGCGCTCGGGGCCGTCGATGGGCACGGCGTACTGATACAGGCGCAGGGCCACCGGCGCGAACATCGCGTCGACGATGCCGAAATGCCCGAACAGCCACGGCCCCTTGTCGGCGCCAAAACGCGTGCGCGCGCCACGCCAGAGAGTGCGGATACGCTCGATGTCGGCCTGCGCGCGTTCGCTCATGGCTGCCGGCATCGGCCGGCGCGCCGCGTCAAACGGCAACTCCCGGCGCAGATCGGCAAAGCCTGCATGCATCTCGTGCGCTGCAGCGCGCGCCAGCGCACGCGCGCCCGGAGCCATCGGCCAGGCTCCAGGCAGGGCGAACCACTCCGCCGCGAACTCGCAGATCGCCATCGACTCCCATACGGCGAACTCGCTCGACAGCAGCACTGGCACGCGACCGGAAGGTGAGTATTTGAGGATGTTGGGACGGGTCTGCGGCTGGTCGAGCTCGATCACCACCTCGCGAAAACCGACACCGTGATGGTGCAGGAACAACCACGGCCGCAAGGACCAGGAGGAGCGGCGCTTGCTGCCGATGACGAGACTGACATCAGACATCGGATGGCCCCCGGATAAGATGCAGCGAATGATACCGTCCACTTCCCGCGCGGCTCGTGCGGGAATCGCACTCCTGCTGATGACCCTCCTGCCCGCGCAAGCCGCAATGGCGGGTGTGCGCGTGCGCATCGAAGGCATCGACGGCGCCGAGCGCAGCAACGTCGAGGCGCGTCTCAGCATCCGCGCGCGCGGCGAACAAAAGGGGCTGGACGAAGCGCAGGTCCGGCGTCTGCACAATCAGGCGCCGCAGGATATCCGCGAGGCGCTGCAACCCTTCGGCTGGTACTCGCCCGAGATCGACGCCGAACTGGAAGGCAGCGCGCCTGACTGGACCGCGCGCTACCGCATCGGCCTGGGACCGCCGACTGTGGTGACGAGTATCGATGCGCGCTTTGACGGAGAAGGCGCCGACTTTCCCCCGCTGACCGAGCGCCTGGCGCGCCCGGTGCTGAAGCTGGACGAACGCCTCGACCATGCGCGCTACGAGGCGACCAAGAAGCGCATGAGCGACGCCGCCTTCGCCAATGGCTTTCTCGACGCCCATTGGACCGAATCTGCACTGCGGGTCGAACCGGCCAAACGAGAGGCCCACGTGGTCCTGCACCTGGATACCGGGCCGCGCTATTACTTCGGTCCGGTCAACATCGAGCAGACGGTGTTGCGGCCCGAGGTGATCGAACGCTACATCGATATCCGTCAGGGCACGGTATTCAATCCGCAAGAGTTGCTGGACCTGCAGTTCCGCCTCAGCGACCTGGGCTACTACGAGTCCATTGCGATCGAACCGCAGCGCGATCTCACCGATGCCGAGCAGCGAGTCCCCATCCTCGTGCGCACCACGCCGCGGGCTCGCACCAAGTACGACTTTGGCGTCGGCTACGGCACCGATACCGGCGCGCGCCTGTCGGCCGGAACCACCTGGCGCCGGCTCAATTCCTATGGCCACACCCTCACCACGGACTTTCGTCTGTCCGAGATCAAGAACACCCTGGCCGGCGACTACCGCATCCCGCTCGGTTCCAAGCCCGGCGACAGCCTGAGCTTCAACGCGACCGCCGAGTCCGAGCAACTGGAGGCCGGCGACTCGCTCAAGTATGTGCTGGGCACCAGTCTCAACCGCTCGCCGGGGGACTGGCAGCGACGCGTGTACCTGGAATACACGCACGAGGAGTCCGAGTTCGGCGACAGCTTCACCACCGCCGACCTGATGACGCCCGGCGTGTCCTTCACCCGCACCGAGGCCGACGACCCGATCTACTCGCGCCGCGGATGGTATTTTTTTGGCGATACCCACGGCGCCGTGAAGAACGCGCTGTCCTCCACCAGCTTCCTGCAAACCCGCGTGATCCTGCGCGGCATCTATTCGCCGCTGCGGCGCCTGCGCCTGATCGGGCGCTCCGAGATCGGCTACACCGTGATCGAGCAGTTCGGCGAGCTGCCGGCCTCGCAACGCTTCTACGCCGGCGGTGACCAGAGCGTGCGCGGCTACGACTACCAGAGCATCGGCCCGCGCAACGAGGACGGCAAGGTCATCGGCGGCCGGTATCTCAACGTGTTCAGCGCCGAGGCCGAGTACCGCGTGCTTCAGAACTGGGGCGCAGCCGTTTTCATCGACAGCGGCGGTGCCGACGATCACCCCAACCCGGCGCTGTTCACCGGCGTCGGCGCCGGCCTGCGCTACCGCGTACCGATCGGATCCCTGCAACTCGACCTGGCCCATCCGCTGGACGGCGACGAGTCCGGCGTCAGGGTCCACATCGGCATCCGGGTGGGCGTGTGAGGCGCGTGCTGCACCTGCTGAGCGTGATCTTCGGCGTTTTGCTGGGCGGCACGGTGCTCGGGCTCGTCGCATTTTCGAGCTGGGTGCTCGGCACGCCTTCGGGTGCGCGCTGGGTGGTCGGATTCGTGGACCAGGCGGACTGGGGCGTGGAACTGCACGTCGATGAAATCCAGGGCCGCCTGCTCGGTCCGCTCGGCGTGCGCGGGCTGGTTCTGAAACTACCGACCACGGAGGTGCGTGCGACGCAGGCTTCGCTGGTCTGGTCGCCCGCGCAACTCCTGTGGCGCCGGGTGGCCGTCGATATGCTGGTTGTACAGGACCTGCACGTGTCCGTGCTCGCGAGCGATGCGCCGCAGGCGCCTGCATCTCCCCCGAAAATTCCACACTTGCCGGTTTCCATCGCGGTCGGCTCGGTACGGATCGATCGCCTGAAGCTGCAACTGCCCGGCGTCGCCGATGTGCAGGTGATCGAAGCCATCGCCGCGGACCGCTACTCCTGGCAGGGCGAGCACATGACGCTGGATCGGATCGCAGCCCGGCACGCGCAGACCGGTCCTGTCGAACTGGGTTTCGACGCGCGGCTGGAGAACCGCCAGATCGAGATTCTCTCTCTGCGGGTTCGCGCCGATGCCACCGACCCTCCGGCCAGGCTCAAGGCCAGCGGCCTGCTGCACCTCGACGACACCCCCTCGACGCTCGATCTCGCCTGGTCGACGCTGCGCTGGCCGCTCGGCGGCGATCCGGTGGTCAGCAGTCGCGAAGGACATCTGAAGCTCGCCGGCAGCTTGCAGGACTTCTCGGCGCAGGGCGCGTTTGCGCTCGGCGACACGGCGCAGATTCAGACCCAGGCGCGTTATTCGAAAGCGTCCCTCGACGCGAAACTTGCGTGGACACAGCTCGCGTGGCCGCTGATCGGCCCCGCAAGAGTGCAGAGCGCCCAAGGTCGCGCCGAGGTCTCCGGCACACCGGAAGCCTATCGCTACACACTCGATGCGCAGCTCGCAGCCGAGGGCAAAAAAGGAACGGCACAGGCCCAGGGCAGCGGCGGACTCGATCACGTGGTGTTGGAGGCGCTGAACCTCGCGGTCGGTCCGTCCGCCATCGCCGGCAAGGCACAGGTGATCTGGCGACCTGCGCTCGACGTGACGGCCGACTTGAGCCTGAAGAACCTCGATCCAGCCCTGGTCGATCCGGCCTGGCCGGGACAGCTCAACGGCACGCTGGTGGCGCGGACGCGCCTGGCGGAAACAGGCGTTCCGCAGATCGAGTTCGTGGTCGGGCTCGATCGATCGCGGCTCCGCGGGTATCCGTTCGCGCTCGATGCCAAGGGTCGCGCCGAGGGCGCGAGGGTGGACCTGGACGTGCTGAAGCTGGTGTCGGGCGCAACGCGTCTGGACGGCCGCGGCAGGGTCACGCCGCCGTTCGATCTCAGCGCGACCCTGGCCAGCACCGACCTCGCCAGTCTCTGGCCGGGTCTGGCCGGCAAGTTGAATCTGGACGCGAGCGTCAAGGGTCCGTTGCAGACGCCGCACGTGACCGCGCGCGGCAACGCCAGCGGACTCGGGCTGGACGCCCTTCGTCTCGGATCCCTGGTGCTGGATGCCGACGTGGACCTGTCCGGCGCCTGGTCGCTGAATGTCGAGGCAAACACGCTGAGCGGACCGGCGACCGTAGAGCAGATACGGGTGCAACTCGACGGCAATGCCGGCGATCACGTGCTGAAACTGGCCGCCAAAGCCCGACCGGCCAGCCTCGACCTGGAAGCGCGGGGCGCGTTCGACCGCGCGCACCTGTCCTGGAACGGCGTCATCGCGGCAGGTCGGCTGGCGCCGAGCGGCCCGACCGCCTGGACGCTGGAGACGCCCGCCGCGCTGCGTGCCGACCGCCAGCAGGTGCAACTTGAACCGGCCTGCTGGACCGCCGCCAGCTCGCGGGTCTGCGCGCAAGCCCTGCGCGACGGCACCCAGGTGCGCAGTGCTTTCCGGCTGGAGCGTCTGGACTTCGCCTACTTCGCGTCCTTCATGCCGACGGGATGGTCGGCCCAGGGTGGGATCGACGGCACCGGGGGGGTCGAGCTGCGCGACGGCGCTCTCAGCGAAGCCCACGCCGATCTCGCCACCCAGCCGGCCAGCATCGCCCGCGAGGGTGAGACCCTGTTCAATTCGGAGGCCGGCCACATCCGGATCGACCAGAGCGGAGGCCGCGCCGTGGCGGACATGAAGTTGCCGCTGCGCGAAGGGAGCATCCGTTTCCACGGCGAGCTGGGACCCGCCGCCGATCCGCTGCAACGGCCGCTGAGCGCGCTGCTCGACGTGGCGCTGTCCGAACTCGGCGTCCTGCGCCTGGCCAGCGAAGACATCGAGCGCCTGTCCGGCCGCCTCGATGGGCGCATGACCTGGACCGGAACCGCCGGCGCGCCTCAAGCAGTCGGCGACATCCACCTGTCCGGAGGCGTGCTGCGGCTGGCCACGCCGGGCATCGAACTGACCGAGGTCACGGCCAGGGTCGGCGCCGATGCCAGCGGCGCGATGAGGGTCACGGCGTCCGCGACCTCGGGCGGCGGACGCATCGACATCAGTGGCCAGGCACGCGTGAACGGCGATTCGCAGAGCGCCGACCTGGCGATAAAAGGCGAGAATTTCCAGGCCGCCAACACCACCGAGGCGCGCGCCTGGATCAGCCCGGACCTGCAGCTCAAGTTCGCCGACAGGCGCCTCGAACTGCGTGGAGACCTGAACGTGCCGCGCGCCGAGATCACGCCGGTGAGCTTCGACTCCGGCGTGGGACCGAGCGGCGATCAGGTCATCGTCACGGGCGAGGAAGACTCTGCGGCAGGTGGCGGGTTGAAATTCATCGCCGATGTTCTGGTGGTGCTCGGCGACAAGGTGAGCGTCGATGGCTTCGGCCTCAAGACCCATCTGGCCGGCAGCGTGCGCGCGATCGAACAGACCGGCCGCGCCGGCAGCGGTCGCGGCGAGGTGCGACTGGAAGGCGGTCGCTACAAGGCTTACGGCCAGGACCTGGAAATCGAGTCCGGACGCCTGCTTTTCAATGGCGGGCCATTGACCGAACCCGCGATCGAGATCCGCGCGCTACGCAAGCCGCGCGAGGACATCGAGGTTGGCGTGTTCGTTCGCGGCACCCTGGACAAGCCCGAGTTCCAGCTCTACTCGACACCCAGCATGCCGCGCGAGCGCCAATTGTCCTGGCTCGTGCTGGGCCGCTCTCTGGAAGACACCGGCACTGGCGACGACAAGGCGCTGCTCGCCAACGCGGCGCTGTCGCTAGGCCTGTCCGGCACCGACTTCCTGGCGCAGAACCTGCGCGGCGGGCTGGGCCTGGACGAGGTCTCGATCGGCGCCGAAGGGGGCGAGGACGCGCAGCAGGCCAAGTTCACCGTCGGCAAATATCTCTCGCCGCGGCTGTACGTGTCCTACGGTGTGGGCCTGTTTCAGCCCGCCCACGTCTTCAAGCTGCTGTACGACCTCGGCCGCGGCTTCAAGGTCTCGACCGAGTCCGGCGTGCACACCGGCGGGGACCTGCTGTACTCGGTCGAACGGCCGTAGGTCGGTTGTAGGTCGGGTCAAGCCCGCGTGCTGTTCGCGGGCGGACCCGACGGGCGCCCTTCGTCGAGCGCGCGCAGCGTCGGTTCCGCCTTCGGCTTGAATCGACCTACGAGCCGGATCGATCCTGTGCAGACCTTCCGTAACGACACAGGCCGTTCGTGGTCGGCTCGCGAAAGGCCCGGCTCGACGAATGTCCGCCGAACCGGGCTTCCGCTTCAGCGCTCAGTCATCGTTGCGGACGGTGCCGATACCCTGGCCGTCGCCGATCGTGGCGTTGGTGGCATTGCTCAAATTCACCCCATAAACCTCGTTGGGCTCTCTGGTCGAATCGCCCTTCACCGTCACGCTTACCGTCCGCGAGGTCGCGCCTGGAGCGAAGCTCAAGCTTCCGCTCTTGGACGTGTAGTCTCCAGGGACAACGGCCGTTCCATTTGCCGTCGCGTAGCGCACGGTCACCGTCTGGGTCGAAGCCCGGCTCAGGGTCACGGTGAATGTCGCCGTCTTGGTTCTACCCCTGGGGCCTTCGGTCAGCGACACATCGTTGATGCGGAGGCTCGGCAGGCCGGGGGCGACATCGTCGTTGGTGATCGTCGCCGTGCCGCTGCCGTCCGCGATCGTCGCGCCGACCGGATTGCTGAGGTTGACGACGAAGGTCTCGTTGGGTTCGACTGTGGTGTCGCCGCGAACGACGACGTTGACCGTTTTCGTCCTTTGCCCGACCGCAAAGCTGACCGTGCCCATCTTGGCCGTGTAGTCGTTGCCCGCCACCGTGGCCGTGCCGTTGGCCGTGGCATACCTCACCGACACCGGGCCGGAAGCGGCTGCCGACAGGCTGATCGTGAACGTGAAGTTCTTGGTGCCGCTGTTGCCCTCGGTAGAAGCGACGTCGTTGATGCTCAGGGTTCGAGGGGCGGCCGCCGTGGTACTGCTGAAATTGGCCATCACTCCGCCGACATCGAGGACCGTGGTCACGGTGGTGGCGGGGTTGCCCGAGGCGGTGTGCCGCACGCACACGGTCTGATCGAGGTCGATCATCCCGTCGGTGGACACGAACGGCCCGTTGCATCCGATCGAGTACGTGCCGTTGGTGACGCTGACCGGTGCCAGGGCATTGATGTCGAGAATGGTCGCGGCCACCGAGGTCTGAACGCTGCCGAGCGCGGCACGGGTCACGTCGGTGAAGTTGAACGCCTGCGGTGTGGTGTCGGGCGGCGGAATCGGCAGACTGAAGAGCTGATAGTTGCTCGGCGACGGGTTGTCGATGAAGAACAAGTGGGTGCTGCTGGCCACCAGGTCGTCCACATTGCTGGTCAGCCCGCGGAGAAGCTCTTCTGTGCCGTCCTGGGTGAAATCCGAGACGTAGAGCCGGTAGCGGATGTCGTTGGGGACGCCGCCGATATCGGTCAGGAAGAACACCCGGTTGCCGACCACGGCGAAGTTGCTGGGGTTGGAATCCGGATTGCCGGGATTGACATCGATTTCGCGAGTACCCGCCGGGGTGCAGTCGCTGACCCAGAGTTCCGTGCCCCGGGCACCGTCCACGTCGGTGGCTCCAAAGACGATCCGGCTGCCGACGCGGGCGAAGGTCGCTGGCCCGTTGAACCGGCCCTCGACCCCGCGGAACTGCCTGAGCAACGAGGTTCCTTCCGGCGTGCCGTCGGTCACCCAGAGATCGGAGCCGTTGTTGACCCAGACCGCCTTGCCGGGGCAGGCGGTTGCGAATAGGCGGTTGTCGCCGGGAGGCGCGTTGTCCAGCAGTTGCGTCCCGATCTGGGTGCCATCTGAAACCCAGACATTCGCGCCACTGGTCGGGAAACCACTGGGTACCGTCTGGAACTCGAACACTGCGCGATTACCGGCGGCGGCGATCTCCGAAAACGGAGTGTCATTTTCTGCGCCGGGTTGGAGGTCCCACGACATCCCTTGAGTCCCGTCTGAGACGCCAAGGAAGAAGTCCCCGACGGCTTCCGTATCTCCATCCCCATCGGTGTCGTAAGTGTCGATCCCTGTCACAAAAAAGAATACCTTGCCGCCGACCGTGATCGGTCGATTCGGACTCGATGACCCTGCTAAGCCGTTCCCGGGCAGGAAGTCGGCGATCACAGCGGCTGTTTCGCCGCCGACGCTGCCATAGAGTTCTGCGCCGACGTTACCTGGCGTGTTGAAAAAGCCGAACGAGCCGCCGAAGAGCACGGTGGATCCCACTGCAGCAAACGCGTCCCGACCTTGGCGGGCAAGTGCTTCTCCGCCCGCTTCGGGGTGACCCAGGACCAGATCGAACCCGATGATCTGCGGCGTGAAGCTGTCCACCGAGACCCGATAGACGCTATTGATGTCACCCAGATCGGTCTGGCGGAAGGCATTGAAATACACCACGTTGTTGACCGCCTGGATCTCGTCGCCGAAGCCGTTGAAGAACAGTTGCGAAGCCTCGTTCCCGACCGGTTGCGTTCCCATCGGCGTGCCATCGGACACAAAGAGCCGGGAGTCGGCCGCACCGCCGCCGGAGTTCCCGGCCGTGAAAAACAGCAGGTTGCCGATCGCGGCCTTGTTGATGGGCCACTCGTGCGGACGAGGCCATTGGCCAGTGGCGGGGACTGGGCTTGCGCCGCGCCCAGCCCGAGTGCCAGTAGAACGGCGGTCCAGCAGGTCCTGGCGACTCGCGCCAGCGGTGAAGGTAAAACCAAACGGGTATTCATGGTGTTGCTCCTGTCGATGAATGTGAGATGGCGTATGACCGGTGCGATCGCGAGGGTCGCGTCGCCCCGGTGGGGGTGAATCAGGGATGCGGCGGTTCAAGCAGTGGATCGGTCAGGTCGGCCCAGGGCGGTCCGGTCGCGCGGACGCCCGGCCGGGCCACGTCGACCAGCAGCCGTCGGATCAGGTGCTCGATGGCGGCGATGCGCGCAGCGTTCTCGAAACGCAGCAGTTGAATCTGCGTGTCGATCCAGATCTGCCGATCCGAGACCTGCTGAAGACGCAGACGAATCTCGCCGACACCCGCATCGGTGGCGGAGTGCTGAGGGCGGGCACGGACCAAGCCGTTGTCGCGATCGCACAGACCCAGGCGGAAGCCGGACCGGGGCAAGGTTCGCAGCAGGTTCTCGAACACCTCGTCGTAGGGGCGCTCGACCAGCTTTTCGCCCTCCACGCTCAGGTGCGACATCGGCGAGGCTCCGTCGTGGCAGCGCGAGGCACGCTGCTTCGCCGATCACACTAGGGAGCAGCCGATCCCAAGTCCTGACCGTTTTCCGACGAATTCCGACGAATTCCGACCACGCTCAAAATCAACGGCTTGGAGGGGGAATTCCGATACCCCACGTGGTTAAGGAGGCCCTGCACAGGTTCGGGGACACTGTCGCGGGGGGGGGCGCCCGCCACAAAATAAAGAAACAACAAAGTAGGGGGCAAAGCCCCCACAACCCCCGGGCGCCCGCCCCAAAAACGCAAACC
>JBQTIX010000013.1:0-7699 GCA_052387695.1 Panacagrimonas sp. | reverse complement strand
GCGCTTCGGGTGACACATTGAGGTTGGCACTATCGGTCCGCGCCAGATAGATCTGGTAGCCGATGCCCGGTGTCAGCGGCGCCGGAAGCTGGGCGGAGATGAAGCTGCTGGTGGCGCCGGGGTTGAGTGTCAGCCGGGTGCCGTTGATGGATACATAGAGACGCGCCCCGGTCCCACAGCCTCCCCCATTGAATTCGGCACCGGAGATGAACAGGGTGGTCCCGTCCACGGTGACGTTGTCGATGAAGCTGCAGGCCAGCGCCGACGCCGCCGGCCATGCGAACAAACTGGTGGCGGCCGCGGCGAGTGCGGTTCGGTGCAGAGCAGAGCAGGGAAGCGGGGGGGGGGGGGGACATGTGGGACCTCGGTGGGTGGCGTTGCACGAGCGGTGGGTGTAGGCGGACGGGCCGGGGATTGACCCCGACGAGCAGACTCTTTCTCGTTTTCAAGCCGAAATCCCGAGCAAACTCCGAGCAATTTCGGCGGACGGTCGGGATGACCGGGGAGCACGAAAACACCAGGCGCGCGCGCTCAGACGAGATCCGGCGGCGAAACCGGACATGCCAGGTGATTTTTTTGTGCCCGGGATGACCGGCTTCCCGTCAGCCCTCGCTGATCGGCACCCCAGGCAGAAAGCTCACACCCCGCATCGGGCTGGCGAGAATCGCCTCGCGCAGCGCCGTGATCGCTTTCACGCGCGGAAAGGTGCGTCGCCAGACCAGGGCGATGCGCCGCGACGGTGCCTTGTTGGCGAACGGCCGCGCCACCACCAGCGAGGGCTCGTCGCCGCGATTCTCGACCGAGGAGCGCGGCAGCACGGTCAGACCCAGTCCACCCGCGACCATGTGACGGATCGTCTCCAGGCTGCTGCCGGTCTGCGGCCGCGGGCCGTCGCCGTCCGGGTCCACGCACTTGGGACAGGCCTCGATCACCTGTTCGCGGAAGCAGTGTCCCGACCCGAGCAGGAGCAGGGGTTCCTCGGCCAGCTTGCGTGCGGAAATCTGGGGCTCGCCGGCCCAGCGGTGATCGGCCGGCAGGATCACGACGAAGTCCTCGTCGTACAGCGGCCAGGCGCACAGCCCTTGCAAGTCGATCGGCACCGCCACGCAGACCACGTCGATCTCGTTGTCGCGCAGTTGATCGAGCAGCTTGGCGGTGAAATTTTCCTCGATCACCAGCGGCATCCTGGGCGCGCGCTGCCGCAAGGGTGGAATCAGGTGCGGCAGCAGGTAGGGGCCGACGGTGTAGATCGCGCCGAAGCGCAGCGGTCCGGTCAATTCGTCGCGCCCCTCGCCCGCCAGGTCCTCGATCAGCTTGGCCTCCGCGAGCACGCGCCGCGCCTGCGCGATGATGCGCTCGCCCACCGGCGTGGGTTTGACTTCGCCGCGCACGCGCTCGAACAGCATGACCCCAAGCGTGTCCTCCAGCTTCTTGATCGCCACCGACAAGGTGGGCTGCGACACGAACGAACGCTCCGCCGCGTGGCCGAAGTGGCGTTCCTTGTCGAGATTGACGAGATAGCGCAGTTCGGTGAGGGTCATCGGTGCAGAATCCGGTTTACGCCGTCGCGAATAATACCCGCCGATCGCAGCGCCCTTTGCGGAACGTTCACCCTCAAGGGGCGAGCACGGCCGCGGGCTTCGAGGGGGGCGCTGGAAGCTGGAGGGTTTCGCGCATCCGCTGGGCCACGTACGACGAACCGGCCTTCGCCAGGTGACCGTAATCGAACTGCAAGGGCGTGCCGTCGGGCGCGTAGGTGGTGCACTGGTCCGGGCAGATCAAGCCGATCAGCGACGCATACTCCGCGCCGCTGTCGCGAACGACCTTCGCGAGGTCGGCGTCCAGCTTCCACAGCTTTCGCTTCAGGTGCTGGGCCGGCAAGTCCTTCCGGTCGTACTCGACCGCCAGAGCCAACAGTCTTGGCAAGCCGGTGTCGTATTCCACGATCGGGCCGAGAACAATCACCCGGTGTCCGCGCTCGCGAAGCGTCTCGATGACCTGCCGCACCCGCGGCAGATCGATCGGCCGCCATCGCCCGGCGATGATCACGGCGTCGAATTCCGCCGGCCCGAGAAGCGCCGCGAAGATGGAATCCATGATCCGCGTGCATCGGGGCGAGTCGTCCCGCGAATGAACCATCGTGGGCCGGCATCCGGTGGCGCCGAGCATCATCAGGTGCGCCTCGGGATTCTGCGCGGCCAGACCGGAGCGGATCGCGCTCCCATGACTGTCGCCGATCAGAACGTAATTCTTGCGATCTGGTTTCCTGGCCAGGCAGAAATCCAGGTCCACCGTATCGCGACCGCCGGTTTCGGAATCGCGCACGAAGCATTTGTTCAGACGCTGGGCCTGCCGGTCGCCACCCCGATTCTCGCCGAAGGACGCCAGACGCAGGGCTTCGCCGGAGAACCTCCCCGGAAGCCCGTCGAGTGCGACGAGCGCCGACAGGATCATCAGAAACCCAGCACCGCCGACGGCCGCCAACCGGAAGACCGCCTTGCGATCGAGCGACGACTGCCCGACGCGGAACGGCTGTTCGATGTAGCGCCAGGACAGCCAGGCGACCGGAAAAGACAGGGCGATCGCCGTGAGATTGACCACCGCTCGCTCGCCTTCTGCGAACGGCAGTCCCGTCATGCGCACGAAGAACAGGACCGGCCAGTGCCACAGATAGAGCGAATAGGAAATCAGGCCAATCCACACCATCGGCCGCATCGACAGGACACGTCCCACCCGCGTCGTCCCGCTCTCACCCGCCCAGATGATCAGCGCCGCACCCAGGGCAGGCGCCAGCGCGGCCACGCCGGGAAACGGGGTGCTCTTGGTCATGAACAGGACCGAGAGCACGATCAGAATCGCACCCAGCACGGCCGCCGCCTCGCGCGATTTCTGATTCCCCGAAAGCGGCAGACCCATCGCCAGCAGCACCCCGAGCATCAATTCCCAGGTCCGGGAAAAGGGCGAGTAGAACGCCGCCGTCGGCGACCCTTCGACCAGAATCACGCTGATCACGAACGAGGCCACGATGGTCGCGACCACGACCGCTTTGACCCGCAGGGGAAAGTACCGCGTCACCAGGACCAGCAAGGGCGGCAGCAGAATGTAGAACTGCTCCTCCACGGCCAGCGACCAGGTATGCAGCAAGGGCTCTTCCGTACCGGGGGCGAAATAGTCGGTGGTCGCCCAGAAGTAGAAATTGGAAACCGACGCCAGCGCCGCCAGGGCGCTGACCGACAGGCCGCGATACTCCCCGGGGAGCAGGACGAAATACCCGGCGACCACCGTGGCGGCGATCATTCCCAGCAACGCCGGTGCGATCCGGCGGATCCGGCGTTCGTAGAATCCGAGGTAGCTGAACGTGCCGCGCTGGACCGCGCCGAGAATGATCGCGCCGATCAGGTACCCTGAAATGACGAAGAACACGTCAACGCCGACGAATCCGCCCGGAGCCTGGTCGATGCCGCCGTGAAACGCCACGACCGGCAGGACCGCGAGCGCGCGAAGACCGTCGATGTCGTGGCGCTGTTTCATGCGCTGCCCTGGCGGCTCAAAGCCATTCCTGCGGGCGCAGAAACCGGCCGACCAGCTCCGCTTCCGGTGTCCCCGGCGCGGGCCGATGGTCGTAACGCCAGCGCGCCTCCGGCGGCATCGACATCAGGATCGATTCCGTGCGTCCGCCGGATTGCAAGCCGAACAGGGTGCCGCGATCCCAGACCAAGTTGAACTCGACGTAGCGACCGCGACGGATGAGCTGCCAGTCGCGCTCGCGCTCACCGTAGGGCGTGTGGCGGCGACGCTCGACGATGGGCAGGTAGGCCGGCAGAAAACTCTCGCCGATGGCGCGGATCAGATCGAAACTCGCGTCGAATCCACCCTGCGTCCAGTCGTCGCAGAACAGGCCGCCGACGCCGCGCGTCTCGTTGCGATGCTTGAGGAAGAAGTAATCGTCGCACCATTTTTTCAGGCGCGGATAGATCTCCGCCCCGGAAGGCTCGCAGGCGGCGCGTGCGGTTTGATGCCAGTGCCGCACGTCTTCTTCAAAAGGGTAGTAGGGCGTCAGGTCGTAACCGCCGCCGAACCACCACACCGGCTCCGCGTCCGCCCGCTCCGCCAGCAGCGAGCGCACGTTGAGGTGCGTGGTCGGAACAAAGGGGTTGCGCGGGTGCAGCACCAGGGACACGCCCATGGCGCGGAAACCCCGACCCGCCAGTTCCGGCCGCGCCGCGGTGGCGGAGGGCGGCAGTCGTGAGCCGTGAACCTGGGAGAACCCGACACCGGCGCGTTCGAACAGCGCGCCGCCTTCGAGAATGCGCGAGATGCCGCCGCCGCCTTCCGCCCGCACCCATTCGTCGCGGCCGAAACGGGCGCTGCCGTCGGCCTGTTCGAGCGCCGTGCAGATGCGGTCCTGCAAATCCCGCAGCCAGGATTCGACGCTTGCAAAGTCCACTCGATCAGTCATGAGGAGGACTACCTGCGAAGAATGTGCCCGGTGGCCGCGTCGCGGATCGAGGTGGGTCGCGGCAGGCCACCGAGGGCACCCGGAAGCAGGGCGCCAAGCCCCTTGTCATCAAAGTAACGCCGTACCTGCGCGGGGTGCATCGCCGGTTCGCGTCCCGCGGTATTGGCGCTGGTGGAGACGAGCGCCGAACCAAAGCGCAGGCACAACTCGGCCACCAGCGGATGCGCGGAGATGCGCACCGCAACGCTGTCGTGATCGCCGCTGATCCACATCGGCGTCCGTTCCGTGCAGGGGAACACCCAGGTCGCCGGGCCCGGCCAGGTCAGAGCCGCGCGCTTCCACACAGTTTTGGACGGCACCTCGATGAAGGGCGCAAGTTGCGACTCGTTGGCCGCCACCAGGATCAGGCCCTTGTCCCAGGAGCGCTGTTTCATCTGGAGCAGGCGCATGCAGGCCGACTCGCTCCAGGGGTCACAGCCCAGGCCCCAGACCGCTTCGGTGGGGTACGCAATCACGCCCTCCTGTCGTAGCTGCCGCAGGGCTTCGCGCCAGTACCAGGGAGACGCAGACATACCCTGTCAGCCCTTGGCCTTCTTCTTGACCGCCGTCTTCTTGGCGGCCGTCTTGCGCGCCGGGGCCTTCCTGGCCGCTGGCTTGGGGGTTGCCGTGCCGGGCTTGGCTTCCGCCTTGGGCTTCGCCTTGCCCTTGCCGGCCGGCTTGTCCTTGAGCGCGGCCTCGTTGAGGAAGAACTCGCAGTCCAGCGGCGACAGCGATTCCGGATCGCGCGTGCGCGGGATGTTGGCGCGGCGCTCGCCATCGGTGATGTAGGGCCCGAAGCGACCCTTGATGATCCTGATGGCCGTGCCCGGAAACTCGCGGATGGTCGCGGCCTTGAGCGCGGCGGCCTTCTGCTCGATCAGCTCGATGGCGCGCGGCAGCTCCACCGTGAAGGGATCGTCGTCCTTCTTCAGCGACACGAAACTCTTGCCATGACGCACGTAGGGGCCGAAGCGGCCGATGTTGACTTCGACCTCCTCCCCGCTGGGCAGAGTCCCGATCTTGCGCGGCAGCTTGAACAGGTCCATCGCCTGTTCCAGCGTGATGGTGTCGATGCGCTGGTTGGCGCGCAGCGAGGCGAAGCGCGGCTTGTCGATGTCTTCCTTGGTGCCCACCTGCACGAACGGCCCGTAGCGCCCCAGGCGCGCGCTGACCGGTTTGCCGGACGCCGGATCGATGCCGATCACGCGGGCTTCGGACACTTCCTTGCGCGTCAGGTCCTGCTTCTCGTCGATGCGGGCCTTGAATACGGTCCAGAATTTTTCCAGCACCGGCACCCACTCGAGGTTGCCGAGCGAGATTTCGTCCAGCTCGTTTTCCAGATCCTTGGTGAAGTCGTAGTCGACGTACTGCATGAAGTGATCGGTGAGGAACTTGCAGACGATCATGCCCACGTCGGTGGGAATGAACTGCTTGCCCTCCAGGCGCACGTACTCGCGGCTCTGCAGCGTGGAGATGATCGAGGCATACGTGGAAGGCCGGCCGATGTCGTACTCCTCCAGCGTCTTGACCAGGCTGGCTTCGGTGAAGCGCGGCGGCGGCTCGGTGAAATGCTGCTCGGGCAGCAGTTCCAGCAGCTTGACCCGCTCGCCCTCGGTCATCGCCGGCAGGCGCTTGTCGTCCTCGTCCTCTTCGTCCTTGTCGCCGGGATCGTCGGCCTTGATGTTGTAGGCCGCCAGAAATCCGGGGTCGATCAGCACCGAGCCGTTGGCCCGGAACGCGTGCTGAGCACCCGCCCGCAACTCCACCGCCACCGTGTCGAACAGGGCCGGAACCATCTGGCAGGCCACCGCTCGCTTCCAGATCAGCTCGTACAGCCGGGCCTGATCGGGCGACAGGAACTTGCCCACCTGCTGTGGCAGGCGCCCGGCCGAGGTCGGACGGATGGCCTCGTGCGCTTCCTGCGCGTTCTTGGACTTGGCCTTGTAGAAGCGTGGCTCCTCCGGCATCGCCTTGGGGCCAAACTGCTTGCCGATCACCGTGCGGATTTCGCTGATCGCCTCGGCTGCGAGGCTCACCGAATCGGTACGCATGTAGCTGATCAGACCAACCGTCTCACCGCCGATGTCCACGCCTTCGTACAACTGTTGCGCCGCGCGCATGGTACGGCTGGACGTGAACCCGAGCTTGCGATTGGCTTCCTGTTGCAGGGTCGAGGTGGTGAACGGCGGCGAGGGATTGCGCCGCCGCTGCTTCTTGTCGACCGACTTGACCAGCAGCTCGCCGCGCGCGGCGTCGAGAATGCGCTGCTTCGCGGCTTCCGACCCGCCGGCATCGGTGAGGGTGAACTGATCGACCTTCTTCCCGTCCAGCTCGATCAGCTTGGCGCTGAAGGATTGCACCTCCTTCTGCGCCCGCGCATCCAGCGTCCAGTATTCCTGCGGAACGAACTTGCGGATCTCCAGTTCGCGCTCGCAGATCAGGCGCAGCGCCGGGCTCTGCACGCGACCGGCCGACAGGCCCGGCGAGACCTTGCGCCACAGCAGCGGCGAGAGATTGAAGCCGACCAGGTAATCCAGTGCACGCCGCGCCTGCTGGGCGTTGACCAGATCGGCCGCGACCTCGCGCGGATGGGCAATGGCCTCGTTGACCGCGCGCTCGGTGATCTCGTGGAACACCACGCGCTTGACGCCCTTGTTCTTGAGCAGGCCCTTCTCGCGCAAGAGCTCGACCAGGTGCCAGGAAATCGCCTCGCCTTCGCGATCAGGGTCGGTCGCCAGGTACAGCATGTCGGCGTGCTTGAGGGCGGAGGCGATCGCGCGAACGTGCTTCTCGTTCTTGTCGATCACCTGGTACTTCATCTCGAAGCCGTTGGCAGTATCCACCGCGCCGTCCTTGGGCACCAGATCGCGCACATGGCCGTAGCTGGCCAGTACTTCAAAGTTGGCCCCGAGGTATTTCTTGATCGTCTTGGCCTTGGCCGGCGACTCGACGATAACCAGGTTTTTGCTCATTCCATCCCGCTCTCACACGGGCCGGGCGGCCCGTGGGGGGGGAGCTTATATGCGGAAGGGCGGGCTCACGTCCAGCGTCCCGCGCCATCTTGAGGACTCTCTGCACAGGTCTGTCGCGGGGGAGGCCCGCACCAACAGGACAACGAAAAACCGACGGGCGGGGCCATCCCCCCCCCCGGTTTTGGGACATGTGCAGGGGTTACCAAAAAGCGAGAGACCACGAGCGTGA
>JBQTIX010000012.1:0-10548 GCA_052387695.1 Panacagrimonas sp. | reverse complement strand
GCCAGAACCCGGCAAATCGGCTCAGGAAGGTGTTTCAGCGCGTGGCGCAGGTCCGCAGACCTGTGCAGACCCTCCTTAGATCGTACGGACGATCAAATCCAGCAAACGCTGCGCGAGACCGGCGTGTACGGCCGGAACGGCTGTCGTTACGGAAGACGGCCGGATTCCGATTGATTCAGAGCAGGAGGCGTTACCCTAGAAACCGCAGTTGGTCGCGAGAGCAGCCCGACTGGAGTAGGAAATGACGATGAGGTTTTCATGCGAACGCCTTCACCCGAACGGTGGATGGCTGCTCCCGCTAATCGATTTTCGACGGCCCTCGCGGGTCTGGCTTGAGCTTCACTCAACCCATGGAACAACCATGGGTTTCGTTCCAGCCCGGCACCATCCCTCGCTGCGGCCTCGCCGAGAATCGATCCCCAACTGCGATTTCTAGGGTTACACGCCGCGTGGCTTTTTTGCCCCGCAGCGACGTCCGCTTCAGTTGTTCGGTCGATCGATGGATTTTCCGTCGCGGGCGATCGCAGCGGTGCTCACGTCGCTGCCGCTCGTGTCGGCCGAACCCTCCGGCTTCGCTTGCGTGCCACCGGAATTTTTCTGTTGATTCGGAGCCTTCGCCTTCTTTGATTTTTTGGTCTTCTTGGGCATTGCGGGGTTCTCCTCGACAAGGGTTTACAGCCGGAAGGCTCGGACGACGTTATCGCAAGCACAGGTCGAGCGACAAGGCCGTATCAAGGTTTTTCCAGGACGGTTTCACGCAGGGGCGCGGACAGTTGCGGGTGGCTGTTCAGGGCCGCTACCGCCTGATCGATCAGCGTTTGCGCCTTGTCGTTTTCACCCAGCCGGCGCAAACAACGGGCCAACTCGATCCGCGCACCTGCAAGCCAGGGACTGAGGGGATCGTCCAGCCGGGCACGCAGATCGACCGCACGTTGCAGGTGTTCACATGCTTCGACGTGTCGTCCCCGCGCGTTCAAGGCGACGCCCAGCCATTGCCGTGTCTGCGCTTCCGCGTCGATCAGACGCGAGGCCTCCGGATGGGACAGGATGCGGTCGAGCAGCGCCCGCAGGTCTTCTTCTGCCGGGGCAATGTCTCCCATCGCCAGATGCATCCGCGCCAGATCCAGGCGAAGTCGCAGGTCGTTCGGCCGGATTTCGGGAGCCTGCGTCGGAGGCCACGCCTGGGCAGCCTGTTCGAGCAGGGGTTTGGCGAGGGTGGGCTGGCCCTGATCGAGCGCCAGTTCGGCCTCGATATGCAGGAGATTGGCGAAGGCGAAGCTGTGCTCGCCCTGATCTTGCAGGATGATGACGCGCGCGCGGTCCAGCAGACTCCGTACTTCATCGAAGCGACCCTGCGCCAGCCGCACACGAGCCAGGCGCACCATCGTGGGATACAGCAGGGCGTCCAGGCCTGCATAACGCTCGACCAGCGGTTGCAGATAGCCTGCGGCGGCATCGGGCAGACCCCGTTGATACAACATCCAGCCGAGATCGAGCCGGATGCTCGGCGCCACATCGTCCTCCTGTTCGCCGGATGCAGCTTCTGCCGAGGAGAGCGCGGCTTGCAGAAGTTCCAGGGCCTCGCCACGGTTGCCGGAGTCGGCAAGCACCAAGGCGAGCTTTTGCCGGGCCAGAGCGGTTGTCGACGAATCGGGACCGTCGCTGTCCACATACAGCGCCAACGCGGCGCGCAATTCCGACTCTGCCGCTGCAAGACGGCGCTGGCTGTGCAGGACGCTGCCAAGCCAGGCACGAATATTTGCAATCCGTCCCTCCTCCACCTGGAATCCGGGTTGCCCGGTAAGTGCGAGCGCCTGACGCAGGTGTTGCTCCGCGAGGTCCAGCTTGTCCTGGGCTTTGGCGACCCTTCCCAAGCCTACCCGGAATACGAATTGCGATGGGTCGTTCGGATGGTGCTGCTCGACGATGGCCAGCGCCTCGGCGTACCGGCGTCGCGCCGTGTCGTCGAGGCTGGGTTCGGTCCAGAACGCGATGTCGCCGAGTAATCCCAGCGTCGTTGCACGATCCAGCGAGTCGACGTCACCGAGACCGTCCAGGATGCCCAGTACCTCCTCCGCCACCGCCTTGCTACGCGCGTATTCGGACGCGCTGGACAGGGCCTGGGCCAGGCCCACCAGCGCCGCGGCCAGCCGCCGCTGGCCACGGTCATCATCGGTGGCCGTGCGCCGCAGGAGCGCGGTCTGTTCGGTCAGCAAGGCGATCGCGGGTTCATCGAGCAGCAGGTGTTTGTAAAGCAGGCCCATGGTGCCCAGCAGTTCGGCCCGGATGTCCGGTGCTTCGCTAAGCCGCTCGCGGATACGCTGTGCACCGCGCGCCAGAAGCTGCTCGGCGGTGAGCAGTCGGGCCTGGCTGCCGCCCGCTACACCGGCCTGGTTGTGCTGGAAGATGTCGATCAGAAAGTCCTTCACCGCACCGGCTTTGCGCGCCTCCGCGTCGGCACGGCGGGCCTCCTGTCGCGCCAGTTCGGCCTGCCACAGGGAGACGCTCAATCCTGCAAGCAGCGCCAGCACCACCGCGCTGGCGGCGATGACGCCGCTGCGGTAGCGGCGGACGAACTTGGCGGTGCGATAGGCCAGCGAATCCGGTCGCGCGGTGATCGGCTCGTGGCTGAGGTGGCGGCGCAGGTCGGCGGCGAAGGCGGCGACAGAAGGGTAGCGCTCCTCCGGTTTCTTCCTGAGCGCCTGGCCGATGAGGATGTCCAGATCGCCGCCCAGGCGCTTGCGTAACTGGCCGGGCGTCGCGCTTCGGTCGGCGGCACGTTCGGCGGGCGAGCGTTCGCCGGATGGTGCGTGGGTCGCCATCTGGCGCAGCGGCATCGGATCGGTTTCCAGCACCTCGCGTTCGATCTGCGCCACGGTGCTGTGTCGGGCGGCGTAGGGGTGGGCGCCGCTGAGCAGGCCGTAGGCCAGCACGCCCAACGCGTAGACATCGGTTGCCGCGGTGATCGCTGATCCGAGCACCTGCTCCGGCGCGGCGTACTCGGGCGTCAGTGCGCGGCCGCCGATGCGGGTCAGCTCGGCCTGTGGCGTGGCGCCCAGTCCGATCAGCTTGGCGATGCCGAAGTCGAGCAGCTTCACCTCGCCCTGCTCCGTGACCAGGATGTTGGAGGGCTTGAGATCGCGGTGCACCACCAGCTGGGAATGAGCGTGGGACACGGCCTCGCACACGTCGAGCATGAGCTTGAGGCGGTAGTCGATGCCGAGCCGGCGCTGGTCACACCATTGATCGAGCGGCACACCCTCCACGTATTCCAGCACCAGGAACAGGGTGCCGTCGGGGCTTATGCCGGCATCGAGCAGGCGCGCGATCTGCGGATGCGACAGCCGCCCGACGATCTGGCCCTCGCGTGCAAACCGTGCGCGGATGGCCGGGTGCGACAGGTGCGCGTGCAGGGTCTTGATGGCGACCACGCCTTCATACAGACCGTCGGAACGTCGTCCCAGCCAGACCTCGCCCATGCCGCCCGCGCCGAGCCGACGCTCCAGGCGGTAGGGGCCGAAGGCGATGCCGGGCGCGAGTTCGGACGCCGCTTCGTCACCGCTTGCGGATGCCGCCAGCATCTGCCCGGCATCGCCGCGCAGGAACCCGGCCGAGGTGGCCTTTTTATCGGCGTCCAGCAGTCGCCGCACGCGGGCGTGGACGGCTGGCCGGGTGATTTCGAGGGTCGCGAGGGCCGCGGCACATGCAGTTTCGTCCAGCTCCGACAGCCGGTCGAACTCCGACAGCGCGGAGCGCAGCAGGCCGGTGTCGTCGGAGGAAGGGTCGGGCACGGTCTCAATACCCGCATGTCAGGTTCGCGATCCTTGTGCAGGTTGCAGTTCAACGTCAATGCCGATCCCTCTGCGGACCACGCAAACCCCGCTCATCGTCAACCCACAGAAAAAACGGGTAGTGCATCAGTTTGAATTCCAGCACCCCGTTCGGCCCGAGTAGCGCCGGCCCGTACGTCCCGAGTGGCCGCGCAGCGGGCGTATCGAGGGAAGCGTCGCGTATCGAGGGCACGCCCGGCACCTCGATACGCGGCATTGCTGCGCAATGGCGCTATTCGGTGCGAACGGATTTCAAACTGATGCACCACCAAAAAAACTTTGATCCCGAATGAGCTGTTTTCCCCGGCAACGGCGTTACTTGAGCGAGGCACCTGGAATCAATCCGGTTTTCGCCTCGAACCTCAACCTCAACATAACGGGGCCTTGCCCCAAGGAGTTTTGTCATGAACCGTTTCAAGAAGCTTCAAATGAGTGTCGTGCTGGGTCTGCCCTTGCTGGCCGTGTCCGGTATCTCCCACGCGGAAGGGCGTTACGGGTACGCGGCTGCCCACTGCGACTCCGTTAGCGGAGCGGCGCCTACTCGTACCGCTGGCGGAAGCGTCGTCAATTCCAGCACCACGGCAACGGGGACTTACCTCTGCCCGATCGTGCTGGACACCTCCGGGACCGGGGTGGGGATCACTTCGGTGCAGGTCACCTACCGGGATCAAAACGTAGCGTCCGGCGCGGACGTATCGTGCCTCCTGGCTGGCCGGACCAGCATAGGGGTCGTCACCGCGGGATCGATGGCCACGCGGACCAGTTCGGCGGGCTCAAGTCCGGAATCCGCCGTGTTCAACTTCGGGTCGGTCACCACGTTTCTTGGCGGGTTCGCGACGCTGGAGTGCACGCTGCCGAGGAATGTGAACTCCAGCGGGCAGGGCGCGTCGCGCATCTACTCCTATTCGGTGACCCAACCCGGCTGAGGTGTGTCATGCGCGCAGATACATCCATAGGCATCAGCCCGAGCGCCATTTGGCGGCGGGCGGCATTGCTGACCGGAGTCGTTGCCGGTCTCGCTCTTGCCGGGCACGAGTGGATGGAGATGCCGCAGCGAGCAACGCCGGGGCCGTTCGCGCCCCCGGCGTTGCTAGCGGCGAAATCTTCGCCTTCGCCCCAGGCCACAGCCCTGCCACGACAAAAGGCGGTGAGACCCGCCGGGTCAAGGCCCTCGCTCAGCCCGATCACGCCGATCCATTCGATCGATTCTGTCGTGGAGGAGACGCAGTACGTGAGGGCCCTGGCGGAGGACCCCAACGAGATCGCGCTGCCACAGGGAGAAATCTTCGAGGAGGAGGATCCCAGGCTGATCGAAGACCGGCAAGTCGCCAGGATCGCAGCGATGCAGTTGGAGTTGGGCGGCCTCGTGCAGGCACAGGCGGTGGACCGGGATTTCCGCGAACAGGCGCATGCCGTGGTGGAAAGGGCCGTCGAACAACTGGCGGCTACCGGCGTGCGGCTCAATGCAAGCGACTGCCGCAGCACGCTGTGCCAGTTGGACTTCGTCGCGGCCGACGATGATGCAACGAACGAGTTTCTTAATCAGTTTGCAAAGTTGTTGCAGTGGAACACGGACATCCGCTTCATCACGCAGAAGCAGGTCGATGGCGTGGCGATAACGATGTTTGTCACGCGGGACGGTGAGCGCATGCCGGTGCTGGTTTCCGAGCAGCCGTCGTCGTGAGGGGAGTTGTGGAGTTGCCCGGTTCGCACGGCATCATTGTGCGAGCCGGGGCGGCGCTGCGGTATCGCGTCCGATCCAATCCATCGATACCGTACCCCCGACCCGGCTTGCCGCATGAAGCCGCGGCAAACCGGGCTACGGACTCAGCGCATCAAACAGAAACGCTCGCGCCTTGGTCCAGTCGCGCTTGACGGTGGCGAGCGAGGCGCCCTCGACCTGCGCGACTTCCTCCAGCGACAGCCCGCCGAAATAACGCATCTCGACCACGCGATGCAGGCGCGCATCGATTCTGCCGAGTTGTTCGAGCGCTTCGGACAGGTCCTCGAGGTCGGTCTCCTGTTCGCGTCCGTCTTCGGCAAAGCCGGTGGTCAGGGTCACGCGTTGAGCGCCGCCGCCGCGTTTCTTCCGCATGCGCTCGCGCACAAAGTCGCACACCACGTTGCGCATCGCGGTGGAGGCGTAGGCAAAAAACTGATTGCGATCGTTGCCGGCGAGCGCACCGCGCTCCGTCAGGTGCAGGTACACCTCGTGAACCAGCGCGGGCGCATCGAGCAGCGTTGGCGTGGTGCCGCGAGCCAGGCGCTGCCGCGCCAGGCGCATGAGTTCGTCATAAACCAGACTGAACAAGGCATCGCGCGAGCCGCTGTTGCCCTCGCGCGCCTCGATCAGGAGTTGTGTGACCGTGCCCATGTCGAACGGAATATAGCCGACATCATTGCCCGCGCGGGACGGAGACCTGTCCCAGCACCGCGTCGACCAGGGCCGTGTCGTCGAGCCCGTCGAGCGCAGAGTCCGAGGCCGGCACGATGCGGTGCGCGATCACCGCGTGGGCGAGGCGTTTGACGTGATCCGGCGTGAGATAAGCCGACCCGTCCAGCGCCGCCTCGACCCTCGCGCAACGCATCAGCGCCAGCACGCCGCGAGTGGACAAGCCCAGCGCGATACCGGCGTGCGAACGGCTGGCCTGCGCGATGGCGGTGACATAGGCGTACAGCGGCTCGCTGACGGTGATGGCCGCCGCCTCGACCCGCGCCTGTGCGATGAGCGCCGGATCGAGCCGGGACAAGGCATTGACGCGGGAGTCGCGCGAGGGATCCTCGGCGTCGTAGGCACGCAGTACCTGTGCTTCGACCTCGGCCGCGGGATGCTTCAGCCGCAGACGCAGCAGGAAGCGGTCGAGCTGGGATTCCGGCAGGGGATAGGTGCCCTCGAACTCATGCGGGTTCTGCGTCGCGATCACCAGGAAACCTTCGGGCAGCGGATAGGTCTTGCGGTCCTGCGTGACGCGCCGTTCCTCCATCGCTTCCAGCAGCGCCGACTGCGTGCGCGGCCCGGTGCGATTGAGTTCGTCCACCAGCACCACGTCGGCGAACAGCGGTCCGGGCACGAACTCGAAGCTCTGGCTGGCGTTGCGGTAGACGTGCACGCCGGTCATGTCGGACGGCATCAGGTCCGGTGTGCACTGGATGCGGCCGAAGCTTCCGCCGAGCTGCGCCGCGAGACAGCGCGCCAGCAGGGTCTTGCCCAGGCCCGGCGGGCCTTCGATCAGCACGTGGCCGCGCGCGACCAGGGCGATGGTCAGCCCGCGGATGGCGGTATCGGCGCCAAACACGACCGAGCCGATGCCCGAGGTCAACTGGTCCGACAGGTGGCGCAGGGCGCTCATGCGCTCGCTCCTCCGGGGCTCAATCCGCGAAGTAGCCGTTCACAGGGTGGGGTTTTCATGAAAGCCTTCAGCGCGCGGATGCGCGACGTTATCGCGAAGCCAAATGTAGGAGGGGCTCTGCCCCGACGGGCGTTCTCACGACGAGTCGCGGTCCGTTCTGCGAGCGCCTGTCGGGGCAGAGCCCCTCCTACACGAGGTTTACGGGATCTTTGTTTGATAGAAGCTCTCTCTGTGTCGTCAGGGTGAGGTTATGCAGCGCGGCCAGATCGACGCGCCGTCTTGCGTCAACCTGGTCTGCGAGCCGACGCAGTTCCAGCAGATGCGCGGGCGTGATGCGCGCATGCGATTGCAGCAGAATCCAGCTCGGCTCGCCGTTGCGCGGTTGCGCCAAGGTCTTGCGAACGGCATCGTGAAACACGCGCAGCACTTCGCGGGCGGCCTCGCCACGGCGCAGGTGCCGCGCAAGAAACGGTGCCTGCGCGCGAACGAAGTCGATCCCGCTGGGTCGCGCCGCGATCGCCGGCGCGAGGCTGAACCGGCCGCCGTCTGCGAGCAGCCACAGCAGCCAGATCAACAGCAGGAAAGCCAAGGTGCCGTGCAGGCGCGGATCGGCAAAGAAGGCCGCGGGGTCGTACAGCACCGAATCGCCCTGGTGCATGTCGTCAAAGATCACGGCGCCGCCCGGGCCGAGCGCATGGATGACCAGATTGGCCAGCAGGCGCGCATTGTCGGCACGGTCGAGATTGTCGTTGACGAACAGCTCGCTGTAGTCCGACGCCCACACCCGGCCCCCGCCGAGCCGCAGCACGGTCAGCACCGGCAGCCGGGTCTGCGGATCGCAGAGCAGGGGATAGATGAAGCGATCCGGGGCCGCGGACACCCGGCTGAGATTGTCGGTGGAGCGGGCCTTGACCTGAATCTCGCCGACGCCGGCCAGGACCGGATGATTCCTGTTGGGCGGGAACGGCCGCAGCCGGCGCAGCGGGCCGGCGATGGTCCCATGCGTGACGTCGGCGATCCCGCATTCCGGGACCGTGTCCTGTACCGGGCGCGGCTGGCCGTCTTTGCCTTCCTCGAATTCGGGCTCTTCGCGCACGATGCCGACTGCGCCCTCCAGCATTTCCGACATCGCCAGACCGCCCCAGGCGATGGACTGCGACCGCGTCTGCAACAGCAGCAGGTGATTGCCACGGGCGATCCACGCCTGCAGCGTCCCGATCTCGCCGCGCCGCGGCGGATGGACCATCGGCACATGGACGACCAGCAGGTTGCCGCTCTCGGGAATGTTGAGAGAATCGAGTGCGCCATAGCGCTCGCGCAGACGCTCCACCCGCATTCCGGAGGCTTGGAGCCAGCGATAGGCGCCGAGCAGGCCGGCGCCCCCGCCATCCTGCGATTGCGGCCGCGATACCGGCGGGGCTTGAGCGCCGCGGCCGCCGAGCATCACGCCGCCCAGCACCAGCAGGGCGAGCAGGGCCAATCCGAGGGTGACGAGGCGCTGGTTCATTTGGCCAGGGGGCGCTCAAAGCGCGCGGCGGCCTCGATCAGATCCCGAACCTGTTCCGCACCGGGCACGAAGCCACCGTAAATCCTGGATTCGGCGACTCCGGCGATCAGCCCGAACAGCCGCTGCTCGTCCTCGTCGCCCTGAAGGCAGCGTTGCAGCTCGCGATGGGTCAGGCTGTCGTCGACCGGCAATTGCCGGGTTGCACGCAGACTCGCCAGCACGAATCGGAACAGGGCCACGGGCTGTTCGCCGGCCGGCAGGTCGGCGACCTCGGTGAGGCTTGGCGGCGCTTGCGGCTCCAGGACGAGGGCAGGAGGAGGGAGCCTGCCCGGCGGGGTGCGCGGTCGTCGGGAAAACGCGCCGAGCACGTGCAGCTCGCGCGCCACGATCCACAGCAGGGTCAGCGCCATCAGGGCGAACGCGATCCACCCCGTCCGGCGAATCGCGTCCGGCGAAATCAGTTCCAGCCAGCGCAGCCAGGCGGGAACCTCGTTGCTGCGATCGCGGCTGGCCGGTAGCTGGGCCAGGAGCCAGCGCTTGAATCGCGCCCACAAAGATTCCGGCGCCTGCTGCCGGTCCTGCTGGATGCCGGCCAGGATCGGGTCCAGATCGGCCAGCGCCACCGGCTGCCTGCGATCCGATGGGGCTTGCACGGTCTCGTCGGCGACCAGGGCGAGCCAGTCCCGCAGCGCATCGGCGGTCCGTGGCACCGCGCCCGGCACGCGACTCGGGTACGCGCGATAGGCGTCGAGCATCGGCGCGCAGGCCGGCAGCTCGGTCGTTATCACTGCGTCGCCGGCCTGATCGAGCACCTCCAGGCAGGGTCGCGCGACGGCCTGGAGTTCATCCGTTGTCCGCGCGACGCCGGAGAGGAGCACCAACGGCGCGGTCAGTGCGAGGCGCCGCAGGATCATCAGGCGCTGGCACGCGCCAGCAGGTCCGACCCGCTGCGCCGTAGCTTCAGATCGTTGAACTGGACCATGATGATCGCGTTGAGCAGCGGCATCAGCAGCGCGGTGACGAGGGTCTGCGACAGGACGGCGATGAGCAGGGTCGCGATGTTGAGTGCGGGGCTGCCTTGCACCGCGCCCGCGACTTCGCTGGTGGCGGCGATGAAGCCGATGATGCTGCCGATCAGCAGCATCGGGATGTAGTAGATCAGTACCGCGACCGTGAACACCGCCGTGGTGCGCCACCAGTGTCCCCAGATCAGGGTGTGGCTGGCCTTGAGCGATTCGACCACGCCGCGCCGATCCACCACGAGGTACGGCCACACCATCGCCAGCGAGATCATCAGGATCAGTCCGGGGATGAGCAGGAGCAGGAGGCCGAGCGTGACCGCCAGCATGTACAGCACGGTGGCTCCAAGTCCAGGTGCCAGACGCCTCAGCCCAATGCCGAACAATTCGGCCAGCGACGGCGCCGGGCCGCCGCGGGCGATTCTGTCCAGGGCCACCAGCATGCCCATGTCGCCGGCCAGGTACAGCAGAATCCCGCCAACGAACAGCACCAGGACCGCCACCGCCAACACCATCGAACCTTCCGCGCCCCCGGCCGCAGCCTGTGCGAACTGCGGCAGATTGATTAGCACGGACGTGACGACCGACAGGGGCAGCACGGCCTTGAAACCCGTGCGGAAAATCTGGAAACCGGCGTCGAGCACGCGGCCGACCGGTTGGGGAGACTGCGGGTACAGACTTTGATCAGACTCCATGACGACTCCGATTTGGCGGTGACGCGGTTATGGCTAACGGATCCCTGCACACGTCTGTCGCGGGGGGAGGGCCCGCCCCCCACGCGGGTGACTATGTTTGTGAGGGGCCAGCACCCCGCACGGGGAAGGAGGCGCAAGAACAAAAAA
>JBQTIX010000011.1:0-26118 GCA_052387695.1 Panacagrimonas sp. | reverse complement strand
CCGATCCGGAATGGCTCTTCGATACCTACTGCACCGCACAGGCCATCCAGTCGCTCGGTCGGGCATAAGACTCACGCAACATCGCAACACCTACTCGCGCGGCGGCTCGCAAAAGCCGCCGCGGTTTTATTGCAGCAAAGGTCGCAATCGCGCCGCGAGTTGGTCGGCGATCTCACGATAGCCGTCGCGGTTGGCATGCACGAGATCCGCTTTCAGCGCCGGATTCGACAGCACGCCGACCATGGTCTGGGAGTCCAGCATCGCATCGCCCAGCTCCGCAACCTCCGCGAACAACGGATGCGCCTGTGCCGAGCCCGGCACTGGCACCGCCAGAAGCAGCACCGGAACTTTCGCTTCGCGTGCGGCCGCCAGCATCGCGATCAGGTTCTCGCGCATCGTTTCCGGGGGCACGCCGCGTAACAGATCGTTCACGCCCAGACACAGGATCAGCAATGCGGGACGATGCCGCGCCAGCGCCGCCGGCAACCGTCGCCGGCCGTCCGCCGTCGTGTCGCCCGGCAAGCCTTCGTTCACAACGATTCGATCCAGGTGACGTGCAAGCCGCTGCGGATAGTTCTCTCCCGTCCCGCCCACGCCATCGGTCAGGCTGTCGCCGAACGCGAGGAGCTTCGCATCCGGCCCGAGCTTGGGCATCGGCGACGCGGCAACGCACCCTGCGAACAAGGTCAACGCCAGCGCGAAAACCGGACGCATCCCGTAGCCCTGGGCAGGCTTGAAGCTACTGCATCACCTGCCGCGCCAGATGAGACGTCTCCGATGGAACGGGTGGCGCAACAAAGATGGCCGCGACCAGATCCGGATCGTCGAAGTGCCGCTTGCCCACGTGCGCAATCGCGTGGTGTCCGTTCTGGCGCAGCGCGCCCGGCCGCAGGATGCCGCTGCCGAATCCGCCGATCGGGTCGACGCCCCGGGTTTCCGCAATCAGACCATCCGGCCCGAACAGGCTGCGGGTGCCGCCCGCGGGCAGCGGCAGGGTGTACAGCACTTCATACGGCCGCAGTTCGTAGGACGCTGCGCCCGTCTCCTGCGAAGGTTCGGCGGTCACCACGCCCAGCACCTCGTGCGAGCCGCGGCGCAGTCGCAGCGCAGCATCGCGCGCGGGTGCCTGCCCGGACGCAACAAACGGCGCTTCGCCCGCGATGTCTTCGCGCAGGGTCAACTGCTGTACCGGGTACCAGCGATGGTCGTTGCCCGAAGCATGAAGGCTCTCGTACAACATCGGCTCGAAGCTGCGATCCAGGGTCACGCGCCAGATCAGGCCGTCGATCGGCGCGCGCGCCGCGTTCTCCTGCGCCTTGAACCAGACCGAGTACGCGATCTGTATGAGGTTGTCGCCGCCGAATCGCGTGTAACCGATCTGATAATTAACGCGCGCCTGTGTCGTGTCGGCGCTCAGGCCCTGCGCCGTGTACAGCGGCGCGGCCGGTACATCGGCCTCGCTCGCGGTTTCGATCCATAACTGCGGCGCGTTCAGCTCGGCCAGCGCGCGCCACTGCGATCCATACAGTCCCGGATAGCCGAGCGCGTTGATAATCGTGGTCTGCTTCATTTCGGCGAGCAGCGCGAGTTGTTCCTTCGGCTGTGCGCGCCACAGGCGCAGCGCGGCGTCGGGCAACGCATGCGGCAGCGGCTGTGCCTGGACCTGTGCCGCGGTCGCGTGCAGTGCCGCGACGCGGCTGCGCATGCCTGGAGCGAGCAGGGGATACAGGCCCAGCGCGCGCATCAGGTCGGAATACGCATCGGGGGGATACACGACCGACAGCAGTTGCTCCCAGACCTGCGGGTCGTCCAGTTCAATCGTGGCGAGGATGCGCCCGCAGTTGAGAAAGCGGTCGCGCTGATTGATCGCGTCGAATTCGGCCATGCCGAGATTGATGTACTCGTAGTCGCGCGATTCCTGGTCCAGCTCGCGCATGCGCCGCAACCACTCGCTGACATCCTCGAGCCCGCGCACCTCGTTGCGGAACGAGGCCAGCATGCGGTCGGTGCGCAGGTAGGGATACCCGGGCACGCGCCAGAACTCGGCGTCGCGCACGCCCGCGGCATCGACCCGCGCATCCATCTCCGCGTACTGCTCGCGGCAGTTGGCGTAGCCCTTGTACCAGCCGGTGAAGGGCGTGGGCTTCTCCGCAGGCGCAATGCATGCGACAAGACCCGCGACGACCACCACGACAGCGGCAAACCCTGTGCAACTCCGCATCGCCCACTCCCGATCAATTGTCGATTCGCTACCCGATAGATTCCAAATACGCGCCACACCCGGAATCCGACGCGCAACATGCGTTCTGTCACCAGCTTGATGCCCCGCCCCACGCCGATTCGCATCGTACATAGCGCGTAACGACCCCGAATGTGTTCGAGCTTGAGCTTCGCCAGCATCTCGAACGTCGTTTCGGACCGCGGATGCTCGTCGATGCGGACGTAGCCGGGTTCTCCTCCTGCAGACGCTCCGCGTCACCCGATGGAAGGAATCTCGACGGGGACAATCTCGCGCTCGAAGAAACCTTCAGTTTCAGGCGGTCCTGGGACGGCGGTCGATGCCATGCCTGCTTCGCCCAGAGAGGGTGCCAGCTCGACGGCTCCGAGCGTGTGGAATGTCGTCATGGATTCTCCTCTATTTTTACCTGGGATTTTCCCATCTTCGCGTTCGGCGGCTTGTCTCCCCGTGCAAACCGGATAGAGATGGGTGCAATCCGCTCGCATGTTCAACCGGGTTTACCAAGGTTTTTGATATGGCCGCGCCGGACCCACCCGGCGACCCGTTTCGGTCGCGACTCATCACCCTTCGGGCAGCGCTTTACGAGCGTCTGCGAAACAGTTCGGCGAAGCCCATTTTTCTGGATCGATAGGCGACCTGGGCGCGCGTTACACCCAGTTCACGCGCCGCCGCTGACAGATTGCCGCGATGCCGCTCGATCGCCTCGCGGATGACGGCGCTCTGGATGCTGTCAGGGGGAGGGTCGTTCGATGCAGTATCGGCGGGCAGGTCCGCATAATTTCTGCGCGGGGCTGTCGGCACAGGGAACCGCGCCTCTGCATCGGCTGAACTCAAGCCGCCGTTTGCAGTCGGCCGCATCAGCGAGGCGCGATGCTTGCCCGCGACGATTTCAGAGCAATGGCAGACGTCGATGACGCCGCCTTCCGGCGCCAGGATCACCGCACGCTCGATCACGTTCTCCAGTTCACGCACGTTACCGGGCCACGAATAGGACAACAGGGCATCGATGGCGCGCTCGGTGAACCCCGTGATCTTGCGTCGGTGCCGGGTGGTCAGTCGATCGAGGAAATACTCCATCAGAATGGATATATCCTCGGTGCGCTCGCGCAGCGGCGGAATCAGGATCGGATAGACGTTCAGGCGATAAAACAGATCCTCGCGGAAGGTCTTGCGCTGGATCGCCTCGCGCAGATCCTCGTTGGTGGCGGCGACCAGGCGCACGTCCACCGACCGATTCTTCGAATCACCCACCCGCTCGATCTCGCCCTCCTGCACCGCACGCAACAGCTTGCTCTGTGCTGACAAGGTCAGACAGCCGACCTCATCCAGAAACAGCGTGCCCCCGTTGGCGCGTTCGAATCTGCCCGGCCGGCTGCTGACGGCCCCGGTGAACGCGCCTTTCTCGACACCGAACAGTTCGGCCTCGATCAACTGGTCCGGGATCGCCGCGCAATTGACTGCAATGAAGGGCTTTTGCGAGCGCAGGCTGGCCCCGTGAAGCGCACGCGCAAACATCTCCTTGCCGACTCCGCTTTCACCCAGGATCAGTACCGGGGCGTCGGTGGTGGCGACACGATTAATGCTATGGCAGGCGATGTTGAACCCCGCGGAAGCACCGACCAGCACGCGAGCATCCTGTCGACTCGTACCGTTGACGTGTCCGGCATCAGGCGTGGAGGACTCCCGCAATTTGTTCGCACCCAGGTCCACGACGGTGCGGTTCACGAAGGGTTGGGCCTTGAAATATTTCAGATCCTCCTCTGCCTCCGCGCCGGTCCATTCCTCGACCGGCTTGCCGACGATTCGGCAATAGCTGTCGCCGGTCGCCCGGCAGGCGACCTCCCGATACAGGATCGACCGCCCCATGAAAGCGCTCGAATAGCCGCAGGCGTAGCCGATCTGCATCCAGCACACCGACTCCGAGCCGATGCCGTAGGCCGAGATGTGCGCCTCGTCCTCGATCGACTCGCGCCAGATGAATTCACCGTAATGGTGGCCGCGCTCGACATCGACCTCCACCCTCACCGGCTCGACCAGCACGATGCCTTCGAGCGCGTGCAACTGCGGTCCCACCGAGAAGCGCTCGAAATAACTCCCATCGGCGCGGACCTTCTTGGCCAGTTCCGCATCCCGGCTGCCGGATTGATAGCCCATGCGCGTGAGCATGCCGCGCGCCTGCGCGGGTCCGACCGTTTCGATCAACTCACGCCGCAGCGTCCCGAACGCTCCGACGTGCAGCAGGAACATGCGCTTGCTGTCCAGCCAGATGTGCCCGGATTCAGGCGCGAAGCGCAGCCGCGAAAGCAGATCTTCGCGTTCCAGCATGTCGTATGTGGTCGGATGCGATTGACGATCGAGCAGTCCGTTTTTTTGCATTAGATGGGTTCTCCTTCGACGATGAATCTACCACGCACTCTCAGGACCGCTGATCCCGCGGGCGGCCTTTCAGTGAATGATCAATATTCAACGAACAGAGATTGATGATAGCCCCCTGCAGGCGTTCTGGCCGCGCCGATGCAGGATCACCGCCACGCGCCCCTGTGCGAGTCGCCGCGATCCGCAATCCACCGCGAATCCGTACAGCCATCCCTCCGGCGTCGCGCTGAGTCGCTCGACCTCGATCGCCAGATCGTCGCAAAGCTCGTCCAGGCGGTCCACGTGCAGTTCAACTGCGCGCGCAGCCGCCAGAACGCCGCCCGGCGGCGTCCTGCCGGCAAGATCCGCAAGCAAGCCCCCATGAACCGCCATGGCCTGGGCGCCGTATTCGATGAGGTGGATCGCCGACAGTCGCCCGCCGCTACGCAGCGGGTTGTCGGCCAGGCGATGGCTGCCGCTCTGGCCACGCAGGCCGCGCTGATCCCAGCGCTCGACACGGTCCAGCAGGCACATGCTTCCCGCGTGCGGGACCAGGGCGAGGATGCGCTGCCGGTCGATCACGGCGGCGACCCTGTCATGAAGACGTCGATGGCCAGCGATCGCGCACCCGCCGCCGGAAGTACCACCCGTCCTTCTCGCCGCCGCGCCAGCCGTTCCAGCAAGGGCAGCGCACGACCGGCCGGATTGCTCAACCTGAGCGACTCCAGCGCTGCCTCTTCCATCGAGGTTTCGTCCGCGCTGGCAAGCGCAGGTTCGAGACCCGCGATGCACGTCCGCGTGCACCGCGATCCGAGCACCATCGCCACGCCAAAGGCGGTGCTGATCCCACGCCGGTCGCGTAGCGGCACCGGCGCCGGGACGTCATAAGCGACCAGCAGAACGCGGCAGTCCTCGGCCCGGACCAGGCTCGCCGCTTCCAGCAACCCGGCCGCGTAGCTCGCATCCCAGGCCGAGAGGCTGATCGATGTCGCGCGGACGCCGGTCGCAATGCTCCAGTAGCCCGCGGCGGCGTTATGGACCGAGTTGTGAAAATCGGTCGGGGAGATTGCGCGCTGCGGCTCGGCCAGGGCCGCGCAGATGCGATGGATGATGTTCGTATCCGCATCGGAGGTGGCGAACACCGTCGCCAGTTCGCCGGCGGGCTCGGACATCGCGTCGATCGCATCCTCGGCCGCACAGAACGCCAGCCGCACGGCAGCGGTCGCGCGTCGGCGCTCGTTGGGAGGCAGGCTTCGCGGCAGGTAGACCGGCAATTCGGCCGCGGCGAAGACCGCTTCGCCGCGCAGGATCGGCCGGCTCGCGGCCCAGCCCGCGAGTCCCGGCGCGGCCAGACCCACGGATTCGACGAAGACCGGGCTCATCGGTCCGGGACGCTCACTCGAGGTTGCCGAACAGCAGGCTGCAATTGCTGCCGCCGAATCCGAAGGAATTGCTCAGCACCCGACGCAGGGTCTGCCGGCGCGACCGCATGAGGATGCCGGCGCGCAAGTGCGGATCGCGCTCGATCGTGTTCAGGCTGCGCGGCAGCAGGCCCAGCCGGAGACACAGCAGGCTCAGCACGGCTTCGAGAATTCCGGCTGCGCCCAGCGTATGGCCGGTCCAGCCCTTGGTCGAGCTGCACGGCGTGTCCGATCCAAACACCTGCACGACCGCGCGGTCTTCCGCCAGATCGTTGGCCGGCGTCGCGGTGCCATGCAGGTTGATGTAATCGACGCCGGACGGCCCGACGCCGGCGCGGGTCAGCGCCGCGCGCATCGCCGCCGCGCCGCCACGGCCTTCCGGATCGGGCGTGGACATGTGGTAGGCGTCGCTGCTTTCGCCGTAGCCGAGCAAGGCAAGGCTCGCCGACTCCGCGGGCGCGGATTCGAGCAGCGCAAAACCTGCGGCCTCACCGATGGAAATGCCGTTGCGCCGTACGTCCGCCGGCTTGCACGCCTCTGCAGAGACCAATTGCAGCGCGTTGAATCCATGCAGCGTCGTCAGGCACAGGCTGTCGACTCCACCGACCACCGCCGCGTCGCACAGCCCCGCCTGCATTGCACGATGGGCGGAGGCGAACACCTTGGCACTCGACGAGCAGGCCGTGGACAGTGCCAGCGCAGGCCCCTGGAGCCCCAACTCGAGGCGCACGAAGTCGGCGACCGCAAACGGGTTCTGCGTCCGGCGATAGTCGAACCACTCCGGTAGCGCGCCGTCCACATCGCGGGCCGCGTAAGCCCGCTCGGTCTGGCGCACACCCGAGGTGCTGGTGCCGATGAAGACACCCAAGCGGGTCGGGCCATGGCGTTCCCGCGACCGCGCCACGGCATCGACGAAACCGTCCTGGTGCAGGCCCAGGCGCGCCAGCCGGTGGTTGCGGCAATCCCAGGCCGCCAGCGGCCCGTCGAGCGCCGCATCCAGACCTGCCACTTCACCCATCCAGCACCGGAGTGCGCAATCCTCGAACGCACGCGACACCAGTCCACCGGCCTCGCCCAGCAGCGCCTGCCCGTGCGCATCCAGCCCGCGGCCGAGCGCCGAGGTGGCGGTGAAGGCGCTAAGTCGCAGCGGGCGCATCGTCGTTCCAGTAAGGGTAGAAGTTGAACCAGTTATATGGGGCCAGGCGGGCGTAGTGTTCGATGCGCCGGGCATAGGCCTGCGCACAATCCTGCAAGGCGGCCTCGCGCTTGCCGCGTGGCAGTTCCAGTCGCTCCGCAAACATTTCGAGGTGAACGTCGTAGCACCGTCCGCCACGGTACAGGCCAAAGCCCAGAAGAACCGGGACTCCGAGCGCGCCCGCCATGATCCACGGACCCTGCGGCAGGCTTGCACGACCGCCGAGAAAATCCACCGTCGCACCGCGCTCGCGGGCGCGTACGCGGTCACCCATGATGCCCACGATGTGACCGGCGTCGAGTGCCGACTTGAGCGCCAGCACCACTTCCGGCCCGCCGGACGCCGCGTCGATCACACCCGCCGCGAGCTCCGGGGCCAGCGCTTCCAGCATCCGCGTCACCATCGGATTCTGCGCGCGGTCCATGAGAATCCGGATCGATACGCCGTGCTCGCGTGCCGCCAGCACGCGCAGCACCTCGAAGCTGCCAAGGTGCGTGACCAGCAGGATGCAGCCGCGCCGATGGCTGACGAATTCACGCACCTCGTGCGCAAGATTCAGCCGCAGCGTGACGGCGCTCATCCCGCCAGAGAGCAAAAACACGCGGTCCAGCGCGCAGCTCGCAAAGCAGTGGAAGTTTCGGGCCAGATCGCTCCAGCGCGGTTCCCTCTGCAGCGCGCGGCGGAGGAACCCGGCCGAGGCCGCGCGCGCCGCGCGCGCGGTCAACAGGAAATAAATCACGATTGGAAACAACAGCAGCCGCGTCGCGGATCGCCCCAGGGTTCGCGCCAGCCCGATCAGCAGCCTGAGCATGAACGGCGTGCTGCGCTCGCGTTGCGCCTGCCATGCGGCGCTCACGTCTGGCCCTCTCCGGACGCGATGGCGAGACTGCCCTGCGCGAAGACGCCGTCCGCAGACTCACAGCGAAACGTCCACAGCGCGTCCGAACGGCGCTCGATCGCGATGTCGAAGCGCTGATCGGGCAGCAGCGGGCGCAGGAACTTGACCGCCGGGATACCACACAACCTGAACGCGCCGAATCCGCGCTCCGCCGCCTGCACGACCGCGTCCAGCACGACCACGCCCGGCACCACCGCAGCGCCGGGAAAATGCCCCGGCAGACTCGGATGCCCGGCCGCGATCACGGCCTCGACCCGCAGGTCCGTGGACGAACAGGGGTCAGCGGCCACGCCAGCGCTCCAGCTCGGCCAGCAAGGCCGCACGCGGCAGCTTGCCGAGTTCGTTGCGGGGCAGGCGCGGCACCCGGCACAGCGGCCGCGGCGCAAACACCGCATCGACGTCCTCGGCCAGGCGCTTCAGGATCGCGGCCTCATCGAGCTCGGGGGCGACGACCAGGGCGGCCGGCCGGACCTCGCTGCCCTCCGCCTCAGGCTCGGGCAGGAAGACCGCGGCATCCTCGACGCCGGGCATGTCCAGCAGGCGCTGTGTCAGGTCGGCGAGCGAGGCGCGCTTGCCGGCGAGCTTCAGCAGGTCGGCTGCGCGACCCCGCAGGCGGAAGCGGCTGTCGTCGATGATCTCCACGAGGTCGTGAACGACGATCGGCTCACCCAGATGCGGGGCCTGCACCACCGCACCGCCGCCCTGCCCCGCCCCGATCCGCATGCCCGGATGGAGCTGCCAGATCCCGGACTCCACCGTCCGCCGGGTCGCCATGCTGCCGGCCTCGGTGCAACCGTAGATCTCGTGCACCTCGACTCCGAACAGGGTCTCCGCCCGGGCCGCCAGTTCCGCGCTCAGCGGCGCCGTGGCAGAAATGATCCGGCACAGACCAGGCAGACCGAGTCCGGATTCGACGCAGGTCCGCAGGTGTAACGGCGTGGTCACGAGCACCCGCGGTTCGGGAACCTCGGCCAGCGCGCGCGCGATGTCCTGCGGGAAGAACGGACGGGCTGAATGGGTCGTGGCCGCGCCGATCAGGGCCAGGGTCACGGACAGTTCCAGGCCATACATGTGCTGCGCCGGCACGGTCGCGACGATGCTCACGCGACCGAACGGAGCGAACAGCCGCCCGGCCGCAAGCTGCGCCGTGGCGCGCAGCGCAGCCCAGGTTTTGCCGTGCGCCTGCGGCGTTCCGGTGCTACCCGAGGTGTACGCCAGCAGGGCCAGCTGTCCGCCGGGTATCAAGGGCGATCGCGACGCCGGTTGATCGGCGATGTCGCCATCGACACGAACGATCCGAAGCGGATCACCGGGGGCCTCACCCGGCTGGTGCTGCGGATCAAGCAGCCGGTAGCTGCCAGGCCGGGACCGGCCAATCTCCGCCAGCGCTCCGGGGACTGCGCTGGGCGGCAGCAGGCTGATCTGGCCGCGCATCAGCAGCGCTGCGAACGCAAGCATGAATCCGTAACGGTCCTCGCACAGGTTGAACGCGAACGGCGCCGCCGGCAGACGCCGTGCCAGGCGCTCGGCCGCCGCCAGAAACTGGCCCTGACTCACCGGGACCGGCCCGCGCCAGACCAAGCTTGCGCCAGGATCGAACGGGCAAATCAGCGGCTCCGTCGGGGGTTCCATCAGAGTGCCCGGTAATCAGTGCGGAACAGCGAGCGCACATAGGCCACGAAACCGGCGTGCTCATATCCACGAAAACGCCAGCGGCGGTACAGGTACTCGAGCAGGAACACCAGCCCCAGCAGTGCGTAGGACAGGATGTTGGTGAACCAGGACCAGGCTTCGGGCGATCCGAACAGGCTCAGCCCCGCCGCGACCAGCAGTTGCAGCACGAAGATCAGGGTCCACATCACGGTGGTCTGTCGCGCGTAGCGTCGCAGGTCTGGCGGCAGGGCATGACCACGCGAGCGCGCGGCGATCCGTTCGATCAGCGGATCCTGCCCTCGGCGCAGCGACCCGCCGAAGGCGATCAGCAGCATCGCCGGCCATACGATGGGCGGCAGGTACAGCGCGTAGATGCCGCCGCCCAGCGTCGTCAGCCCGTACAGGGCTGCGGCCAGGGCGATCAGCAGCAGCCAGTTGCGCGGGCGCAGGGCCTTGAGCGCGGCGTACTGCGGCAGCGCGCAGAGCACGACCAGCGACAGCCATTGCAACAGCGGAAGCTGCCACAGGATCGCGACGTGGACCAGGATCGGATAGCTGATGATCAGGGCGACCATCGACGCAACATCAGCTCACGCGTCGCGCGTTCACGTACCCGCAGAGCGCACGCAAGGAACTGAAGATCTGGCGCACCTCCTCGCCGTCCGAGCGCAGCTCGACACCATATTTCTGCTGGATCGCGAGCGCGATCTCGAGCGCGTCGATGGAATCCAGTCCCAGTCCGGCGGTGTCGTGGCCGAACAGCGGCGCAGTCGGATGAATCGACGTGGCGGCGATGCCCTCCAGGTTCAGCGCGCCCACCAGCAGAGCCGCCATCTCCTGCTCGGATGCCGATTGCTCGGACGATTGCTCGGACATCAGGTCTCCTTGGTGAGCCATGCGTGTGCATTCGATAGGTTCCGGTGAACCGCGACGATATGATAGGGCCCTGCGGAGATAAACCCTTCTCGCCCATCCGAATTCCTGGTCGCGCCGCCTCCGCATGAACCCGATCCAGCAGCGTGCGGACCGCGCCTGGCGGCTGGTTGCCACCGGCCTGTGCTTCGCCAGCTTCGGGCTCGGCGGCGTGGCCTTGAGCCTCAGCATATTTCCGCTGATCCGCCTGCTGACCTGGAACCAAAGCCGGCGGCGGCGGCGCATGCAGCTTGCGATGCACCACACCATGCGCATGTTCGTCTGGATGATGAAGTCGCTGGGCCTGCTGAGTTACACCGTGCGGGGACGGCCGGAACTGCTCGCACCGGGCCAGCTGGTGGTGGCCAATCACCCGAGCCTGATCGACGTGGTGTTCATCATTTCCCTGATGCCGGGGGTCGATTGCATCGTCAAAGAGGGTCTGTGGCGAAACCCTTTCCTGCGCTGGCCGGTGTCCTGGGCCGGCTACATCGCCAATACCGCACCTGAGCAGCTGATCGCGAACTGCGCCCAGGGTCTGCGCAGCGGCCGCTCGCTGATCGTGTTCCCCGAAGGCACGCGCACGGTTCCCGGTCAGCCGCTGAATTTCAAGCGCGGCGCGGCGCAGATCGCACTCGCGGCGGGCTGTCCGATCCGGCCGGTGCGGATCCGGTGCCACCCGCCGACGCTCACCAAGTCGGAAAAGTGGTACCAGATTCCCCCGCGGCGACCGCACTGGCAGATCGAGGTCGGCGCCGCGATTCTGCCCGCGGAGTTCGCCACCAGCGACGGCGAGACGCAGCCGCTGGCGGCCCGCCGCCTGACGCGCCGACTGCTGGAGCGCCTCGGCAGCGCCCTATAATTTCGCGACCACAGCGGGCTTCACCCGCCACAGACTCCGGGCCATGCGCAGCAAGGAAGAAATATTCGAACACCTCAAGGGCGTGCTGGTCGGGCTGTTCGAGATCGACCCGGCGCTGATCGCTCTGGACGCTCGCCTGTACGAACATCTCGGGATCGACAGCATCGATGCCATCGACCTGATCCTCAAACTCAAGGACTACACCGGCAAGAAAGTGCAGCCGGAGGAATTCCGGCACGTGCGGACGGTGGGCGACATCGTCAACGTGGTCCACGCCCTGTTTGAAAAACCCTAGCGTCGTGCTGCACGGACCGATGACCACGCTGCCGCAGATCCTGGGTACCCGACACGGAGCGTCCCACGCCGGGTTCGATCTGCGGATTCCGCCGGAACTGCATTATTTCGAGGGGCATTTCCCGGGCTTCCCCCTGCTTCCGGGCGTGGTGCAGATCGCCTGGGTCGAGTATTTCGGCCGCCAATGCTTCGAGCTGGACGGTGCCGTTCGCAGGCTCCTGGCGATCAAGTTCCAGAAGCCGATCCTGCCTGCGCAGACGGCGGCGCTGGAGCTGGACTACGACGCGTCGCGCACCGAGCTCGCCTTCCGTTATCGCGTCGGCAGTGACACCTGTTCCAGCGGTCGCCTGGCCTTCGATTCTCATGTTTGATCCCTGTCTCGTCGTTCCGTACTACAACCACGAGCACGCCATCGAACGAACGCTCTCGGCGCTCAAATCCCTGGGGCTGCCCTGCTGGCTGGTGGACGACGGCAGCAGCGCGACGGCGCGCCATCGGGTGGAAGCGCTCGCCGAGCGCGAGCGGCACTGGCTGCGCCTGATCGCGCTGTCTCCCAATCAGGGCAAGGGCGCTGCGGTGATGGCCGGCTGCGCAGCCGCAGCGGCGGCGGGTCATAGCCACGCGGTCCAGGTCGATGCCGACGGCCAGCACGACATCGCCGACATTCCCCGCCTGCTGGAGCTCGCCCGGGAGCAGCCGCTGGCGCTGGTCACCGGTATTCCGGTATTCGACGACTCGGTGCCGCGCGCACGTCTGTATGGCCGCTACATCACCCATTTCTGGGTCTGGGTCCACACCTTGTCGTTCGCCGTCCGCGATTCCATGTGCGGCTTCCGCGTCTATCCGCTCGCGGCCACGCTCGCGGTGTGGCGGGACGGGGGGGTCGGACGGCGCATGGATTTCGACACCGAGATCCTGGTACGGCTGCACTGGCGCGGCCTGCCCTTGCTCCAGCTGCCGACGCGGGTGACCTACCCGGCGGACGGCGTCTCGCATTTCAACGTCCTGCGCGACAACCTGCGAATCAGCTGGATGCACACGCGCCTGCTGTTCGGCATGCTGCTGCGCCTGCCGGGAGTGGTCCGTCGCCGGATGGGGGGGCGGGCATGAGCCCGGAGCCGCGCGTCGCCGAGGTGCTGATCAAGATCCCGTTCCACGATCTCGACCCTGCTGGCGTGGTCTGGCATGGCAATTACGCGCGCTACTTTGAAATCGCGCGCTGCGAACTGCTGCAAAGCTTCGGCTACAACTACGACGAGATGCTCGCCTCGGGCTACAACTGGCCGGTCATCGACCTGCACGCCCGCTTTGTCGGACCGGCCGTGTTCCGCCAGGAGATCCGGGTGCGCGCCACGCTCAAGGAATGGGAGCACCGCCTGCTGATCGACTACCTGGTCAGCGATGCTGCCAGCGGCCTGCGCCTGACCAAGGGCCGCACGGCCCAGGTCGCAGTGAGCCTGGCCACGGGCGAGATGTGCCTGCGATCGCCGGACGTGCTGTTCGCCAGACTCGGGATCGCGCCGTGAACCGGCCTGCGCGCGGGCTGGTCGTGGCGCTGCTCATGCTGCTGGCAGCCTCCGCCAGCCGTGCGGCGGACGGGGTGTTCGATCACCCCGTCGAGCCGGCGCAACTGCTGGCGCTGCTGGGCGCGCCGGTACGCGAGCTGGCCCGCGCCGAGGTCTTGCGGGGTCAATTCACTCAGCAAAGGTTCCTGCACGAGCTGCCGGTGCCGCTGAGGTCCAGCGGCGACTTCCTGTTCGCCCGGGGGTCGGGAATCATCTGGCACACGCGCGAGCCCTTCGATACCGAGGTGATCCTCACTCCCGCCTCCCTGGTCCAGAAGGATGGCGGCACTGAGTCCCTGCGGCTGTCGTCCACGCAGCAACCGGCCCTGCGGGTGGCGGAAAAACTCTTTTCCCTGCTGCTGTCGCTGGACGTCACCCGCCTTTCCGCGGACTTCGATCTGTTTGGCGTCCCGCGCGCCGCGGGCTGGGAGATGGGCCTGCGTCCGCGCAGCGCGGCGATGGCCGCCGCTTTCGAGCGCGTGCGCGTGGTCGGTGACGAGCAGTTGCGGATGATCGAGCTTAACGATCGCAACGGTGATCGCAGCGAGATCCGGCTCGACGCGGTGGAGCCCAAGTCCGCGCTCAGCCCCGAGCAGCGCATGCGCTTCGAATCCTGAGTCAACTGCATTCGTGAGCCCGAGTCTGCGCGGACGCTTCTGGCTCTGGTCCAGTGCCATGCTGCTGATGGCGCTGTGGTTCGCCGTCGGCGTCCGGCCGAATCTGCGCATCGAGACCGATATCCTCGCCCTGCTGCCCGCCGACGAGCATGACGCCGAGACCGGCGCAGCCCTGCGGGCGTTTGGCGACACCCTGTCGCGCAGAACCCTGTTCCTGGTCGGTGCGCCGGAGGCGGCGCAGGCGCGCGAAGCGGCGCGGCGGTTTGCGGACAGCCTGCGCGCCGCGCAGGCGTTCGAAGAGGTGCGACTGGAAGTCGATGGCCGCTTCCTGGACGCGATCGCGGTCTACCGTGAGCACCGGTTCCAGTTGCTGTCCCCCGCCATGCGCGAGCGCCTGAGCGTCGGGAACACCGAACCGCTGTTCGATCAGGCGCTGCGCGCGAGCTATGGCCCGACCCGTCTGCCGCGTCCCCTGCCGGTGGCCGAGGATCCGCTGAACCTGCTCGGCGATTTTCTCGCCCAGTCCTTCGGCAATCCGGGTGCTGCGCGGATCGAAGGCGGCATGCTGATGGTGTCGGACGCCCACAAGCAATACGTGCTGGTGAGCAGCCTGACCTCGCAGAGCCCGTTTTCGATGACCGCCCAGCAACGGCTCGTAGCGGCCATCGACACTGCGCGGACGCATGCGACCCGGGCGCCGGATGTCGAAGTGATCGCCTCCGGGGTGCTGCTGCATGCCGCCGCCGCCGCGGGCGGCGCGACCCGCGAGATCAACCGCGTGGGCACGCTGGGCCTGGCCGGTGTGGTGCTGATGATCTGGTTCACGTTCCGCTCGATCCGGCCGCTGCTGCTCTCGGGGCTGGTACTCGGCACCGGCGCCCTCGCGGCGATCGGCGCCTGCCAACTGCTGTTCGGACGTGTGCACCTGATCACGCTGGTGTTCGGTACCGGGCTGATCGGCGTGGCGATCGACTATTCCAATCATTTTCTCGCCGACCAGTTCCGCAGCCGCGACGCGATCTGGTCGCCGCGGCAGGCGATCCGGCACGTCGGCCCGGCGATCGCCGTCGGCATGGCTTGCGCAGTGCTGGGTTACCTGGCACTTGCGCTCGCACCGCTGCCCGGGCTGCGGCAGATGGCGGTGTTCTGCGCCGTGGGCCTGAGCGTCGCCTGCGCCTCGGTGCTGTGCTGGTATCCGGTGCTGGCCCGACCTCGGTCCGACAAGGCCGTTCCCCTGCTCCTGCGTCTGTCGCAGGCCGCCGACGCTGCGGTCGGGCGTCTGCGGGATTCGCCGCTGGCGGAGCCGGCCTTCGTGCTGCTGTTGCTGGCCAGCCTCTTCGGACTGTGGCGGATCGAGTTCGCCGATGACATCCGCCTGCTGCAATCCTCGCCCGCGCCGCTCCTCGCCGACGAGCAAAAGGTCCGCGAGCGGTTGCAGGCGGTTCCCGACAGCCGGCTGTTCCTGGTCCGGGGCGACAGTCCGGCCGCGGTGCTGGAAACCGAGGAGCACCTGGCGACGCAGCTGGATCGGCTGGTCCAGGCCGGTGCACTGGGCGCGTATCAGAATCTGGCCCGTGCCGTACCCTCGCCGCGCACCCAGGCCGCGAACCGCGAGTTACAGGCACAGCAGGTGTACGCGCCGGGCGGGCTCGCGCCGCGACTTCTGGACCGGCTGGGTTTTCCGGCACAGGTCCGCGAACGCAGCCTGAGCGCGTTGGATACCTCGAATACCGATCCCCTGCAGCTCGAAGCCTGGCTTCAGACGGCGGCCTCCGAACCTTACCGGCATTTGTGGCTGGGCCGGGTCGGCCGCGGCTATGCCTCGGTCGTGAGCCTCGTTGCGGTCCGCGACATCGAGCCGCTGCGCGCCCTGCAAATCCCCGGCGTGCGCTGGGTGGATCGGGTCGCAGAAATCTCCGAGCTGCTCGGACGCTACCGCCGGCTAGCCGGCGCCCTGATCGCAGGCGCCTACGCCGTCATCGGTATGCTGCTGGCCCTGCGCTACGGGATGGGCCAGGCGCTGCGGCTGATCGCCGTGCCGGTGGGCGCCGCGCTGGCGACGCTGGCGCTGTTCGGCTGCCTGGGAATCGGCGCCAGCCTGTTCAACGTGCTCGCGCTGTTCCTGGTGCTGGGCCTGGGCGTGGACTACGCGGTGTTTCTGCGCGAAGGCCGCCAGGCGCGCGCCGCGACCACGCTGGCACTGAGTCTGTCCACCCTGGGCACGGCGCTGTCCTACGGGCTGCTCGCATTCAGCGCCACGCCGTTCATACGATCCCTGGGTTTGACCCTGCTGACGGGCGTCGCCCTGACCTTCCTGTTTGCCTTGCTGAGCGAGCGGCCCTTACCGTCTGATTCGACATGAGATGCGCCGTGTCGATCCGAGCATTCATCCGGTTTGCGCCTGCTTCCGCGGCTGGCACACTGCGGATGCAGGCGCGGTGACCGTGTCCGGTCTGCGCGCGTTCACGACGGTTCCGTCATACCACTTCCCATGCACACTTCCCCGCCCATCGATGTATTGGTCATCGGCGCCGGCCCGGCCGGCGCCGTCGCAGCCGCGCTCGCCCGGCGCGCCGGCTACTCCGTGCGCATCCTCGAAAAACTGGAATTCCCGCGCTTCCAGATCGGCGAGAGCCTGCTGCCGCAATGCATGACCGTGCTCGAGCGGGCCGGCATGCTCAAAGCCGTGGAGGACTTCGGCTTCCAGCACAAAAACGGGGCGCAGATCGTGCGCGCCGATCGGATCGTGGACTTCGTATTTTCCAACAAGACCTCGCCCGGCTACGACTACACCTATCAGGTCACACGCGCCGACTTCGATCTGTTGCTGGCTCGCGAGGCCGAGAAGCAGGGCGCCGAACTGCACTTCAACACCGAAATCACCGCCGTCGATTTTTCCAGGTACCCGGACCGCCAGCCGTCCGTCGTCATCAGCCGCGACCGGCATGGCGTCGAAACCCGGCACCAGGCGCGCTTCGTACTCGATGCCAGCGGGTTCGGCCGCACGCTGCCGCGCCTGCTCAAGCTCGACAAGCCGGCCAATTTCCCGGTGCGCGCCGCCCTGTTCACGCACGTCGAGGATCACATCGACGACGGGCTGTTCGACCGCAACAAGATTCGCGTCGGCATCCATCCGGACCGCGCCGACGTGTGGTACTGGCTGATTCCCCTGGCCGGTGGGCGCTGCTCGGTCGGAGTGGTCGCTGCCGACGATTTTCTGCAACGACAACCGATCGGCGCCGACGCCGATGCCCGGCTCTGGCAGACGGTCAACGAGGAACCGGGCATGCGGCGCATGTTGCGCAACGCCCGGCAACTATGGCCGGCCAGGGAGATTCGCGGTTACGCATCGAGCGTGACGCGCCTCGCAGGTCCGGGTTACGCCCTGCTCGGCAATGCCGGCGAATTCCTCGATCCGGTGTTCTCTTCCGGCGTCACCATCGCACTGAATTCGGCGGCGTTCGCGGTGGCCGCCATGCACCGCGAACTGCAGGGCGAGACCGTGGACTGGGACGTCGATTTTGCAAAGGCGCTGATGCTCGGCGTCGACACCTTCCGCGGCTATGTCGAGACCTGGTACGAGGGCAGCCTGCAGGAAGTGATGTTCAGCACTCTGCAAGTGGAGCGCATGCGCAACATGATGTGTGGCGTGCTCGCCGGGTACGCCTGGGACACACAGAACCCTTACGTGGGTCGCTCCGGTCGCCGCCTGCGCAGCATGGCCCGCACGATCCGCGGGCAGGGCCTTTCGCAACTTCCCCGGACGGTAGCCTCGCCAGGTTCCTGAGCCAGCCGGAATCCACGCGGACCATGAACCAGGCACGGACGCGGGAAACGGTGAGGCAGGGTGTCCTTGCCATCGCCACCCTGGCGTTACCGGCGTGCAGCCTGCTGCCGCAAGCTCCGATGTCCCTGCCGGCTCCGCTGTCGCCGGCCAGCCTGGGGCAGACCCGCACGGTGCGACAGATCGTCCATGCCGCGTATGCCGATCACGAAGCCACGATGCAATGCGTGCTGAGCGTGGACGCCGACCGGCTGCGTCTGATCGCGCTCGGCGCGCTCGGCAATCGCCTGTTCACGCTCAGCCACGACGGCGAACGCAGCTCCCTCGAAAGCGTCCCGCCGGTGCCCGCCGACCTTCCGCCCGAACGCCTGCTCGACGACATTCAATTCGCGCTGTGGCCTTTGCCGGCACTGCAAGCCCGCCTGGCCGGCAGCGACTGGCAGTTGAGCGAGCCGACTCCAGGCACCCGCCGGCTGCGCTTTGGGGGACGGTTGATCGCCGAAGTGCACTACGCCGGCCCCGATCCCTGGAACGGGCGGCTGTGGCTGAGCAACTTCCAGATCGGGTACACGCTGACGGTGGACTCCGCCCCTCTGCAACCGCCATGAGTCGCGCATGCTGATTCCCGGCAGGCAATACCGCGCCGCGGACACCGTCCCGCACGGTGGCGACATGCGGCTGATCGACGAGATCGAGGACTACGGACCGGACTGGATCCGGGTGGGGATCAGCATCGGTCCACGCAGCCTGTTCGCGGGCGCGGGCGGTGTGCCGGCCTGGGTCGGCCTCGAATACATGGCGCAGACCATCTGTGCCTACGGCGGCATCGAGCAGTTGCAGCAGGGGCGTACGCCCAGGATCGGCCTCTTGATCGGCGCACGTCGATACGAGTCCGCGGTAGTGGAATTCGCGATCGGCACCCGCCTGCGGGTGGAAGCGCGACTATTGATCCGCACCGCCGAGGACATGGTGGTGTTCGAGTGCGAGATTCACGCAGGGCAGGAGCGCCTCGCCTGGGCCGAAGTCAAGGCGTTCCGGCCTGAAGACATCGAGGTGTTTCTGCGGTAAAAACGCATTCACGAAAACAGCGGTTCAGGAAAAAAAAGCGATGCGCCACTGGGTGTTGGTAACCGGGTCGAGCCGGGGCATCGGCCGCGCCGTCGCCCTGCGGCTCGCCGCGGACGGTTATGACGTGATCGTGCATGGACGTGCCCCGGGGGCCGCAGTTGACGAAACGGCGAGGGCCGTGATCGCAACCGGAGCCGCGACCCGCCAACTGTGTTTCGACATCGCCGACCGGGCCGCCTGCGCCCGGGCGCTGGAGGCTGACCTCGCGGCGCACGGCGCGCCCTACGCGGTGGTGCTCAATGCCGGCATCGCCCGCGACGGCGCGTTTCCCGCGCTCGGCGGCGACGACTGGGACCAGGTGCTGCGGACCAATCTGGATGGCTTCTACAACGTGCTCAATCCGCTGATCATGCCGATGATCCGGCGCCGCGCGCCGGGCCGCATCGTCACGCTGTCGTCGGTGTCCGGAATGATCGGCAATCGCGGCCAGGTCAATTACAGCGCCGCCAAGGCCGGCATCATCGGCGCGACCAAGGCGCTGGCGGTAGAACTGGCCAGCCGCCGGATCACGGTGAACTGCGTAGCGCCCGGCCTGATCCGCACCGACATGCTCGACCATGCCCCGGTGGAAGAGGCGCTCAAGCTCGTGCCCGCAGGAAGGCTGGGAGAACCCGAGGAGGTGGCGGGCCTGATCGCCTACCTGTTGTCGGAGTCCGCGGGCTACCTCACGCGCCAGGTCATCGCGGTCAACGGGGGACTCTGCTGATGCGCCGCGTCGTCGTCACCGGCATGGCCGGCATCACCGCGCTCGGCAACGACTGGGAGACGATCGCAGCACGGCTGCGCGCAGGCGTCAGTGCGGTGCGATACATGAACGAGTGGGAGCGGTACCCGGATCTCAACACACGCCTCGCCGCGCCGGTGCAGGACTTCCAGTTGCCGCCCCATTACACGCGCAAGAAAACCCGGACGATGGGGCGGGTGGCGCAGATGGCGACGCGGGCGACCGAACTGGCGCTGGAAGCCGCAGGCCTGCTGGACGACCCCTGCATCCGTGATGGCCGCATGGGCGTCGCCTATGGGTCCAGCACCGGCAGTACCGACGCCATCCGTGACTTTCACAGCATGCTCACCACGGGCGCGATGGGCAACATCAATGCAACGACCTACATCCGCATGATGACGCACACCGCGGCGGTCAATATCGGTGTGCATTTCGGCCTGAAAGGCCGGGTGATTCCGACCACCAGCGCCTGCACCTCCGGCAGCCAGGGCATCGGCTATGCGTACGAGGCAATCAAGTTTGGCAAGCAGACCCTGATGGTCGCCGGCGGTGCCGAAGAACTCTGCGTCACCGAAGCCGCTGTGTTCGACACGCTATACGCCACCAGCACGCGCAACCAGGCCCCCGGCACCACGCCCGCGCCGTTCGATCGCGATCGCGACGGTCTGGTCATCGGCGAAGGGGCCGGCAGCCTGATCCTCGAAGAATTCGAGCACGCCCGCGCCAGGGGCGCGCGCATGCACGCCGAGATCGTCGGGTTCGGCAGCAATTCGGACGGCGACCATGTCACCCATCCGAACATGCTCACGATGCAGCAGGCGATGGTCCTGGCACTGGAGGACGCGGGGCTGCCGCCCGCGGAGATCGGTTACGTGTCGGCGCACGGCACTGCCACGGAGCAGGGCGACATCGGCGAGTCGCAGGCCACCCACCGCGTGTTCGGCCCCCGCATGCCGGTCAGCTCGATAAAAGGCTATTTCGGTCATACGCTGGGGGCCTGCGGGGCGATCGAAAGCTGGCTCGCCATCGAGATGATGAACCGCGGCTGGTTTGCGCCGACGATCAACCTACGCACCGTGGACGAGCGCTGCGGCACGCTCGACTACATCATCAGTGGTGGCATGAGTGGCGGTGCCGATGTCGGCCGCAGGCTGGAATGCAGCCATGTGATGAAGAACAATTTTGCGTTTGGGGGAATCAACACTTCGCTGATCTTCCGGCGCATTGCCGGAAGTTGAATGTTCGCCGCCACATGCGGAAAATCGAACGGACCCCATCCAGGGTCCGAGATCGACACGCCTCTCCTGCGCCGCCGAGCCAGGCCCCTACGGAGCACCGCCAACATGAAGTCCTTTCGCATCCTTGCGACCGTCCTGAGCATCGCGCTGGGCGCCGGTCTCGCCCTGCCTTCCACCGCGCGCGACGACCGCCTCAAATTCCTGGTCGAGGAGGCGATGCAGCAGGCCGAGGCCGGCAGGCTGGACGGGTCGGTCAAGTTCTACTGGGGCGAGCAGGCCTATCCCGATGGCGCACAACTGATGGGCAGTTATACCGCCAACAAGAAGACCAATTTCTTCAACAAGTCGGACAAGGAAGGCTGCGAATGGGCCTGGCTGTCCGCCATGTTGTCGCTGCAGGACCGCGCCAGGTCCGAGGGCGGCAACGCGGTGGTGAATATCCACAGCGTCTATCGCAACGGCGAGTTCAAGAGCGAAACCGAGTACGAGTGCGGTGCGGGCGCCGTCATGGGCGGCGTGGCCTTGCGAGGTACGGTGGCCAAGCTTCCCTGAGCCCCCCGTGATCCTGCACGAAACGCGTCCGCCACCCGCAGCGGCCGGCGAGCATGTCCGGGAGTCGCGCTTCGGCGTCTGGTTTCTCGGCACCACGGTCTGGACCGAGCACGTCCTGAGCCGCGCAATCGCCGATCTGGAACGCCTGATCGGCAAGCGCAAGCCGGTCGCACCGGTGTTGCTGGACGTCGGTTGCGGATGGGGCCGCTCGTTCGGGTTGCTGCACCGGCATTTCGCCCCGCAGCGACTGATCGGCGTGGATGTCGATCCGGCAGTGCTGGAAAAGGCCTCGGCCGCGGCAGCCATGGAGGGGTTGGAGGTCGATCTGCGCCAGGGCAGCAGCTCCCAGTTGCCAGTTGCCGACCGTTCGGTGGATCTGCTGTTCTGTCACCAGACTTTCCACCATCTGGTCGATCAGGACAGTGCCCTGCGCGAGTTTCGGCGCGTGCTCAAACCCGGCGGCCTGTTGCTGTTTGCCGAATCGACCCGCGCCTACATCCACTCCTGGATCATCCGCCTGCTGTTCCGGCATCCCATGCACGTACAGAAAAGCGCGCGGGAATACCTGGACATGATCCGGGCCGGCGGCTTCGACGTGGACGAGGACTCGGTATCCCTGCCCTATCTATGGTGGAGCCGGACCGACCTGGGGATCAGGGAGCGCTGGTTCGGCATCCGGCCCGCACCGGACCGTGAGGAAACCCTGATCAATCTGGTGGCGGTTCGGCGCTGAGCCCGCGGGCACCCGGGTCCGGCGTCACTTCAAACCCTTCTGCACTTCCGGCGCATTGAGCAACTGCTCCAGCTTCCGCCGGAACGCCTCCGGCACGTTCTTCCCCGCGCTCTTGGAGGCATTGAAAAACGTTCCGCCGAGGTCTTCGTGACCCTGCACGGCCTTGGTCCCCATCGCCTCGCCAAGGGGGCCGTAAACGGTCAGGCTGAGGTTGTAGGACAGGGCGGCGCGCTTGAGCGTGTCACTCTTCCACTCCCGCACTTCGAGCAGCAGCGCGCGACGGGGCTTGGCCTGGAGCAGCCGGGTCTTGACCGCGGCCAGGCTTTCGGAGGGTACGGTCTTCACCACCTGGGCATCAAATCCGGCGAAGCCCAGGCTCAAGGTCATGGATTCGGACATGTCGTCGGACAGCGGCAGTCCGGTGGCGGTCCGCACGTCGAAGGGATTGCCGAAGCGTCCGCGCTGGAGACCAACGAAGTCCGGCGCCTTATCGCCTGACTTGATGAAACTGCGCTGGTCGCTGGTGGCAACGACGAGCTTGCCGGTCCCCTCTGCCGTGACCTTGGCCCGGTTGGTGGCATACGAATATTTGTTGCCGTACGCGCAGCCGGCGAGCAGGGCGCTGATGCAGACGCCCAGGAGCAGGGCTCGCGGGCGGCTCATGCGGGGAGACCCAGCAAGGCATCGACCGAGCGCCATTGGATTACCGGTTCGGTCGAATCCAGCCCGGTTGCCCCACCTTCGACGGCGAGCGTCCAGGCGTGTCGTCCCCAACTCCCTTCCCAAAACGTCCAGCTCGCATGCGGCGACGGGAGCGGACTCACGAGGCGCAGGTGGCCGGACGCCTCGTCGGGCTCGAATTGCACCCGTGGATCACCCGGCAACACGCCAATTCCAAGCGCCTTCATCACGGCTTCCTTGTGGGTCCAGAGACGATAGAACGCGCGTTCGCGCTCGCCACCGTCACGCAGCGTCGCCAGCCAGCGCTGCTCGTCGGGGGCATAGTAGCCTGCCCCCAAGGCATCGATCACGGGCCGGGGTTTCACCACTTCGATGTCGATGCCGACCCGCAGGCGCTCGCTCACCGCCACCGCCACCAGGCCCGCAGTGTGCGAAACGCTGAACTGGATATCCGGCACCGCCGGCAGCCAGAGCTTGCCTTCTGAGGTCGTCGCAAGGTCCAGTGCCGCGACCGCCTCTCCCCCGATCGCGGCCAGGGAATCGCGCAGCAGCAGACGTCCGAGCAGAAACTGCTCGCGCCGCGCGTCGGTTCTGTAAGCCCGGAATCGCTCACGCTCTCGCGCGTCCAGCCGGTCCAGCACCGCCGACTCCCAGCGCAGCGGCGGGTCGTACGGCAGCAGGCGAGCGATCACCACCGGAGGCGCTCGCCCGTCGCGTCGGGGAAACTACCTCTCGTCGGTGAAATCCAGCACCAGCCGGCAGAAGCGCGCCGCATGCTCGATCTGGGTCCAGTGCCCGCATTGGCCGAACACGTGCAACTGCGCACGCGGGATCATGCCGAGCAGCTTGAGCGAACTCTCCAGCGGCACCACGCGATCCTCGCGCCCATGAATCAGCATCACCTCGTGCGGCAGTGCGCGCACCGCGGGCTCGGGACTGGCCAGCGCCTCGATCCAGCGCTGCCGCGGCGCGGGAAACATCGCGGCATAGGCCTCCTGCACGCCGGGCCGCAGGCTCGCCTCGTAGCGCACGCGCGCCAGCTCGTCGGTCACCAGATTGCGGTTGTAGGCAAAGATGTCGAGCATGGTGCGCATGTTTTCCAGCGACGGCGTGTAACCCCAGGCCGTGTCCAGGCCATCGGTCAGCGGAAACACAGCACCGGCAGCGCCCATCAGCACCAGGCGGCGCACGCGCTCGGGATGGCGGACCGCGAGCGCGAGCGTCAGCGCGCCACCGAAGGAGTTGCCCACGATATCGACCTTGTCCAGGCCCATCGTGTCGAGCACGCCGACCGCGTGCTTGACCCAGGTGTCCATGTCGTAGCGCACGCCTGCGGGGCGTTCGGTAAAGCCGAAGCCGACGATGTCGGGCGCGATCACCCGTCGATGTTTGGCGAACACCGGCAGGTTCAACCGCCAGTTGGCATAGGCCGAAACACCGGGACCGGAACCGTGCAACAACAACAGGGGCTGGCCTTCGCCGACGTCGTGGATGTTGGTGGGGATGCCGGCGGCGTGGATCTGCCGACCGATTTCAGGATTTTCGGGGGTCATGAGCGGATGGCGTTTCGAGTTCGAGGGAAGGGAGCCTACAGGGACCTGCTCCAGCCGAGCCAGACCGTGTCGACGTACGGAGTGATCGACTCCGTGCCGCCGACGCCGAGCCCGGCGGTCGCGGAGTCGCCCCTGACGGTGCCCTTGACATAGCGACCGTAGGCAAACTGCAGATCGGTCTTGTCGCTCAGGGCCCAGGAAAACCCGGCGGTCACATGATGCAGCGGGTTGGGCGCGAACAGGTTGAGGCTGATCGAGTCGGCACTCCTGTCGGCCGGCAGGCGTTTGCTGTAGTCGTATCCGCTGCGCACGGTCAGACGGGGGGTGAACGCATAGGCGATGGCAATCTTGTAGGTGGTCGAGTGGCGCCAGTTGAAGCCGCTGCCCGTGCGGCTGCCCAGCGGGCTGCCCAGCGGGTCTCGCAAGGAAGCGAGCACCCCGTTCTGCAGTGCGGGGACTTCGCCCCAGAAGACCCTCTGGATGTCCGCGCCGATCACCAGAGCCTTCAGCGGTTTGAGCGCGGCGCCGACATTGAAATTGGACGGGACATCGAACGAGCCGCTGTCGGCCAGAAGACCTTTGTACTCATTGAAATCCTGCATGTAGATGCGCGAGGAATAGGCCGCGCCGAGATCCAGCCAGGAGCTGATCCGCCCGAACCAGCCCACCCGCACACCCGCGCCGAACGCGCGGTCGTAGCCCTGATTGCTGACCGCGTCCGGGCTCTCGGAAAATCCCTCGAAGGCCTGGAAGCCGTAGATGCTGATCTGCTGAAAGGCCAGCAGGGGGGCTACGCCGAACGAGTGCGCCGGCGTGGCCTGCCAGCTCAGGGTCGGGGCGACGATGAGCTGGCTCAGGTCGACGCCGAGCTTGCCGCAGCCGAGGAAGAAATTTCCCGGCCGGTCGCCGCATCGGGCGGGATTGGCGTTGGTGCCGGGGACGCCGGTGTCGTCGCGGTATTCGGTGTTGAGGCCGCCGTTGCCGTACAGCGACACGCCCCAGGTGAATGTGTCGTCGATCCGGCTCGAGTACCCCACTTCCGGCAGGAAGAACAGCGTGTTCTTGCTGGTGGACGAGAAGTCGTAGATCGTATCCGACCCCTCCCGCTCGATGCGCCGATGGGGCATGAACAGCAGCAGCCCGAGATCCAGACGATCCCCGACCGCGGACAGTTTTCCCGGATTGGACGACCCGGCGAAAGCGTCCATCCCGATCGCCGTCGAGGTTCCCGCCGACTGGTGCGCGAGCGGCCCGTAACCGAGCACGAAGTATCCGCCGCCGGCATGGACCGGCGCGGCGGCTCCCAATGCCAGCAGTGCTGACGGCAGAAGTAGTCCCCACTTGATGGAATGACGCATGTTGTTGGTTCGTCCTTGAAGGCCGCGGTTCCCGATTCGGCCGGGATCCGGGCGTGAATTTTTAAAGGAGATCCCGAACTCCGTCGAGACCACCGCATACCCCTACAGACGGACCGGAACAGCCGTGTCCGTCCGGCGCTGGAAATCCAGGCGACGCGAAGCTTACAGGTAAATGTGGAGGTTCTTGCTAGGGAGCATGCTCTGCTCGAGCACGATCAGGCGTTTGGCCGGCTTCAGTCGACCCTGGTGGATGCGGGTACATGAACCAACGAAGGCCGCAGAACCATTGGGAGGGGCTAACCTTAGCGGCCGCCCGCTCGGCGGGCGGAGAAGGGAGTAAAAAGCGAACTTATTAA
>JBQTIX010000010.1:0-19481 GCA_052387695.1 Panacagrimonas sp. | reverse complement strand
AACCCGGGGGCCGCGCCCCCTTTTCCCGTCGGGGCATGCCCCCGCCCCCCCCAACCCCTTGTTGTTTGGGCGGGGCCCCCCCCCGCGACAGACTTGTGCGGAATCTCCTGGACAACGATTTGGCGATCCGCCTTGCCTCGTATTGCGGCGTGCTCGTCCTGCTCTGCGCGCTTTTGCTGCCGATGCCCGCAAACGCCTCGCCAGACTCGCCACCCGACGCCGCGAGCCTGATGGAACGCAGCCATCGCACGACGCTGATCAAGGGCTCGCGCCTGGAGTTCACGCTGGAATTGCGATCCGCCAACGGCACGGTGCGCACGCGCAAGGTTTCCGGCGCCACGCGCTTGCAAGCGGGCGGCGTCGATAACAGTCGCATCAGCCGCTTCGAATATCCGGCCGACGCCAAAGGTCTGGCGACCCTGCTGGTGGAGCACGGCGATCGCGCGGACGACGTTTGGCTGTACGTGCCCGCCATCAAGAAGACGCGGCGCGTGATTGCCGATGGCAAGCGCGACAGCTTCATGGGCACGGTGCTGAGTTATGGCGACGTGATCGGGCATCGACCTTCGAAGTGGCAGCACCGGATCGTCGGCGAGGACACCTGGGAAAAGCACGCCTGCTGGATGGTGGAATCACTGCCGGCGGACGACACGGCTCGGGACGAATCGGGCTACTCCAAACGCCTGAGCTGTATCGATCGCGAGACTACGTTCAACTGGAAGATGGACACCTGGGATCTGGACGGCAAGCCGCTCAAGGCCATCCTGAATCGACAGGTGAAAACCGTGCCCGAGCAACCCGGCGCTTTCGTGGCATTCGAGATGGAGGCGCTGAATGCGCAGACCGGGGACAGCACGCGGCTGAGCATCCAGAAATTCGAGTTCGCGCCCGATCTGCCGGAGACGGATTTCAGTGCCAGTGCGCTGGAACGCGAGGAGTAGGCGGGTGTGGCGCGGCCTGAAGAGACTGTCGCGGGCATGGCCCGCTCCTACAAGGGGCGGACTCCGTAGGAGCGGGCCATGCCCGCGACAGTCCGCTTCATTGCCAAGGTTTCTATGTTGCTGCGTGCTCGGAATGGCGATGGGCATGCCGGTCTTCGCCGAGCCAAGGCCCTACGCCCAGCAACGGCTGAAGCTCTCGGGTTCGCTATCGATGGGCGCAGCCAGTTCCAACCGGGAACTGAACGACGACCGCTCGATCGCCGTCCCGCGCGTGTCTCTCAAGCTGACGCAGGCCCTGGCGCCCGGCGTCTACTTTCGTTACGACCTCGATGCCGCATCGCGTGACGCACACGGCGGCGGCGACGCGGTGGCCCTACGCGAGGCCTTCCTCAATTACAGCGACGGGCCGCTGGACCTGCGGATCGGCGTGCAGACCATCGCCTGGGGACGAACGGACATCCTCAACCCCACCGACAACCTCACGCCTTATCGCTACACCTGGCTGGGCTTGACGGATGGGGATCAGCGCGTCGGCTCGTTCGCGGCACGCGCGAGTTACCGGACGCCGGTGGGCCAGGTCACGGGCGTAGTGCTGCCCCTGTTCCGCCCGAGCCTGGTGCCGCTCGGCGATACGGGTCCGGTACGAGTTCGTGAAATCAAACCGGAGGAACCGGTCGGCGCCTACGGCCTGAAGCTGGAGCGGCAGGGGTCGAGCCTCGAATGGTCCATCTCATATTTTCGTGGGCACAGCCTGCGGCCCAACCTGGTGCCGGCACCGGACTTCGCTGACAGCCTGGTTTTGAATCTGCGGCATCCGCGAGTGGATATTCTCGGAGTGGACTTCGCGATGCCCTGGCGCTCCTTGATCTTGCGCGGCGAGGCCGCGTACACCCGAGCGGACGAGTGCTGCGATTTCGCGGGGATCGAGTTACGCAAGAGCGACAATGCATTCGCCGTCCTCGGAATGGAGCGGGCGCTGGGTGCGTGGAGGCTGGTGAGTCAGGCATTCCACAAACAGAATTTCGATGACGCTGCCCGTCCGCGCGGCGTCCCGCCGCTGCTCGGCGCGCTCGCGCGCGGATCGGACATCCTCAACGAAGAAGCGCGGCCGGCCTACAGCGGCCTGTCGGTCGGCGCTTACCCTGCAAGCCTGGGCACGCGGTTCTCGGCGAGCGTCGATGCTGCCTGGATCGTGCAGACCCACGACTACGTGCTGCGCCCGCGGCTGACGCTGATTCTTCGCGACGATGTTTCGATCAACCTCGCCGCCGATCTGTACGGCGGCGACGAGGAAGGCCCGCTGGGCCTGCTCGGCGATAACTCGCTGGTAATGGCGAACGTGCAGTTCAGCTTCAGCCGGGAATGGGGACGCTGAACCTGGAACTTCAAGCCGAGCGGTCCCCCACAGGCAACCTCGCGCTACCGATACGCGTTGACCCCAAACGCCATCGGGGCCGTCAGCGCTTCATGCGCTCCCATGTCGGGACCGCGGCCGGTCCAGGTGTTCAGGAAATTGGGGATTTCCGTGCCGGCGTCATAGCCCGGGGTGCCGGTGTCGAGCGCGAATCTGCCGGTCCGGGTGCTTTCGCTGAACCCCCAGTCCGGAACCAGGACCGGGTTGGCGTAGACGCCGCTGCGTTCCTGGTTTGGACCAGCAAACCGGGCCCTGCCGCTGATCAGGTCGAAGTTGAACTGATTGTTCTGGCCGTACTGCTCCATGATGCTGTACGCCTTCGAGGTCTTGACCTGCATGATGTTGTTGAGCGTGCGGATGTTCCTGAGCTGGTCCTGCTGGCTGGGCGCGCTGAGGAAACTGTTGAACCCCGCTCCCTCGCCGGTCCTGGGTTTGAGTGCCGAGTTGTTGAACGCGTACAGGCGCCCACCGCCCCAGTCGGTGTTGTTCGATCCGAAGTTGCGCGTCTTGAAGAACGATCCGTTGACGGAGTTCTTCGGCCCCGACGACGTCGCATAGCTGACGTTCTTCCACACGTAGAGCGGGCCGCCCTGGAGCGGTGCGACGCCGAACGGAATGTAGATCTTGTCGAAGTAGTTGCCCCAGATCCGCACGTTGCGATTGCCGCCTTCGGCCTCGATCGCGTTGTCGCGGATGTGCGTGATGAGATTCCCGTAAATGTCCGCATCCTGGTTGGGAAATCCGGTGGAGGAAAAATTGTTGATCGAACCCATGCCGTCGTTGAAGTAATGGGTCGCGTCCGAGTAGATCTCGTTGTAGCGGATCACCATGCCGCCTTTGGGGCTCTGCAGCGTGATCGCCTGCGGGCCGGCCGGATGCATGCCGCCGTGATCCTCTTCCCAACTGTTGGAGTGGTAGCTCGGGTGGTGCACCCGGTTGCGCTCGATGGTGATGCGGCTGAGGTTGGTCTTGACCGTGGAGAAGATGCCCGAATCCAGATTGCGCCCGAATTTCCGGTTGACGGTGGATTGACTGCCCCAGGCGCTGATATCGCTGTTGGCGATCACGATGTCGCTGAGCGTCGTCGACGCACCCTCGGGGGAGCCGATCATGATCGCGTGTTTCGCAGCGCCTCGAAGCGTCACGTCACGGATGATGACGTAGCTTGCCTTGACCACGATGTTGTATTCCTGCTGCTTCCTCACGTCGATGCTCGCGGTGGACCCCGGCGCCGCCGTGTACAGCACGTAACCCGAGGGCGATCCGCCCTGGGTGATGGTCAGGGTCTGGCTGGAGCTGGCAGGAAGCTGGACGGTGCGGGCGATGGGATATTCATTGCTCCAGGTGGAGGCGCTCAGCGTCGTCGAAGTCCCGTTGTCCAGTGTGATCCGGACCTCGTAGCTCTGACCGGGATTCAGGTGAACCAGGCTGCCGCGGTACTCGCCGTTGCGGCGGTCGAACCACAGCGGCAGGCCGGCTTGCCAGGCGGAATCGCCGCTCGCACGGAATTCGAGTTGCGCGTCGTCGTCACCCGCCGATATCGGCGCCGCGGCCTTCCAGTAGATGCCAATGCTCTCGTAAGTCGGAGCCACCACCGGGTCATCCGCCATCGCCGTGAAAGATGACGCCACTCCCAACATCATCAGCAACGCCGTCCCTCTGAAAACCTTCCTGCCCGCCTTGATTACGCACATTTGCGCGTTGCTCCTGCATCGATGAATCGCCCTCCCCCTGCGTCAGAAGGTAGGTGAGCGACTTCGAGCCGGCACCCGCCACGGGCCTTGCCGGCGCGAGCACGCCGACGGAAATCCCAGGCGGCCATTCGCGACCGACCAAGGGGAGCGGCGATTGGCGGCGTCTTCAGGTTTCCGCGCTTTTCCTGTCGATGCGGTTGACGGGTACCGTCGTCGAGCGCGCGCAGTGTCGGTTCCGCCTTCGGCTTGAACCGACCTACGCCGACCTACACCGACCTGTCGGTCCATCGTAGGTCGGCTCAAGCCCGCGTGCTGTTCGCGGCCCCAGCGCCTTGTTCAACCGAAGCGTCGAACCTGGATCACGACGTGATCAAGTGGAAATCGCCGTGTTCAGTCGATCAATGATCGCGACGGCGCCAGCGGTCATAGTCCCCTTTGTACGACGAGTGACCTTCACGCCAACGACCTCCGTCTTTCCAATAACTTTCGTCCTTGTAGTATCCGCCGGGATTCTTGCGGTCGTCGTCGTGCCGGCAGTGGTGATCGTGCCGATGTCTGTCGTCGTCGCGATAGGCAGGACGCCCATTGCCGCCGTAGAAATAATTGTTGTACTCGTTGTAGCGATAGGCCGGCCGGCGCTCACGGTAGTAGTAATACGGGGCGGGCGGGTAATAGTCGCGGTAGTGTTCCACGATGGGGTACCCCGTTCCGATGCGGATGTCGATACCACCCGCGGACGAAGGTGCGGCGAAGCCGGCGAGGGCCAGCGAGACAACGGCTAGAAGAGGCTTGATGGTCATGGGAAGTGCTCCGCGGGTGGTCCGACGCAAGTTACGCGGGAGGCAATGAATCCGTTCTGAATCAAGCTGAATGCATTCGAGCGCTCGATGAAGTGACGGTCTTGTGAATCACGCGTCGAGCAACCCTCGGCGCTCCGACAGGCGGCCTTGTGGGCTCGTCTCAAGCGGCGTAGAACAGACGGGTCATCCGCGGGATAGCGATTCTTCGGGGACGAGCAGGGAGACGACAATGGCCGAGTGGTTACGCGAAGTGTCTGTCGGTGAGTGGTTCATGGCCGCTGATGAGGAGCCGTTCGAAATCGTCGGCATCGATGTGAAGGCCGGCATCGTGCTGGTGCAGCATTTCGACGGCGCGCTGGCGGAGTTCGACTTCGACAGTTGGCTCGAGTTATCGGCCCGTCCCTGTGCGCCACCGGAAGATTATTCGGGCGCGCTCGACATGGATCGCGACGATCTCGATTTCGACGACGGTCATCACACGACCGGTCGTCTCGACAGCGACCGCCTGCTGGACAATCTGAGCGCGCGGCTCGACGATTTCTGAGTCGGTGGTACCGGGCGTTCATCGCTGCAACTGCCGTCGCCGGGCTACGGCTAACATGCCCGGATGAGTGACTCCTTACGCGCCTTCCGAGAGCGCCTGCCCGCATCCCTTCAGCCCTACTTCGCGTCGGCACCGCTCGCCGCACTGGCCCTGGGCATCTCCTCCGGCTTTCCGTACGCGATGATCGGCGCGACGCTGTCCACGCGCCTGGCCGAGGACGGCATCACCAAAAAAACCGTGACGGCGTTTTCTCTCGCGTTCCTGGTTTATAACCTGAAGTTCCTGTGGGCACCGGCGGTGGACCGCTTTCACCTGCCCGGGCTCGGTCGCTTCGGCCAGCGCCGGTCCTGGTTGTGGTTGTCGGCCTTGGCGGTGGCCCTCAGCGTCACCCTGCTGGGCCTGACCAGCCCCAGCGCCGACCTGCAGACGGTGGCCCTGGCCGCGATCGCGGTGGGTGTGGCGGGGGCGACGTTCGACATCGTGATCGACGCCTACCGCATCGAGCTGCTCTCGCCCGCGGAGCTGGGCGTGGGCTCGGGCATGTCGCAATACGGCTGGCGCATCGGCTCGGTCGCGGCCGGCGCGCTGGCCCTCGTGGTGGCACAGCGCGCGGGCTGGGAACTGGCGTATGCGCTGTGTGCGCTGTTCGCCCTGCCCGCAGTCCTGGTGGGGATTGTGCTGGGCGAACCGCAGAATCGCCGCGAGCCGGCGGTCCTGCGCGGGCTTGCTGCTGCGTGGTCCGCGGTCGCCGGGCCGCTCGCGGAATTCTTCCGCCGCCGCGGCGCCTGGCTGGTGTTGCTGTTCGTGCTGCTGCACAAGATCGGCGACACACTGGCCAACCTCACGGTGCGCCTGCTGCTCAACGACCTCGGCTTCACCAAGGACGAAATCGCCACCTTCGACGTGGGCTTCGGTTTCATCGCCTACCTCGTCGGCATTTTCGTCGGCGGAATTCTCTTCGCACGGATCGGCATGAACCGTTCGGTGATGCTGAGCCTGGTGCTGATGGCCGTATCGAATCTCTCGTTCGCCGCGCTGGCTGCCGCCGGGCATTCCAACCTGGGGCTTGCACTCACCATCGGCTTCGAGAACTTCGCCAGCGGCATCGGCGGCGTGGTGGTGGTGGCTTATCTCTCCGCGCTGTGCAACCTGTCGTTCACCGCCACCCAGTTCGCGCTGCTTTCGGCCGCAGCGTCCATCGTCGGACGACTGGTCACCGGCACCACCGCGGGCCAGCTCATCGAGTCGATGGGCTACGTCCAGTTCTACGTGCTGACCACGCTCGCGGCCCTGCCGGGCGTGCTGCTGTTTGCGTTCCTGTGGCGCAGCGGGCGGGCGGATGCGTCGGTCGCGCGATCGTAGGTCGGCTCAAGCGCAGTGTCGGCTCCGCGCTTCGCGCTTGAGCCGACCTACAACCGACCGACCCAAAACTTTCCGACCACGTAGGTCGGTTCAAGCCGAAGGCGGAACCGACGCTGCGCGCCCTTCGTCGAGGGCGCACGTCGGCTCCGCCCGCGAAAAGCACGCGGGCTTGAGCCGACCTACCGGTAATCCACGATCAGCGGCGCGTGATCCGAGAAGCGGCTGTCCTTGTGCACGCGCGCAGCGATGATGTTGTCCGCGAGCGAGGGCGTCACGAGCTGGTAGTCGATGCGCCAACCCACGTTCTTGGCCCAGGCCTCACCGCGGTTGGACCACCAGGTGTAGCCCTCGCCCTCGGCATCCGGATGGAGACGACGGTAGGCGTCCACCCAGCCCTGTTCGGCCAGCACGCGCGCGATCCAGGCGCGTTCGTGTGGCAGGAAGCCTGAGTTTTTCTGGTTGGATTTCCAGTTCTTCAGATCCTTCTCGGTCGGCGCGATGTTCCAGTCCGCACACACCACGTAATCGCGACCGTTGCGGCGCCACTCGTGCTTCAGCGGCAGAAAGAATTCCAGGAAGCGATTCTTCGATGCCTGTCGCTCCGGGCCGGCAGAACCCGAAGGCAGGTACAGCGAGACGACCGAGAGCTTGCCGAAGCGGAATTCCAGATAACGCCCCTCGTCGTCGAACTCGGCCGCACCGAGCTTGTCGAGCACCGCATCCGGCTCGCGACGTGAATAGATCGCCACGCCTGCATAGCCTTTCTTCTGCGCGCTGTTGAAGCGCGCCGTCCAGCCTGCCGGAAAGTACAGCGGCAGCTTCTCGATATCGGCAAGCTGCGCCTTGGTTTCCTGCACGCACAGCACGTCGGCGTTCTGCTGCGGCAGCCAGTCGAACAGCCCTTTGCTCGCAGCGGAGCGGATGCCGTTGGCGTTGAGGGTGATGATGCGCATCGGGAGTCGAAGACGGATAAGGAAGGTCACAAGCTTACCCTTGCGACGCGGCCGCTGTGGCATATTCCGCGCCCCAACGGTCATGTCACCAGTGCCGTCGCGGACGATGAATCTCGCTTGTGACATGACCGCCCCTCACCCCACCGCTCGCTCCGCTCACGGTTCCCCCCTCTCCCGCAACAGCGCGGGAGAGGGACGGTGGACTCGCTTCGCGAGATTCACGTTAACGCAGCCGGCGCGTCCATGAAAAAGACCTCGTTTCCCAAGTCCGACATCCGCGTGCTCCTGCTCGAAGGCGTCAGCCAGACCGCCGTGCAGGGATTCCGCGACGCCGGCTACTCGCAGATCGAGTTCCACGAGAAGTCCCTGCCCGAAGCCCAGCTCGCCGAGCGTGTCGCCGAGGCGCACATCGTCGGCATCCGCTCACGCAGCCAGCTCACCGCGCCGATGTTCCAGAACTCGCGCCGGCTGATGGCGGTGGGCTGCTTCTGCATCGGCACCAATCAGGTCGACCTGTCGGCCGCGCAGGCGCGCGGCATCCCGGTGTTCAACGCGCCCTACTCCAACACGCGCAGCGTGGCGGAACTGGTGATCGCGGAAGCCATCCTGCTGATGCGGCGCATCCCCGAGAAGAATATGGAGTGCCACCGCGGCGGCTGGTCGAAATCCGCGGCCGGCAGTTTCGAGGTTCGCGGCAAGACCCTGGGCATCGTCGGCTATGGCCACATCGGCACCCAGGTCGGCGTGCTGGCGGAGAGCCTGGGCATGCGCGTGATCTACCACGACATCGAGACCCAGCTCGCGCTGGGCAATGCCAGTCCCGCCGGCAGCCTCGGCGATCTGCTCGCGCGCTCGGACATCGTGACCCTGCACGTCCCGGAAACAGCCGCGACGCAGGACATGATCGGTGCGGCGGAGATGGCGCGCATGAAGCCGGGCGCGGTGCTGATCAACGCTTCGCGCGGCACCGTGGTGGACATCGACGCGCTCGCCGCCGCGCTCAAGGTCAAGCACATCGGCGGCGCAGCCGTGGACGTGTTCCCCGTTGAACCCAAGGGCAATGCCGATCCCTTCGTCTCGCCCCTGGTCGGCATGGACAACGTGATCCTCACGCCCCACGTCGGCGGCAGCACGCTGGAAGCACAGGAGAACATCGGCATCGAGGTTGCGGCCAAGCTGCTGCGCTACAGCGACAACGGCTCGACGCTCTCGGCCGTGAATTTTCCGGAAGTCTCGCTGCCCGGGCACGCCGGCAGCCGGCGCCTGCTGCACGTCCACGAAAACCGGCCCGGCATGCTCACGCAGGTCAACAAGCTGTTCTCCGCCACCGAGATCAACATCGACGCACAGTATCTGCAGACGGCCGGCAAGATCGGCTACGTGGTCATCGATGTCGACGCCGGTGAAGACCAGGCGGAGGATCTGCGCGAACAGCTGGCAGCGATTCCAGGAACGCTGAAGACGCGCCTCCTGTACTGACCTTGTCTGTCCGGACGTCCCGCCATCTGGCGGCGACGGACCGTCCTGCGGTCACCTCCCAACGACCGCGCGGAGACACACTTCAGTCGGGTGGTTCGTGAGTTCAACTCGATTGTGGCCGGATCAATAAAGACATGGACAAGCGTTGGATCGCCGCGCTCATTTTCAGCGCGGCGGTAGGGCGGGCACAGGCGACAAGCTATGTGCCGATGCAAGACGAAGACCTGCTCGCGCAGACTCCGCTGGTGGTCTCGGGACAGGTCTCGGCGACTCGCCAGACCGTGGTCGGCACGAAGACCTTTACCGACTACGACGTCGCGGTGGATCGCGTCGCCAAGGGCCGACTCGCGACCGGCACGGTCACCGTGCGCATTCCCGGCGGCATCGACGATGGCACCCGCGCGGTCCGGCTCTTCGGCACGCCGCGCTACTCGAACGACGAACGCGGCGCCTGGTTCCTGGAGCCGCGGCCGGACGGCACGCACGGCGTCATGCAACTGATGCTCGGCGCGTTTCACGAACGTCCCACCACCACCGGCGAGCCGGTGCTGATGCGCGAACTCTATGAAGTCACCGCCGTCGCCAGATCCACCGGGGTACGGGAAGGTCCGCGCTCACGCGACCGCTTTCTCGACTGGATCGAAAACCGCTCCGCCGGACGCCGTACCAGAGCCAGCTACTTCGCCGACCCGGCCATCGTGATGCGTTCGCTGACCGCCCCGTACACCCTGATCGACGCCGACCGCCCGCGCTGGTTTGCGTTCGACCAGAACCAGGGCGTGAACTGGTTTGCCGGGCGGCGTGGATATCGCAAACCGGACGGCACGTACAACGGCGTCCCCTCGTTTCGGTCCGCACTCAAAGCCTGGAATCGCGAACGCGGATCGAACATCAACTACGTCTTCGCCGGCACCGTTCGCGACCCATCCTTCGACCAGTGCGATGGCGTCAACGCCATCGTCTGGGACGATCCGGACAACGACATCGCCGGCTCCTTCAGTTGCAGCAGCGGCGGCGTGCTCGCCGTCGGCGGACCCTGCTTCGGCGGCAGCGTCGCTTACTCGGGCCGCATGCACGGTCGCATCGCCGGCGGCGACATCGTCACGCAGAATGGCGCCGGATGTTTTTTCGAAGAAAACGAGGGCGCCAACGGCGTGGAAGTCTTGACCCACGAACTCGGCCACACGCTCGGCTTCGGCCACTCCTGCGGCGATCGGGAAAGCCCCCCTTGCGCCGACACCGCGCGTGGCAACGACGCGATCATGCGGGCCTTCGCGTTTGGCGACGGACGCGGGGGTGCGCTCAGGGCCGACGATCGTGCCGCCGCCCGGTCTCTGTACGACGATCCGGCAGTGCCGTGATCGAGCGCCCTGCGCCGAGCGCGCGCAGCGTCGGTTCCGCCTTCGGCTTGAACCGACCTACAACCGACACCGACCGCCCCGCCCGACGAACCATCGTAGGTCGGCTCAAGGCCGCGCGCTGTTCGCGGCCGGAGCCGACATGCGCCCTTCGTCAAGGGCGCGCAGCGTCGGATCCGCCTTCGGCTTGAACCGACCTACACCGACACCGACCGCCCCGCCCGACGAACCATCGTAGGTCGGCTCAAGGCCGCGTGCTGTTCGCGGCCGGAGCCGACGGGCGCCCTTCGTCAAGGGCGCGCAGCGTCGGATCCGCCTTCGGCTTGATCCGACCTGCAACCGACCTGCAACCGACCCGCGGCTTGCCTTGCGGGCCCGGTGCGGGTAGAAACCCCGACGGGGGATTCAGAAAACAGGTACTTGATGGGCATGGCGTCCGGCGAAACCGAAAATGCGGCATCGGCTGCGCAGACCTCGCACGTCTGGCGTTTTTCCAACGTCGTGCTCGACGAACGCACGCAGGTGCTGGAAATCGACGGCACGCCGGTGGAGACAGAACGCAAGCCGCTCGAAGTGCTGATCCATCTTCTGAAGCACGCCGGCGACATCGTCACCAAGGACGAGTTGCTGACCGCGGTCTGGCCGGGGCGCGTCCTGTCCGACGATGCGCTCGCCAAGACCATCGGCAAGCTGCGCAAGGTGCTGATGGATGAGACGCAGGCCATCATCAAGACCGCACACGGCTACGGCTACCGCCTGATCGCGCCGGTGCAGACCGAAGTCACGCGCGCCGCGGTACAAGCACACTTCGACTTCAAGCCCGGCGATCATCCTCCGCTGCGTCCGCACTGGAACCTGGTGCACCGGCTCGGCACCGGCGGCCACGGCGAGGCCTGGCTGGTGTGCCACGAGAAGACCAAGGAACGCCGGGTCTTCAAGTTCGCGCTCGACGAACAGTCGCTGGCCGCGCTCAAGCGCGAGATCACCCTGTTCCGGCTGCTGCGCGACACCCTGCACGACCGCGCGCGCATCGTCACCTTGCTCGACTGGAACCTGGAGCAGGCGCCCTATTTCATCGAGGCCGAGTACGCCGCGGGCGGCAGCCTCACCGAGTGGTGCGCCGGGCACGGCGGGATCGGCAAGGTCCCCATGCCGGTCCGCACCGAGATCGTCGCCCAGGTCGCCGAGGCGCTGGCGACCGTGCATTCCGTCGGCGTCCTGCACAAGGATCTCAAGCCCGCCAACGTGCTGATCGAAACGAGCCCGACAGGGGGTCCATCCGAACCGCCACGCATCTTAATTGGGCGATCTGGGCAGCGGCGGCATTCTCGATCCGCGGCGGCTGGAAGCCCTGGGCATCACGCGCTTGGGCTTCACCCACACCGTCGACGTGCTGCGCACCAGCTCCGGCACGCCGCTGTACTTCGCACCCGAGCTGCTCGCCGGCCAGCCGCCCACCGTGCAGGCCGACATCTATTCTCTCGGCGTGATGCTCTACCAGATGGTCGTCGGAGACCTGTACCGGCCGCTCACGGCCGGCTGGGAGCGGGAAATCCAGGACGAGCTGCTGCGCGCCGACATCGCCGCGGCGGCGGAAGGCGATCCGGAACACCGGCTGGTCAACGCGGGGGAACTGGCGCGACGGCTGCGCACGCTCGACGAGCGTCGCGCCCAACTCGCCACGGAGCGCAAGGCCCACGAACAGGCTGCGAAGCAGAAGCTCGCCGCCGAACGCATGCAGGCGCGGCGCACCGCGCTGATGGTCGCCTTCGCCACCATGGCCCTCGGCCTGGTGATCAGCACCTGGCTCTACTTCGACGCGCGGACGGCGCGCGCGCAGGCCGAGAAGAATGCGGCGCAGGCGCAGACCGTGGCGAACTTCCTGGCCAAGGACATGTTCAGCGTCGTCGGTTCGCGGCCGCTGCGGGACCTCACCGTGCCCGAGCTGCTCGATGCGGCCTCCGGCGTTCTGTCGGCCCGGATGGAAAACCAGCCCGCGGCCGCGGCGCAGATTCATGCAGCGCTCGGCCATGCGTACTGGAAGATGGAGCGGCCGGCGGATGCGGAGAAGCATCTCGATCAGGCGCTGGCGTTGTTCGAGCGGCTCGGTGGTGCGGGATCGGAGGCGGCGGTGTCCAGCGCCGGGCAACTGGTCGTCGCCCAGGGCGCTGTCGGCAAATCGCCCCCGACGATGGAGCGTTTCGACAGCGTGCTGGCAAGAGGCCGCGAGCAACTGGGACCCGGGCATCCTCAGGTGCTGAAACTGAATCTGGATATCGCTCATCAGCGCTTTTCCCTCGGCGAGTGGCGGCATGCGGCCGATGATCTGCGCCGCCTGATCGAGGATGCGAAATCGGATGCCGAAGCCAACCGGGAATTGCTGGGCAGCGCCGAGATTCATCTGGGACGCGCCCTTGCGAGCCTGGGCCAATTCAAGGCCAGCGCCGAGGCGCAGCGTGAATCCCTATCACACCTGGGCGCCGGGGCGACCTCGGTGGAGCTGGCCATGGCGCACCTGTTCCTGGGACAGTCCCTGATCGAGCTGGAGCGCTTCGGCGAGGCGGAATCGGAACTGTCGCGCGCGCTGGAAATCTTCCGCCCCTGGGTCGTGGGCGAAAACAGCGTGCAGCTCATGTCGGTTCAGTTCCTTCTCGGCCAGCTTCGCCTGCGGCAGGGAAGAGCGGATGAGTCGGTCGCCATCCTGGAAAAGGTGGTCGCGGCGGCTGCCGCTCTGGACTGGACGCGGACGGCGGATCACACCTACGAGTACCGCGCCTGGCTGGCCCGGGCTTACGACGGCGCCGGACACAAGGAGATGGCGTTGCCGACCATGCAGAAGGCGCTCGAGGTCAGCCTGGGCACGCTGGGGCCGCGGCATCCCATGTCCCAGAACATCCGCCTGGGCCTGGCCGACATCCTGCGCAGGACCAGCGGCCCGGCCGCGGCGCGGACCGCTCTGGCCGCCGTCGACCTGCAGGTGCTGACCGGCCTGGGGCCGGATCACCCCCTCCTCGCCGAGCTGCGTCGCGTGGAGGGCCTGCTCGCGCTCGCCGAGCAGAGGCCGGACGAGGCGCGCCGGAATCTGTCCGAGGCGCAGCGCATCTACGAGCTGCGCTATGGACCCGCCCACGCCTTCAGCCGCCGCGCCGCGGCCGAGTTGGCGCAGACCGTCCCGTAGGTCGGTTCAAGCCCGCGGCTTCATGCGGGCGGAACCGACATGCGCCCTCAACAAACCACGTCGCGCATCTTCCGACCCCCCCCGCAGCGTCGGCTCCGGCCGCAAACAGCACGCGGCCTTGAGCCGACCTACGCCATGAAAGTAGGTCGGTTCAAGCCCGCGGCTTCATGCGGGCGGAACCGACATGCGCCCTCAACAAACCACATCGCGCATCTTCCGACCCCCCCGCAGCGTCGGCTCCGGCCGCGAACAGCACGCGGCCTTGAGCCGACCTACGCGAAATTCCACCGGCGTAGGTCGGATCAAGCCGAAGGCGGATCCGACACGCGCGCGCCTCGACGACGCCCTACTCCCGATCCAGCTCCCCACTCATGTCGCACCAATCCGCGGCATACACCTCGTCGCGCACGTACCGGTGAAACGTGGAGTGCGGCCAATCGCGCGGTGCGCTCACCAGGCCGTGCCGCGCCGGGTTGGCGTGGATGTAATCGAAATGCCGCTCAAAATCCTGCTCGTCGCGGATCAGGTGCTCCCAGAAGCGCGGCTGCCACAGCGGCTGGTCGGCGCCGAGCTGCACGAAGTGCTTCACCAGTCGCCAGCGCGTGGAGAAATCGCCGTCGTCCAGCGGCAGGGTCCACAGGGCGTGCAGATGGTCCGGCAGAACCACCAGGGCATCGACCGTGAAAGGCCGGCTCGCCCGCACATGGCGCAAGGCCTGTCCCAGGCGGGACACGAGATGGGCATCGGCGAAATGCGGCGCGCGATCACGGCACACCACGGTGAAGAAATACGTGGCGCCGGGCACATGGGCACGCCGATAACGCATACGCAATTGTAGGTCGGCGAAGTCGGTGTAGGTCGGTTGTAGGTCGGTGTAGGTCGGTTCAAGCCCGCGGCTTCATGCGGGCGGAACCGACATGCGCCCTCAACGAACCACGTCGCGCATCCTCCGAGCACCCGCAACGTCGGCTCCGGCCGCGAACGGCACGCGGCCTTGAGCCGACCTACGTCATCCCATAACCCAATGAAAGATCGACGGAAACGCAAAGGTTATAAATCCGTGATGCCGCCGTTATGGCGGCCGTCGAGGTTTTCGATTCAATGGACGGACGCAGCATCATCGGAGAGATCGAATGAATAGCGAACCCGGGCGGCGCCTTCAACAAAACGCGCCGCGCTTCGAAGGTCGGATCAAGCCAAAGGTGGATCCGACGCGCGCGCCCTCGACGACGGCGCAGGTCGGCTCCGTCCGCAAAAAGCGCCCACCCGCGCAAATACCGCAAAAAAATGTGTCGCACATCACACATGCCCGCATAAAGCCCCCCATCTGGTTGGCGACAAGCCCATCCAACCGCCCTTAACGTAGGTCCACCGCGACGGAACCTTCGTCGCCTACCTGAAACAAGAGGCAGGATTCATGAAATTGGCGCTGATGTTCTCGGCACGCTGCAACGCAAGCTGCGGTCATTGCAGCACGAGCTGTGGTCCGCACCGCACCGAGAGCCTGTCCCGCGACAGGATCTTCAGCCTGATGGACGAGGCCGCGGCGCTGTCTCACAGCGAGCCGCTGAAGATCGGCCTCACCGGTGGCGAGCCGTTTCTGGACTTCGAGCTGCTGTGCGAGATCGTCGCGCACGGCAAGCGCCTGGGCGCGGAGATGGGCTGCGTCACCAACGCCTACTGGGCGACCTCGGAGGAAAAAGCGCGGACCCTGCTGAGCACGCTTCAAAGCACCGGCCTGTTGGTGCTGAGCGTCAGCTCCAGCCGCTTTCACGAGGAGTTCGTCAACGTCGGCCGGGTGGAGCGCGCCCTGAACGCGGCGCGAGACATCGGCTTGCAGTGCGAATTGAAAGTCGTAAGCCTGCGCTCGGACGTCGACGACGAAGCCCACATCCGCGCCTGGGCCGAGGCCGCCGGCGCCGACCGCGTGCAGGTCTTCTCGGTCCTGCCGCACCTGCGCTCCGGCGAGGTGCTGCCGGAGAGCGAGTACACGCGCAGCCCCGGGCTGCCGGCCGGTCCCTGTCCCGGAACGCTCACCACCGTGGGCTGGGACGGCGAGGCCCACCTGTGCGCGACACCCGGCGCGTTCACGCCCTACTTCTCGCTGGGCAATGTGCACCAGGTTGATCTCGGCAGGATTCAGCAGCGCCAGTATCTCGGCGGCAAGCCGCAGATCCTTCGCGAGCACGGCCCGATTTATTTTGCCCGCGAGATCCGGGCGCGCGGCCTGGGACCGCGCCTGCGCGAGTCGTACACCAGCGTCTGCGAGCTGTGCACGCACATCGCCGCCGATCCGGTTCTGGCGCAGGTGGCGGAAGAAGCCGCAGACGCGCTGGAAGTCACCCAGTTACATCGAATTCTCGACCGCAAGGTCGAGCCCTTGGCCCGCACGAGCCTCGTGCGGGTGTTTTAACCCCCCGTTGTTTTTAACCACGTTGCATGGAGAGAACTGAAATGAGCACCGAAACACGCAGTACCGATGTGGAACTCACCCGGGAAGAACGCCTGGCCCTGTCCTACCTGATCTTCACCGACCCGGATTTTCGGGAGCGGCTGCTGACCGATCCGACGACTGTCGCCGCGGAGCGCGGCATCAAGCTGCCGGCGGAGGAGCACGCGGAACTCCTGCACCACCAGGACGGCCTGCGCGCCTACGGCCAGGCGATCGACAACCTGGTGAGCATCGGCAAGGACCGCCGGACCCTGTGGCAGGACCCCAACCTGGGCGTCTGCGCCGTCAACCACATCGCGTCCCCGGGCGACTGGGATCCGCACTATCCCCATCCGAAGCCACGGTCGGTGGGCAACCCGGGCATCCGCCTCGTTCGACGCAATCCGAGTGCGTACCGGCGGCGGACGCGTCTGGCGCCGCGGGTCGCGAAGGCCTGAGGAAGATCGGTGTAGGTCGGATCAAGCCGAAGGCGGATCCGACGCTGCGCGCCTTTCAACGAAGGGCGCACGTCGGCTCCGGCCGCGAACAGCACGCGGCCTTGAGCCGACCTACACCCGACCTACGACGGACCTGCCCAAAATTTTCCGACCACGTAGGTCGGATCAAGCCAAAGGCGGATCCGACACTGCGCGCCTTTCAACGAAGGGCGCATGTCGGCTCCGGCCGCGAACAGCACGCGGCCTTGAGCCGACCTACACCCGACCTACGACGGACCTGCACGAGATCACCCATGAATGAGGTCAACGAAAACAACGTCCGGGAATTCTTCGATCAAACCCTGGGGCACCTGACCGACGCGGGACGGATCGCGGGCGCCGCCGTGTCGGTGGTGAAGGACGACTCGCTGATCTTCAGCCGGGGCTATGGATTCGCCGATCGGGAGCAGCGACTGGAAGTGGACGCGGACACCACCCTGTTCCGGGTGGCGTCGATGTCCAAGCTGATCACCTGGACCGCGCTGATGCAGCTCGTCGAAAGCGGGACGCTGAGCCTGGACGACGATGTCAACGATCACCTCGATTCTTTCCAAATTCCCGCGACATTCGCCGAACCCGTGCGGATCAGGAACCTGCTGACGCACACCGCGGGCTTCGAGACCAACAAGTTCGGCTATTACCTCGCGCCCGATGCGGCGCATCTGCGGCCGCTCGCGGAGTCCCTGGCGCGGCACATGCCCGCGCGGGTGCGGCCGCCCGCGACGGATTTCACGGACGGACGCCTGGCCTCGTACTCGGACTGGGGCGCGGCCCTGGCCGGGCACATCGTCGCGGTGAAGGCGGGACGGTCTTTCGAGGACTACGTCGACGAGAGGATTTTCAGGCCCTGCGGCATGCTGCACAGCACGTTCCGCGAAACGCCGCGGCCGGAGCGCGTGGCGGTCGGCTACGAATATCGCAACTTCGCTCTGGAACCACGCGGCTTCGAATACCTGAGTCCCATCGGGCCGGCCGCGAGCCTCAGCACGAGCGCGAGCGACATGGCGAAATTCATGCTGGCGCAGCTGCGGCTCGGCGACTGCGACCACGGCCAGCGGATTCTCAGAGCGGAGACGGCGCAGCTCATGCAGAGCCGCCAATTGAGCCCGCGTCCGGAGTTGAATGGTTTTGGCTACGGGTTCTTCGAGACCTGGGTCAACGGCCTGCGCACGATCGGTCACGCGGGGAAGAGCGTGTACTTCCATTCCGAGCTGATGCTGATTCCGGAGAAGGGGATCGGGCTGTTCATCGCCTGCAACACCGTGCCGCCGGACTCGGGCCTGCCCGAGGCGTTCGTGCGCCGGTTCTTTCCGGCCGAGCTGCCCAGGCTCAGTCCCCCGGCGGATTTTTCCCGGCGGGCGCGGCAGTTTGAGGGCGTCTACGCGTCCACCCGTCGCTCGTACGGTCGCAGCGAGGCGCTGTTCGGGTTTTTGATCGACGCCGAAGAGGTACGGGCGACGAACAACAACACCCTGTCCTACAAGGGCGTGCAATGGGTGGAGGTGCGGCCGGACGTTTTTCGCTGGATCGACGGGGGCGAGACGATCGCTTTCGTCCGCGATGAAACCAGGCAGGTCCGTCATCTGCTCGGCCCGGTCGCGGTCTACCCGCGCTACAAGCTGGGCGCGCACGAGACCGGCATGTTTTACGCGACCTCGCTGGTCGGCACGGTGCAACAGGTGCTGCATCCGGCGCGCGGCGCGTCTCGCGTCGGGTGGATGCTGTTCGCGGTTCTCGTCGTCCTGCTTGCGACGGCTACTGGCTTGACCTCGGCCGGCAACCCGCAGCCTGCCGCTTCATGGTTTGTATTCGGAGCCGGCCTCGCCGATGTCCTCATTCTGGCGGCGCTGGTGCTGACGGCAGCGGATCTTCAGTTCGCGTTCCAGCGGCTGCTGGAGAGGATTCCCTGGTATCTGCGAGCCACGTCGTGGCTGTCGATGCTGTCCCTGGTCTTCACGATCATGGCCGGCGGCTGCGCCGTTCGGGCGTGGAGTCTTGCGCTCGGGTCCGTGTACGAGCGCCTGGGATTGACCACCCTGGTCATTCTGGCCGTGGCGTGTCTTGGCTGGCTGCACCGCTGGAATTTGCTCGGGTTCCGGCACGGCGTAGGTCGGTTCAAGCCGAAGGCGGAACCGACACTGCGCGCCCTCACCGACGACGCGCGCACGTCGGTTCCGCCCGCATGAAGCCGCGGGCTTGAACCGACCTACGCCAACTGCGCCCCTGCCCCGCTGGCTGATCCTGCTGGGCCTCGTCGCCGCGCTCGTGCCCCTGTCGATCGATCTGTACCTGCCGGCATTGCCTGCGATCGGAGCAGCTCTGCACACGGAACGCGGCGCGGTCGAGCGTTCCATTCCCGCCTACCTGATTGGCCTGACTGTGGGGCAATTGATCTACGGGCCGCTGAGCGACCGCATCGGACGCCGCCCGACGCTGCTCGCGGGTCTGGGGTTGTACGTCCTGGCTTCCCTGGGCTGCGCCGTGGCGACGCACATCGACGGCCTGACGGCCTGGCGCCTGGTGCAGGGATTCGGCGGTGGCGCCGGCATCGTCCTTACTCTGGCGATCATCCGCGACCGCCTCGATCCGCAGGCCGCGGCGCGGGCCCTTTCCGCGCTGATGCTGGTGACGGGTCTGGCGCCCATCCTGGCGCCGCTCCTGGGCGGCTGGCTGCTGGCGGCCACGAGCTGGCAGGGCATTTTTTACTTCCAGACCGGATTCGCGGTGCTGTGTGCCACCGGTCTGCTGGGCTTCATGCCGGAGACGAGGAACACTGTCGCGGGGGGGGGGGGGGCCGCGGCCCCCACACCCGGGGCGGGGGCCGGCCCAC
>JBQTIX010000009.1:0-16543 GCA_052387695.1 Panacagrimonas sp. | reverse complement strand
GCTTTGGCGGATTCGATGAGCGAGTAGAGATTGGCGCTGGCCTGGGCACCGCCCACGCTGTCGCTGAACAGCCAATTCTTGCGCCCGATCACAAACGGGCGGATCGCGTTCTCGCAGGCGTTGTTGTGTGTGCCTTGCAAAGGCACGGTTGATCCGTCGGTGCAAGTCCGACCCGGCCACCTCTCGCTCCGGCCGGAAGCACATGGAGCGGTCCAGGAGGTAACGAATGGGCTGAAGCACTTCATGAAACGGTCTCGAAGGAGATCAGCAGGCCATGCGGGCTGTAACGCGAGTGAACACTGAGCAGGCCTCGAAATGCCGTCGTGGAAGCCGACTCGCCACAATAACGAGGAAGGCCGACGTTGACGGAGAAGCGAGCGAGAAACGCATCCGTCGATTCCACCGGGGTAGTGGTGACGGCACGCATGGGATAGATCGACCGTGCAACAAGGGAAGTCCGCGATGGTGCTCGACCGGCAGTCGGGCAACGAGGCGCTCGCGAGAGACAGACTTGGCCATGGTGGATGACGGATGGGGGTGTAGTAGTGATGAAGCCGGGTAACGCCGGTGGAGCGAAGGCCCCCTGTTTCAGAGCGAATGTTGGAAAGCGGCAAGACCCCGAGGATTGACGTGAGTCTAGGAACCTCGCTAGAAACGGTTCGGATGCTGCAGACCGCATTGCAGACGAAAGCCAAGGCAGAACCAGCCACGCGCTTCTATAGCCTGTGGGATAAGGTGTGCCGAGAGGACGTTCTTGCAGAAGCCTACCGACGTTGTCGTGCAAATCGCGGCGCGCCGGGCGTGGACGCAGAGCGCTTCGACGACATCGATAACCAACGGCAAGCGTGGCTGGAAGCATTACGACAGGAGTTGCGGGCGAAGCGGTATGTGCCCGGGCCCCTGTTGCGCGTGTGGATCCCCAAAGCAAATGGTGGCGAGCGACCGCTCGGCATCCCGACTATCCGGGACCGTGTGGTGCAGATGGCGGTGTTGCTGGCGATCGGGCCGATCTTCGAAGCGGACCTGTTGCCATGGCAATACGGCTTTCGTCCAGGGCTGGACGCGAAGATGGCATTGCGACGTATCCACTTCGGCATCGCCGATCGTGGCGCGCGTGAAGTCGTCGACGCTGACCTCTCGGATTACTTCAACACCATTCCACACGGAGACTTGATGCGTTGTGTCGCGCGGCGCATTGCCGACGGCACGGTCCTGACGGTAATCCGGAGCTGGCTCGACGCTCCCGTGATTGAGCGCACACCGCAAGGCATGCGTCGCAGCACGGAAGCGAAGGATCGCCAGCGCGGGACGCCGCAAGGAGGCGTCATCTCCCCGCTGCTGGCCAACCTGTATTTCCGTCGTTTCATGTTGGCGTGGTATCGCCACGGCTACGCTCGCCGTTTGGGCGCCGAAGTGGTCAACTACGCCGATGATTTCGTGATCCTCTGCCAACCCGGTCGAGGCGCACAGGCGATGGAGGCCATGCAGCACTTGATGAGCAAGCTCGGTCTCACGGTGAACCCAAAGAAGACTCGTCTGGTGATGCTGCCGGAAGAGACGTTTGACTTCCTCGGCTATACCGTGGGTCGACTGTTCGGCCGTGATGGGAAGCCCTTCTGGGGCACCCGCCCGTCGAGCAAGGCCATCAAGCGGTTGCTGCGGGAAATTCACGACGCGACGACGTCGCGATGGAACGCTCTCAATGTACAAACTCGTATCGAGCACCTGAACCCGCTGATCCGAGGCTGGGCAGGGTACTTCAGCCAAGGCCCGGTGGGACGGACCTACCGCTTGATCGACAAGTACGTCGCGCGACGCTTGCGAATCTGGTTGATACGACGCCAAGGCCGGCGCGGAACGGGGTATCGCCAATACTCCGATCAATTCCTGTACGAAACTTTGGGACTGATCCGCTTGTTGCCCAGTCGTGCCGCCATGCCGAATGCGAAGGTCTGAGGCACTGAAAGAGAGCCGGATGCGGGAAATCTGCACGTCCGGTTCGATGAGCGGGAAGTGGAAACGGAGTCACGGCAACGCTACTTGGGCACCGCCAGACGAAAGGGGCGGCAACAGACAAGCCGAGCCTACCGCCACCGCGCCACTTCTCGACTCTACCGATCTCCAGTTTCCCATCGTCGCGATAGCGCATCAGCACCGGCCAGCGCGACAAGGAATAGCGGATCGCAGCCGTGATCTCGGACTTGGCCGAGACCTGCGAGAGCGTCGCGCTCATCCAGGATTTCATTTGGTCGAGCAGTGGTCCTGTGCGGGCTTGCCTCGCTGCCTTGCGGATGTCCGGAGGCTTGCCGCGGGTCTCCGTCTCGATTGCATAGAGCGCGCCGATGCGCGTGAGCGCATCAAACGCGATCGGTGATTCGTTGGCTTGGTGGATGTCATAAAACTTCCTCCGCGCATGCGCCCAGCACGCGGCTTCGCGGATGTGGCCGCCTTCGTAGAGGTGGTGGAAGCCGGCATAGCCATCGGCCTGCAGGGTTCCACGGAAATCCTTCAGGTGTTTCCGCGGATGCTCGCCCTTGCGATCCGGCGAGTAGCGGAAGAAGACCGCCGCAGGCGCGTCGCTACCCGCAGGTCGGTCATCGCGGACATAGGTCCAGAGTCGGCCGGTGGCACATCTGCCCATCCCCGGTGCGAGCACCGGCACCGGCGTGTCGTCGGCGTGGATCTTCGTCGCGGCCAGCACGTGCTGTCCGATGCGATCCACCAGCGGTGCCAGCAGGGCACTGGCGCCGCCGACCCAGTCGGCCAAGGTCGAGCGCTCGATCTCGACGCCCTCGCGGGCGTAGATCTCAGCCTGCCGGTGCAGCGGCAGGTGATCGGCGTACTTGCTCACCAGCACATGGGCGAGAGCGGCTCAGACCGGACGGTTACGCGCCTCCGGACAAGGCGCGCAGTGTCGGATCCGCCTTCGGCTTGATCTGACCTACATCCGACACCGACCTATGAGAGCCAATCAAACCTATGGAAAGTTTCCTAGGCGGCCGTCTGCTCGCGCACACCGGCGAGGCTGCCCACGATCAGCAGATCCGCCGGGCGCAGCGCAAACAGACCGACCGTGACCACGCCCGGAATCTGGTTGATCTTCGATTCGAGTTGGATCGGTTGGTCGATGCTCAGGCCATGGACGTCGATGATCGGATTGCCGTTGTCGCTGGTGAAGCCGTGGCGCAGTTCGGGCGAACCGCCGAGCTTGACCAGTTCACGCGCGACGAAGCTGCGCGCCATCGGGATCACTTCCACCGGCAGGGGGAACTTGCCGAGCACCCCAACGATCTTGGATTCATCGACGATGCAGATGAATTGTCGCGCGGCGCCGGCGATTATTTTTTCGCGCGTCAGCGCGCCGCCACCGCCCTTGATCAGTTGCAGGTGGTGGTTGGTCTCGTCGGCGCCGTCGACGTAGAGGGATATCGCCCCGGCCGCGTTCAGGTCGATCACCTCGATGCCAAGCGCTTTCAGGCGCGCGGTCGAGGCTTCCGAGCTGGATACCGCGGCCGGTATATCCGCCCTGTACGGCGCGAGAAGATCGATGAAATGGTTGACGGTGGAACCGGTCCCGACGCCGAGGATTTCTCCGGGCTTGAGGTATTTGAGTGCGGCTCGCGCGGCTTCGCGCTTGGCTTCGTCCTGGGTCATGCGCGAAGTCTATTCGCTCGTCTGGCGGTTACGCTCACCGAAGATCGCGGTGCCGATCCGAAGCAGGGTTACGCCCTCGGCTATCGCGGCTTCCATGTCCTCGGACATGCCGGCGGAGATCGTGTCGAGCACAAGTCCCTGCGCGCGCATCCGCCCGAACAATTCGCGCAGCCGGCGGAACGCGGTCCCGGGATTTTCGCCAGCCTGCGCTGGCGCCGGCACACTCATCAATCCACGCAGATGCAGCCGCGGCAACGTCGCAACCGCAAGACAAAGTTCGAGCGCGTCGCCCGGCTTGCAGCCCGACTTGCTTGCTTCGCCTGAAATATTGACCTGCACGCAGGCCTGCAAGGGTGGCAGGCCGGCGGGCCGATGATCCGACAGGCGTTGCGCGATCTTCAGCCGATCCACGCCGTGAACCCAGTTGAAATGGGATGCGATGTCTCGCGTCTTGTTGGACTGCACCGGACCGATGAAATGCCATTCCAATTTCAGATCGGAGAGTTGCTCGATCTTGGGCAGCGCCTCCTGCACATAGCTTTCGCCGAACGCGAACTGACCGGCCGCCACGGCTTGTCGAATGTCGGCGACGGCAAAGCCCTTCGACACCGCGATCAAGCCCACCGACTCCGGCGGGCGTTGCGCAGCACCACAGGCATCAACGATACGGGCCCGCACCCGCCCGAGGTTTTCGCCGATGCCGGTCATCCGATACGACCGGCATTGCGGTTGCCGGAGGGTGGGTTTGCCGCTAGTGTCCGGCGTCCGACAGGCCGGCTGAACAAGGGCATCAGGAGGTTCATGGATATCGCGCAACTGCTCACTTTCGGGATCAAGAACGGCGCTTCGGACCTGCATCTGTCGGCAGGTGTGGAACCGATGATCCGCGTGGACGGTGACATGAAGCGTATCAACCTGCCGCCGCTGGAGCACAAGCTCGTGCACGGCATGGTGTACGACATCATGAACGACAAGCAGCGCAAGGCTTACGACGAATTCCTGGAGACCGATTTCTCGTTCGAGATTCCCGGGCTCGCGCGGTTCCGCGTCAACGCCTTCACGCAGGCGCGGGGAGCCGGTGCGGTGTTCCGCACCATTCCGACCAAGATCCTGTCGCTGGACGATCTCAACTGCCCGTCCATCTTCAAGGAGCTCGCCGATCTGCCGCGGGGTCTGGTCCTCGTCACCGGCCCGACCGGGTCCGGAAAGTCGACGACCCTGGCCGCGATGCTCAATCACAAGAACGAGACCGATCACGGCCATATCCTGACCATCGAGGACCCGATCGAATTCGTGCATCAATCCAAGCGCTGCATGATCAATCAGCGCGAGGTGCATCGCGACACGCTCGGATTCAGCGAGGCCTTGCGATCCGCCTTGCGTGAGGATCCGGACACGATTCTCGTGGGCGAAATGCGCGATCTGGAAACGATCCGGCTCGCGCTCACCGCGGCCGAAACCGGGCATCTCGTGCTGGCGACCGTACACACCAGCTCGGCCGCAAAGACAATCGACCGCGTCGTCGATGTCTTCCCTGCGGCCGAAAAGGAGATGGTCCGCTCGATGCTCTCGGAAGGTCTCCGCGCAGTGATCTCGCAGACGCTGCTCAAGAAGCGTGGCGGCGGTCGCGTGGCCGCGCACGAGATCATGATCGGCACGCCCGCGATCCGGAACCTGATCCGCGAAAACAAGATCGCGCAGATGTATTCCTCCATCCAGACCGGCCAGAAGGAGGGCATGCAGACGCTCGAACAGTGCCTGAGGGATCTGGTCAAGCGCGGCCTGATCGATCCGGCGGATGCACGGCGCAAGGCCAACAAGGCACTGGAGCTATGAGAACCTGTTTAACAACCCGACACGCCCGCGTGGCAGTCCCGTTTTTCGCCGGGCAAGGCGCGAGGAGCGAGGTGTACTTGATGTACCTGAGCGACGAGCAACGCCGCCAGGCGAAAAATGGGGCGCCACCCGGTTGGGTTTACGCGGGAGTGCCCTTGTGGCACTCCCGCGCTGGGACCCAATCGGGGACGGGGCCGTTTTTGCGCATCGCGGCGTCCGTCGCTCCTCATGTATTTCAAGTACACCTCGTCGCTCCTTCCTTGCGCTGCGCGACGGTAGGTGCGGTGGGAGTCCCACAAGGCCACTCCCACTGCGCCGGACGGACCTCCGTCGCGGACGCGTCGGGTTGTTAAACAGGTTCTCCTTTCTCCTATGGAACGCGACCAGGCCGTACGACTCGTCCAGCAACTGCTGACCCTGCTCAAGCAGAAGAACGGTTCCGACCTGTTCATCTCCGCGGGCTTCCCGCCCGCGATCAAGGTGGACGGGGCGGTGACGCCGGTGATGGACAAGCCGGTCTCCGCTGAGAACTCCGCGCTGATCGTGCGCAGCCTGATGGCGGATCGGCAGCTCAAGGAATTCGAGTCCACCAACGAGTGCCAGTTCGCGATCTCGCCGCCGGGTATCGGCCGCTTCCGCGTCTCGGCCTTCGTGCAGCAGGGCTGCGTCGGTGCGGTGCTGCGCACGATCAACACGAGCATCCCGAGCTTCGAGCAACTCGGTCTGCCCGAGCAGCTCAAGAGCATCGCCATGGCCAAGCGCGGGCTGGTACTGATGGTCGGCGCCACCGGCTCGGGCAAGAGCACCTCGCTCGCCGCGATGCTCGGCCACCGCAACGTCAACTCGAAGGGACACATCATCACGATCGAGGATCCGATCGAATACGTGCACGCGCATGCCGGTTGCATGGTCACGCAGCGTGAGGTCGGCACCGACACGCAGAGCTGGGACAACGCGCTCAAGAACACTCTGCGCCAGGCGCCGGACGTGATCCAGATCGGCGAAGTGCGCACGCGCGAGACCATGGAGTACGCGATCCATTTCGCGGAAACCGGGCATCTGGTGCTCACCACCCTGCACGCCAACAGCGCCAATACGGCGCTGGACCGCATCATCAACTTCTTCCCCGAAGAGAAGCGCGAACAATTGCTGATGGACTTGGGCCTGAACCTGCGGGCGATCATCTCGCAGCGCCTGGTGCGTCGGGAGGGCGGTGGTCGGGTCGCGGCGATGGAAGTCCTGCTCAACACGCCGCTGGTCTCGGACATGATCTTCAAGGGCGAGGTCGCCGAATTGAAGGACGTGATGGGACGCTCCAACGAGCAGGGCATGATCACCTTCGATCAGTTCCTGTTTGATCTATTTGAGAACAAGGTGATCAGCTACGAGGAGGCGCTGCGCAATGCGGACTCGCAGAACGAGGTGCGCCTGCGCATCAAGCTCGAATCGAAGCGTGCCGCATCCAACCTGCTCGACGACGAGGTGGTCAAGCGGATGCAGTTGCTCAAGGACGACGATGCGCAGCTCCTGCGACGCTAGGCAGGCTCTGCGTAGGCCGGGCGTAGGTCGGGTCAAGCCCGCATGCTTTTCGCGGGCGGACCCGACGGCCGCGGGTTGTCTCCAAGGGCGTGCGTGTCGGTTCCGCCTTCGGCTTGAACCGACCTACAACCGGCCTACGAGAAGGATCAGGGCGGGCCATCGATGCTGAAGATCCTGCCCTACCTGAAGCTCTGCGTGGAGAAGAATGCCTCGGACCTGTTCTTCACCTCCAATGCGCCGGCGATGCTCAAGATCGAGGGCGAGATGATGGCCATCGGCAAGACGCTGATGACCACCGAGTTTGTGCGCGAGCTGGCCTGCTCCATCCTGACGCCCGAGCAGCAGGATCACTTAAGTCGGCGCAACGAGATCGACCTGGCCACTCAGGCCGGCGGGCTCGGGCGTTTTCGCGTCAACATTTTCACGCAGCGCGGCGCGCTTGCCATGGTCATGCGCTACGTCCGGTCTGTGGTCCCGCCCATCGATACGCTCGGCGTCCCGGAGATCCTCAAAGACCTGATCATGCTCAAGCGCGGCATGGTCCTGATGGTGGGGGCCACCGGCTGCGGCAAGACCACGACGCAGGCGGCGATGATCAATCACCGCAACCAGAATGCGACCGGTCACATCCTGACGATCGAGGACCCGATCGAGTACGTTCACCCTAATCTACGCTCCATCGTCAACCAGCGCGAGGTCGGGCAGGACACCGAGAGTTACGAGCGTGCGCTGATGTCGTCGATGCGCGAAGCGCCGGACGTGATCCTGATCGGCGAGGTTCGCCGGCGCGAGACCATGGACGCCTGCATCCAGCTCGCCAACACGGGTCATCTCGCGCTGTCCACGCTGCACGCCAACAACGCCTACCAGGCCCTGCAGCGCATCATCAATCTCTACCCGCACGAGGCCCGCGATCAGCTCTACATGGATCTGTCGCTCACCCTGAGAGCCATCGTCAGCCAGCGCCTGGTGCGCCGCAAGGACGGAAAGCGCTGTGCCGCAGTCGAAGTGCTGATCAACTCGCCCTATGTGCAGGAGTTAATTCTCGCGCGCCGCTTCGACGAGATCCGCGCCGCCATGGAGCAGTCGTCCGACAAGGGCATGCAGACCTTCGATGCATCCCTGTACGGGCTGTACAAGCGCGGAGTCATCGATATGGAGGAAGCGCTGTCGAACGCCGACTCGCGAAGCAACCTCGAAGCGAAGATCAATTTCGGCACCTGAAAACTCCCTCGACCGGAATTTCCCCCGTCTGTCGGTCCATGTGCACCGTGCAGGGCCTGACATTCAGTGCCCTGAACAAAGGGCTCTACAAGTCATCGCTCTGAGCCCAACTCCCTGTTCTTCTCGCGACCCCGGCCGCCCGATCCCTCCAGGAGCCCTCGACCCCCCGAGGGCGGGCAAGCCACCCGGAGATGAACCATGCTCACGCAACGCCTCGTTCCTGTGCCGCGCGACACCCTGCTGCAAGTGCGTCCGGAGGCCGAACACGATTTCGGCAGGATGTTCGACGCGTTGCCGGTGGCGATCTACACCACCGATGCCGAAGGGCGCCTCACCTATTTCAACCAGGCCGCAGTGGATTTCTGTGGCCGCACACCGACGCTCGGTACGGACCGCTGGTGCGTGAGCTGGAAGCTCTACCATCCGGACGGCACGTCGCTGCCGCACGACCAGTGTCCGATGGCCGTCGCCATCCGCGAAGGGCGCGAGGTGCGCGACGCGGAAGCCATCGCGGAACGACCCGACGGCCGGCGGATCTGGTTCACGCCATATCCCACACCGCTGCGGGATGCCGAGGGCCGCGTCATCGGCGGCATCAACATGCTGATGGACATCACCGCGCGCAAACAGGCCGAGGATGCGCTGCCCGGCGCGGGTGCCTTGCAGAGCGCCATTTTCAACAGCGCCAACTTCTCCAGCATCGCCACCGACGCCAAGGGCGTGATCCAGATCTTCAACGTCGGCGCCGAGCGCATGCTCGGCTACACCGCCGCCGAAGTCATGAACAAGATCACGCCCGCCGACATTTCCGATCCGCGGGAACTGATCATGCGCGCCAACGAGCTGAGCATCGAACTCGGCACCCCGATCACGCCGGGCTTCGAGGCGCTGGTGTTCAAGGCCTCGCGCGGCATCGAGGACATCTACGAGCTGACCTATATCCGCAAGGACGGCAGCCGCTTCCCGGCGGTGGTGTCAGTGACCGCGCTGCGCGACGATCAGGACAGCATCATCGGGTATCTGCTGATCGGCACCGACAACACGGCGCGCAAGCTGGTCGAAGCCGAGCGCCTGAGGCTGGACCAGGTGCTGCAGGACCAGAACGCCGAACTGGCGAGGGCCAAGTTCGCGGCGGAAAAAGCCAACCTCGCCAAATCGGATTTTCTTTCCAGCATGAGCCACGAGCTGCGCTCCCCGCTCAACGCGATTCTCGGGTTCGCGCAGTTGATGGATTCCGACTCGCCGCCGGCAACGCCGGCGCAGAAGGAGAGCATCGGCCAGATCCTCCACGCCGGGTGGTATCTGCTGGAACTGATCAACGAGATTCTCGATCTGGCCGTGGTCGAGTCCGGAAAACTGTCGCTGTCGGAAGAGCCGGTGTCGCTGGCCGAAGTCATGCTCGAATGCCAGGCCATGATCGAACCGCAGGGCCAGCAGCGCGGCATCAGGCTGAGCTTTCCCCGTTTCGACAGCCCCTGCTTCGTGCTGGGCGACGCGACCCGGCTGAAGCAGGTTCTCATCAACCTGCTGTCGAACGCGATCAAGTACAACCGGCCGGACGGGACGGTGGTGGTGGACTTCTCCACCAGCCCCCGCAAACGCACGCGCATCAGCGTCAGCGACACCGGCGAAGGCCTGTCCGCAGAAAAGCTGACGCAGCTCTTTCAGCCGTTCAACCGGCTCGGACAGGAGGGCAGCGGCGAGGAAGGCACCGGCATCGGCCTGGTGGTGAGCAAGCGACTGGTCGAACTGATGGGCGGCAGTATCGGCGTGGAAAGCACGGTCGGGGAGGGCAGCGTGTTCTGGTTCGAACTCGGCTCGGCGGCCCCGCCACAATTCGCGAGCGACCGCGCCGGACCCACGGACTCTGCGCACCGGCAGGTCCAGCAGGCCGCGCCGCTCCGCACCCTGCTCTATGTCGAGGACAACCCGGCCAACCTGATGCTGGTCGAGCAACTCGTCCGGCGTCGTTCCGACATGCGCCTGCTGAGCGCCGTGAACGGGACGCTGGGCATCGAGCTGGCGCGCGACGAGCAGCCCGACGTGATCCTGATGGACATCAATCTTCCGGGAATCAACGGCTACCAGGCGCTGAAAATCCTGCGTGAGGACCCGCTGACGGCGCACATCCCGGTGCTCGCCATCAGCGCCAACGCGATTCCCGCCGACATCCGGCGAGGGCTGGACGCAGGGTTCTTCCGCTATCTGACCAAGCCGATCAAGGTCAACGAATTCATGGACGCGCTGTACCTGGCACTGGACTTTGCACAAGCCATCCCGGACGGCAACCGGCGGGCTGCGCGAGTCTCGTGATCGGCCCGATCGACATCCTGCGCGGCAAGATCCTGATCGTCGACGATCGGCAGGCCAATGTCGTTTTGCTCGAACGGATGCTGAGCGGTGCCGGTTACGCGTCCGTCAGCTCCACGATGGATCCGCGCGAGGTCTGCGCGTTGCACCGCAAGCAGGGCTACGACCTGATCCTGCTCGATCTCCAGATGCCGGGCATGGATGGTTTCCAGGTGATGGAAGGCTTGAAGGAGATTGAAACCGGCGGATACCTGCCGGTGCTGGCCGTCACCGCCCATCCGGCTCACAAGCTGCGCGCGCTTCAAGGCGGCGCGAGGGATTTCATCAGCAAACCCTTCGATCTGGCCGAGGTGCTGATGCGCGTCCACAACCTGCTGGAAGTGCGCCTGCTGCACGCGGCTGCGCGCGATCACGGCAGGATGATGGAATCCCTGGCGCTGAGCGACCCGCTGACGGGGCTCGCGAACCGACGCCTTCTCTCCGACCGCATATCGATGGCCATCATCCATGCGCGAAGGAATCGGAGCGTCATGGCGCTGGTGTATCTGGATCTGGATGGATTCAAGCAGATCAACGATAGCCTTGGGCACAGCACCGGCGATACCCTGCTTCAAGTCGTTGCGGCGCGTCTGCTGGCGACGGTGCGCGAAGAGGATACGGTGGCACGCTTGGGCGGTGACGAATTCCTGGTCGCGCTATGGCACCTCCGTCAGGCCGAAGATGCGGCGGCGGTGGCTCAGAAGCTGGTCGTAGCGGTGTCGCAAGCCTATGAAATCGAGGGTCATTGCGTTCGCATGACCACCAGCGCGGGGGTGGCCATCTATCCCATCCATGGAGAGGACGCGGACTCGCTGATGAAGAGCGCGGACCTCGCCCTGTACGAGGCCAAGCGCGCGGGCAGGAACACCTGGCGGGAGCGCGTAGTACAGGTTTCCGGTGGGTAGAGCACTCCGCGCTCTACCGCACGGAAGGCGCGGCGCGCAATGCGTACAAATGATCGCTGCTGCGGTCTATCACGACGAGTTCGTCGCCGGCTTGCCGCACAAGCCAATGCTCCAGAACATACTGCTGATCCAGAACGATCCCTCCGACGCCAAAGCGGTTCGCGAGGCGTTGAGCCATTCGGGCGATGGCGCTTTCAAACTCGAATGGGTACGGCTCTGTGCCGAAGGCGTGGCGCGTCTGACCCGTGACGGAAAGCAGCCATCGGATGGCGTCACGGCGGTGCTGGTCGACCTGTTCCTGCCCGATGGTCGCGGTATGGAGACGTTCGACCGGCTGTTTCTGGCCGCGCCGCAGATTCCGATCCTGATCCTCAGCGGTTCGCAGGACGAGGCCATCGCCAAGCTCGCTGTCGAGCGCGGCGCACAGGACTATCTGCTCAAGAACCGCATCGACGATTACACCCTGCCCAAGGCCGTGACCAACATGATCGAGCGCGCCGCCAACGCCGAGGCCTTGTTCGACGCCAACGAGCGCGCGCAGGTCACGCTCAATTCCATCGGCGACGCCGTCATGAGCACCGATGTCTGGGGCAATGTGACCTATCTCAACGTGGTCGCCGAAAAACTGACCGGCTGGCCGCGCGATGAGGCGGCGGGGCGGCCGGTGGAAGAGGTGTTCAACATCGTCGATACGACGACGCGCTGCACCGTGCCCAACCCCATGACCCTGGCCGTCCGCGAAAACAGGACCGTGGCCCTCACACCCAACTGCGTGCTGGTAAGGCGCGATGGCAAGGAGTCGGCTATCGAAGATTCCGCCGCGCCCATCCACGATCGACGCGGACAGGTGACCGGCGCGGTGATGGTGTTTCACGATGTGACCACGGCTCGTGCGCTGTCCCTGCGCATGTCCTTCCTGGCCCAGCACGACAGCCTCACCGATCTGCCCAACCGAATTCTGTTGAACGACCGGCTGGGCCAGTCGATGAGTCTGGCCCAACGGCGCAAGCAGAAACTGGCGGTCCTGTTTCTGGACGTGGACCGCTTCAAGCACGTCAACGATTCCCTGGGACATGCCACCGGCGATCGCCTGCTGCGCTCGCTCGCGGAGCGTCTGCTCGGTTGCGTGCGCAGTTCCGACACCGTCAGCCGCCAGGGTGGCGACGAGTTCGTGATCCTGCTGTCGGAAGTCAGGAACGCGGGCGATGCGGCCATCACCGCGGAGAAAATCCTGCTGGCGCTGAGCGCGCCACACCGCATCGACGAACACGACCTGCACCTGACGGCGAGCATCGGCATCGTGGTCTATCCCGACGACGGCACCGACATCGAAACCCTGATGCGCAACGCCGACGTGGCGATGTACCACGCCAAGGACAAGGGGCGCGGCAACTTCCAGTTCTTCAAGCCGGACATGAACACCCGCGCGATCGAGCGGCAGTCGCTGGAAAGCGGCCTGCGTCACGCTCTGGCGCGACAGGAATTCGTGTTGCATTACCAGCCGCAGATCAATCTGGAGACCGGCCGCATCATCGGCGTGGAAGCACTCATCCGTTGGCATCATCCGCAGCGCGGACTGCTGCTGCCCACGGAGTTCATCGCCGCCTCGGAGGAGTGTGGCTTCATCGTGGCGATGAGCCGCTGGGTGCTGCGCGAAGCCTGCCAGCAGGCCCGTGCCTGGCAGGACGCAGGCCTCCCGGCTATGCACATCGCGGTGAACATTTCGGCGGTGGACCTGCGCGCCAAGGATTTCGTTGTCGACGTGCGCTCCATCCTGAAAGAGACCGGCCTCGATCCGCACTGCCTGGAACTGGAGCTGACGGAAACCTTCCTCATGCAGGATTCCGCGTCCACCGCTGCGGTGCTGCGGGCTCTCAAGGACATGGGCGTGAAACTGGCGCTGGACGATTTCGGCACCGGCTATTCGAGCCTGAGTTATCTCAAGCGCTTTCCGATCGACACGCTCAAGATCGACCGCTCGTTCGTGCACCATCTGACCACGGACCCCGACGACGCCAGCATCGTCAGTGCGGTCATCAGCATGGGCCGGAGCCTGCACATGCGAGTGCTGGCCGAAGGGGTGGAAACCCGCGAGCAACTTGCGTTCCTTCAGGAGCAGAATTGCCCCGAAGCGCAGGGCCACTACTTCAGCCGGGCGCTGAGCGCCGGCGAGTTCGCGGACTGGATGTCGCGCGGCGCAGGGGCAATGCCGCGATACGCCGCCTAGCGGGAATCGCCGGCTGCGTGTGCTGACGTACCGACAACGGCCCGGATGCGCGACTAGCCTGGGGAGGAGTCTTTGAACTTCGCGCGCGACGATTCCGCCGTTCGCCATATCAGGAGAAACCATGAACAAGCAGGAAGCCCCCACGCTCGAACCCAGGGATGACCACGCCAACAACGCGGACATCAAGAAGCAGGATCCGAAGAAACCCTACTTCCTCAACAGCCCGAAGACCGAGCCCAAGCTGCAATCGGGCATCGCCAACGTCGAGGACGTGACCAAGAAGTAGCGTGTCCTGGGGTGCGCGTTGCGCACCCCGGCTTGTCCCTCCGGAACCCCTGATGCCCGATCCCCTGTCACCCGAGCTGCTCCAGAAGATGCACGCCTACTGGCGCGCATCGAACTATCTTTCGGTCGGACAGATTTACCTGCGGGACAACCCGCTGCTGCAAGAGCCGCTCAGGCTCGAACACATCAAGGCGCGCTTGCTGGGTCACTGGGGCACGACACCGGGCCTGAATTTTCTGTACGTGCATCTCAACCGGCTGATCCAGGCGCATGACCTGAACATGATCTACATCACCGGGCCGGGGCACGGCGGGCCGGGACTGGTGGCGCAGACCTATCTCGAAGGCTCGTACACGGAGCATTACCCGGCCATCGAACGCAGTGCCCACGGCATGGCGCGGTTGTTCCGCCAGTTCTCCTGGCCCAAAGGTACTCCCAGCCACGTCTCGCCCGAAACGCCGGGCTCGATTCACGAGGGTGGCGAGCTGGGGTACTCGCTGGCTCACGCTTTTGGTGCGGCGTTCGACAATCCCGATCTGATCGTGGCCTGCGTGATTGGCGATGGCGAGGCCGAGACCGGCGCGCTGGCCGCCAGTTGGCACTCGAACAAATTCCTGAATCCGGCGCGCGACGGCGCGGTGCTGCCGATTCTGCATCTCAACGGCTTCAAGATCGCCAACCCGACGGTGCTGGCGCGCATCAGCCGCGAGGAACTGACCGCGCTGATGCACGGCTACGGCTACGAGCCGCATTTCGTCGAGGGCGACGACCCGATGCTCGTGCATCAGAGTCTCGCCGCCACGCTCGATACGATCCTCGCGCAGATCCGCCGGATTCAGAGTTCCGCTCGTTCAAGGATGAATGCGCAAAAAGCCCAGCGTCCGCGCTGGCCGATGATCGTGTTCCGCACGCCCAAGGGCTGGACCGGGCCGAAGCTCGTGGATGGCAAGCCGGTGGAGGGACATTGGCGCTCGCACCAGGTGCCCATCGCCGACTTCAGGAATCCCGAACACATCCGGCAACTCGAAGCCTGGATGCAGAGCTACCGGCCGCAGGAGTTGTTCGACGAACGCGGCAAGTTCCGCGAGGAACTCGCCGCACTCGCGCCCACCGGCCAGCGCCGCATGGGTTCCAATCCGCACACCAACGGCGGCGTGTTGATGCAGTCGCTGGCCATGCCGCCGTTTCGCGCGTACGCCGTGGCGGTATCCAGGCCCGGTGGCGTGAAGGCCGAAGCGACGCGCGTGCTCGGCACGTTTCTGCGCGACGTGATGAAGCTCAATCTCGACAAGCAGAACTTCCGCGTCTTCGGCCCGGACGAGACGGCGTCGAACCGCTTGGCTGCGATCTACGAAGTCTCCGGCAAGCAGTGGATGGCCGAGATCGAACCCCAGGACACCGACCTGAGCACCGACGGCCGCGTGATGGAAGTGCTGAGCGAGCACCTCTGCCAGGGCTGGCTCGAGGGCTATCTGCTGACCGGGCGGCACGGCCTGTTCTCGTGCTACGAGGCCTTCATCCACATCGTCGATTCGATGCTCAACCAGCACGCCAAGTGGTTGAAGGTGAGCAAGCAGATTCCGTGGCGCAAGCCGATCGCCTCGCTGAACTACCTGCTCAGTTCGCACGTCTGGCAGCAGGATCACAACGGCTTCTCGCACCAGGATCCCGGCTTCATCGATCACGTCGCCAACAAGAAATCCGACGTGGTGCGCATCTATCTGCCGCCCGATGCGAACTGCCTGCTGTCGGTGGCGGATCACTGCCTGCGCAGTCGCAATTACGTCAACGTGATCGTTGCCGGCAAGGCGCCGGAATGGCAGTGGCTGGACATGGACTCGGCGGTTCGCCACTGCTCTGTCGGCGCGGGCATCTGGCACTGGGCGGGCAATGAAAGGTCCGACGATGAGACCGGCCCCGACGTGGTCATGGCTTGTGCCGGCGATGTGCCGACGGTGGAGACGCTCGCCGCCGTGACCTTGCTGCGCGACTACGTGCCCGGCATCCGCATCCGGGTCGTCAACGTGGTGGACCTGATGGTGCTGCAGCCGCAGGCCGAGCATCCGCATGGGCTGGAGGATCACGAGTTCGACGCGATGTTCACCAACGACCGGCCCGTGATCTTCGCCTTTCACGGCTATCCCGCGCTGATTCACAAGCTGGTCTACAAGCGCCACAACCACGCCAACATCCACGTGCGCGGCTACCGCGAGGAAGGTAGCACCACGACCCTGTTCGACATGGTGGTGCTGAACAATCTCGACCGTTACCAGCTCGCGCTGGACGCCATCCGGCGCATCCCGCGTCTCAGCGACCAGATCGGGAAGGAGACCGCGCGCTACTGGACGACGATGGAGCGTCACAAGCTCTACATCGGCGAGCACGGCGACGATCTGCCGGAGGTTCGCGACTGGCGCTGGACGGCGTGAGCGCAAGGTCGCGGGCATGGCGCTTCATCAAACAAGGATCACGCGACACCTTGGCCTGGGATGGTGGATGCGCTTCGCTTATCCCCCCTACAGGC
>JBQTIX010000008.1:0-91627 GCA_052387695.1 Panacagrimonas sp. | reverse complement strand
CACGTGCCGGACTCAATCCCAACCCTGCGCCATCAACTCAGCGCGCGCCTCATCGCTCTGATGCCAAGATGCCCCTGCTGCGGAAAACCTAAACCAAAACTGCGCTTGTGACACAGTAAGATTAAGGATTCTCTGCGCAGGCCTGAATTCAGGGGGAGGTCGGGTGTAGGTCGGCTCAAGGCCACGGCTTTTCGTGGCCGAAGCCGACAGGCGCAGGGCTTCGTCGAGCGCGCGCAGCGTCGGTTCCGCCTTCGGCTTGAACCGATCTACGAGAAAGCGGGCCTCCTGAGCCCGCCGAAGGGCCGCGACAGACCTGTGCAGACCTTCCCTAAAGCGGCCCCCAATAAAATTGGGGCGGCCGGTTTCCCGGCCGCCCCGCTGCAACGCAGTTGGGGGGAGTGGGGGCTGCGTCACAGGACCGTGGCGACGGGTATGGGGCCCGAAGCCGTAATCCGCGAGCTGACTTCAGGTGCTTGTTTAAGCAACCAATCCTGTCCGCCAGCCGCGAAGAAATAGTGAGGCACCGAGCCGATTCAGGCAATGCCGATGGACCGCCAACCGATACCGCCTGGCGCCTTCGCGGGAGGCCGGCGTCACCCGGGGGCCTCGCAACACTCAGACTTATAATCAGGCGATGCTCCCCTCCGACTTCATCGCGGCGCTGCGCGCCTCGGCGCCCTATGTCCACGCCCACAACGGCCGCGTGTTCGTGGTGGCGTTCGGCGGCGAGATTGCGGACCGGGCGGACTTCGAGACCTTCGTCTACGACCTTGCGCTGTTGCACAGCCTGGGCGTGAAGCTGGTGCTGGTGCATGGGTCGCGACCGCAGATCGATCGGGAACTCGCGCGGCGCGGGCTTGACTCGCGTTATGTGGGCGAGGTTCGCGTCACGGATCGCGAGGCGCTGGAGTGCGTGAAGTCGGCGGTTGGCAGTCTGCGCATGGAGATCGAAGCGAGACTCTCGACGTCGCTGGCCAGCACGCCGATGGGCGGCGCGCGTCTCAAGGTGGCGTCCGGCAACTGGGTGACGGCGCGGCCGGTGGGTATCCGGGATGGCGTGGATTTCCAGCAGACCGGCGAGGTCCGGCGCGTGGACGTGGAGACGATACGCGCGGTGCTGGGGCAGGATCGCATCGCGCTGATTTCGCCGGTGGGTTATTCGCCGACGGGCGAGATCTTCAACCTGCGCTCGACCGACGTGGCAACCGCCGCGGCGGTGGGCCTGGGCGCGGACAAGCTGGTGTTCATCACCAATTCCGATCCCGACACCTGGAAGCTCGCGGACGACACGGGCGATGCCGGCCAGCTTTCCCTGGCCGAGGGCGAGCGCCTGCTGAGCGGGTCGGAGCGGATCAATGAGCAGGATCGTCGCCATCTGCTGGCGGCGCTCAGCGCCGGTCGCGGCGGCGTCAAGCGCGTGCATCTGGTAGGCGTGGAAGCGGAAGGCGCCCTGCTGCGCGAGCTGTATACGCGCGACGGCGTCGGCCTGATGCTGTATGCGGATGAGCACTACGAGGCGGTGCGCGAGGCGAGCATCGAGGATGTCGGCGGCATCCTGTCCCTGATCAGGCCGTTGGAAAATGCCGGTGTGCTGGTGCCGCGTTCGCGCGAGCAGCTCGAGATCGAGATCGGCCAGTTCGACGTGATGGTGCGTGATGGCCTGGTGGTGGCGTGCTGCGCGCTGTTCCCTTTTTTGCCAAATGAAATGGGCGAATTTTCCTGCGTCGCGGTACATCCCGAATACCAGCGCTCGGGCCGCGCCGCGGCACTGTTGCAGCGTGCCGAGGAGACGGCGGCCAAGCTGGGCCTGAAAAGGATTTTTGCGCTCACCACGCACACGCCGCACTGGTTTCTGGAGCACGGATTTATCCCCGGCCGCATCGAGGAATTGCCGGTCGAGCGGCAGCGCATGTACAACTATCAGCGCAACTCCGCGGTGCTGGTCAAGAGCCTTTGAAGCGGGCGTAAACTGTTGCCATGTTCATCGAAACCCTGCCGGGCAAGATCGATTTCGAGCAGTACCTGCAAGACGAGCGCAGCCGCACTGTCCGGCACGAATACGTTGCGGGCCACATCTACGCGATGGCCGGCGCGAGCAAGCAGCACAACGAGATTGCCGGGAACCTGTATGTCGCCCTGCGCATGCACTATCGCAGCACGGCGTGCCGGATCTTCCAGGAAAACTTGCTGGTCAAGATCCACTGGCTGAATCGCACGGCGTCCTACTACCCCGACGTCATGGTTTGTTGCGACACGACGGACAACAAGGACGAGTATTACTGCGAGCGCCCCTGTCTGCTCGTGGAAGTTTTGTCAGATACCACGGCGCGTACGGATCGCAACGAGAAGTTGCGCGCCTATATGCAGATCCCCTCGCTGCACGCCTACTTGATCGTCTCGCAACAGGCCCTGCACGTCACCCTGTATCGCCGCGACAGTAACTGGGAGCCGGTGATCCTGACTGAGATCGAGGAAACGCTGACCCTGGACTGCGGTCCCGGCCATGCGCCGCTGACGCTTTCGCTCGGGCAAATCTACGAGTCCGTTCTCTGAGGTGAGCATCAACGCCGAGTGGACCGAGCGCAGCCTCGCGCACGTGTGGCAGCCCTGCACGCAGATGCACGATCACGCGGGTGGTGCAGACGCGCCGCTGCCGCTGATCCCGATCAAATCGGCTGAAGGTGTGTGGCTGGAGGACTACGACGGTCGTCGCTACCTCGACGCGGTCAGCTCCTGGTGGACCAACCTGTTCGGGCATCGGCACCCGCATATCGTCGCCTCGCTCAAGCAGCAGCTCGACACGCTCGATCACGTGATCTTCGCCGGCTTCACGCACGAGCCGGCGATCCAGCTCGCGGAAAAACTCTGCGCCATTGCGCCCAAGGGGCTGACACGCTGCTTCTACGCGGACAACGGTTCGGCGGCGGTCGAAGTCGCGCTCAAGATGAGCTTTCACTACTGGCAGAACATCGGCAAACCATCGAAGAAGCGCTACATCGCGCTCACCAACGGCTACCACGGTGAGACCCTGGGTGCGCTGGCGGTCGGACACACCGGCTTGTATCGCGACACCTACGCGCCGCTGCTGATGCAGCCCATCTTTGTTCCTTCGCCGGACTGTTTCGAGCGCGCGCCGGGCACTTCGTGGGAGGACCACACGCGGCGTCGCTTTCTTGAAATGGAACTCGCGCTGGAACACTACGCGGATGAAGTCTGCGCGGTGATTCTCGAACCGCTGGTGCAATGCGCCGGCGGCATGCGCATGTATCACCCGGTTTATCTGACGATGCTGCGCGCCGCCTGCGACCGTCACGGCGTACACCTGATCGCCGACGAGATCGCGGTAGGTTTTGGTCGCACCGGACAGATGTTCGCCTGTGATTGGGTGGGCATGCGCCCCGACTTCCTGTGTCTGTCGAAGGGTCTCACCGGCGGCACCCTGCCGCTGGCCTGCGTGCTGACGCGCGAGCACATCTACGATGCGTTCTACGCCGAGCACAAGGCCGGGCGCGCGTTCCTGCACTCGCATTCCTACACCGGCAATCCGCTCGCCTGCCGCGCCGCACTCGCGACGATGGAAGTGTTCGCTCAGGAAGACTGGCTGTCGCGCATCCGCCTTCTCGGGCAGTACCTGTGGACGGAGACCGCGCCACTGCGCAGTCATCGCCATGTCGCCGATGTGCGTCAGCAAGGCCTGATCCTCGCGATCGAACTTGCGAAGGCGGTCCATGCACACCAACCCTATCCCGCATCCGAGCGCCGCGGACTGCGGGTGTACCGTCACGCGCTCAAGGCGAACAAGGACTTCGGCGTGCTGTTGCGCCCGCTCGGCGACGTCATCTACTTCATGCCGCCGTACACCATCGAGCCGCGCGAGATTCAAAAGATGGTGAAGATCGCGATCGAGGCCATCGACGTCGCCACGGGCGACTCTTAGTGCGCGACGCATGACACGCGTTTACCTCGACGCGCGGCTGGATTCCGGCCTTAGACTGCCCTTGCCCGAGGCCGCGTTCCGGCACCTGATACAGGTGCTGCGCATGGAGTCGGGCGACACGCTGCGAGTGTTCGACGGCCGTGGCAAGGAGTTTGAAGCACGGCTCGATTCCATCTCCAGGCGGGAAGCCTGGTTGCTGTTGGCGGATGCGATCACGCCGACGGCCGAATCCGCCCTACACCTCACCCTCGCACAGAGCCTATCCAAGGGCGAGCGCATGGACTACAGCCTTCAGAAAGCCGTCGAGCTGGGTGTAGCCGCGATCCAGCCCTTACTCACCGCGCGCAGCGTGGTGCGGCTGGACGCCGAGCGCAGCGACCGCAAGCTCGATCACTGGCAGGGCGTGATCGTCTCCGCTTGCGAGCAGTGTGGTCGCGCGACGCTGCCCACGCTGCAACCGACCATACGCCATGCGGATTGGCTGGCGCAGGGCGGCCTGTCCGGCGCGCTTCGCCTGACGCTCGATCCGCAAGCAGAGCTGGGCCTGCGTGATTTGCAGCCGGAGAAGCAGATCGTGCTGATGGTCGGGCCGGAGGGTGGCCTGTCCGCCGATGAGCTGGCACAGGCCCGCGCCGCAGGCTTCACCGGCATTCGACTGGGACCCCGTGTCCTGCGCACGGAAACCGCGGGCGTCGCTGCCCTGGCGGCGATCCAGGCGCTTTGGGGTGATCTGGCTTGAGTGGATTACCAGGTGAGGGCGGAGCCGCCGCTGCCTCGCGTGGGGACGGATGGAGTTCCGGACCGCTTACGGACGATGCTTGACGACAGAGAGGCTGTCACCCGAACAAGCGGCACGAGTGACCGACCTCGTCGATCGGGCGTCGAATGACCTCACTTGACGCTTCCCCCACCCCCCGAGAGAAATTCCTCGCGATCGAGCGTCGCCGGAATCTGCTGACTGAAGCTGTCCGCGTAACGCTGGAAGCTGCGGTCGGCGATCTCGCCCGGCAGCGGACGCGCGATAGGCGAGGCCGCTGAATTGCTCTTCTGCAACTCGACCCAGTCACGCGCGCTGCCGCTGCCAGGTCCGCCGGCGGCCGCAGCGTCCTGCGCGCCCGCAACCGGCGAAAAGGCGACGGCCAGGGGCACGATCAGTACGGCGAAGAAGGAATAACGATTCATGATGGGGTTCGTGGAGGGGTTCATGGTGGACTCCGGAGCGTGCTCAACTCTTGCGTGGGACCGCGGCCGGCAGGGCGGGTTTGCGGGAGAGGGTCAGTGCCTGCCTGCGCAGGCCGTCGAGCGTGGCATCCGACATGCCCGATTGCTGTACGAGGCGCTTCACCGCGGCCTCGTCGCGGGTGACCAGCATCAACAACACCAGGTTGTTGCGCGCTTTGCCGCTGCCGCCGCCGGCTTCCAGCTCCACTGCCGTCGCCAACTCCGTCAGGGCTTCGGGGTAACGGTTGGCCACCATCAGGGCATACCCCAGATCGTTGCGCATCTCGGCGTTGGCGGGCTGCCGCTTCACGGCCTGCTGAAGCTGCCAGACCGCCGTCTTCAGGTCAGTGGCCGCGCTGATGAGGCCGAGCCCGTGATAGGCCTCGGCGACATAGGACGTGCGCAACAGATCCCGGTATATCGCTTGCGCCTGCTCGGGCTGTTTCAGCTTCCGCCGTGCTTGCGCCTCCAGCACGCGTAACTCGTCGGTGGAGCCTGATTCACGCACCTGCGCCTCGATGTGCGCCAACGCAGCATAAAACTGCTCCTGGCCGAGCATCTGGCGGATCAGATCGGTGTGGACCTTCCGCTGCGTGGCCGGGTCATCCACCGGAATTTCCTCCGCGACTGTGCGATCGATCTGGCGGATCGATTCGCTGACGCAGCCGCTGGTCATCATCGCCAGAAACAAGGCAACCCCTGCAAGGACGTTTGGACCGGACTTCATTTGTTGATGTTGCTGAGGGCGGTGATGATGGACAGAAACGCGGGACCCGCCACGAAGATCAGCAACGCCGGGAAGAAGAACGCCACCATCACGACGTTCATGCGTCCGGACATGAGGTTAACCATCTCGCGAACATCCATGGACCTGCGCTCTTCCAATACCTTGAGCGCCTCCAGCAACGGTTCGCGCACCTCGCCGCCGTAGCGATCCACCTGCCGGAGCAGCGCGAGCACACTGCCAAGGTCTTCCAGTGCGATCGCGCGAGCGAGGTTGTCCAGCAATTCTCCGGTTTCCCCGCCGGCTTCCATCTGGCGCAGCATGAGATCGAACTCACGACCCAGTTCCGGCAGCACACCACCGCCGTCGCGCACCAGGCTCGCGAAGGCCTGACGGGTGGACAGGCCGGCCTCGAACAGCAACACCAGAAGATGGATAAACAACGGCACTTCGCTCTTGATGCGCCGCACGCGCCCTGCGGCAATCGATCGCAGCACCATGCGTGGCAACAGCAGGCCGAGCATGACTGCCGCCAGGCCAAAGGCGATCAGCAATATGGGTTGCGTCAACTTCGCCGGTCCGGAGACCGCGAACATCCCCACCAGCCCGAGCAACGCCAGCGGCACCAGCGCCTGAGACACGTAGTAAGTCGCCCGCTGCTGGGGTGTGCGCCATCCTGCCTGGAGCAGCAGCCGCGCGCTCTCCTTGTTGGTATCGACCAGCGCTTCGAGCTTCTTGCCGCGGGTCGCAATGGTCTGCAGCAGTTCACCACCGCGCGCACCAGTGAATTCATTGGTCTCGATTCCGCCCGGATTCATGCGCTTCTGCAGACGCGAAGCCTCGCGCGCCTGCATGACGAGAATGATCACTGCAATCAGGGCTATACCTGCCAGCAGGACGCCTCCGGCAACCAGGGATGCGAACCATCCGGCGCTCATTCGGTGTCCTCCGTCGAGGCCAGCATGCGATAGATCACGAACACGCCCAGCACCTGTAAGGAGACACCGGCGATCAGCGTGATCCGGCCGCCGGTGGACTCCCACATCTGCGCGTAGTACTCGCGATTTTGCAGGTAGATGTAGATCGTCAGGAAAGCGGGAATGACCGCGAGCACCACGGCAGAGAAGCGTGTTTCCGCCGTCAACGCGCGCAGTTCCCGTGCAGCCGCGTCGCGCGAGCGGATGGCGGCGATCAGGCTGCGGAAAACATTACGCAAGGAACCACCGTATTTGCGGTTGATCGAGGCGGCAAGCGCGATGACCTTGATGTCGCGTATCCGGTGAATCGCAGCCGACTCGGCCAGCACCTGATCCAGCGGTGCGCCCAGGCGTACCTGCCGGTTCACCGACTGGAACAGCGGCCGCAAAGGCTCCGGACTTTCCGCCGCCGCCGTCGCCAGCGACTCTTCCAGCGTGTTGCCGGCCTGGAGTACGCGCAGCCCGGCTTCGAGAAAGGCCGGCAACTGTCCGACAATCTTCGCGCGGCGCCGCGCGGCCTGCCGGCGCAGCACGCCGTAACCGAACGCGAGCACGAATCCGATGACGATGCCGCCTCCAAACCCACCGAAGATCAGCAGGGTGACCGGGATCATCGCGCCCAGAATCCACAGCATCTTGGCCACCGTGTGCGGCTCCGCTTCGGAGCCCGCGCGCCAGACGAAATGGCAGGCCCAGCGCAGCAGCGGATTGCGCAACATCGCTTCGCGCGTGGATTTTGCCGCGACATCGGCTTGCTCGCCCGCACGCAGTCGCAAGGTGATCTCGTCACGACGCGTCCGGTTGTCCGCATAGACGAGCAACCACATCGCAAGTCCAGCCATGGCCAGGGCCAGCACGAACAGGACGATCGCCGCGGTGTTCATGGTGTTGCATTCCGCAGGTCACGATGCATGCGTCGATCCACGTCGTAGGCGAAGAGCTCGCGCATAAGCATGCCTTGATCGTCATGGCCGCCGATCTCGCAGACCGACATGAGGCGCCGCTCGCCGGTTGCAAGGCGCGCCACATGCACGATCAGGTGGATCGCTGCGGCGACCTGTCCCCGAAAGGTCTGGTCGCTGCCCTTGAAACCGGCGAAGCCGGCGAGCAGTTCCAGTCGGTGAATCGCGTCGCGCGGGTTATTGGCGTGCAGGGTGGTCATGGAACCGTCGTGCCCGGTGTTCATGGCCTGCAGCATGTCGAGCACTTCGTCACCGCGGATCTCGCCGACGATGATTCGGTCCGGGCGCATGCGCAGCGCGTTGCGCACCAGGTCGCGCGCGCTCACGGCGCGCTGACCCTCGAGATTGGGCGGACGCGTCTCCAGGCGCACCACGTGATCGTGGTTGAGCCTCAATTCCGCCGCATCTTCGATCGTGATGATGCGCTCGGTCGCCGGGATCCACTGCGACAGCAGGTTGAGGAACGTGGTCTTGCCGGAGCCGGTGCCACCGATCACGATCAGGTTGGCGCGGGCGCGAATGCGCTGCTTGAGATAGATCAGCGCCGCCCGCGACACGCTGCCGGATTTCATCAGCTGGTCGGTGGTGAGCGCCGACTTCCGGAATTTACGGATGGAAACGCAGGGGCCGTCGAGCGCGATCGGCGGAATGATGGCGTTGACGCGCGAGCCATCGGGCAGTCGCGCATCGACCATCGGGGTGGATTCGTCGACCCGGCGCCCCAGCGGCGACAGGATGCGCTGGATCACGCGCAGCACATGGGCGTCGTTGACGAAGCGCACCGGCGCTGTCGAGAGCTTGCCTTCGCGTTCGATGAAGACCCGGTTGGGGCCATTGACCACGATGTCGTTGACCGTGTCGTCATCGACCAGCGATTGAATCGGGCCGAAACCCATGAGTTCGTCACGTGCGTCCTTGGCCAGGGTCTCGCTTTCACGAGCATTCACGGGCAGGCGCTGCTGGGTGACATACAACCGCACCTGTTCCACGACGAAACGTTCGACCTTCTGCGCGTCCCAGCGATCGATATCCAGGTTCCGCTCTTCGATCTGCGCGATGAGGTTGCGATGGATCGCGCTCTTGAGCTGCTGGTAGTGATCCGACAGCCGGAAGCGGGAGGTCTGCTCGATGCTCACGTCACTGGCTACCCGTGGCGCTCATCGACCAAACAGCTTGCCGAGCAGACCGGCCGGGGCCGGGGCGGGCACGGGCGCACCCGTCTCGCCCGCAAGCAGGGCGCCGGCCAGTTGTCGAACCCCCGCGCAGTATTCATCCTTGGGCGCGCACGCGAACATCGATTCGCCCTGATTCATCGCCTGGATGCGATTGGCGGGCAGGGTCGAGAGCGTGGCGACCACGCCAAGCTCCAGCAGTTCGGCGAGATTCCGCGGCTCCAGTCCCACTCTTGCGCGGTAGTTGTCCACCACCAGACCCAGACGATCCAGTGGATAACCGTCCAGTCGCAGCGCCCGCAGCAGGTACTTACTGTGACGGGATTTGAGGATGGACTGGTCGGTGACCAGGAGTGTTCGATCACCCAGGCCGATCAGGCCGCGCAGCACGTCCATCGGCAGATGCCCGTCGAACGCCACCACGATGCAGCCGAAAAGTCCGCGCAACACGCCCAGCAGCTTGACCAGTTCCTCGGCGTCGATGTGCGGCCGCCCGATAATGTCTTCGGGAAGACTCAGCACGTAGAGGCCGCTGGCATGACGGCCGAACGCCGTGTCCACCAGGGTGGCATCGCAACGGCCACCGTCGTTGATCGCGTCAAGCACGCCATACGTCTGATTCAGATTCAGAAAAATATTGGCCGCGCCCCCGGGAATGGCCACGTCCACCAGTAGCACGCGCTCCCCCTTGCCCAGCTTCTCGGCGCAGGCCAGGGCCAGGTGTTCTGCCAGAAACGCGATACTGTCGGCGGGCAGTGCCGCCATGACGCCGAAGATGCGGCCCTGCTTGCGCCCGGCGTTCTGTACCGACACCGCACGACGCAGCAGACGGCTTAGCAATGCGGCGACGTTGGCCTCGTCGCGGCGCAGCACGAAGAAATCCCGCGCACCCGCACGCATCGCTGCCAGCATGAGATCCGAATCCCCCTCCTGCCCCAGACCGGCCACGGCCATGTCGGGGATGCGCTCGATCAGATGTTCGATCATCGCGGCATGGGTCGCCGCGCTTTCGACGGAGAATTCGAAGAACACCACGTCCACCCGCCCGGTGGAATGGATGCGGCCGATCAGGTCTTCAACATCGGCCGTGCGCGCCAGCGAAAACTCCGCACCGGGCGCGGCGTTCTGAAGCCAGTTCAGAAATACCGGGTCGTCAGCGACTACCAGGGCCTGGGTTTTCACAGTCTCTTCCCACGCAGGATGGTCGTTTTATTTTTTTGAGGTGCATAGAGGAGCACCGAGTTTGCTCTCACTTGCTGAAGCCGTATGCCTCGGTATCGAACTCGCCGGTCTCCTCAAGAATGATCGCACCGAAACCGGGTTTGTAACTGTCGAGCTTCTGTCCCGGCAGTGGCGGCAGCTTGGCCTCGCGTGCCAGCGGCCTGACCAGGTGGGGCGTCACGACCATGATCAGCTCCTTCTCGGTGCGATCGTAGCTGACCGACTTGAAGAAGGCGCCGAGGATGGGGATGTCGCCCAGCCAGGGCACCTTGTCGACGTTCGCAATCAGATTGTTGCTGATCAGGCCGGAGATCACGAAGCTCTCGCCGTCACCCAGCTCGATCGTGGTCTCGGTACGTCGCACGGTCAGCGCCGGCACCGACACACCGCCAATCTGGATGCCTGCGGTGAAGTCGAGATCGCTGACTTCGGGCGCCACCTTGAGCGCAATCCGGTCCCTCGAAAGCACGGTCGGAGTCACCGGCAGGCGCACACCGAATTGCTTGTATTCCACCGTGATGGCCGAGCCCCCGCCCGCGGCGGAACCGGACTGGCTGACCGGTACGGGAAACTCGCCACCGGCCAGGAAAGTGGCGGTCTGCCCGCTCATCACGGTCAAGCTGGGTTCTGCCAGGACGCGCACCACGCCGCGGCTTTCGAGGAGGCTCAAACGCCCGCCGAGGAATTCGTTGTTGCCGATGTCGGTGGGCCCGATCAGCAGGTTGAAAGCGTTACTGAGGATATCCGTCGGCGTGGTGGGCGACGAGAACGACACGTTGCCGTCGTTGCCGGCGCGGGAGTAATTCAACCCAAGGCCGTAGCGCTTGGCCGTGGTGCGGTTGACCTCGGCAATCTTGATCTCGGTCATAACCTGAAAGTCACCCTCGACCACGCTCTGATCAACCAGTGCGTCGGATTTGGTGGCAGCCGTCCTGGCACGGCGGTAGGCCAGTAGATTGGGCAGCTTGCCATCCAGGCCGGCACCGCGCTCGATGCCGGCGCTGGCCAGTTCAGGATCCGGCCTGGCCAGCTTGGTCGGATCCTGCACGTCGCCTACACGAATGCGGAATTCCTTGGGAGCAGGACTGGACTTGATCCACACCAGCAGGCTGGTCACGCCCAGCTTCTTGCCGGTGATGAGCAACTCGCGGCCGTCGATGACGTTGACGTCTGCGGTGGCCGGATCACCAACCGCCACACGCCGGATACCCGCCTTCTCGCGAATCAGCTTGTGGGTGCCGACCTCGACCCGGATCACCGAATCTTCTGCCGTGGCCGTGGCCGTGGCCGGAGCCGCTACCGCGCCACCCGCTCCGAGCGCCATCGTCACCATCACGGCGAACACTTGCAGCAGGCTCCGCACGCGGGTGAGGGGATTCATGTTCGGCTTGGGTCTCGTTGATCTCTTCATGCTGTCGCAGCTCGTAATGGACCGCTGAAACGCTTGCTCAATGCCCCAGAAGCGATGACGCAAACTCGTCACGTCGCGATCCGCTCTAGGGGGTCACCGTCTCGACTTCGGATGCGCGATAGATGATGACTTTCTCGCGCACCACCACTTTTTTCTTTTCTGCAGGAGGCAGTTCCACCCGCGACAACTGGCGCGCGGTATAGGCCTGGTCCGGTACTTTTTTTGCAGCCTCTGCCTGCAAGGCTTCGTTGCTGAGCGGCAGGGCGGCAACATTCACCGCGTTCGCCCCGGACACTGGCTCGGCGGCGGGATCGGCCACGACTCCGTGCAAGGCCAATCGCAGCTCGCCCAGGCTGGCGCCGAGCATCAGGCGTGTGGTGTCGGCCTTGGGCACCGCGAGCACCGCCGTTCGCTGCCGCCGCGCACGATCCGAACCTTCTTCATCCTTCACCCCCTCCGGCCGGTCCACCAGCAGATCCTCATAGGCCAGCACGCGGGTATCCTTGAGCAACACTCTCGCCTGCGTATTCTCGACGTCATTGGCGCTGCGCAGATAGAGCAGGACATCGACGATATCTCCTGGACGCACAAAGCCGCCCACGCCGATGACATCGGTGACTTCCACCGACACCGCATGGAATCCCGGCGGGACCGATTTGGCCAGCAGATTTCCCTCAGCAAAATAGCGCTTGGTCAGCGGCGCGCCCTGGTCGATATCGACCCGCGGCTCCTTGTCGACGACCTCATCGAGACTGGTGAAGTAATCCCGCGGCGCCACGGTGACTTCGGCCAAAACCACATCATCCTTGGCGATCTTCTTGTACGCGCCCAGCGGCTTGACCGCGACCACGGCCAGAAGCTTGGGGGCCTCGTCTCCCTGCTTGGTTTGAGTTTGCACCTGGGCCTGGGCACGTTCAGAACTCTCGGCGTATTGGCGGCTGACGCGATAGCCGACGAACGCGAGCACCAACGTCAGGAAGATGGCGATCCCTGCGACAACCTTGGCAGCGGTACTACTCATTCAGATGCTCCCCGATTCATGATCCAAAGCGCGACTCGAAGGATGCAGAACCTGATCTGACATCCTGAAGCAAGCTTCGGCACAGCCGAAAAACCTGCGTTTATCTGCAAGCCACGCCCTGTGGCGACATGGTATCCGGGTTCGCCATGATGCGGTCCGAGACAAATAAATAAGGTCAACCATCGAAATTCCACCCCGCGATCCACAAACGGTTCCCGTCAACATCCTCACTACTCGGCCACCTTTAGGCAGCTTTCATTGAACACCGCTATCGGCAAAAATTTGCCGACCTGCAATTTGTCGCCGGACTTGTGAACCAGCGACTCAGGCTCCCAATATCCCTGGAAGCATCGCAACAGCGAACCCCAGAGCAATCGCCGGCCCGGCGGCGATACGCCGTTGTACCGAAGTCTCCCGACGTCGCAGCGCAACCCACAGCGAAAACGTGCCTAGCCCCAACGCCATCACCAGTAGCATCAGCGCACCGCGTTCCGGCCCCAGAAACCATCCACAACAGGCGGCGAATTTCACATCGCCGCCACCCAGAACCCTGAACAGAAAGCCCGGCAGCAGCGCGAGAAACGGAATTAACAGCCCGATAACGCTTGCCGAAAAAGTTTCGTTCAGCCAACCACGATCATCGACAACGAAAACAGCGATACCGGGAACCCAGGCGGCGAGCAACAGTCCGTTAGGAATGCGCCGCCGCCATCCGTCTCCTGCCGCAACAACCAGCGCCCACACCGACAATAGAACCGTAGCCACGGTGCGAGGATACGAGGTGCGGCGTCAGCTTCACGCGTCTCAGAGGGCGTTCGTAACGGTGTTGAAAAGAGCCGTCAGTTCGGGAGCCATCAGGGTGAAGGCGGCGATAAAAACGATCGCCAGGATTCCAAGAATCAGACCGTATTCAACAGCACTGGCACCCTCTTCATCGCGAACCAGCGACAGCAGGATGGCAGAAGCGCGGACAAACATTTCATTCAACATGGCAATACTCCAATTGAGTAGCGTCCAGGGCGACAAACGATGCCGCAGCCGCTACGTGCAGCTAAGGGGTGGATGAATTCGCAGCTATCAGAGGGCGTTCGTGACGGTCGCGAACAGCGTCGTCAGCTGGGGCGCCATCAGCGTGAAGGCAGCGATGAAGACGATCGCCAGAATCCCGAGGATCAGACCGTACTCGACGGCACTGGCGCCCTCTTCGTCACGAACCAGCGACATCAGGGAGGTGGAAGCGCGGACAAACATTTTGTTCGACATGGTGTTACTCCGAATTTGGTGGTTCTGGCACCGGCTGGGCCAGTGACGCCACTATGATGTTCGGCATGGGTATCGTCAAAGCTAGCGATTCAGGGTTTTTGCACCGCTTATCGGCCAGAAATTTGGCGCCCGAAAAACGGCACCGCTGATCATGGCGATCTATGCCGTTGGCGACTTGCAGGGCTGTTTTGACGAGTTGGCGCGCCTTGTCGATACCCTGAGATTCGACCCGCAACGCGATCGGTTGGTGTTCTGTGGCGACCTGGTCAACCGCGGCCCCAAGTCGCTGGAGATTCTGCGATACGTGCGGTCGCTCGGCACCGCCGCGGTGACGGTGCTGGGTAATCATGATCTGCACCTGCTGGCGGTTGCCCACGGCGGCAAGCAGGGCCGGCGCGACACGCTGACGGAAATCCTCGCAGCCTCGGACTGCGACGAGCTACTGGACTGGTTGATCGAGCAACCTCTGGCCTGGCGGGACCCTGGAACCGGCACGGTGGTGATTCACGCAGGCCTGGTGCCACAGTGGAGCGTCGAACAGGCCTTGAGCCTCGCATCCGAAGCCGCGGCGATCATCCGTGGCCGAGAGGGACGCCGCTTCTTCAGCCGGATGTATGGCGACCATCCGGATCGCTGGGACGAGAAGCTGCGCGGGCTGGACCGCACCCGCTTCATTGTCAATTGCCTGACGCGACTTCGCTACTGCACCGAGGACGGCCGTCTCGACCTTCGGCCCAAAGGGGCGCCAGGTTCACAGCCCGCTCCACTGATGCCCTGGTTCACCGTACCGGGCCGGGCGAGCCGCGGCACGCCCATCGTCTTCGGCCATTGGTCGACGGTCGGTCAGATCGCGTGGCCGGACGAGCACGTGCACGGCCTCGATACCGGTTGCGTCTGGGGCGGTCAGCTGACGGCGCTGGAACTCCGCAGTGGCCGCCTCGTTCAGGTCTCAGGGTCCGAGCATCGGAATCCGGAGGGAGGGGGCGACTGAATCGAAACCCCATTTGGCCAGGTCGCGCCTTCTACACTTTGAGCCAAGCCGAGCCCGGCCTAGGCCGGGCTCGGCTCGTCCGAAGTGATCGCTCAGTGCCTGGGCTTGAACACCGGCACTTCCCCCGGCGCCAGTTCCCGCTCCTTGAGAATGAACGAGGCGATGGCAGGCAGGATCAGGATCGCCCCGAACATGTTGCCGGTGAACATGAATACCAGCAGGGCGCCCATATCGCGCTGGAACTGCAAGCCCGACCACAGCCAGGTCGCCACGCCAAACCCGAGCGTGATGCCGGTGAAGACCACCGCCTTGCCGGTCATCTTGAGCGTCTTGTAGTAGGACTCCTGCATCTTGAAGCCACCGGCGAGCGCATCGGCCATGGTCGCGTAGATGTAGATGCCGTAGTCCACGCCGATACCGACCGCGAGCGCAACCACCGGTAACGTGGCCACCTTCATGCCAATGCCCATCAAGGCCATCACGCCGTACGCCATCCAGGAAATCAGCGCCAGCGGCAGCATGATCGCGACGATGGACTGCCACTCGAAGAACGACAGGTACACGCAGATCACGATGGCGATATAGACGTACAGCAGGATCTGTTTTTCCAGCCGGTGCACTTCCTCGTTGGTCGCCGCCATCACGCCGACGTTGGCGGTGGCGAGCGCGAAGTTGACCGGGCATTCCTTGTTGAAGCTGGCGAACTTCTCGGTCGCCGCCGTCACTCCTGCGGTGGCCTTCTTGATCGATTCGAACTCGGCAAGCTTCTCGTCGTTGATGCCGGGCTGCTTCTTCTTGATCCTGTCGGCGGCCTTCTGCAAGTCGTGCTTGCTGTTGCCGACCTCGCGACGCGCCACCAGCTTGTCCTCGCAGTATTTCGGATTGACGTCGCTGTGGGTCTCGAAAAACGTCGTCGCGTTCTCCTTGTTGAACGACTTGGTCACGTCCACCGCGCGTTCGATGGTCGAAGCCTTGTGATCCTTCATGAACACGAAGATCGCCATCGCCGAGCAATCGGGATTGAGCAGGCCCGAAGACGTGGGAATCTGCGAGGTGGACTGCACCATCGTGTACTGGTTGCGCGGCAGCACCTTGTAGCGCGGGTTGGCCTCGTTGAACGCCGAGTTCACCACCTTGGCGACCTGTGGCAGCGACAGCGAAGACTGCACACCCGGCGTGTTGTCCATGCGCCAGGCATAACGGTCGATCTGCTCCATCACGCCGTGCTTGACGCAGGCTTCGGCATCGGTCTCGGCCACGACCTTGAAGATGTCCAGGCCGATGGCGAAGTTGGCCACCACCGCCGCAGTGTCATTGTTGTAGCGCGAATCCGGCAACAGCTCGGGCACGCCGGCCTGGCTGTCGCCCACTTGCAGCGCCTTGCCTTGCCAGAAGCTCCAGCCGAACAGCGCACCCATCAGCAGGATCGCGGTGACGGCCGGACCGGGACGGACCATGTTGGAGAGCAGACGCCAGAGCGGGTCGAAGATGCTGTCGCGGCGTTCCTGCTTGACGACGAAACCCTGGATGTCCTTGATCTGCACCCAGGTCAGCCAGATCGGCATCATGATCTTGTTGGTGATGATGATGGCGGCCATGCCCAGGCAGGCGTTGAGCGCCATCTCGCGCACGATGTCGATCGGGATCAAGCCGATCATGGCGAAGCCGGCCACGTCGGTCATGATCGCCATCGTTCCGTAGATCGCCAGGCGCCGCCAGGTGAACAGCGAGGCGTCGAAACTGTTGCGACCGTTCTCCGCGATTTCGCCGACCCAGGCGTTGACGTACTGCACGCCATGCGACACCGACACCGCGAGGATCAGGAACGGCACCAGGATGGCGAAGGGATCCAGGCCCTTGCCGAACAGGTGCAGCAGACCGAACTCCCAGATCACGGCGACGATCGAACAGATCAGCGGCAGCATCGCGAGCTTGAAATCACCCACATACAGCCACAACAGGATTCCGGTCATCACCAGGGTGATGAGGAAGAACACCACGACCTGCACGATGGCGTCGATGATGTCGCCGACCACCTTGGCGAAGCCGATGATGTGGATGTCGATGTCGGGGTTGTACTGCGGGTTGTCCATTTCCTCCGCCACCACCTCGCCGCCACCGACCGGGATCAGCTCGACCTTGTCCTCGGCGTTCTTGTAGCTCGCCTCGAACGTCGTCATAAAGCGCAGCTTCCAGCCCGGCAGCGCAACGAAGCCCTCGCCCACCACGTCGCCGGCCTTGAGCGGCGGCTTGTCTTGCCGGAGCTTGTAGACGAACTTCTTGGGATTGGTGAAGCGCCCGCGCAGCTTGTCTTCGAGATCGTTGGCAACTCTGCCGTAGTCGAGTTTCTCACCCGTCACCGGATCGATCTCGAGCAGCTCCGAGAAGATCAGCGCGCCGGTCTGATCCGTCGTCGTATAGCGGCCCACATGTCCGCCCTTGGACACATTTCCCTTGACCAGAGCAAACATCTCCGGGGTCGCGGCGTAGTCCGAGGGGATGACGTTGCCGCCCTTGAAACCTCCCTCCACCACCTCGACAAAACGCACGTCGGGCGTAAACAGCGAAGACACGCGCGAGCGGTCGACGCCCTTGAGGAAGAACACCTCGTCGGTTGCTTGCCTCAGATTGAGCAGAAACTTCTCACTGTAGATCTCACCCTTGCCGTCCTTGTTGATCAGGGCCACCAACACCGTGTTGGCACCGCCGAAATCGGCCATGTACTGCTTGAGCACCTGCATGTACGGATGTTCCAGCGGCACTGCCTTGTCGAAGCCCGCATCGGGCTTGATCAGCGTCATCTGCCAGAACAGCAGCGCCGTGATCGCCAGCAGAATGGCCATCGTCAGCTTGCGCCGGGCGTAGATGACCGGCTCGATCGCCGCCAGAATTTTGTGCGCCGTGCTCACCGCCCCGCCGGCGTATTCGTTGTCGTCGTGGCCGACGTCTTTCTCGCTCATGGCACTCCCCTTGTTCTTGTTATAGACCCACCGTACTCACGCCCAGCTCGCCCACCGCGATCACGCCACCCTTCCACGGAATCGCTCCCGAAAGCGTCCCCGACCCGGTCACCCCGGCCATCGCATCGAGCTTGGCGTTCCGCACTTTTCCGCTGGCAGACAGAAACGCGATCTCGCCGGCGAGACCCACCATCACGATGTCGCCATTGGGCAGGGCCGTTGCGCCGAAGAACGAGGCCACCGTGCCCATCTCGACTTTGTTCCACTGGCCGCCACGAACATCGGCCGTGGTGTAGACATTGCCTCGCAGCCCGAACACCACCACGCCCTTGTCGCCCCGCGGCAGGGCGCCATAGAGCGAGCCCTCGTAGGGCGCTTTCACGCGCGTCCAGGTATTGCCATCGGCGGACACGCCCATCGTCCCGCTTTCGCCGACGACGAAGAAATCGCCGTTGGCCAGGCGCGCGATGCTGTTGAGATGCAGCTCATCCTCGCGGATGGCGGGCGCGTCGACTTCGGCCCAGTTGGCGCCGCCGTCGCTCGTGGCCATGAACAAGCCGTAGGCGCCGACCGCCATACCGCGATTGCCATCGACGAACAGCACATCGAGGAAGGGCTTCTCCAGTTCCGGCTCGAAATTTTGCAAGACCCAGGTCCTGCCGCTGTCTCCAGTGTGCAGGATCACCGCATCGTGACCGACGGCCCAACCGTTGTTCTCATCGACGAATTCCACCGCCGTGAGCGTCGCCCGCACCGGCACCTCGACCTGCGCCCAGTTGACACCGTCGTTGGACGCCACGATGTTGCCGCGATCGCCGACCGCGACCAGATGCTTGCCATTGTTTGCCACGCCGAGCAGCAGGCTGCGTGAGGCCAGCATCGACATTTCCGCGGGCCGCGCCTTCACCGGTGCCGCGGGCGCCACCGTGTCCTCAGCCTCGGCGCCTTCCTCGACAGCAGGCGTCGTCTCGTCTTGTGCGAGGGCATAGGCGCCTATCACTGACGCCGCACCCAGCGCGATGACGCCGACGCCGCGCCGCAGGGTTTCCATCATGTTGCAGCCGTTCATCGGAGGCATTTTCCACCCCGTTATTTATGAAGCCGCGACGCGGCTTATTTATGTCGATCGATGGAGGGCACATATGACCTCCGCCGCGCCTCCGCCTTGTAGCAGACCCCCCCCGTACACGCAACAAAACACGGGATCAGACCGGCTCAAGCCAGATCAGCGCAGCCATGCGCCCGCAAACTCTGTCGCGACGGAAGGAAAAAAATACGCTCGCGTCCGAAACCGTACAGAAATCGCCTCCGGAAACACGGTCCACGCCGACCGCTTGCAGGCGTCGGCGAGCCAGCAGCGCCAGATCGCAAAGATGCTTTTGCGGACCGTCAGGAGAGAAGCCGATCGCCGCCTTCGCGTCGCGCTCGACGAAGGCTCGACGCACTTCGTCGCCGACCTGATAGACGCGTGCACCGATGGCCGGGCCGATCCAGGCCTGCAATCGTTCCGGCCGCACGGGCAGCGTGGCGACGGTCGATTCGAGCACACCCGCCAGCAGCCCCTTCCAGCCCGCATGCGCCGCCGCGACGCATCGGCCCTCATCGTCAGCAAACAAGACAGGCAAACAATCCGCGGTCAGTACGGCGCAGGCGAGCCCAGCCTGATCGGTCCACGAAGCATCCGCACACAGGCCGGCTCCTGCGTGTGCGAGCGACACCACCCGCGTGCCGTGAACCTGCTCGATCCAGCCGGGCTCGCGCACAAGCCCCAGCCGTTCACGCAAACGACGCCGGTTCTCGAGAACGGCGGCAGGATCGTCGCCCACATGCATGGCGAGATTGAACAAGGCATAAGGCGCTCGGCTGACGCCACCGGCGCGTGTCGTGAAGCAGGCCCGCACCCGTGGATGACAGACCCACTCCGGTCGGATCACCTGCGACCGCCGCGTCTCGGGGGGCCGCCTCCGGGCCGCCGCGGTCCGCTGCCTCCGCCACCGCGATGAGGGCCGCCGCGCGAAGTGTGCGGGCGCTTCAAGGGCGCCACCTCGACAAAATCTTCACCGATCCATTCCGGCGGCAATGTCTCCACCGGCAGGCGCGTGCCGATGAAGCGCTCGATATCCGGCAGCGAGTAGACGAAGGTCTCGCAGCACAGCGAGATCGCGTCGCCCGCCTCGCCCGCACGCGCGGTGCGACCGATGCGATGCACGTAGTCTTCGGCGTCCTGCGGCAGGTCGTAGTTGATGACGTGACTGACCGCGGGAATATGCAGGCCACGCGCGGCGACGTCGGTGGCGACGAGGATCGGCAGCTTGCCTTCCTTGAAATCATCGAGCAGTCGCAGCCGCTTGTTCTGCGGCACGTCGCCAGACAGCGTCTGCGCGTCGAAGCCGTTGGCGCGCAGGGTGCGCTCCACGTCCTCGCAACCGCGCTTGGTGTTGACGAACACCAGGGTGCGGAAAGGATCGTGATGCCGCATCAACGCGACCAGCACCTTCAGCTTGTCGTCGTTGGAAACGTGGATCAGAGACTGCCGCACCCGATCGGCCGTGACCTGCTCGGATTCGATGGTGATCTTCTGCGGGTCGTTCATGTGCTCGAACGCCAGTTCCAGCACACGGTGCGACAGCGTGGCCGAGAACAGATAGTTCCTGCGCTGCATCGGCGGGGGCATGCGCCGCAGCAGGTAACGGATGTCGGCGATGAAGCCGAGATCGAACATGCGATCCGCCTCATCCAGCACCACCACCTCGATGTGCTTGAGCGAGTAGACGTCCTGCTTGTAGTAATCGATCAGGCGACCCGGCGTGCCGATCAGGATGTCGACGCCGTCGGTGATGGCCTGCCGCTGCGACTCGTACCCGGTGCCACCGAAGCAGACGGTACAGCGCAGCCCGCTATCGGCGCCCAGTTGCAGTGCATCGTCGTAAATCTGCACCGCCAGCTCGCGCGTCGGCGCCAGCATGAAGGCGCGCGGCTGACCCTCCGGACCCGTTCGTGGGACCGTCAGCAGACGATGCATGGTCGCGAGCAGGAAGGCGGCAGTCTTGCCGGTGCCGGTCTGCGCCTGGCCGGCAAGGTCCCGACCCTCCAGCGCGAGCGGCAGGGTCTGCGCCTGGATGGGCGTACAGCGATCGAAACCCAGCCGCTGCACGGCACTTTGCAGGCTGGGGTGGAGCGGGAGCGCGTCAAAGCGCGTGTTGGATAAGTGATCTGCTTCCATATGCTGCGTCGATTAGGTGGGTGCGCTTGCAAGGGCCTGGGGAATCGGCTCAAATAGTCGGCATACCGGGGATCAAGAGGCTCTCAAAGAGGCCGGCATCCGATTCCCGCTCGCTTCGATTCCCCTGCAGCAAGCGTCCATCATAACCGTCCGGGTCGCGGGCGTGCGCCAACGATCGCCGCTCTTGAGCCGGCCCGGGTGCAGCCCCATCTTCCTTTCTTGCGCGCGTTTTGCCGCGTCCACGACATTGAGGTTTTCACCATGAGCGAACACATTTCTGCCGTCTCCGACGCCTCCTTCGACCAGGATGTGCTCAAGTCCAGCACGCCCGTGCTGGTCGATTTCTGGGCCGAGTGGTGCGGGCCTTGCCGCATGATCGCGCCCATCCTCGAGCAGATTGCCGCGGAGAATGTCGGCAAGCTCAAGGTGGTCAAGCTCAATGTCGATGAGAACCCGGGCACGCCGCCCAAGTACGGCATTCGCGGTATCCCCACGCTGATCCTGTTCAAAGACGGACAGGCAGCGGCCACCCAGGTGGGCGCGGCTCATAAAGCGCAGCTCGCCGCATTCGTCAATCCGCATGTCAACGTCGCCTGATTCCCCCCCCGAAACCGTCCGCGAGAGCGCACGGGATCAAGCCCGCGAACCGGGCCGCGAGCAGAACGCCAATCAGAATTCGCAGCCGCAGAATTCGACTCCTAACCGGGAGCAGGGCCAGCCGGCGCGCGATCAGAATCGCGACGCCAATCGACCGCCGAAGGCCAACCGGATGATGAAACACCGTCGCCATCGCAACGGGCCGCGCAATAACAATGGCGGCGGCGGCAATCCCGTGCGCGGCGGCGGCAACAACGGCAGCAACGGCGGAGGCGGCGGCAGAAACGACGGACTCCCGGTCGACATGACCGAAGAGGAGTACGAAGCCGAGCTTGCGGCCGCTGCTGCCGCTACGGCCGGCGCCGGCGAACATGCGCGACAGACCACCCTGAGCGTGCCGCAGGAAGGTTCGATGGAGGGTCTGCCCGAGGACAACGACATCGGCATGGCGCCGACGCCGACGACTCCGCGCCCGCAGCAGGAACTGCGACCCAACGAGCCGCCGAAGATCATCCGCATTCCCGACCTCAAGAAGATGACGGCCGCGGAACTGCTGGAGATCGCCGAAGAGCAGGGTCTGGACAACGTCGCTCGAGTACGCAAGCAGGACCTGGTGTTCTCCCTGCTGAAAGCCGCGGCGCGGCGCGGCGAGCACATCTATGCCGATGGCGTCATGGAAATCATGACCGACGGCTACGGCTTCCTGCGCGGCCCGGACAGTTCATACGCGGCGGGACCGGACGACGTCTACATCTCACCCTCGCAGATCCGTCGATTCAGCCTGCGCACCGGCGACACCGTGTCCGGTCGCGTGCGCAGTCCGAAAGACAATGAGCGCTACTTCTCGCTGCTGAAAGTCGACTCGATCAATTACGAGGCACCCGAGGTCTCGAAGAAGAAAGTCAGCTTCGAGAACCTCACCGCGCTGTTCGCCGACCAGCAGTTCAAGATGGAGCGCGGCAACGGCACCACCGAGGACATCACGGCGCGGGTCATCGACATCGTCGCGCCGTTTGGTCGTGGCCAGCGCGGCCTCATCGTCTCGCCACCCAAGGCCGGCAAGACCATGATGCTGCAGAACATCGCGCAGTCCCTGGCAGCCAATTATCCCGAGGTGTACCTGATCGTCCTGCTGATCGACGAGCGGCCCGAGGAAGTCACCGACATGCAACGCACCGTGCGCGGCGAAGTGGTGGCCTCCACGTTCGACGAGCCCGCTTCCCGTCACGTTCAAGTGGCCGAGATGGTGATCGAAAAGGCGCGTCGTCTGGTCGAGCACAAGCGCGACGTGGTGATCCTGCTCGACTCGATCACGCGGCTGGCGCGCGCCTACAACACCGTGGCGCCGTCGTCCGGCAAGGTGCTCACCGGCGGTGTCGACGCCAACGCCCTGCAGAAGCCCAAACGCTTCTTCGGCGCGGCCCGCAACGTCGAGGAAGGCGGGTCGCTGACGATCATCGCCACCGCGCTGATCGACACCGGCTCGAAGATGGACGAAGTGATCTTCGAGGAGTTCAAGGGCACCGGCAACATGGAGGTACACCTGGAACGCCGCATCTACGAGAAGCGTGTGTTCCCGGCCATCAACATCACGCGCTCGGGCACACGCAAGGAAGAGTTGATGGTCAGCGACAAGGATCTGTCCAAGATCTGGATCCTGCGCAAGCTGCTGCACCAGATGGACGAGCTGGCGGCGATGGAACTGCTGCTGGACCGCATGAAGATCACCAAGACCAATGAGGCGTTCTTCGATTCGATGAAGCGCAATTAGAGCCTATCCCACTCGGCGGGCTCCTATTCGGAAGGTCGGTCGCGCTGAATCGCCCTGTAACCAATGTCGCGACGGTATTGCATGCCGTCCCATTGGATCTTCGCCACCGCGGCGTAAGCCGCGCGCTGCGCGCCGGCCACATCGTCGCCCCGCGCCGCCACGCACAGCACGCGTCCACCCGCGGTCACAACGGCACCGTCCCTGATCGCGGTACCGGCGTGGAATGCCTTGGCGCCGCCGAAATCCGAGTCGAGCCCGCGAATCGCATCGTGCTTGCGCACGCTTCCGGGGTAGCCGTGCGCGGCCATGACGACGCCCAGGGCAGGTTGCTCGCTCCATAGAACCTTGACGTCCGGCAATGTCTGGTCAAGCGCCGCTTCCAGCAGATCGAGCAGATCGGATTCGAGCCGCATCAGGATCGGCTGGGTCTCTGGATCCCCCATACGGGTGTTGAACTCCAGCACCTTGATCGCGCCGGCCGGATCGATCATCAGACCGGCGTAGAGAAAGCCGCAGAACGGCGCGCCTTCGGCCAGCATGCCGGCCAACGTCGGCTCGATCACCTCGCGGCATACGCGCGCATGAATTTGAGGTGTCACCACGGGAGCTGGCGAATACGCGCCCATGCCGCCGGTGTTCGGTCCCTGATCGCCGTCGAAGATGCGCTTGTGATCCTGACTGGTCGGCAGGGCCAGGTACTGAAGGCCGTTGGCCACCACGATGAAGCTCGCCTCTTCCCCGGGCAGGAAATCCTCGATCACCACCCGCGCGCCGGCGTCACCCAGCGAGTTGCCGGAGAGCATGTCGCGCACCGCATCACGCGCCTCGTCCAGCCCCATCGCCACCACCACGCCCTTGCCGGCAGCAAGCCCGTCGGCCTTGATCACGATCGGCGCGCCGCGGGTCTCCAGGTCCAGCAGCGCCGCTTCGCACTCCGTGAAGACCTGGTACTGCGCAGTCGGGATGCGGTGCCGGGCCAGGAAGTCCTTGGTGAAAGCCTTCGAGCTTTCCAGCCGCGCCGCTGAACGGGTCGGTCCAAATATACGCAGGCCGGCGTCACGGAAACGGTCCACGATGCCCAGGGACAGCGGCACCTCCGGTCCGACGACCGTGAAATCCACCGACTCGTCATGCGCCAGTTGCAACAAGCCGGCGATGTCCTCGACGGCGATCCCGCAGTTCCGGCAGCATGCCTCGGTCGCCGTGCCAGCGTTGCCAGGCGCAACCAGCACTTCGCTCACGCGCGCCGACTGTGCGAGCTTCCACGCCAGCGCGTGCTCACGTCCGCCGGAACCGACGACGAGGATTCGCATTGCCTTGTTGTTCATGCGGGTTGCCGTGTGCCGGGATTCGGAATAAGTTCGTGGAAGCTGGGGGGAGCCCAGCCAAGTCGGCCATCGTCCACAACGAGGACCCGGTCCGCAACCGCTAACCAGACCGTCACTCGCATGACTCGATGCACCTTGACCCGGCAAGCCTTGCGGGTGCCGATGAGTTTCCGCCGGGAAGCGCCGGGAGAATCGATGGTCGTCAAGGGGATTGTTTCGTCGTGAGTCGGGATGATGCGCTCAAAAGCCTGGTCACCGCGGCACGCGACGTGGCAGGCGTGGGTGCGGCCTGCCGCCAGGTTGCGATGACGCTCGGCTTCGAGCATTTTCTGTACGGACTCCGGATTGCGGTATCCCTGTCCCGGCCCTGCCAGTTTGTCCTGTCCGGCTACCCGAAAAGCTGGCGTTCGTACTACGACGAGCAGGGTTTCATGATGATCGACCCGGTGCTCACCCGTGCGGCCTCCTCGGTCGTCCCCTTCGGCTGGGATGAACTCGAACGCGACAAGCCCTCGGTGCGGCGCCTGTTCGCGGAAGCCGCGCGCTTCGGCCTGGGTCACGGCCTGAGCGTGCCCGTGCATTGCATCAACGGCGAATTCGGCGTGATGAGCTTTGCGCGGCCCACCGAACTGCCCGCGGGTGCGGAGCGCCTGAAGCTGTTCCAGCGTGCACAGTGGCTGACCAGCTTGATCCAGGAACGCACCCGGCAGTTGATCCTGGAAACCGAGCCCACCCGCGAGCCACGCCTGACGGCGCGGGAGCGCGATTGCCTGCGGCTGGCCGCCCAGGGCCTGACGGCCATGGCCATCGGCGAGCGCATGCGCATCGCGGAAAGCACGGTGGTGTTTCACCTCAACGCGGCGGAGCGAAAGCTCGGCGTCCGTACCCGCAACCACGCCATCGCGCGCGCCATGGCGCTCGGCGCGATCGAGCCCGAGGGCTATCCCTCGCAGATCAGCTCGTCCCAGCACCTGCTCGAACTTCCGGGCTGAGTCACGCCCGATCCCCTGTGGATTTTCCGGGACGGCGGTTCCCCGCCTATTCATGCCTCGTGCCTGCAGAATGAATTCCTATCAGAAATGAGGGGTTACAGCGCGCTCCCGGCGTGATTTGATCGGCGCCACATTTCGTGGCGGCCAAGCCAGGCTCAATATGATCCAGATCGTCTGCGGAGCCCTGCACAATCGCCATTTTTCCGAGCGGTATTCAGAGCAGATGTACCGGCTTCGCTACGAGGTATTCCACCAACGACTGGGCTGGGATGTGACGGTGGACAACGGGCAGGAGAAAGACCCGTTCGATGACCTTGACAGCGTGTACATGGTCGCCACGGATGATGCCGACCGGGTCTGTGGCGGCTGGCGGCTGCGGCCCACCACGCGCCCCTACATGCTCAGCGACATTTTTTCCCAGCTGCTGAACGGTCACCCGGCGCCGCGGCATCGGCATATCTGGGAGATCAGTCGGTTCGCGGTGGATACCTCCAAGACCTCACGCACCGCCGCCTTCTCGATGGGCCAGACCGCACGCCAGCTGGTGCGCGATACGGTCCGGTTCGCGGTGGATAACCACATCGGCCAGTACGTGCTCGTGACCAGCGTGGCGGTCGAGCGCCTGCTGGCCGGGACGGGCCTGATCCTGCATCGCTTCGGGCCACCGGTGAAGATCGGCAGAGTCGGGTCGGTCGCCTGCTGGGTCGATATCGATGCGCACACCCGTCACGTCGCTCTGGGAGAGACGCCATGCCTGGCCGAAGCCGCCTGACACCTGGTTTTGCAGTATCCGGCCGAGCCGCAGCGATGCGCGGCGGCGCGGTCAGCGTCGAACTCTTCGACGCGCAACCCACGCACGAAAGCTGTGCGGAACGCGCGACGCCGGAATCCATTCTCTCGCGCATTCTCGGTACGCCGACGGTCTGGATGGACTTCGACGTCGCTTGTGCTCCCAATCCTGATCCACCCTTCCCCGAAAACCGGCGCCTGCCCAGTCCGCCGGCCCAGGTGAACCGGCGACGCCAAGCGGTTGGCGGCCGACACCTGCGGGGCCTTCTTTACGATCCACCGCCTGATTCAGGCAGGTTGCCACCCGAGGCTGGCGAACCGGCCTGTTCAAACCCATCGACCAACCGGACCGCGCGGTCCAAGGCACGTCGCTGACTCCCAGGGGGGACTGCGACCGGCCGGCACACGACCCTCTCCCACGTGTGCCGGCCGGCTCACAGTTCGCCCACGGCGACGCATCTGCGGCAACGCTCAGCCCGGCTATGATGCCGCGCCCTGCCCCGAAGGCCGCGACGGATGAATGCCCCCTTATTCGAGTCCAACCTGACTTCGCTTCCGCGCGTGCATCGCGGCAAGGTCCGCGATATCTACGCGGTCGGCGACCGCCATCTCCTGATCGTGACGACGGACCGGCTGTCCGCCTTCGACGTGATCCTGCCCCGCCCCATCCCTGGCAAGGGTGCCGTCCTGACCCGCCTGACCGAGTTCTGGATGCGGCGCTTCGAGTCACGCGTACCCCACCAGCTTGCTCCGCAGATGCGGCTGGAGGACTGGCTCACCCCAGCGGAGATTGAACCGCTGAGCGGACGGGCGGCGATCGTCAAGAAATTGAAGGCGATCCCGGTTGAATGCGTCGTGCGCGGGTACCTGATCGGCTCAGGCTGGAATGATTATCGGAAGACCGGCGCCATCTGCGGCATTGCCCTACCGTCGGGGCTGCGCATGGCCGACCGCTTACCCGAGCCGATCTTCACGCCGGCCGACAAGGCACCCGTCGGCCAGCATGACGAGAACATCTCCTTTGCCGAGGTTGAGGCTCGCATCGGCTCGACGCTGGCCCAACGGCTACGCGAACTGAGTCTTGGGATTTACCAGGAGGCTTCTGCGTACGCGCGTGCACGCGGCATCATCGTCGCCGACACCAAATTCGAATTCGGGCTGGACGAAGGGGGGGCCGTTCATCTGATCGACGAGGTTCTTACGCCGGATTCGTCGCGTTTCTGGCCGGCCGACACCTGGCAGCCCGGCAGCAGCCCGCCGAGCTTCGACAAACAGATCGTCCGCGACTGGCTGGAAGCCCAGTCCTGGAACAAGGCCCCGCCAGCGCCCTGGCTGCCCGACGAAATCGCGGAGCGCACCGCCAGCCGCTATCGCGAGGCACAACGCCTCCTCGCAGGCGACTGAGCTATCCTGCGGGCTCCAGTCGCGGCAAGGTAAAAACCATGCAGATCAAAATCGAGATCGACGTCAAGCCCGAAGAACTCCGGCGCTTCCTGGGTTTGCCGGACGTGGCCGGGCTGCAAGACGACGTGGTGCAGTTTCTGCGCGAAAAGGTCGGGCAGGTCAATGAAAACTTCAACCCGGCCGATTTCGTCCGCGGCAACTTCGATCTGCTGCGCCAATCGCCGGCGTGGAAGAAGTTGATCACCCGGATTTCCCCGTCCGCCGATGACGGCGAGGCAGAAGCGCCAGCGGCAAAGCCGACCCGGAAGCGTTCTGCCCGCAAGCCCAAATCGGAGTAGGGCCCCAAAAAAACAAAAAGGGGGCCGGAGCTTGCGCTCCGACCCCCAGCGGCCCCGCGAGGAGAAGCGGGACCGGCACCACCCACTCGTTTTGGCGTCGCTTACTGCGCGACTGCCTTCTTGGCCGCGGCAGTAGCCTTCTTGGCCGTCTTCTTGACCGTGGCCTTGGCCTTGGTCACTTCACCGGAAACCGTGGTCGAGCCGAGCAGCTTGGCGCTCACGTCTTCGTAACCTTTCTTCACCACGCTCACCAGCTCTTCGCCGGTCTTGGTGACGATGGTCAGCGAATCCTTGTAGGCCGCGATGACCACATCCTTGCCGGCCGGGAGGTATTCGATCGGCTTGGCGGCGACGGCCTTGACGCCGTCGGCACGGGCCTTCTCGAAGCTGCTCTGCACCGCGGCAAACAGATCCTTGCCGGCGTCGACATTGGTCTTCACCAGGTCGGTCACGCCATCGACGACAATGCCGTTGGCCTGCTTGAAGGTCTCGAAAGACAGCGTCACCACATCCTGTCCCTTGGCCACGTACGGCTCAACGGCACCCTTGACGTCGCTCACGATGGTTTCCACATTCATTCGCTAACTCCTATGTAAGATTCTGAAAATATTCATCAGGTAACAGATATTGCTGCAACGCAACATCCGACGGATCGAATCCTATTGTTGCGCTGCAACATTGTCAATAGCGCAACCCGGAACTTGGATCGCCGTTCGTCGGACGAGCACGGATCCCAGCGGTGACGTGGGCGGCCAGATTGCGAACGCGGCACGCCGTAGCGCCTTGTGACTAAACTTGCCCATGCTCAACGCCTCCCTGCTCGATCGACTGCGTACCCGACTATGGGAAGAACGAAGCTCCCGGTCATGGTCAGAGACCTGGCTGATCCGGGTGGGCCGATTGGCCTTCGCCCTGGTTCGCGACCTGCTGGACGGCCAGTTGTCGATGCGCGCGATGAGCCTGGTCTACACCACTCTGCTCTCGCTGGTGCCCTTCCTCGCCCTGGGCTTCTCCGTGCTCAAGGCGCTGGGTGCGCACAACAAGCTGGAGCCCGTTCTGTTGGAGTTTCTGCGCCCGTTGGGGCCACAGGGCGCGGAGATTGCGGCCAACGTGATCGGGTTCGTGGAGAAGATCCAGGTTGGCCTGCTCGGTTCGGTCGGCATTGCGCTGCTGTTCTACACCGCCATCTCGCTGATCCAGAAAGTCGAGAACAGCTTCAATTACATCTGGCGCATCGAACGACCGCGCCCTTTCGCCCAACGGATCGGCGAGTACCTGGGCGTGCTCATGGTCGGCCCGGTCGTGGTGTTTTCAGCCCTGGGCATGACCGCCTCGGTCCTCAACAGCGGCCTGGTCGCGCAGATCAAGGACATCCAGCCGTTCGGCTTCCTGTTGTACGGCGTCACCCGGATGATTCCGTACGCGATGATCGTGGGAATGTTCACCTTCCTGTACGCCTACGTACCCAATACGCGGGTCACGTTGCGCGTTGCCGCGCTCGGCGGTGTGGCGGCCGGCGTGCTGTGGCAGACCGCGAGCTTCGCCTTCGCGTCCTTCGTCGCAGGGGCGACCGACTACAACGCGATCTATTCCGGGTTTGCGATCGTCATCTTCCTGCTCATCTGGCTCTACGTCGGCTGGCTGATCCTGCTGACCGGCTGCCAGCTCACGTTCTACGTGCAGCATCCGGCGCACCTGAAGCCGGACCGCGGCGTTCCCCTACCGGCCGGGCGGCAAGCCGAATATCTGGCACTGCTGATCATGGGGACCGCCGGCCGGCGCTTTCTGGAAGGCCGACCGGCGCTGACGCAGGAAGAACTGGCCCGAGAGCTCGGCGCGCAGCCCGAACACGTGGCCCGCGCCGTCGAAACTCTGATCGAGCGGGGATATCTGACCGAGGCCGGGCGGTCGCGCACACAACTCGTGCCGGCCCGTGATCTCGATTCCGTCACCTTGGGCCACCTGTGGCGCGACGTCCGCGCCAGCCCGACAGCGCTGCGTCCGCATGGCGCCCTTGGCCAGGACGTGATGGAACGCCTGGACACCGCCGAGCAGGGCTTCATCGAGGACGCAGGTCGGGTCAGCCTGCGCCAATGGTTGCAAGCGGACAAAAAAACCAGACCTTAATGCAGTTTGCATGCAGTCCCGCTCTATCGCACCGCCGGGCGCAGAAGCGGATTTTTCCTGGTCCGCAATGCAGCAAACGGGATCGGGCCGTCTATACTTCCGGGTAGTCCCGCCTCAAAATTTTTTGCCGTGCTCGAAGCCGAACTTGAACAACTGGAGCAGTGCGTGGGGCGACTCGTGGCTGCGTATCGACAGAGCCGGTTGGAGATCAAACGCGTGACCCAGGAGCGTGACCGCCTCGTGGCCCTCAACAGTGAACTGCGCCGTCGCATCGAGGGCGTGGTCGATCGGGTGAGAAAGCTCGAGACCGATCCCGGTGCGGACCTCGGCACGGAGGAGCCATCGTGAGTCCAAGGCCCAGCGTGTCCGCGGAAAACGAAAGCGTCAGCGTCACGGTCCGGATCATGGGCCGCGAGTACACCGTGATCTGTCCGCCGATCGAGCACGAAGCGCTGGTGGCCTCGGCGGATTTTCTCAACGAGCGTATGACCGCGATCAAGAAACGCGGCAAGGCCCTCGGCGCGGAGCGCATCGCGGTGATGGCGGCACTCAACCTCTCGCGTGAAATCCTTGAAATCCGGGGCTCCGAAAAACTCCTGAAACAGGACGCCGCGAGCATCGAGCGGGTCAAGCAGTTGCGGCTCGACATCGACTCGACCCTGTCGCTGGAATGAACCTGGGTGACGAACCGGTCGCGCAGTCGCTTCGAGGTGGTATTCTCCGGTCGTGCCTCCCGTGGCACCCGAGCGTGTTCCAAGCCCCTTGAGCCTAATTTCGTACCCAGGGAGCTATAGACGGTTCTGGCGAGCAGGCCCGCGATGATGGCGGGAAGCCCGATGATCCGACGCGGCACCCACTTGAGACCTTGTCTCAAGGACCCGGGCATGCAACGGCGTTTGCGGGGGGCACCTTGATTTTGCTTCAGGCCGGCGCGGACCGTTCCGCGCTGCGCCGGCAGCTTCGGGCTCGACGGGCCGGCATCGATCCGCGGGATCGTGCAATCGCGGCGCGCCGCGCCGCCGGCCACTTGATGCGGATGATCGAACTCCGCCACGCAGGGCATCTTGCGGTCTATCTCGCAGCAGGTTCGGAACTCGACACGCGTCCGTTGATTCGAGCGCTGCATCGCCGGGGCAAGCGGCTCTGTGCGCCGCAGATCGATGTCCGACAGCCCGGTCACATGCGCATGCAGCAACTGTTTCATGGCAAGCCGCTGCGACGGAATCATTACGGCATCCCCGAACCACCGCCAACCCGCCGACGCCATCGGACACCCATCGAGGTCGTGATCGTACCCCTGGTTGGAATCGACCTTCAGGGCAACCGGCTGGGGAGCGGCGCGGGCTATTACGATCGCTGGCTGGCCCGCTTGCGGCCTCGGCCCTACCGGATCGGGTATGCGTTTTCGGTGCAGAAAGTGGATCACTTGCCGGCGCAGGACTGGGACGTTCCCCTTGATGCCGTGTGCAGCGAGGCAGGCGTCCATCGCTTCAAGAACCGACGAAGACGAAAAGGAGAGCGCGTATGCCTTACTGGCTGATGAAATCCGAACCGGATTCTTTCTCCATCGACCATCTGGCCGCGCGTCCAGGCCAGATCGAACCCTGGGACGGCGTGCGCAACTACCAGGTGCGCAACATGATGCGCGACCAGATGAAACCGGGTGACCTGGCATTTTTCTATCACTCGAGCTGCGACGAGCCCGGCATTTACGGCATTGCCGAGATCGTGTCCAAGGCCTATCCCGACCCGACGCAGTTCGACCCCCAGCACCCTCACTACGACCTTGGCTCCAAGCCCGAGGAACCGCGCTGGCTGCTGGTGGAAGTGAAATTCGTGCGCAAGTTGGATCGGCCGGTGCTGCTCAAGACGCTGCACGGGCAGGCGGCGAAATTGAAGGGTCTGCGGGTGATCGAGCGCGGCAACCGCTTGTCCGTGATGCCGGTCAGCGCGCCGCACTGGAAGGCGATTCTCAAACTCTCCGAGCAGGGAGGCTGAAGCCGATCAGGCAGGCCGCAGATGCTGGATGCGCAATTCCAGCGATTCGCTGCCCTGCCAGCGGTTGATCGCCAGCGCATAAACCAGGCGAACCCTGCCGCGCAGGCACATGCGCCCCGCTCCCCCAAAATCCACCGCCACCAGGGTGCGACCGTCGAGGCTGCGCAACCGGTAACGTACGTGACTTTGGTCGCTGCCCACGGTCCTCGCCTCGCTCACCTCGAACACGTCGTCGAATTGCGGTTCAGGCATCCCCTGCCCCCAGGGTCCGGCGGCGTCGAGCGCCAATGCAGTCGACAGGTCCAGCTCGTCTTTCGAAAGCGGTCCGTCTGTTTCGAGCACCTGCTCGAGTTGCGCCGGCAGCAGTCGCGCGCGACAGGCGGCGTCGAAGGCGGAGCGGAATCGCGCGAGATCGGTTTCACGCAGGCTCAGGCCCGCAGCCATCGCATGACCGCCGAAACGCAGGATCAGTCCAGGATGGCGGGCGTCGACGTCGGCCAGCGCATCGCGCAGATGCAGACCAGGAATCGATCGCGCCGAACCCTTGAGCAGGCCCGGCTCCTGCGCCGGAGCAAACGCGATAGCGGGCCGGTGCGCATGCTCCTTCATTTTCGACGCGACCAGACCGACGATACCTTCGTGCCAGTCGGAGTCGTAGAGCACCAGCCCGACACCGTCTCGATCGGATCGCTCCTCGAGTTGATCGAGCGCCGAATCGTTCATCTGCGACTGCATGTCACGTCGCTGGCGGTTGATGCGGTCCAGCTCCGCCGCCAGTGATCTGGCCTCGTCCGGGTCCTCGGCCAGCAGGCAGCGGATGCCGATGCGGATGTCCTCCAGGCGCCCTGCTGCGTTGATCCGCGGCCCCAGCACGAAACCCAGATCCGTCGCGGTCAGCGAGGCTTCCTGTCGTCCAGCGACTTGTAGCAGCGCGCGCAAACCCGGCCGCGCGCGTCCGGCACGGATTCGCCCCAGGCCGCGGGCGACCAGGATGCGGTTGTTGCGATCCAGCCGCACGAGGTCGGCGACGGTGCCGACGGCCACCAGGTCGAGCAGGTCGGCCAGGTTCGGCCCCGTCCCGTCGGCGAACAGGCCACGCGCACGCATCCGCGCCCGCACGTGCAGCAACAGATAAAACATCACGCCCACACCGGCCAGATGGCGCGAAGGAAATGCACAACCGGGCTGGTTGGGATTCACCAGTGCATCCGCCGCGGGCAGGCTCGCGGAAGGAAGGTGGTGATCGGTCACGATCACCTGCATCCCGAGGGAGCGAGCCGCGTCCACGCCCGCATGACTGGCGATACCGTTGTCCACTGTGATCAAAAGCTTCGCGCCCTGCTGAGCCGCCATCTCGGCCAGCGCAGGCGAAAGCCCGTAACCCATCGTGAACCGATTCGGGACGACGTAGCCTGGAGCTTCGGCGCCCAGCAGTTTCAGGCCGATCAGCGCCAGGGCGACGCCGGTCGCGCCGTCGGCGTCGTAGTCGCCCGCGATGACGATGCGGCGCTGCTGGAGGATCGCATCGATCACCCGATCTGCGGCGGCATCGATCCCGCGCAAGGCGGCGGGAGGATGCAGATGCTTCAACTCCAGTTCCAGCTCCTCGGCGGCGATCACTCCGCGCGCCGCAAGGACTCTCGCCGCGACCGGGTGCAGCGTCCCCGGAAGCTGGTGCGTTGCGAGCAAGCGCCGCGCGATCCGCGGCTCCTCAGCCACCGGCGCCGATCATCTGGGCCTTGACGCCGCTCCTGCCCAGGGCACGGACCGCCGCCTCGCCGAGCGCGCGGGTCGCATAAGGGCCACAGCGTACCCGGTACAAGGTGCCGCCCTGCGTCCCCTCCGCAGGCGATATCAGGCAGGAGACTCCAGCCGCGCCGGCCTTGGCGCGCACGCCTTCGGCGCGGTCGAGCTGTGAAAAGGCACCCGCCTGAACCTGCCACCTGCCGGAACCGGTCGGCGCTGGCCGGGCGGGGCTTTTCATCGTTGCGGATGGGGGCGCTGCTATCTCGACGGGCGCGGTTTTTTTGGGCGGGGGCGTCGGAGCTGCGATCGCCGGCATCGTCGGTGGTGGTGTGGGTGTCACCGGTTTGCGGTTCTCGACCTCGGACTCCGGTGGAGGTGGCACCGCGACGGTGGGCGACGCGCCAGTGGGCACCGGCGACTCGGCAGTCGCGATGGGTTCCTCATTCTGGAACGCCAGGCCCGATTCAGCGGGCGGGGTCAGGATCCCACCCCTCGCGGCAGCGTCGACCGGACGGGGCGCCGTGGCCCCGGACTCCAGCTCGTCGCCGGGTGGCGTGAGTTCCACCGGCATTGAATCTGCGTGAGTCAGGTCGATGGTCACCACGCGCTCCGCTTTGCCGTCGAGTCCGTGCCGACCCGGCGTGGGCAGGATCGAGGTCAGCAGCAGGGCGGCCAGGATCAAGGCGACGACGCCCACGAGTCTTTTCAACAGCACTTCATCCATTGACCATCAATCCCGCAGCCACCGTGAGAAATGAACCCGTTACCACCACGATGCCCTCACTTGCATGTTCCGATCGCGCGTGGCGCAGCGCCTGAGCCACGTCACCATGCAGCACGGCGTCGCGCGCATCCTTGCCGATCCGCCGTTTCAACTGCCCGGCGCTCAGTCCGCGGGGCGAAGACAGGCCCGCCAGGTGCAGTTTATCGACCTTCGCCGTCAGCCTGGCCAAGAAGTCCGCGCAAGGCTTGTCATCCAACATGCCCAGCACCAGTTGTACGCGTCGCAACGGAAAGCTGTGATCCAGGTTCGCAGCCAGCACCTCCGCGGCCTCCGTATTGTGTGCGACGTCGAACACCGTGGCCCCGCGAACGTCGAAGCGACCGGGCAGTTTCAACGCCCGCAGCGCGCCTCGAATGGCGCTCTCAGGCACCGGCAATTCGTGCTGCATCGATTGGATCATCGCAATCACGCCCGCCGCATTGCGGACCTGCGCATCCCCTCGCAAGGCGGGCAAGGGAAGACCCTGAAGACTTTCATGGGGCGCCGATCGGGACAGCCAGTCCCAGGTCAGATCGTCGGACCGGATATGAAAGTCGGCGCCAAGTTGCAGGAGTTTCGCGCCCACTCGGGAGGCCGACTCGGTGATGGTTTGCGGCGGATCGAGGTCGGTGCAGATGGCGGGCCGTTGCGCCCGAAAGATGGCAGCCTTCTCGCGCGCGATCGACTCCCGATCGGTCCCGAGCCAGTCGGTGTGATCCAGCCCGACATTGGTCACCAACGCAGCCCGGGCATCGACCAGGTTCACGGCGTCAAGGCGCCCGCCCAATCCGACTTCGAGAATCTGCGCCTCGACCTTTTGCTCCCGGAACAGCCACAGCGCGGCCAGGGTTCCGAACTCGAAATAGGTCAGCGGAATCGACCCGCGCCCCCGTTCGATCTCGACGAAGGCCGCGCACAACTCCGCATCGCCAGCTTCGACGCCGTCAATCGCCACTCTTTCGTTGTAACGCAGCAGATGCGGCGAGGTATAGAGCCCGACCCTGTACCCCGCTTCACGATAGATCAGCGCGGCAAGGTTCGCGGACGAACCCTTGCCGTTGGTCCCGCCGATGGTCAGCGTGAGGGCATCCGTGGACGGCAGCCCCAGCCGCGCCGCGACCTCGCCGACCCGCTCCAGTCCCAGCGCGATGGTCTTTGGATGCAGGAAACCCTGGTAACCCAGCCAGTCGCCCAAGCCAGCGCCGGCAGGCGGCGCCCTCATGCGCTGCTCAATGCGGCGTGCTGGAGGCCGGCGCCCAGTGCGTCAGCATCGCCAGGACGCGGTGGATTTTTTCGCGCAGTTCGCGACGGTCCACGATCATGTCGATGGCGCCGTGTTCGAGCAGGAATTCCGCTCGCTGAAACCCCTCCGGCAATTTCTGCCGCACGGTCTGTTCGATCACGCGCGGACCGGCGAAGCCGACCAGGGCGCGCGGCTCGGCGATATGGATGTCACCCAGCATGGCCAGGCTGGCCGAGACGCCGCCCATCGTGGGATGCGTGATCACGGAAATGTAGGGCAGACCGCGCTCGCTGAGCCGCGCCAGGGCGGCCGAGGTCTTGGCCATCTGCATCAACGAGAACAACGATTCCTGCATGCGCGCGCCGCCCGAGGACGAAAAGCACACCAGGGGCACGCCGAACTCCAGGCAGGCGTTGACCCCACGCACGAATTTTTCGCCCACCACGCTGCCCATCGAGCCGCCCATGAATCCGAACTCGAAGGCCGACACCACCAGCGGCAGGCCGTGCAGTTGACCGCGGATCACGACCAGCGCGTCCCGCTCATCGGTCTCGGTCTGCGCTTCCTTGATGCGATCGGTGTACTTGCGCGAATCCTTGAATTTGAGCGGATCCAGCGGGGAAACCTCTTTGCCGATCTCGAGACGCCCCTCGGGGTCCAGGAAATGGCTGATCCGCGCGCGCGCGGTGATCGGATGGTGCGCGCTGCACTTGGGGCAGACTTCCAGCGTGCGTTCCAGCTCGGCCCGGTACAGCACCGACTGGCAGCTTTCGCACTTGGTCCAGAGGCCTTCCGGGACATTGCGCTTGCGCGCTCCGGCGGTCAGGAGCTTGGAGCCGGAAATCTTGTCGAGCCAACTCATCGGAAGGTGATCTGCGGGTTGCGGAGGGTGCGGCTCATGACCACATCGGCCCTGCTGCCAAAGCGGCCGGGATCATAAGCGATGCCTGAGCGATTCATAAACGATCGAGCGCATCCCGCATCGGCCTGAGCTTTGCGGCCAGCAGGCCGGGCAATCGCTCCGGCGTGGCCTGATGACGCTCGATCTCCGACACCAGGGCGCTGCCGACCACGACGCCATCGGCGACTGCGCCGACGCTCGCCGCTGTCGCCGCGTCGCGAATGCCGAAGCCGACCGCCAGCGGCAATGTCGTGAACCGGCGGATCTCCGCCACCTTGGCCTCGACGCTCGCGATGTCCAGGTTGGCCGCACCGGTCACGCCCTTGAGCGAGACGTAGTAGAGATAGCCGCTGGCCAGCTCCGCGACCGCGCGGATGCGCCCGGGCGGGCTGGTCGGGGCCAGCAGGAAGATGCAATCCAGACCGGCCTTGCGCAGCGCAGGTGTGAATTCCGGCGCTTCCTCGACCGCCAGATCCACCACCAGCACGCCATCGACCCCGGCGTCGCGGGCGGTGCGCGCGAACGCCTCCAGCCCGAAGCGCTCGATCGGATTCAGATACCCCATCAGCACCACCGGCGTTCGCGCATCGCGCTGCCGGAACTCCGCCACCATGCCGAGCACCTTGCGCAGCGAGGTCTTCGCCAACAGCGCGCGCTCGCAGGCCAACTGGATCACCGGGCCGTCGGCCATCGGGTCGGAGAAGGGAACGCCCAGCTCCAGCACATCGGCGCCCGCCTCGACCAGGGCGTGCATCAGGCCGACGGTGTACTGCGGGTGCGGATCCCCTGCCGTGATGTAGGGCACCAGGGCCTTGCGCCGGCGCGCCGACAGATCCTCGAAAACCGCCTTGATGCGACTCATGCGGGATTCAGGACCTGGTAGTGCAAGGTGACCAGGCCGGTGCCGTAGGTCCGCGAGTCCAGCAGCTTCAGTCGCAGGTCCCTCAACAACCCGCCGAACAGGGGGATGCCGGCACCGAGCGCGACCGGATGCAATGCGACGACGCACTCGTCGATCAAGCCCTCCTGGGCAAACTGTCCGCAGGTCTGGGCGCCACCGAACAGCCAGGCGTGCCGCACGCCTTCTTCGACCATGCGCAGACGCAGGTCGGCGACATCGCCGGCAAAGGAGAATTCGTTATCACCCCCCAGCTTGATACCGCCCCGAGTGAGCACGTAATAGCGCTTGGCGGGGTCAGGCCGTTCCCCCAGCTTGCGCGTCAATTCGTAGGATCGCCGCCCCATGATGACCGCATCGACCGATCCGAAGAACGCCGCCATGCCGTAATCCTGGTCGGTGAAACACCAGTCGAAGCCGCCATCGGGCCGGGCGATGTAGCCGTCCAGGGACGTTGCAAGCTGAAGCGTGATTTTCATATTGCGAGGCGGTGTCGCGTGGGGGTCATTCGACGAGGGAAAAGTCTAGCATCGGCTCACAGGGCATCGCCGTCGTCAGAGGCGGAGCCGTTGGTTGAGTTTGAATCAGCCGACTTCCCCTTCAGGGCCCGACGCTCGCGGACGCTTTGCAGCAACTGGACGACGGTGGATTTCAACTCGGTCGGACTGAGCATCGCGTGCGTCCATATGCCGGTCAGGCGACGTGCCATCAACCAGCTCTGGAGGTTCTTGGCGATGTCGCCAACCGTCACCGCGATCGCCAATCCCAGCAGGCCGGCGTACTTGACCATCACCACGCACATCACGGCCGTGAGCACGCCGTTGGTGAGGGTCAGGACCATCGCCGGGCGCTGGTGACCGGTCATGGTCAGCACGTTGTTGCACGGTCCCGCCCAGACGAAGAACACCTGTCCGACGACCAGGATCAGCAGGACGAGATAGGCATCGGTGTACTGCGATCCGTAGACGAGCCCGAGTACCTGCGGGCCGAACACGCCGAATACCAGCAGCACCGCAAGTGCCGGCAGCGCCGAGAGCGTGGCGGTGGCGCGCAGCGCGTGCTCCAGCCGCGGCTTGTCCTGCGCGTTGTTGAGCGCTGCGATCACGGGCTGCACCACGGACACGACCAGGGTCATCGGCACCACCACCAGGTGAACCAGACGCATCGCCGCCCCGTACAGGGCGATGTCCTTGCCTTCGAGAAACGCACCTCCGATCCACAGACTGCCGTTGTTGATCGCCATGTTGCCGAGGTTGATCACGAACACCGGCGCCGAGATCGACAGAATCTCGCGCATGCCGATGGTCCCGGGCCCCCTGAGTCGCGGCAATTTCTTGATCAGCAGCAGGAGTCCCAGGACCAGGGTCCCGGCAGCGGTTCCAACCGACAGCGCCACGGCCAGGCGCAGGTCCATCGGGATTTTCAGGAGCCACACCACGACCAGGGACAGCGCCAGGGTGGCGCTCGGGATCGCCAGGGTCAGGTAACTGGCCATGCGTTGGTCGTGGAGGCCGCGGAAGGTCTCCGCCAGGGGCGAGCGATAGGCCAGGGCGGCCACCCACAGGGCGGACAGACCGGTGACGGTAGCCATGCGCGGATCGTCGAAGATGTGCAGCGACACCCACTGCCCGCCGCCGAGCCAGATCGCACCGCCGACCACCACCGACCCAACCGTCGCGACCAGATAAATGCGACGCAGGGCCGCCCCGGCACGGCCGGGAACGCCTCGCGCCACCGACTCGGCGACCAGCCTGACCACGGTCTGCTGCATGCCGAACCGCGCCAGCACGCCCGCGAAAAGTGTGAGGCTGACAATCAGGAAATAGCTGCCCATCTCCTCGGTGCTCAGCATGCGCGCGAGCAGGGCCGTGGTGATCAGGCCGGTGGACAGGGCCAGGGCCTTGGCCGAGAAAGCCCACAGCATTCCGCGGATGAGACGGAGGATCAGGCCGGAATCTTGGGCGGTAGACATCGGGGGGAGAAGACGGGTTGTGGGGAAAATGGGGCGTAGGTCGGTTGTAGGTCGGTTCAAGCCGAAGGCGGAACCGACACCGCGCGCCCCTGCCGAAGGGCGCATGTCGGGTCCGCCCGCGAAAAGCACGCGGGCTTGACCCGACCTACATCCGACCTACGTTTCTCACGTGAGGCTGATCCCCTCGCGCTTCGCGATCGTGAAGATGTCCTTGTCTCCGCGCCCGGAGAGATTCACCACGATGTGCTGTTCGCATCCCATCCGCGCTGACAGCTTGCGGGCGTAGGCCAGAGCGTGCGCAGACTCCAGCGCCGGCAGGATGCCTTCCGCGCGCGCGAGTTCGTGGAACGCGGCGAGCGCCTCGTCGTCGGTCACCGCGTCGTAGTTCACCCTTCCGAGATCCTTGAGCCAGGCGTGTTCCGGCCCCACGCCCGGATAATCGAGGCCGGCCGAGATCGAATGCGTTCCGATGATCTGGCCGTCGTCGTCGGCCATGACATAGGTGCGATTGCCGTGCAGCACCCCGGGGCGCCCGGCGGACAGCGGCGCCGCATGCCGGCCGGTTTCCAGGCCATCGCCTCCAGCCTCGATGCCGTACATCTGCACCTCCGGATACGGCAACAGCGGGTGAAACATGCCGATGGCATTGGACCCTCCGCCGACACAGGCGACGAGCGCCTCCGGCAGCCGCCCGATCTGCGCGCGCGACTGCCCGATCAGCTCGCGTCCGACCACGCTGTTGAAGTCGCGCACGATCATGGGGTAAGGGTGCGGACCCGCGACCGTGCCAATCACATAGAACGTGTCATCGACATTCGTCACCCAGTCGCGCATCGCCTCGTTGAGCGCGTCCTTGAGCGTCTTAGTACCACTGTGCACGGGCACCACTTCGGCACCAAGCAGCTTCATGCGGAACACGTTCGGCGACTGGCGCTCGACGTCCTCGATCCCCATGTAGACCACGCACTTCAGGCCCAGGCGCGCGGCGATGGTGGCGCTGGCCACACCGTGCTGGCCGGCGCCGGTCTCGGCGATGATGCGGGTCTTGCCCAGGTGCTTGGCGAGCAGGGCCTGCCCCACCGTGTTGTTGATCTTGTGCGCGCCAGTGTGATTGAGGTCCTCGCGCTTGAGCCAGATCTGCGCGCCGCCCCAGGCCAGGGTCAGGCGCTTGGCGTGGTACAGCGGGCTCGGCCGGCCGACGTAGTGCTTGAGGTCGTCGTCGAGTTCCGCGAGAAAGGCGGGGTCATTCCTGAGCTGCGTATAAGCCTCTTCGAGTAGCCGCAGCGGCTCCATCAGAGTCTCGGAAACGAAGCGTCCGCCGTAGGGCCCGAAATGGCCGCGGCGGTCGGGGAAGTCGGCGTAATGGGTTGTGGTATCGGTCATGGGTTTCTTTGCGCGTCCGCGAGCCGCAGCGCTTCGACGAACGCCCGCATCATCGGGGGATCCTTCAGGCCGGGACCGGCTTCGATACCGCTGGAGACGTCCACCGCGTAAGGGGCGGCCATTCTAACCGCCTGCCCCACGTTGGCCGGCGTCAGGCCACCCGCCAGGATCAGCGGATGCTCGACGTTGCGTGGAATCGTGGACCAGTCAAAGGATTTTCCGGTGCCGCCCATGCCGTCGTCGCCGTGGCTGTCGAGCAGCAGCGCGCTGGCCCGCGGAAACTCGTCCACGGCCCTGCGCACGTCCTCGGCCGACCGCACGCTCACCGCACGCCAGTAACGCCGGCCGAAGGAATCGCAGAAGGCCGCCGTTTCCCGCCCGTGAAACTGGATGAAGTCCGGGTCGAGCACCGACGCGGCTTCGCGCACCGTTTTCTCATCGGCATTGCTGACCAACAGCACCGTCGAAACCAGGGGTGGCAGCGCCTGCCGGATCAGCGCCGCCTGTTCCGGACGAACGTTGCGCCGACTGCCGGGAACACAGACGAAGCCCAGCGCATCGACGCCGAGTTCCACCGCGATTCGCGCATCCTCCAGCCGCGTGATGCCGCAGAACTTGATTCGCGTGCGTCGAAGTATTTCCAGGTTCAAGGCAGCCAGAACTCGGTCGCGGAAGGGATATTGAATTCTGCGGGGTAATCGACCGCCACGAAATAGAGCCCGCAGGCCGGGGCATTGCACCCCGCGCGGGTTCGATCGCGCGAGGCCAGGACTTCGGCAATCCAGTTCTCCGGCTGCTTGCCGCTGCCCACATCGATCAGGGTGCCCGAAATATTGCGCACCATGTGATGCAGGAAAGCGTTGGCGCGAACGTCGACGACGACAAAACGTTCATGCCGGCGCACCGCGACGGCGGTGACGTTACGCATCGGCGTGCGCGACTGGCACTCGGCATCGCGGAACGCGCTGAAATCCTGCTCGCCCACCAGCACCTGCGCCGCGCGATGCATCGCCGTGGCATCGAGGTCCCAGGGCACCCAGGCGGCGCGACCGGCCAGCAGCGCCGAGCGCGCGCGCGCGTTGTGGATCACGTACCGGTAGCCACGTCCGCGCGCCGAAAACCGCGCGTGGAAGCTGGGCGGTACCTCCTGCACCCAGCGAATCGAAATATTGTCCGGAAGATTGCTGTTGACCCCCAGCACCCAGGCATAGGGACTACGACGGGCGTCCGAATCGAAATGGATGACCTGCTGGTACCCATGCACGCCGGCATCGGTGCGACCCGCGGCGACGGTTTCAGCCGGGTGATCGGCCACCCGCGCGATGGCCGTTTCCACCTTCGCCTGCACCGACGCCGCGTGCGACTGCGCCTGCCAGCCGGAGTAGGCGGTGCCGAGGTATTCGAGTCCCGCTGCCCAGCGTGTCATGTGTGAGTCCGCGAAAAAGTGTTTGCCACGGATGGCGCGGATGAACGCGGATGGGTCCGCGGGTTCGACGAGCCCTTGCCTTATCCGTGTGATCCGTCGCAAAAACCGATGACAGGCGAGTGCCCGGCACGGCGCGATTCAGCCGAGCATGCGCTCGCGCAGGAGCGCAGCCTCACGCTTCTGGTCGCCGGAGCCTTGAACATCGACCTCATCGAGCAGGCTCCTGGCCATTTTCAGGTCGCCCATCTCGACGTAGGCGCGCGCCAGGTCGAGCTTGGTACCAACGTCGTCGCCCGCTGGAATGGGCCCGTCGCCGAAGGGATCGTCGAGGTCGTTGGAAATATCTTCAAGCCGGACCTGAAGCTCGGCTGGGCTGGTCGAGGTCCGGGCGACCTCGCCGAGATCAAAGTCGGCGAGCTTTGTTGTTGGTGCTTTCGGTGCGGCAGGGTCGGCGCCGGCTCCCGATCCGATCCCGCCCAGGTCGAATTCCCCGAGATCGAAACCAGCCGACGCCGATGCGATCCTACCCGCGACGCCCCTTTCGGGGCGGCCAGGCAGTTCAAGTTCTTCGAGCCTGAAATCTAGGCCGTCGTCTATTTTCGCAGAAGGCCCGGATTCTCCGAGCGCCAGATCCACCGACATCGCCGACCCACCGGCATCCCCTTTGAACAGATCGGCGTCGGGACATAGCTGGCGTCCCATGATGGCGAGCTTTTCCCAGGTCGGGGGGTCGAGTTGCGCGACCAGTCCCTCGGCCGTTTCCCGAAAATCCGCCGCCTTGCCGGCGGCGAAATAGGTTTCCGCGAGTTTCACCCGCAGTTCGCTGCGGTCCGGATCGCCCGCCGCCGCGCGCTTGAGCAGCAGCGCGGCCTCGTCGTAGAGCCCGTAGGCGAGATGGAACTCGGCCTCGGAGATCGGATCGTTGTCGGACAGGCTGATCTCGAAGGTGCTGGCCTCGAACGGCGATATCGGATCGGGGCCCTCGTCGCTCCTGCCGGCTGCACCCGGCTTGAGCCGCACAGCGGAATCCGGGCGTCGGCCGGAGCCACTCTCGTCGTCCTCTTCGGCAATGCGCCGATTGACCTCTTCCAACTCCTCGCGGGCCGACTTCCGGGCCCGCGGCACCGGCGCCGTGCTGGCAGCCAGCGAGGAAGCGGCCGCCATGGCCTTGGCAGCCGCCTCGTACTCGGCCTGCGCTCTCTTCTGCCGGCTGGAGCGCAACAGCATGAAGGCGATCAGCAGAACGATCAGGACGACCAGCGCCGGCAGCAGGGCGCGCAGCAGGCTTCCACCCGCGGGCGCGTTGGCCGCCAGCGTCCTGGGCGCAACGACCGGCTTTTCGCCCGCAGCAGGCGCAGGAGTCGGGACGGAATCCGGCTCCGGCAGGGTCGCGACCGGTGCTCCGGGCGTCGCTCCGTTCCCCTCCCCGTTCCCTTCCACCGGATCCGCCGGTTCCGTCGCGACGGCGCCCGGCTCGACCGCAACAGCCGGGGCTGCTCCCGGGTCTCCGAACGGCACACCTTCCCCCGACGCAGGCACCCGTTCGCTCCCTGGCGCCGGTGGCGGGACCGAAGCTCCCGACAACTTCGCGATCTCGGCCTTGGCCATGGCCGCAGACGTCGTTCTCATCTCCTCGGCTTCCGGCACCCGCAGGGTCGAACCCAGGACCATGCTGCGGATACTTCCCTGCGGAAAGGAGTCGGGATTGGCCTTGTAGAGCGCCAGCATGACCTGTTCGATGGTGATGCTGCGGTCGTCCGGACGCAGTCGGCTTGCGATCCTCCACAGAGAGTCGCCGGGCGCGATGGGCCCGTATTCCGCAGGCGACCGCGTGACGTCCCGATCTGCCGGCGGCGCGTCCTCCGTTGGCGACGAGGGAGCAGCGGCGACAGTGCGGTCCCCGTTTTCATCCGAGGGCAGGGGCAGGGGTTCGGCCAGCAGTTCGTCCAGCGGCGGCACGGTGCCGGGCGGGTCGAGAAACACGGTGTATTCGCGCAGAACCTTGGGCCCGCCCGCCCGCACATCGATCAGCAGGGTCAACAGGGGCTCGCGAACGATCTGCCGGCCGCGAATCACCAGCCGTGGCACGCCACTGCCCGTGATCGCCTCGATGGTCACAGACGAGAGATAGGCCGAGCGTTCGATCCCGGCTCGCGCAAAATCCTCGTTGCTGGCGATACGGACGCGCAGGCTTTCGGCTTCCTGCGCCGACAATGCGGTGAACGGGATGGTGGCCGAGAACGGCTGGTTGAGGCCGGACTGAATCCGGATGGTGCCCAGCCCCAGTGCATGGAGCGGGCCGCCGACGGTGGTTCCCAGGCACAGTGCAAGCACCATCGCGAATCTGCGCAGCATGTCGGGTCTCCCTCGGCGTATCCCTCGTCGTCGATCGCGAATGCCGGAAATGGACGTGAGCTTGAGTCTGCAAGCCGCGGTTATACAGGAACAAAGCCAGCCCAACCAATATCCTGCGGTCACCGGTCAAGCAGGATGCGCAACATCCGGCGCAGAGGCTCGGCCGCACCCCACAGCAACTGGTCGCCCACCGTGAACGCGCCGAGGTACTGTGGCCCCATGTTGAGCTTGCGCAGCCGACCCACCGGCACGTGCATCTTTCCGGTCACGGCCGCAGGGGTCAGCTCGCGGATGCTCCGCTCGCGCTCGTTGGGGATCACCCGCACCCAGTCGTTGGCAGTCGCGATCAGGGCTTCGAGGTCGGCCAGCGGCACGTCTCGGCGCAGCTTGAGGGTCAGCGCCTGCGAGTGGCAGCGCATGGCGCCCACGCGCACGCAGATGCCGTCCACCGGCACCGGGTCGGCCTCGCGGCCGAGGATCTTGTTGGTCTCTGCCTGGCCCTTCCATTCTTCCTTGGACTGGCCGTTGTCAAGCTGCTTGTCGATCCAGGGAATCAGGCTGCCGGCCAGGGGCGCGCCGAAATGCCCGGTCGGGAACCCGGGCGAGCGCAGGGTGGCCGCCACCCGGGAATCGATATCCAGGATCGGGCTGTTCTCCTCGGCCAGCTGGCCGGCGACCGAGGCGTGCACCGCGCCCATCTGCCGCAGCAGCTCGCGCATGTTCTGGGCACCTGCCCCGCTCGCCGCCTGGTAGGTCATGGCGCTCATCCACTCGACCAGTCCGGCCCTGAACAGCCCGCCAAGGGCCATGAGCATCAGGCTGACCGTGCAGTTGCCGCCGATGTAGTCCCTGACCCCCGCCGCCAGCGCGCGATCGATCACCTCGCGATTGACCGGGTCGAGGATGATCACGGCATCGTCCTTCATGCGCAGCGCCGAGGCGGCGTCGATCCAGTAGCCCTTCCAGCCCGCCGCGCGCAGCTTCGGATACAGCTCATGGGTGTAATCGCCGCCCTGGCAGGAGATCACGATCTCCATGGCCTTCAGCGCCTCGACGCTCATGGCGTCGGACAGGGGCGCCACCGGCTTGCCGACGTCCGGTCCCTGCCCGCCCGCATTCGAGGTGGTGAAGAAAAACGGCTCGATCAGCGCGAAATCGCGCTCTTCCTGCATGCGCTGCATCAGCACCGAACCGACCATGCCGCGCCAACCCACCAGACCCACCTTCTTCATTTCAGTCTCTCTCGATCGAAAACGCTTGCCCGTTCAACCGCGAACCACGGTGATCGCCATGAACGCTATCCAGCCCAGGAACGCGGCGACCGTGGACTGGATGCCACTACGCACGCGGGCGAACTTGATCTGCAGGATGCCGGCCTTGGCGTGGATGCCACGCAGCACCTCGCGCTTGACCTGGTCGAGGTCGGAGTTGAGCACCCTGTCCTCATAGTCCTGCAGCTGCATCGCCGCCACCGACACCGACTGGAACAAGCCGCCCGGCGCCTCGTCGTTGCCGCGCTGCAACATCCGCGGATAGGCCGCCGACAATGCGAAGTTCGTCGCCAGCGCCGAGAACAGCAGCGCCGGCACCAACGGCAGGAGCAGCCACAGCATCTCGTAGGTCTGCTCCATGCCGCGCAGCCGCGTGGCCACGATGTTGACCGTCGCCACGAGCAGGATCGAGTTTGCGGTCAGGATCAGGTTGGCCTTGATGTCGGCCCGCGCCAGCTGCTGCTCCAGGTCCATGTAGAACATGTACAGCAGGCGCGTGAGATCGACCCGGTAGTCGGCAACCCGGTCCAGCGAAGGCGGCGCGCTGTTCATCGTGCCAGCGCCGCGACGACCGCGTCGCCCATCTCGCGCGTGCCGATCACCGCCTCGCCCTGCATGGCGATGTCGCCGGTGCGCTTGCCGTCTCGCAACACCTGCTTGACCGCCGCCTCGATGCGATCCGACAAATCGGTGCGCCCGAACGTGTACTTGAACATCATCGCCACCGACAGGATCGTCGCCAGGGGATTGGCCTTGTCCTGGTTCATGATGTCCGGCGCGCTGCCGTGGATGGGCTCGTACAGGCCCTTGTTGTTGGCGTCGAGCGAGGCCGAGGGCAGCATGCCGATGGAGCCCGCCAGCATCGAGGCCTCGTCGGACAGAATGTCGCCGAAGATGTTGCCGGTGACGATCACGTCGAACTGGCGCGGGTTCTTCAGCAACTGCATCGCCGCGTTGTCCACGTACATGTGGCTCAGCGCCACGTCCGGGTAGTCCGCGGCCACGCGGATCACCACCTCGCGCCACAGCCGCGAGGTCTCCAGCACGTTCTCCTTGTCCACGCTGCACAGGCGCTTGGAGCGCTTGCGCGCGGCCTCGAAGGCGACGCGGGCGATGCGCTCCACCTCGGGCACGCTGTAGTGCATGGAGTCATAGCCTTCCTCGTGCCCCGCGGCGTTCGTGCGCCGACCGCGCGGCTGACCGAAGTAGATGTCGCCGGTCAGCTCGCGCAGGATCAGGATGTCGAGGCCCTCGATCACTTCCGGCTTGAGCGAGGACGCCGCCGCCAGCTCCTCATAGGCCAGCGCCGGACGCAGGTTGGCGAACAGATTCAAGTCTTTGCGAATGCCGAGGATGCCCTGCTCCGGCCGCACCGCGCGCGGCAGCGCGTCGTACTTCGGACCGCCCACGGCACCCATCAGGATGGCGTCGGCTTCACGCGCCGCCTTTTGCGTGGACGGCGGATAGGGGTGGCCCTCGGCGTCATAGGCCGCGCCGCCGAGATGGCCGAAGGTCCAGCTCAGCTTTTCGCCGCCGGCCTTCAGCACTTCGAGCAGCTTGACCGCCTCGGCCATGATTTCGGGGCCGATGCCGTCGCCGGGAAGGATAAGAATTTTATGGGTCATTGCGAATGGGATAAGGCAGGGCTAGACCAGCTTGGGCCGCACGCCGAAGCCCGAGGTTTCGAGCCGGCCGTCCTTGCGGTAGAACTCCACGGCGCCGTCGTCGAACACCAGCCAGACTTCGATGGCACCGGCCGCCAGGTACAGGTCCACTTTCATTCCCATTTCGGCGCGGCTGTTGGACTTGGAAACCACTTCCACGCAGATTTCCGGGGCCTCGTCGTAAGGCGTCGTCAGGCCGTTGCGCGTGATGAAGGCTTCGGAAGCCCACACCACGTCGGCGACCTTGACGCCCTCGGTGGTGTTGATCGAGCACTCGGGGAATACCTCCCCAGTCCCAAAATGCTGGATCAGCGTCCGCTGCAAGCGTCCCTGAAAAAACGAGTGTCGGTTGGTCGCTGGCGACATTTCGATCTTCCCCCACTTGTTCAACTCGATCTTGTACATCAGGTTTTGCAGGGACGGGTCTGCAATCACGTCGGCCCATTGCATGGCGTGGCTCCGGTTGTCAGGCGCAAGGATTGTGAGGCACAGGTTTTTCGTCGGTCACGGACGATCACTTGGGCAGCGCATACGCGCGCAACTCGCCGTTGAGCATCATCGGCACCAGCAACCACTTGCCGGGCACGATGCCGATGTCCGCCGCGCCCTGTTCGACTTGCAGCCAGACGCTGGGCGTACCGTCCGCCTTGACGCGGAATATCTTGCCGGCCAGCCAGTCGCTGACCCAGTAGCCACCCTTGCCGTCGGATTCCAGGCCGTCGAGATTGCCCAGCGGGATCGCGCTGAACCGATCGGCGATGCCCTCCTCGTCCAGCGCCATGGTCTTGAGCCGGCCCGGCACCTCGGTGGCATAGCCTGTAGCGCCCAGCACGCCCCAGTTCGCGATCAGCAGGTTCTCGCCTTCCACCAGCAAGCCGTTCGGCGTTTCCAGTGCGGGGTCCTTCAGCAGCTTGGAGAACTTGCCGTCGCCCAGGTACCAGATGGCGTTGTCGGCGAAATCCGAGACGTAGGCGCGCGCGGTCTGGCCGCTGAAATTGCTGCGCGGTTCCAGCGCCACGTCGTTGAGACCCTTGGAATCCGGCGCGGCGTAGCGCTTGACGATGGTCGCGGTTTTCACCTCGATCACCACCAGCTCGTTGATGTCGGCCACGTACAGCAGGCCCTGCGCATAACCCAGGCCCTTGGGCGCATTGAGACCCGCGACCCATTCGAGCTTCACCAGCTTGCCGGACTCATCCAGCCGCGAAATGAAACCCTTGCCGTCACGGCCGTCGGGCGCGCCATCGATGTTGCTGACGAAGATCGCCTTGTGCGCCGCCACGTGCAGCGCCGACTCGGGCTGCTTGAAGCCCTTGACCGTCCAGGCCGGCTTGACCGCCGCGGCATCGACCGAAAACGCCGCCAGCACGAGCAACACCATCACCACAGAGCGCAGGTTCATCGTCGAATCTCCTAGGCAAACAACCACGGCGCCTCGACCCGGCGCCGGGCCTCGTAGGCACGAATCTCGTCCGCATGCTCAAGCGTCAGGCCAATCTCATCGAGGCCGTTGACCAGGCAATGCTTGCGGAACTCGTCGATCTGGAACGCAAACGACTCGCCAGTCGGCGTGGTGACGGTCTGCGCGGGCAGATCAATGGAAAGCCGGTAGCCGGGCCCGGCCTGGCATTCGCTGAACAACTGGTCCACGACCGCCGCCGCCAGCACCACCGGAAGAAATCCGCACTTGAAGCTGTTGTTGAAGAAGATGTCGGCAAAGCTCGGCGCGATCACCGCGCGAAACCCGGCCTGCTCCAGCGCCCACACCGCGTGTTCGCGCGAGGACCCGCAGCCAAAGTTCTCGCGCGCCAGCAGGATTTCCGCGCCCGCATAGCGTGGCTGGTTCATCACGAACTCGGGGTTTGGGCGCCGCGTGGCCGGGGCTATGTCCAGGTCGCCCTTGTCCAGATAACGCCAGTCGTCGAACGCAAACGGCCCGAAGCCGCTGCGCTTGATCGACTTGAGGTACTGCTTGGGGATGATGGCGTCGGTGTCCACGTTGGGACGGTCCAGCGGCGCGACCCGGGCGGTGACTTGGGCGAAGGCTCTCATGGCAGTCTCAGACGGCGAGCAGGAAATGGGCATTGGCCGCCGCCACCGGCTTGGACGCATCGGCCTGGTAGGCGATGGCGCGCACGTTGGCGACGCGGCGGCCGTGGCGGGTGACGGTGGCGCGGGCGAAAGTGTCGCGGTCCGGCTGCGTGCCGCGCAGGTATTCGGCGGTGATGTTGACGATCTTGGGAAACGCGGTGACCTCGACCACGCTCATCAACTGGCAAAGCGCGGCAAATTCCAGCAGCGCGCCCAGCGCCCCGCCATGCACCGCGCGCAGCCGCGCATTGCCGATCAGGTCCTGATGAAACGGCATGCGCAGGATCACGTCGTCGCCGTCCCGCTGACTACTCAGGCCGAGCAGGCGGGCATACGGGATCGCCTGCAGAAAGCTGGCGAGGTCCTCGACGCTGCGCGGCATCTGCAGCGTGGCGAGTTCGACATTCATGTCTTGTCCCCGAGCAGGCCGGCGGCCGCGTGCGAGGACTCGCTGTCCTCGAACACCATGAAGGTGCCGGCCGAGGTCGCCACCGGATCGTTCTCGTCGCCGTCGTGCGCCGTCGAACGGGTGAACGCCACCTGGCGCGTCACCCGGTAGCACTCCGAGATGCAGCGCACGGTGGCGCCGGCACGCGCCGGGCGCAGGTAGTCGATGCGCAGGTCGAGCGTGGCGATGCGCCGGATCGTGGGCAGTGCGGTCAACACCGCCTGGCCGCAGACCGCATCCACCAGAGTGGTAATCACGCCGCCGTGGATCACGCCGGTGACCGGGTCGCCGACCAGGTCGGCGCGATACGGGAGGTCGAACACCACCCGGCCGCGGCTGTGTTCGACATAGCGGCAGCCCAGCATGTTGCTGTGCGGCACGATGCCGATGAAATATTCCTGGCGCCGCTCGGGCGGGGCTTCGTTCAGCAGGTTTCGGGGCTCGGTCACGACAGCGCCCTCACATCGGTGAAGTGGCCCGCAATGGCCGCCGCCGCCGCCATTGCCGGGCTCACCAGGTGGGTGCGACCGCCCTGCCCCTGCCGCCCCTCGAAATTGCGGTTGGAGGTGCTGGCGCAGCGCTCGCCCGGTTCCAGGCGGTCGGCGTTCATGGCCAGGCACATCGAGCAGCCGGGTTCGCGCCATTCGAAACCGGCGTCGAGAAACACGCGGTCCAGGCCTTCGGATTCGGCCTGGCGCTTGACCAGGCCCGAGCCCGGCACGATCAGCACCAGCTTCACGTTGGGCGCCTTGGTCCGGCCGCGCACGACGCAAGCGGCGGCGCGCAGGTCTTCGATGCGCGAGTTGGTGCAAGAGCCGATGAACACCTTGTCGATGAGAATTTCGTTCATCGGCGTATTCGCCTTCAGGCCCATGTAGGCGAGCGCCTTCTCCATGCCGCTGCGCCTGACAGGGTCGGCCTCAAGCGCCGGATCGGGCACACACCCGTCCACCGGCACCACCATTTCCGGCGAGGTACCCCACGTCACCTGAGGCTGGATGCTGGCCGCTTCGATCAGCACCTCGTGATCAAACGCGGCGCCTTCATCCGAACGCAGCGTGTTCCACCAGGCCACCGCCTGATCCCAGTGCGCGCCCTTCGGCGAAAACGGCCGGTTCTTCACGTAGTCGATGGTGGTCTGGTCCACCGCGATCAGGCCCGCGCGCGCGCCGCCTTCGATGGCCATGTTGCAGACGGTCATGCGGCCTTCCATCGACAGCGCCGCAATCGCTTCACCCGCGAATTCGATGGTGTAACCGGTGCCGCCCGCGGTGCCGATGCGGCCGATGATGGCGAGCACGATGTCCTTCGCGGTCACGCCGGGGCCGACCTGGCCGCGCACGAGCACGCGCATGTTCTTCGACTTCTTCTGCACCAGGCACTGGGTTGCAAGCGCGTGCTCGACTTCACTCGTGCCGATGCCAAAGGCCAGCGCGCCGAACGCGCCATGGGTGGAGGTGTGCGAGTCACCGCAGACCACGGTCATGCCCGGCAGGGTGGCGCCCTGTTCCGGGCCGATGACGTGGACGATGCCCTGGCGCGCATCGTTCATGCGGAATTCGGTGATGCCGTATTCCGCGCAGTTGGAATCCAGCGCATCGACCTGGGTGCGCGAGATGGGATCGGTGATGCCGCCGCTGCGATCCGTGGTCGGCACGTTGTGATCCGCCACCGCCAGGTTCGCCGCCAGCCGCCAGGGTTGGCGACGGGCCAGGCGCAGACCGTCAAAAGCCTGCGGGCTGGTGACTTCATGCACCAGGTGCCGGTCGATGTAGATCAGCGCCGAGCCGTCGCCGCTGTCACGGACGACGTGGGCGGACCAGAGCTTGTCGTAAAGGGTCTTGGTATTCATGGACGGCGATCCTATGGCGGCGGCTCACATAACTCCAATGAATGGTTTTCATACACTGCATGCCGATCTTTCATCAATGACCCAGTATGGACACACAGGCCCTTGCGGCTTTCCTCGAAGTGGCGGACTCGGTCTCCTTCACCCGCGCGGCCGAGCGCCTGAATCTCTCGCAACCCGCGATCAGCAAGCGCCTGCGCGCGCTGGAAGACCAGATTGGCACGCGTCTGTTCGACCGGGTCGGGCGCAGCGTGATGCTGACCGACGCTGGCCGCGCGCTGCTGCCTTACGCGCGACGTGTGGCCCAGACCCTGGAAGACGGCCGTCGCGCGCTGTCGCGCCTCAATGCCACCGTGAGCGGCCGGTTGTCGATCGGCACCAGCCATCACATCGGTCTGCACCGACTGCCGCCGGTGCTCAAGCGCTACGTGCTGGACTACCCAGGGGTGGATCTCGATCTGCATTTCATGGATTCCGAGGACGCCTGCGAGGCGGTGCTGGCGGGCAAGCTGGAACTGGGAGTGGTCACCCTGCCCCTGGCCAGGCTGCCGCGCCTGGACAGCGGGGTGGTCTGGGACGACCCGCTCGCCGTCGTGGTCGCGCCCGGACATCCACTGGCCGGGCGGCGGCGCGTGCGGCTCGAAGACCTGGCCGGGCATCCTGCCGTCCTGCCCGACGCCGACACCTACACCCATCGCATCATCCGCGCGGAACTGGACGCCCGGGGCATCACACCGCGCGTGCGGCTCGCCACCAATTACCTGGAGACCCTGAAGATGCTGGCCGGCATCGGCCTGGGCTGGAGCGTGCTGCCGGTGTCGATGATCGACGACACGGTGTTCCGCCTGCCAGTGACGGGCTTCCGTCCGAAGCGTGAACTGGGCTGGGTGCGGCACGCCGACCGCACCGTTTCCGGGCCGGCGCGAGCCTTGCTGGATCTGTTGGCAGCGTTGAAGGGCGACTGACCCCCGCGAACCTCAGATGCTGCGCGCTTTACCGGTCCAGAATTTCTCGCGGATGTCCTTCTTGCGCACCTTGCCGACCGCGCTGCGCGGCAGCGCGTCCCAGAACTCCACGGTCTTGGGCGCCTTGGTGCTGCCGATCCTGTCCTTGCACAGGCGGACAATCTCGTCCTCGGTCGCACTCAGGCCGGGCTTGAGTTCGATCACGGCCTTCACGGCCTCACCCCACTTGTCGTCCGGCACACCGATCACCGCGCAATCCTGCACCGCGGGGTGCGACCAGATCACCTGTTCGATCTCGCTGGGATAGATGTTGAAGCCCCCCGAGATGATCATGTCCTTCTTGCGATCGACGATGAACAGGTACCCTTCCTGGTCGAGATAGCCCACGTCGCTGGTGTGATGCCAGCCGAACAGCGAGGCCTCGCGCGTTGCCTCCGGGTTCTTGTAGTAGCCGAGCATCACCAGATTGCCGCGCACCACGATCTCGCCGCGCTCGCCTGCGGGCAGCAGGCGGCCGTCGTCGTCCATGATGCCGACCTCGGTCAGCAGGGTGGGCCGGCCACAACTTGCGAGGCGATGCTCGCGCACCGGATCGCCGATCACCTGGTGATCTTTCTGGTCGAGGATCGTGCACACCATCGGCGCTTCGACCTGGCCGAAGGTCTGCACCATCACCAGGCCGAACACGTCCAGGCACTGCTTGAGCTTGTCCACCGACATCGGCGCGGCGGCGTAGATGAAGGCTTCGAGCGAGTCGTATCGATGCGTCCGCAGCTCGGGATGGGCCAGCAGCATGTAGATCGCGGTCGGCGGCAGGAACAGGTGCGTCACCTGCTCCTGCTCGATCGCCCTCATCACCTGCACCGCGTCGAAGTGATCGAGGATCACGTGGGTGGCCCCCGCCGCCATCAGCATCAGCGCGACACCGCCGGCCGCGTGGGTCATCGGCGCGACCACCAGGTGCACGGGCGGCTTTTCCACCGGCAGCGCCGCGTAGAAGTTGGCGATCATCGTGTCCCAGGTCAGGTGCGACCACAGCACGCCCTTGGGCCGGCCGGTGGTCCCGCCGGAGCTGAACACCGAGGCGATCGCGTCGCGCCCTACCGCCACGTCCGGATCGGTGTCCGCGGCGTCGCGGATCCACGCGTCGAGGCCGGGGGACGCAGCACCCGCGCGGTCGATGCACACGTACTGGCGCAGTCGCGGGCACTGCTCCCGGAACAGCGCGATGTTGGCCTCGAACTCGGAGTGGTAGAACAGCACCTCGACGTCGCAGTTGTCGAGGATGTAGGCGTTCTCGCTGGCGACGTTGCGGGCATTGACCGGCACCCAGGCTGCACCCGCGCGCAGAATGCCGAGCAGGCAGGCAAAGGCCATCGCGCCGTTGGGGCTGTACACCGCTGCCTTGCACTCGGGATCGAGACCGCCGGCGCGCAGGGCATTGGCGATGCGATGGCTGAGCCGTTGAACCTCGCGATAGCTGAGCGTCAGGCTCACGTCCTTGAGGCAGACCCGATCCGGGTTGAGGCGCACGCCGCGATCGAAGAAATCGATGATGCGCATGAAGGGGAAGACTCCTTGCAGGAGGTTGACATGGTGCGAAGCGCTGCCGTCCCTCACCAGTGGGGCGAATCCCAATAAGCCCCGGCAAGTCGGTCGGTTCCAGCCGGAGGCGGAACCGACGCTGCGCGCCGTGGTGGCAACGCGCGCGCATCGGGTCCGCTCGCGAAAAGCGCGCGGGCTTGACCCGACCTGCGCCATAGAATGGCCGGGCTATGATCCGACCCGTCTCCAATCCAAGTCCCATCCGCCGATGGCCCTGCTTGAAGCCCCGCCCCGACAGTCAAGTGCCGACACCGACCGCCTGATCTACGAGCAGGTGTTCGACAACGCATTGGTCGGCATCTGCTTCATGCAGGACCGCTGCTTCATCCGGGTCAACCAGCGCATGGAAGAGATACTCGGCCATGGGCCGGGCGAGCTGGTCGGACGGTCGGTGCGGGGTGTCTATGCGCGGCAGGAGGACTACGACGAGGTCGGCCGGATCGTCGCCGCGTTCCCGCGTACCAACCGCTATGTGCACGAGCGTCCGCTGGTGCGGCGCGACGGGCAGCTGCTGTGGTGCCTGATCGCGGGGCGCAAGATCACCCCGACCGACCCGGATTCGCCGTCGGTCTGGGTGGTGCAGGACATGACCGCGAAGAAGGAGGTCGAGGACCAGCTCGCACGCGCCAACCAGCGGCTCGAACAGACGGTGCGGGCCCGCACCTTGAACCTTCAGAAGACCAACGGGACGCTCAAGCTGGAAGTGGAGCGTCGGCGCAGCTTTGAACGCGCGATGATCGAGAGCCGCGAGAAATACCGGGTTCTGATCCGCAACATCCCGCTCGGCATCGTCATCACCGACAGCGCGGGCGAGATTGTCGAGATCAACCCGGCGATGCAGACTTTTTTTGGCGCGCCGGGGCTCGACGCCTTTGCCGCGCTTGCGCGCGAGTCGCGTTGCACCCTGTTGCGCGACGGCACCACGCTGAGCGTCCTCGATCTGGTCCGTCAGTGTTCACCGGGAGACTGCCGGCGCGCCGAGCACCTGACCGTGCGCTGGACCGCGCACGACGGCAGGACCCTGTGGTTCGATATCGTCGGCGTGCGCGTGCCGGTGCGCGGGCTGGGCAGCGCGGTGGTGTTTTTCGATCGCAGCGAGCAGCGCCGGGCGCGGGCACGCGAACACGCCCAGCAGCAACAGCTTGCGCACGCCACGCGCCTGTCGATGATGGGCCAGTTCGCCTCCGCACTCGCCCACGAGCTGGGCCAGCCGCTCAACGCCTGCCTGAGTTACGCCGCCGGAATCGAGCATCGCCTGGGCCCCGAACTCCAGCAGCGGCCGGATGCACAGGAGGCGCTGAATCGCATTCAGCAGCATCTGCAACAGGCCGGCGACGTGATCCGCAACGTGCGGGCCTTCATCGCCCGGCACAAGCCCGAGGATGAACAGATCGATCTCGCTGCGTTGGTGCACGCGACGCTCGAACTGTTGCAGATCCAGTTGCGGGAAGCGGCTGTGGTCGTGCGCCTCGACATCGCCGACGACCTGCCACGACTGCACGGCACCCGGGTCGAACTGCAACAGGTGCTGGTCAATCTCATCGTCAACGCCATCGATGCGATGCGCGGCATGTCGGGGACGGTGCCCTGGATCGACATCGCCGTCGCGCGGCACGGCCGCGCCCAGGTCCGTGTCTCGGTTTCCGACAACGGCCCGGGAGTCCCCGAAACCCTCCGCGAGTCGATCTTCCAACCCTACATGACGACCAAGAAAGGCGGTCTGGGCATGGGTCTGATGATGTGCCGGACCATCGTCGAATCGCACGGCGGCCAGCTCACACTCGATCATCGACGCAAGCGCGGGGCGGCTTTTCGCTTCACCCTGCCGATCGCGAGGCGCGGGGACTGATGGCCGGGGTCCGCATCTTCCTGGTCGATGACGAGGCCGACGTCACCCGCGGCCTGTCCTGGCTGCTGGAATCGGTGAACCTCCCGTCCACCGCCTACAACCTCGCCGAAACCTTTCTCGCCGAGTTGTTCAGCTATCCCGGCCCCGCCTGCGCGGTGCTCGATCTGCGCATGCCCGGCCTCTCCGGCATCGAGTTGATGGAGAAAGTGACACCGCTCCGGCCGGACGTGCCGATCATCTTCCTGTCGGCCCATGGTGACGTGCCCAGCGCGGTGCGCGCGATGAAACTGGGTGCGCTGGATTTCCTGTTGAAACCCTTCAATCCGCAGCAGTTCCTGGAATGCATCAACCGCGCAACCCGCTCCGCCGAGGAGCGACACGCGGACTGGCTCAAGCGGCGCGACGACGACCGGAGCCTCGCGCGCCTGTCCGCCCGCGAGCGCGAAGTGATGGAACACACGCTCGCCGGACGCAGCAGCAAGGAGATCGGTCGTGAGCTGGAGATCAGCCCCAAGACCGTGGACGTGCATCGCGCCAACATCCTGCGCAAGCTGGAGGTCGGCACGGCGCGCGAACTGGCAAGCCGCTTTCGCGCGGCGGCGCCGCGCAAGGAGCAATAGCTGGCGGACACGGCCTGTGGAACCTCTGCAAGGCTCGGGTGTAGGTCGGGTCAAGCCCGCGTGGTTTTCGCGGGCGGACCCGACGGCGCCCGTCGCCCACTGGCAGCCTGTCGGTTCCGTCTCCGGCTTGAACCAACCTACCAGAGGGCTTCACTTTCACTAAGGGGTCACCCTCAGTTGTCATCCCGAGCCCGGCAAAGGATCTTGCCTCAACCTTGACCGCCAACCGGCGGAACGCAAAACCCGTTGAGGAGAACGACGTGAATCTACAGAACAAGCTGGACGCAAGCCTCGCCCGCGCAACCGGCTCAGGCGACATCCCGGGCGTCATCCTCTGTATCGCCGACGACAAGGGCGTCCTCTACGAAGGCGCCTCCGGCAGGCGCTCGCTCGCCCAACCCGCCGCGATGACCGTCGATACCGTGACCTGGTTCGCATCCATGACCAAGGCCGTGACCGGCGCTGCGGCGATGCAATTGGTCGAACGCGGCAAACTGTCACTGGACGCACCGGCGGCCAAAGTCTGTCCGCAGCTGGGCAACATGCAGGTGCTGGAAGGCTTCGACGCCGCGGGAAAGCCCCGGCTGCGGCCCGCCCGCGGCACGGTGACCCTGCGCAATCTGCTCACGCACAGCGCCGGCTTCAGCTACGAGATCTGGAACGCAGATCCCGCGCGCGAACTGGAGAGCCGCGGTGCCGGCAATATTCTCAGTGGCACGCAGGCCACGCTGGACCGCCCGCTGCTGTGGGACCCCGATACCCGCTGGGACTACAGCCCCGGCATCGACTGGGCCGGTCGCATGGTCGAGGAGGTGAGCGGCCAGCGCCTGGGAGACTTCATGCGCGACCATTTGTTCGGCCCGCTGGGCATGACCCACACCGGGTTCCGCCTCACTGCGCAGCAGCGCGAGAAGCTGGCCGGCGTCCATGCGCGTCTCCCGGACGGCACGCTGGTGCCCTACCCGTTCGAAATCGACCAGAACGCGCCGCTGGATATGGGCGGTCACGCGCTGTACGGGCCGGTACCGGATTACCTGCGCTTCACCCGCATGATCCTCGGCGGCGGCGCTCTCGACGGCACGCGCGTACTGGAAGCCCAAACCGTCGCGACCATGTCGCAGAACCAGATGGGCGCACTGGAGGTCACGCCGCTGCCCGCCGCGCCACCCTTCTCGAACGCTGCGGACTTCTGGCCTGGCATCCCTTGCAAGTGGGGCCTGAGCTTCATGATCAACACCCGACAGACACCGGAAGGCCGCTCGGCCGGCAGCCTGTCCTGGGCCGGCCTCGCCAACAGCTACTACTGGATCGACCCGGTCAAAAAAATCACCGGCGTGATTTCAACCCAGATCCTGCCGTTCTTCGATGCCAAGGTCGTGAGCTTGTTCAGCGAGGTCGAGACCATGACGTACCAGTCGCGATCGTAAACAATCGTCGGTGGGCTGCGGTTTGGATTGGTCGCGGAGTGCCGTTGCGATTGGATTCACGCAGGAGCGCCTGCTTCCACGCCCTGGCCGCGGCGACGCGTTAAGCCGGCCCTACGAACCCGAGCGATCAACCTTCAATCCCGCCATCAGCGCCCCTCTACCAAAGAGGTGGCGAGAAATCCTGGCTAGCGTTGCTCGCCGCGATACCTGAAACGCACGCGATTGGTCAGGCCGCAGAACAGTTCGTAAGCCAGCGTGCCAGCGTGTCCGGCGACTTCCTCCACCGGCAGACCAGCGCCCCAGATCTGCACCGGATCGCCGACCCGCGCATCCGGGATCGCGCGCAGGTCCACCGTGATCATGTCCATCGATACCCGCCCGGCGAGCGGCACGCGACGACCACGCACGATGACCGGCGTGCCGTTGGGCAGGCTGCGCGGCAGGCCATCGGCGTAGCCCACCGCGACCACGCCGATCGGCATCCGCTCCGGGCAGATATAAGCCCCGCCGTAGCCGATCGGGCTGGCAGCGGCGTACTCGCGGATCGCGATCAGGCGGCTCTCCAGCGTCAGGGCCGGCCGGAGTCCATGATCGGCGCCGACATGGCCGGGCAGCGGACTGGCGCCGTACAGCGCCAGGCCCGGCCGAACCCAGTCCCGATGAGCGCCGGGCCAGCCGAGCAGTCCCGCGGAATTGGCGATCGAGCGGGCACCCGCGACACCGTCCAGAGCGCCGTCAAAATCCGAAATCTGGCACGGGGTTGCGGGCGAGTCGGGTTCGTCGGCGCGCGCCAGGTGTGTCATCCAGCCCTGGAACCGCCAGTTCGGATGACGCTTCAGCACCTCGCTCAGACGGGGAACCGCGTCGAGCGGAAACCCGAGCCGGTGCATGCCGCTGTCGAGCTTGAACCAGACCGCGACATTGGATTGCCCCGGCATCGCCTCCAGCAGGTCCACCTGCCAGAAGTCGTGCACCACCACCTGCAGGCCCTCGTAGGCCGCGAGTGCCGCTTCCTCGCCGGAGATCACGCCTTCGAGCACGGCGATCGGCGCGCGGATATGTGCCTCCAGCAGCACCTGCGCCTCTTCCATGCAAGCGACCGCGAGCGCATCGACCTGCGCCGACTCCAGCGCCCGCGCAACGGGCACCGCACCATGTCCGTAAGCATCGGCCTTGACCGCCGCCATCACCCGCGACGCTGGCGCCAACCGGCGCACCTGCGCGAGGTTGTGGCGGATCGCGGATAAATCCACCGTTGCGGTGACGCGCGGGATCATTCCCGGTATCCCGCTCCGCCCATCGGGTTCTCGAACTTGGTATTGGCTCCGATGAACTGGAGGTTGACCGTTGCCAGCGGACCGTTGCGCTGCTTGGCGATGATGATCTCGGCCTCGCGCTCGTCCTTGCTCTTGTCGTAGACCCAGTCGCGGTAGATGAACACCACCAGGTCGGCGTCCTGCTCGATACCGCCGGACTCGCGCAGATCCGACATGCGCGGGCGCTTGTTGTCTCGGCTCTCCACACCGCGGTTGAGCTGCGACAGCGCGATGATGGGAATCGCCAGTTCCTTGGCCAGGGACTTCAATTGGCGCGATATTTCGCTGATCTCCTGTACGCGATTGTCGCCTTTCCCCGGCACGTGCATGAGCTGGATGTAATCCACGATCAGCAGCTTGATGTTTTCGCGCATCGCCAGGCGCCGCGCCTTGGCGCGCAGGTCCATCGGCGACAGGCCGCCGGTCTCGTCGATGAACAGCGGCGCCTCGCGCAGCCGGCCGATGGTCCAGGTGAGCTGGTCCATTTCCTGGTCGTTCAACTGGCCGCTGCGCAGGCGCTGCATGGGGATGCCGCTGCGCGAGGAGATGACGCGAAAGCCGAGCTGCTCGGCGCTCATTTCCATGCTGAACACCGCCACCGCTTCCTTGCGGTCGAAGGCGACGTGTTCGGCGATGTTGATCGCCAGGGTGGTCTTGCCCATCGAGGGTCGCGCCGCCAGGATCATCAGGTCGCCGGCGCCCAGGCCGGTGGTCTTGTTGTCGAATTCGGCGAAACCGGTCGGCAGTCCGGCTGATCCGCCCGGGTTGCGCCGCACCTCGTCGATGCGGTTGAACACCTGGTCGAGGACCGCCGGCATCTTGAAGTAGTCGCTGCGCGCGCGCGCGCCACGTTCGCGGATCGCAAACACCTTCTGCTCGGCGTGATCGATCAGCTCGGGCACTTCGCGGCCCTCCGGCCGGTAGCCCAGTTCGGCGATGTCGCCGCCGGCTGCGACCAGGCTGCGCAGAACCGAACGCTCGCGCACCAGCTCGGCGTAAGCGCCGACATTGGCGGCGCTGGGCGTGTCGTTGGCCAGCGAACCCAGGTAGGACAGCCCACCCGCCTCGTCGAGCTGGTTGCGCGCTCGCAGATGCTCGGTGAGGGTGACGAAATCGCAGGGCCGGCCTGCGCCGATCAGGTCCGAGATGCCGCGCCAGATGAGCTGGTGATCGGCGCGGTAGAAATCCTTCTCGGCCAGGCGGTCGGCGATGTCGTTCCAGGCGCGGTTGTCGAGCAGCAGGCCGCCGAGCACAGACTGCTCGGCTTCGACGGAATACGGCGCCTGGCGGGTCGGCGTCGCGAGCGACCGGATCTGGGCCATAAAGCCTCTGGGAAGACGGGGTGGAAGGGCCGCGAGTTTACCGCCGCCGATCGCGACGCCCGGGGGACAAGTCTGTGCAATTGATGTGAGCGCGCTGTGCGTCTGTCGTAGGCTTCGGAATCGGACGCAGAAATCACCCCACTCGCGGCAACGAAGAACCTTACCCCGGCCTGGCGAGACGCCTGGGGCCGTTTCAATGTTCTTGTGCCACGCAAGCGGATTCGGAATTCGTCGAGTCCTCCCGACGGGCCAGACATCGCATGCGGGCTCGAACACTTGCAGACCGGGAGGCTACGGCTTGCTTTGGGCCTGCCTCACCGGTGAGAGGCGGGAGGTCCGGCCTGCCTCGTTTACGCGTGTCGGTCAAAAAAAAGGCCCACCGGAGTGGGCCTTTTGAGCGACTGCAATGCCCTTACGACGTGCCGCCCTTCTGTTCCTCGACCACCACCGTGATGCTGGTCTCGACTTCCGAATGGAAGCGGACCGCGACGGTGAAACTTCCAGTGGCGCGGATCGGGCCGGTGACCATGTCGACCTCGGCTTTGTGGATCTCGACGCCGGCGGTCTTGGCGGCGGCCACGATCTCGGCCGGACCGACCGAGCCGTACAGCTTGCCTTCCTCCGACGCCAGCGCCTTGAGCTTGAGCGTGAGGCCGGCAATTTTTTCGGCGCGGATCTTGGCGCCGTTGAGCGAGTCCTGGTGCTTGCGTACCAGTTCAGCCTTGCGTGCCTCGAACACCTTGCGGTTGGGATCCGTCGCCGGCAGCGCCTTGCCCTGCGGCATCAGGAAGTTGCGGCCGTAACCGGATTTGACCTTGACGGTATCGCCGAGATCGCCGAGGTTCTTGACTCGTTCCAGGAGAATCACTTGCATGCGGGGCTCTCCTGATTACTCGTGCTTGTCGGTGTACGGCAGCAGGGCCAGGAAGCGCGCCTGCTTGATGGTTACTGAGAGCTGGCGCTGGAAACGCGTCTTGGTGCCGGTGACTCTGGCGGGAACGATCTTGCCGTTCTCGCCAATGTATTGCTTGAGCGTGGCCAGATCCTTGTAGTCGATACTGGTGGCGCCCTCGGAAGTGAACTTGCAGGACTTCTTGCGACGGAACATGCGGGACATTATTCGGCCTCCTCGGTGATGCCGGCGGCGGCGTCCGCAGCGGCGAGTTCCGCCTGCTGGCGCTGCTTGTACTCGGGCTTCTTGTCTTCCTCAGGCACCTTGAACAAAGGCGATTGCGCCGTCTGCGCGACTTCGGTACGCATCACCAGCTTGCGGATCACGGCATCGTTGAAGCGGAAGGCGTTCTCGAGTTCGCCCAGGGCCTTGTCAGTGCACTCCACGTTCATCAGCACGTAGTGGGCCTTGTGCAGCTTGGCGATGGCGTAGGCCAGCTGGCGCCGACCCCAGTCTTCCAGGCGGTGAATCTTGCCGCCGTCGACTTCGACCATGGCCTTGTACCGCTCGATCATGGCTGGAACCTGATCACTCTGGTCCGGGTGCACCATGACCACAATTTCGTAATGACGCATGCAAACTCCTGTGGATACGGGCCTGTCGACCCGCGTGAGTCCCCCGGATTGCACTCGGTGGGACAGGGTCTTCACGACGACCAGGCGCCGCGAAGGGCGCGAAGTCTAGGGGATCGCCCCTGACGGTGCAATTCGATCAACATCCTGTGCTCAGCCCACCCGTCCAGGAGCGTTTGCGCGGCCTGCGACGCCGCGCAGTGACTATAGCGGCTTGCCACGAAGACCTTTCTTCAGGCGAATGCAGCGTCCCACAGCACGGGTATTGCGGGGAGCCGCGCGGCATGGGTGCGATAGCGCACAGAGCCCGCGCTCGCGTTCGAATAGGCTCATCCCAACGGGTGTTGAATAAGATTGCAGCAAGGAGACGGGGCCAGCAGGGAAAAGGGGCTGCCGTCGGTCCTGTTCCCCCGCTCAATCGGCTAAGGAATGGGATGAAAATGAAAATGGATGTAACTCGATGGACGCGCGGCTCTCTGCTGGTTCTCGCGGGCCTTCTGCCCCTCGCTGCGCAAGCGGGCGATGGTTGGTACCTGGGGCTGGAGGGCGGCGCAAACTTCGCCGAAGACCAGACGTTCGATATCTACAACTACGACCTGTTGCTGGGCGGACCCGACGACGGCTCCGAGTTCGCCAAGAACACCTTCGACACCGGCTGGGTTGCCGGACTGGTCACGGGCTATGCCTTCCGCAGCGGCCTGCGCATGGAACTGAACCTCGACCATCGCGAGGACAAGTTCGACGACATCGAGTTCCCCAATCGCGGCCCCTCGTCGGTCGTCGAAGGCGAAGAGGAAACCCAGACGGCGATGCTCAACCTGTGGCTCGACTTCAACAAGTCGGGCAACGTGCATCCCTACATCGGCGGTGGCGCGGGCGCAGCGCGGACCAAGATCAACGACCCCGCCTTCGATCTCAGCGTGCTGCCCGGCCTTGCGCTTCGCGACGCCGATGACACCGTGTTCGCCTGGCAGGCTGGCGCCGGCATCGGCTTCGACCTCGGCGCCCATTGGGTCGCTTCGCTCGATTACCGCTACCTCAAGGGCGAAGACGGCGAGTACGACGTGTTCGCCAATAATCCCGAGAGCAATGTCGAGACGGAATACGAGTCGCACGCGGCGATGGCGTCGCTGCGTTACTACTTCCGCGGACCCGACCCGGTGGTGGAACCGGTGCCGGAACCCGTCGTCGTCGTCCCCCCCTTGCTGGTCTGCTCGGATACGTTGGACAACGACGGCGACGGGCTCGTGGACTACCCGCAGGATCCGGGCTGCACCGCGGCGGACGACAGCGACGAAACCGACCCCAAGGCGTGCAGCGACGGCAAGGACAATGATGGCGACGGTCTGATCGATCACCCGGGCGACCGCGGTTGCGACTCGGCCGACGACAACGACGAGACCAATCCCTGCCAGCCGCCGAAGCCGGGCGAGCCGATGACCCTCGACGGCTGCAAGGCGGGCGACATCATCGTGCTGCGCGGCGTGAACTTCCTGTTCGACAAGGCCTCGCTGACCGCCAACGCCAAGACCATTCTCGACATGGTCGCGGAAGCGCTCAAAGCCCGCCCGGATGTCAAGGTCGAGATTCTGGGTCACACCGACGGCAAGGGTTCGGACGAGTACAACCAGAGCCTTTCCGAGCGTCGTGCGAAATCGGTGAAACAGTACTTCGTCAGCAGCGGAATCGATGCCGGGCGCATGACCACCGTCGGAATGGGCGAGAGCGTGCCCGTCTCCGACAACGACAGTGACGCCGGCCGTGAACTCAATCGCCGCGTTGAGCTGAAGATCACCGAAGGCGGCACCGGAGTCGTGGTGGCCCCGGTCCCGGGGACACCGGAGGCCGCCGCCGCGCAGTAGCCGGCAAGCCTGGCGTGCGGTAGCGGACACAGCGCGGGCGCCAAAGCTTTGTTCCCTCATGGGTAGCGAATAAGATGCGCGCAGGAGCCGGGGCCGGCAGACCGCAAGGGCCGGCCCCGATCCTCGTTCACTTACCTATCGAGAGAGGGACCTGATGAAAATTGCTTTGGCTGGATCGGCACGCGGACTCTTGTTCGGGCTGGCGGGTTTGCTGCCCTTGTCCACGCAGGCCGGCGACGGCTTTTACCTGGGCCTCCAGGGCGGCGCGAATTTCGCTGAAGACCAGCGCTTCAAGATCTACGACTACGACCTCCTGGTCGGCGGGCTCGCTGACGGTACCGAGCTGGCCGAGAATGGCTTCGACACCGGCTGGGTCGGCGGACTGGTCGCGGGCTACGCCTTCACCAGCGGCCTGCGTCTGGAGTTGAACCTCGACCGTCGCCACGACGAGTTCGACAGCGTCGACACCGCCAACGGCGGCGAGTCGGACGTGGTGGAAGGCGAAGAGGACACCGACACGGCGATGCTCAATCTTTGGCTCGACTTCAACAAGTCGGGCAGCGTGCATCCCTATATCGGTGGCGGTGCGGGCGCCGCCAAGACCAAGATCAGCGATCCTGCATTCGACGGCAGCCTGCTGGTGGACGGCACCGCCCTGCGTACCGACGACGATACGGTTTTCGCCTGGCAGGCCGGCGCCGGTGTCGGCTTCGACCTCGGCGCGCACTGGGTGGCGTCACTGGACTATCGCTATCTCAAAGGCGACAAGGGCGATTACGACGTGCTGGCCAACAATCCCGAGAGTCATATCGAGACCCGGTACGAATCGCATGCCGCGATGCTGACCCTGGCGTACTACTTCAAGGACCCCACACCCGCCCCGGTGGAGGAACCGCCTCCGGTCGCGGTCGTCGCCCCGGTGCTGATCTGTTCGGACTCGCTGGACAACGACGGCGACGGGCTCATCGATTATCCTCAGGACCCGGGTTGCTCTGCTGCGGACGATGGCGACGAAACCGATCCCAAGGCATGCAGCGACGGAAAGGACAACGACGGCGACGGGCGGGTGGATCATCCCGGCGACCCTGGCTGCGACTCCGCCGACGACAACGACGAAGCCGATCCCTGCCAGGCGCCGAAACCCGGCGAGCCGATCACCCTGGCCGGTTGCAAGGCCGGCGACACCATCGTGCTGCGCGGCGTGAACTTCGATTTCGACAAGGCGTCCCTGACCACGAATGCCAAGACCATCCTCGACCAGGTGGTCGAAGCTCTCAAGGCCCGTCCGGACGTCAAGGTCGAGATTCAGGGTCACACCGACGGCAAGGGCTCGGACGCGTACAACCAGCGGCTGTCCGAGCGACGCGCGCAGTCGGTGAAGCAATACCTGGTCGGTCACGGCATCGATACCGCGCGGACGACCAGCGTCGGGCTGGGTGAGGCCGTGCCGGTGGCGGACAACGAAACCGATGAGGGCCGTGAACTGAACCGTCGTGTCGAGCTGAAGATCACCGAAGGCGGGGCTGGCGTCATCGTGGCGCCGCCCACCGGGTCGGTCGAGGCTGCTCCTCCGGCGGCGGATGCTGCCGCCACGGCGGAACCGGTCGTCGCCGAGCCAGCTGCGACGCCGTAAACCCTGAACGCCATGCACCGGGACGGCACTGCCCGCCCCGGTGCAAAGGCGTCATGCAATCGGAGCGGCCAAGCCCGATTGTGCATGTACCCTGCATGATTCCATGAGCCTTTCGACGGTAGCGCTACTCACCCCCGGCGAGCCGCCGTCCTGGCGCATCGAGCACGCGGACGGCGCATCGCCCTACCTGCTGCTCTGCGATCACGCCGCAAACCGCATTCCGCGACGACTCGGCACGCTGGGCCTCAGCGACAACGAGCTTGCAAGCCATGTCGCCTGGGACATCGGCGCCGCCGCCGTTGCGACCGGCTTGGGCGACGCACTCGACGCAACGGTGATCCTCCAGACCTACTCGCGGCTGGTGATCGACTGCAACCGGCCGCCGCAGAGCGAAGAATCCGTCGTCAAGCTCAGCGAGCGCACCCCCGTCCCGGGCAATCTTGCGCTCACCCCGGCGGAACTTGCGGCACGCCAGCACGAGATCTTCAATCCCTACCACGCAAGGATCGCCGGGCAGCTCGACGCTCGTCTGCAACGCGGACAGCCCACCCTGCTGATCGCGATGCACAGTTTCACGCCGGTCTATCTCGGCGCCGCGCGGCCCTGGCATGCAGGCGTGCTGTACAACCGCGATCCGCGGATGGCGCGACGGGTGGCCGACGTGCTGAGATCGGAAGACGGCCTCATGATCGGCGACAACCAGCCCTACTCGGTGAGCGACGAGACCGACTACGCGATTCCAAGATACGGTGAAAGCCGCGGTCTGCCGCACGTAGAACTCGAAATTCGCCAGGACCTGATCGCCGACGCGGCCGGGCAAAAGCGATGGATTGGACGTCTGGCACGCATGCTGCGACAGGTCGAGGCAGAGCTGGTCCCGATTTAGTCGTCAAATGTCCTCCCCAATCCCTATGCAGATCCGCCTCGGCTACGACCTCGTCTACCAGTGCCCGCAGCCGACGCCGATGATCGTCACGCTGAACATCCATTACACACGCGCCTCGGACCTGGTGCGGCCTGACCAGATGCGCACCGACCCCTGGGTACCGACGAGCATGTATCGCGACGGCTTCGGCAACTGGTGCACCCGCATCGTCGCGCCGGCCGGACGTATCCGGCTCACTGCCGATGCGCTCATCAACGACCGCGGCATGCTGGAGCCGGTGGTCCCGATGGCGGTTCAGCACTCGGTTGAAACCCTGCCCGAAGCCACCCTGGTGTATCTGCTGCCGAGCCGCTACTGCGAGTCCGATCTGCTGTCCGATGCGGCCTGGAAACTGTTTGCCCACACCCCGCCGGGCTGGCCGCGGGTGCAGGCGATCTGTGATTTCGTCCACCGGCACATTACTTTCGGCTATCAGTACGCGCGCCCCACCAAAACCGCCTGGGAGGTCTACAACGAACGGCAAGGCGTGTGCCGCGACTTTGCCCACCTGGCCATCGCGTTCTGTCGCGCGCTCAACATTCCTGCGCGTTATTGCACCTGCTATCTGGGCGACATTGGCGTGCCGGCAGTGGACGCGCCGATGGATTTTGCCGGCTCGATGGAAGTGTTTCTCGGCGGCGCCTGGTACAACTTCGACCCACGCAACAACGCGCCGCGCATTGGCCGGGTGCTGATCGCGCGGGGTCGCGATGCCGCGGACGTCGCGATCACGACCACCTACGGTCCGCACACCCTCGAAAGCTTCAAGGTGTGGACCGACGAGGTGGTGGCGCACTGATGCGCGCGGACCGGGTCGGCGCTGGTGGATGCGCTTCGCTTATCCACCCTGCGCGGCGCCAAGCTGTGGGCGGGACAAGCGAAGCGCATCCATCCTCCCAGGCTCAGACCGGAACGGCCCGATACTCTGCCGGCTTGAACTCCCGCATCTGCGCCCTGAACTGCGTCGCCAGCCCCGGGTACATAGTCGCGTTGTAGCCATCCTCGGTCAGATACCAGCTCTTGCAACCCGAATTCCAGTTGGTACGCCGCAGGCGCTTCTGGATGCGCTGGTTGAACCGGGTCTGCACCTCCGGCCGCACGTCGAGAAACTTCACGCCCGGCCGCAGCACCTGCTGCACACCCTGCACGATGTAGTCGATCTGCGCTTCCATATAGACCAGAGCAGAGTTGTGACCGGGTCCGGAGTTGGGGCCGAAGGTCAGGTACAGGTTCGGGTAACCGCTGATGCTGACGCTCTTGTGTGCCTGCGCGCCGCGTGACCACTCGTCGTTGAGCTGGCGACCGCCGAGGCCAGTGATGGGAAACGGCGAGCCGGCCTTGGAAACCTCGAAACCGGTGGCGAAGATGATGCAATCGACCTGGTGTTCGATGCCCTCCACCGTGCGGATGCCCTTGGGCGCGAGGTTGGCGATGGGCCAGGAGATCAACTCGCAGCGGGGTTCCTGCAAGGCATCGTACCAGTCGTTGGAGATGAGAATCCGCTTGCAGCCCAGGCGGAAATCCGGCGTGAGCTGGCGCCGCAGCCAGGGGTCCTTCACCTGCGCACGCAGGTAGGCGCGGGCCAGGCGTTCGAACAGCGCGGTCACCGGCGTGGTCCAGACCACACCGACGGCCATCGACTCATGCACCCAGTACAGCAGCTCGCGAAACGCGGTCTGCGCGAGGGGCAGGCGACGGAACAGCCGACGGCTCCACTGCGGTGATTCGTAATCCGGCCGCGGCATCACCCAGGCCGGCGTACGCTGGAACACCTTGAGCCTGGCGGCCTGCTTGACCAGCTCCGGCACGATCTGGATGGCGCTGGCGCCGGTGCCGACCACCGCGACCCGCTTGCCGCTGAAATCGTAGCCGTGATCCCAGCGCGCGCTATGAATCTTGTGACCCTCGTAGGTCTCGATGCCGGAGATTTTCGGGAAGCTCGCGTTGGACAGCGGCCCCTGCCCCATCACCACGTTGCGCGCGGTGAGCGTCTCGCCATGCTCGGTTTGCACCCACCACACGCCGCGCGCTTCGTCGAAGCTCAGGCTGGCGACGTTGTGATGAAAGCGGATCAGGCGATGCAGGTCGAAACAATCGACCAGGTGATGGACGTAGCCGAGGATTTCGCGACTCCCGGAGAACCCGCGCGACCATTCGGGGTTCTGCGCGAACGAGTACGAGTAGAGATTGGACGGGATGTCGCAGGCCGCGCCCGGATACTGGTTGTCACGCCAGGTACCGCCGACCTCGCTGCCGCGTTCGAGGATCACGATGTCCGTCACGCCCGCCTGTTGCAGACGGATGGCGGCGCCCAGGCCGGCGAAGCCGGCGCCAACGATCAGCACGTCGATGGTTCTGGATTCGAAGACGGGTTGCACGGCCTTCCCGGGCTCGGGTTTCTTGCGCCGGCTGAGACGGGGGATGCGCAGGTCGTTCATGGCTTGCTCCTCGGAGAATGTGAAGTTCGTCGCCCGCTTCGCCGAAGGCCAGCGGGGCGCCCGGCTCCGCCCACGCGGAACCGGGCTACGCCGCCGGCTTCCAGGTCAACTGCTTGACCCAGGTCGGCACCGGTCGCAGCAGGCGTCGCGGGTACCAGTTACTGGCTTTCACCAGGGCGTCCACCGGCGTGTGGTAAAGCACATTCTTGCGTTCCACCACCCAGGCACCATGCTGGCTGATGATCCGGAACCAGGGATTGCGCCTGCCCGCGGGCGTGCCGCCGATGCGTTCGAACTTGTTCATCGCCTCGTACAGGCGCTCTTCCTTCAGTCCGAGTTCGACGATGTTGTCGCGCATCCGGTTGAGCAGCGGGAAGTAGGCCAGCACGCCGAGGATGAGCTTGGGGTTCATCCAGGTCGCCGCGGTCTTGAGCAGCAGGCGATACATCGGCCCGTGGCCGAGCATCTCCAACACGTGGAAATCCACACCCAGGTGGCGCGCCTCGTCGGCGTTGATCTTCTCGAACACCTGGTGGCAGACCGGATCCTTCACTGTCTCCAGCAGAAATTTGCACAGCGCGCCGTCGAGCGCGATCTCCAGCATCGGGATCACCGATCCGAGCACTTCCAGCGGCATGTCGTCGCTGTAGGTGTCGAGCCAGTCGATCACCAGGCGCAGGTTGATGTTGGGTTCCGGAATCTCCTCGCCTTCAAGCATGCCCCAGCGCTTCATCAACGCCATCTCGGCATTGGCATGGCGCTGTTCCTCGGCGTGGAAATAGCGATAGATCTCGCGCAGCGTTTCGGTCGGCGCCTTGCGCGCCATCGCCGCAAAGCCACGCGCGCCGACATGTTCGATCCACATCAGGTCAGCCATGAAGGTCTTGAGCTTGGGGTACAGCTCCCTGTCGCCGGTGACGAGTTCACGGCCCGGCGCGTCCCAGTCGATGTCCGCCAGAGCCCACTGGCTGGCTTTCATCTTGCCCAGCATCCAGTCCAGATCCATTTGCATGTCGTTCTCCTCGCGAGCGCGATCAGGTTTTCGCAGCCAGCAGTCGATTGAGCAGGCCGGCCCCGCGTGCGTAAGCCGTCGGCGCCAGACGCTTCATGCGCCAGATCGTTCGGGCATTGAGTTGAGGCAGCACGTAAAGCTGGTTGCGATCGAGCGCGTCGAGCGTCTGGCGCGCCACGCCCTCGGCCGGGATGCCGGTCCACTTCATCAGCTTGTCGGCGAAGCCGGTGGCGTGGCTGGCGATGCGGCCGTCGCGTGCGATGTTGGTCTTCACGAAGGTCGGGCACAGCGCGGTCACGTTCACGCCGCTGCCGTTCATCTCGGCCGCCAGGGTCTCGGACAACGCGAGCACCGCAGCCTTGCTGACGTTGTACGGCCCCATCAGCGGTGCTGCCGCAAAGCTCGCGGTGGAGCCGACGTTGATGATGCCGCCGCGGCCTTGCGCGCGAAGGCGGGGCGCAAAGGTCTGGCAGCCGTGGATCACGCCCCAGAGATTGACGCCCAGCACCCACTGCCAGTCCTCCAGGGAAATGTCCCCGATGCGGTAGCCCCCGGCGCCGACTCCGGCATTGTTGATGACCACGTCGATGGTTCCGTCCAGCCAGTGCTCGGCCGTCGTGGCGAGGGCCTCGACCTCGGCCATCACCGAGACGTCGCAGCGCACCGCGTGCGCTGTCTGCCCTTCCGCTTCGATCAGTGCAACGGTTTCCTGCGCGGCTGCCAGGTTGATGTCGGCACAGACGACGCGGCCGCCGCGTCTTGCGAGTTCCAGCGCGAATGCGCGACCGATGCCGCTGCCCGCGCCGGTGACGACGGCTGCGGCGTTCGAGGTGATTTTTTTTCTGGCCACTGCGGGCTCCTGTGTTGGGTTGTACCGACCGTCATGCCTTGAACGGGAATGGCTCCCGCCCAGGCCGGAATGACCTGGACTCAGGCCGCAGCCGCCAGCGGCGCCTTGGGCGTCGCATAGCGCTGGCTGAACCCCTCGATGCCTTCGAGGAAGCGGCTGTTGTCATCGTCCCAGGGATGGAAGCCGGGACGGAAATAGTCGAACCAGGGTCGCACCATCCTGCGCAGGAAGCCCACCTCACCGAAGGCCATCCGGTAGAACGAGCGCCAGCCCTTCGCGTCGGCGAGCTTGCCCTCGTCACGCAGGAAGCCGACGTAGTGCGGGATCACCATGCCCCAGAAAATCGCCGTCGCCGCCACCAGGCCGAAGGCGCGATTGGCATACGCCGCGGCACCCTTGCCCTGCGTGGCCTCCCACACGTCGTAGGCCACGCCCTTGTGCTCGGTTTCTTCCAGCGCGTGCCAGCGCCACAGTGCGTGGTAGCCGGGCTCGGCGTTCTCGGTGACGCGCGGGTCCTGCAACAGGCCGTTGGCCATGATCGCGGTGAGGTGCTCGAGCGCGATGGTCGCGGACAGGCGGAAGGACGGCGGTGCCTTGTTCTGCACGACGTCCAACAGAGTCTTGACGCGCTTCTCGAAGGTTTCAGCGGCCGGCACGCGCTGGAACACGCGCGCGTTGTACTCGTCGTGCTCGCGGCCATGCATCGCTTCCTGGCCAATGAAGGCGGTGGCCGCCTTCTTCAACTCCGGATCGCCGACCTGGTCGCGGTAGTGACGCACGGCATCGATGAAGAAACGCTCGCCCACCGGGATGACCAGGGACATCGTGTTCATGAGATGCGTGAAGTGCACACTGCCATCGCCCACCCAGTCCTGCACCCGCTCGGCGGGCAGATCGAACTGGAGGTCGCGACGCGTCGGCATGACGGCCTCGGACTTGGCATTGCGGGTGGACTTCTTCGTGCTCTTGATGCTCATCGGTATCGACTCCTCGGGTAGACGGACCCTATAGGTATACAATCGTCTACCGACAATGTAGACGAGTGTCTACTTAAACGTCAATACGGTATGTGACATTCTTCAATGGCAATATACGCAAAATCCTGACATGGCGAAGAATTCAGTAGATAAAAGTGATCGTTCGAAGCTGCCAGAGCGGCCTATCAGTGGCCGTCAGAAGCTGATGGAGGCAGCGCTGGAACTGGCTGCCACCACCCGCAGCCTGGCGTCCCTGGGTCTGCGCGAAGTCGCCCGCCATGCGGGGCTGAACCCCAACACCTTCTATCGCCACTTCAAGGATTTCGACGAGCTGGGCGTGGCCATGCTCGACGAGCTGGGCACCGAGCTGCGCCAGGGTCTGCGCGATCGGCGGCTGCGTCCCGCCGAAAAGGGTTTTCGCCTGTCTGACTTCAGCAACCCTGCCGAGGGTCTGAACCAGATGCAGGGCATCATCCGCGAATCCATCGGCTTGGTGCTGGATTTCGTCACCGATCACCGCGAGGCTTATGTTGTCGGCATTCGCGAACTGCACGGCACCAGCCCCGTGCTGCGCAAGGCCATGCGCCAGTTGATCGACGACATCGCCGCCGACATGGCCGAGGACGTGCTCGGCGTGCTCCAGCTACCGCTGGTGGATCCCGAGGTAGTGCTGGATATTTCGCGCTTGGTGATCCGCCAGATGACCTTCTTCTCGATGGATTACCTGGAGAACCCGGCGCAGCGCGAAGACATCCGCCGCCAGGCCGAACGTTTCATCCTGCTGCTGTTCTGGGGCGCGATTGCGGCCAAGGCGCCGGCCCTGATTGCGGACCCGAAGGTGCGGTTTCCGGATATTTGATCGGGGCTGCCGCTGTCGGCCCACGGGCCTGTTCAGAACGCGGTTTCAGACTCGCCGGGCGTCTGGGTCAGGCGCAGGAACCGGGGCGTTTCGAGGTCGAAGGCGAACACGTCCGTGGTCATCCGGTCGCGCTCGCCCCCGCCGAAGCCGGTCTCGATCCCGCCCAAATCGGCAGAACCAAAGCCGATCGTCGGGAATCTAGCCGCCGCGTCTACCGGCAACCTGGCCAAATTGACGGACGTCAGCGAAGCGGGATCGACGCCTGACAGCCTGACGCCGCGCAGCGTGCCACCCAGACCCCGTGTCGCCAGCAACAGCCGGTCCAGATCGTTGTCGAAATCGTACGTCGTGTAGCGACTGAGCCCACCCCCCAGCCAGGACGAACCGTTGCGATGGTTGGCAATGCCGACACCGGTATCGGACTTCACCAAGGCCAGGTTGGTCTCGCCCAGCACCGGGTAGTTCGGTGTGGTGAGAACATTGAAAAATACCTGACTGCCCCGGGTATCCACCACGGAGATCAAGCCGTCGATGGCGCGGTGAACACGGCTTGGCCTGGCGCTGCCATGCACACCGTCCAGCGGGAAGCTGAGCAGGGTCGATCCGGAATGGAACACGGGGAACACTTCCAGTTGCAGCGTAAGGTACAGCAGGCGCGTATCGGTGAGGTCCACAACCGCCACCGCCCTTTCGCGCAGGCGCAGCATCTCCACGGCCGGGCCGCTGCCGTCTGCGGGTACCCGGGAAATCCGGCTCTGGATCCGCGTATTCGAGTCCAGTGCCTTCTCGGTGACGTAAACCTGAGCCTCTTGCAATAAAGCCGTTTCGATCTCGTAGCCTCGGCCGGGGCGCTTGAGTGGTCGCGGCACCAGTGCTCCACTGACCCGGATCTGGCGCAGCTGGCCGTCGATGATCGCGATCAGCGCGCCCTCGACGGTCTGGCCGACGTGCTCGAAATCGGCCACACCGTTGGCGACGACCGAGGTGCTCAGGAAATCCGGCGCCACCCGCAGCAGGGTCCCGGAATCCAGCACGTACGAGGCCAGCAGCCGGCCATCGGCCCGATAGACCGGGATCAAGTCCAGACTGCCGTAGTCCAGGGTTGCCGGCACGGTGCCGGCCCCATCAGACAACAGGATGCGACGCAGCAGGTCGTCGGCCGTTCCACACTGGCCGTCTGCACCCTGCAGCCGGTACAGGAAGGCGGCCGCTGCGGGGCGTCCCAGATGAGTGGAAATGAATCGCGATACCTCGTTGACGGACGCTGCGAGGCTGGGGTCACAGGCATCGCCTGCTTCGGCTTCGCTGGAAACCTGGACCGGAGTCGCGATGACTCCCTGGCGCAGGTTGACCTTCATCCAGCGACCGTCCTGGCCGTAGACCATCGAATCCGGCCGATAGTCCGTCACCACGCCCTGCGCCACGACCCCTGAGGCGTGAGTCGTCGGTGCGATCAATCGGGCGCCCAATCCGACGCTGGCGACCAGGGCGGAGCTTGCGAAGTCGGCAGCGCTGACCAGGGTGATGCTCTCTCCGCTACTGCGCGTGCCAGGCGGGTTCCGGGTCAGGTAGGGCATCGCATAGTCGGTGGGCGTGGTCGCACGAACCGGTGCGGCCGGCAGGGCGAGACCGGCCGAAACCAGCAGCATGCAGGCTTTACGCAGTGAGAACGTGTTAATGAGGCGTCTGGAGTTGGGTGGGTGCGTGCAAGGTGTTGACAGTGGTCGTAGGGTGGGCACAGCTTCATCGTGCCCACGCGGAGGGCATCCGATCACCGTGGACCGCGTGGGCAACGGATGAAGCCGCGTTGCCCACCCTACGCCTGCTCAGTTTGTCTTGGTGATGGCCGGTGCGCAGTCCAGGAAGCCGTTGGTGCGATAGGCGCCCAGGACAATCCGGTTCCCGTTGCGCTGCGCACTGACGATTTGCCCGGTATTGATACCGCCACCGGGAGTGTTGAACGTGCAGCCGCCGAGGGCGCCAAATCCAGCCGTGGTAATGCCCCAGAAGTAGTTGTTGACATCCGGGCGCTGATGAATGTCTGCGCCCGACAACTGGGTGAAATACGGATGGGTGCCGTCCACCGCACCGGTGACGACAGTCAGTTCCACGTTGACGGCTGTGCCATCGGGATTGCACTTGATCAGCGTCTGTGTGCGACCCGAGGGCAGGGCCACGTTGGTGACATTGCAGGTGGCGTCCAGCGGGCGGTCGTTGTAGGTGCCAGCGACCAGCGCGCCCGTGACCACCGTCGGCGAGCGCACTGCAGTGACCCTGGCGCTGGTCGGGGGTATGCCATTGGTGGCCGGGGTCAACTCGATCACCAGGTCGTAATTGACCACCTGGCCGGAGGAGTTGGTCACCGGCACGGTGAAAGCGTGGACGTTGTTGTCCACGCCCAGCACGGTGCCGCGGCTGAACATAAGCTTCGGATTGGCGGCGGCGACCGTGTTGGTGCCCATCAGGTTGACGCGCGGCAATCCGTTCTCGTCGTAATAAGGGTCTGGCGTGGCCGCGGCGGTACCCGCGGCAAGTATTAGCGCTGCCGTGATTGGCGCGGCGACGAAGCGAACGAAGGGCGTGACGGCGCTATCGAAAACATGGGGGTTCATTGCAAGGACTCCGGTGGACGGACTGGTGCTGGTGATCGGATTGCAGGCTGAGCGAAAATTGATTGGGACGCCGGTGAGAACTGTGCGGGGTCCCGGCGCTGGGTGTCATCGAACCTGGGAGGAACTCTGCCAAAACCCGCCGGTCGTTTCGATCACAAATCCATCTCGTTTTTATCTCTTTTAAATAACCACTTCCAGTCAATGGCTTGCCGACGATCAGGAGGGACGGCACCGGGGGCTTCCAGAAGTGCGGGAGAGAAATCATGAGTGCTTCGTCGGCGGCCCGCGGCACGGTCGTGCAGTACCGCCACCGCTTTGGGACGGCGGAATTCGACGAATCCCGCCGCGAGTTGCGCGTGGCGGGCGTGGTGGTGGAAGTGGACCCCAAACCGCTGCAGGTGCTGGCCCTGCTACTGACGCACGTGGGCGAGGTGGTGACGCGCACCGAACTCCTCGACGAGGTGTGGGGCCGGCGGCCGGCGGTGGAGACCGTACTCGGCAATACGGTGTTGAGGCTGCGCCAGGCCCTGGGACCGGATAATGCGGCGCGCGTCGTCACCCTGCCGCGGATCGGCTTCCGGCTGGAGGGGCCGGTAGAGCGTATCGCAGTCGGGCGAAAGCTCTTCAGCGAGCTGCAACTGAGCCCCGGCATGGAGGTTCCGGAACGCCCGCAGTGGCGGCTGGAGAGACAACTCGGCCCGGCCCACGGTCGCGAGGTCTGGCTCGCCCGACACGCCAGGACCGGCGAGCCGCGGGTGTACAAGTTCAGCACCGACGGCGAACACCTGGGCTCGCTCAAGCGCGAAACGACACTGTACCGGCTGCTGCTCCAGTCCGCGGCCGATCCGGACGCCTTCGTGCGCATCATCGACTGGAATTTCGCGACGCCGCCGTTCTTTCTCGAAGCGGAGTACGGCGGCGATAACCTCGCCGACTGGGCCATAGCGGACCAGCGTCTGGCGGCGGCGTCGATCGCTCAAAGGCTGGCGCTGTTTCTGCAGATCGCCGACGCAGTCGCGGTCGCGCATGGCCTCGGCATCCTGCACAAGGACCTCAAACCCGGCAATCTGCTGGTCGCCGCCGACAAGGCCGAAGGCGGCTGGCGGGTCCGCCTGACCGATTTCGGCAACGCACGCCTGCTGGAACCCGGCCGGCTGGCCGAGCTGGGCATCACCGCGCATGGACTCACCCTGGAGCCGGGTGAAACGAGCAGCGGCACGCCGCTGTATCTGGCGCCGGAACTGCTCGCGGGCGCCACGCCGACGATGCAGTCCGACGTCTACGCGCTCGGCCTGATCCTGTGCCAGGTGCTGGCGGCCGACCTGCAGCGGCGGATCGCGCCGGGTTGGGACCACGACATCGGGGACGAACTGCTACGCGAGGATATCGCCCACGCCACGGCCCACGATCCGACACAGCGCCCTGCCAGCGCCGCGGAGCTTGCGCTGCGCTTGCGCAGGCTCGAAGCGCGTCGCGAAGCGTTGCAACAGCAACGGCGCGCCGAGGCCGATGCTCGCGAACTGGCCGCCGCGCTCGCCCGAACCCGCGCCCGCCGGCCGCTGCTGATCGCGACGATGATCACGCTCGCCCTGGGCCTGGTCACGAGCCTCGCCTTCTACCTCCGCAGCGATCGCGCGCTGCGCGAGGCGACGCGTCAGCAGAGCCGCGCGGAGGCGATCAATCAATTCTTCAACGACGATCTGCTCGGCGCGGCCAATCCGCTGCGGCCGGCCAGGACGCCCGACCCTCCGATCTCGGAAGTGTTGTCGCTGGCCGAGAGCCGGCTGCAAGGCCGGTTCGCGGACGATCCCTACGCCGAGGCGTCCGTGCGACTGAGTCTCGGCGTCGCCTTCAACGGCACGGGCAACTACGTCGCAGCCGAACAACAGCGTCGCCGCGCCGTGGAACTGCTGACCGCCACCGCTGGTGAAGCCGACCCGCTGTCGCTGCACGCGCGTTACCAGTGGGCGCTGAGCCTCTGCGCCACCGGCCGCTTCCCGGACGCGCTGGCGCAGCTCGACCGTGCCGATTCCCGGGGCACGGCTGTCAAGACGACAGACTTCCGCCTCGCAATGCTCGCGGCCCTGGTGCGCGGTAACTGCTTGCACGCACAAGTCCAACCGGAAGCCGCGATTACACAATTCGAACACGCGCTCGCCGTCCTGGACGAACACGCGCCCGACGACCGACTTCAACGCCTGCTCATCGGCATGCCGCTGGCCGACGACCTGGTGAGAGTCGGCCGCTACGCCGACGGCGAGCGCCTGGGCCGGCAGCTTTTGTCCCTGAGCAGCCAGGACATGAGCCTTACGAACCGGTCCACGGTGAAGATCGTGCTCGGTCAGTCCCTGCTCGTTCAGGGCAGGATCGCGGAGGCTGCGCCGCTCTTTCGTGAAGCGTACGCCGACGCGCTGGAAGCTCCCGGCCCCGACAATCGGCGAACGCTTACCGCCCTGTCTTACCTGGCCAACGCTTATACCGCCACCGGCGAATGGCCGCAGGCCCTGGAGACCGCCACCGCCGCCTGGGAAGGCTTCCGGAAGAAAATGGGCGATAACGATCTGACGGCGCAGATGCTGCGGATGAACGTCGGCATCGTGGAGTTCTACAGCGGGCTGAACGAGCGTGCGGGACACAGCCTCGCCGAAGCCCATGCGCAACTCGCGACGAAGCTGGGCGCAGACAGCGCTGCCGCCCAGACGGCGGCGTTCTACCTGGCGACCGTGCAGGTCAGCCGCGGCCGTGCTGCGCAAGCCAAGGTGCTGGCCGCGTCCCTGGACGCCAAGGTGCTGGAATCGGGCGGCCCCGGCGAAGGCTGGGTCGGGCGACTCAAGGGCCTGCGCGGTCAGATCCTGCTGGCAGACAAGCGCCCGGAAGCGGAGACTCTGCTGGACGAGGCGGTGCGGGAACTCGAGTCCACCACTGGCGTGTCGCCCTGGTTCGTCGAGCCGTACCGCGCGGCCTTGAGCGAGGCGCGGAGCGCGCCATGAGAGGACTATTTAGGGTCCTACTCTCGCACAAGGGTGGATAAGCGAAGCGCATCCACCAGGCCGATCGAGGTGGACCGACCTCGGTCACTCCGCAATGACGCTGCGTTGCCACGCCGCATGCTTCTTCACTCCTCGCTAAGCGCGAACCGCCTTGCGCAAGGCCATCGGCAACGCAAACACGATGGTCTCTTCCCGCCCCTTCAACTCGCGCGCCTCGACACCACCGAACTCTCGCAGCCGCGCGATGACCTGTCGAACCAGCACTTCCGGCGCGCTCGCGCCGGCCGTGACGCCGACGCACTTGCGGCCCTCGATCCACTCGGCGCGGATGTCATCCGGCCCGTCGATCAGGTAGGCCGGCGTGCCCTCGGTTTCGGATAGCTCGCGCAGGCGGTTGGAGTTGGAACTGTTGCGCGAGCCCACCACCAGCACCGCGTCACACTGTGCGGCCAGTTCCTTGACCGCGTCCTGGCGATTGGTGGTGGCATAGCAGATGTCGTCCTTGCGCGGCCCCAGCACCTGCGGGAAACGCGCGCGCAGCGCGGCGATCACCCGCGCGGTGTCGTCCATCGACAGCGTGGTCTGCGTCACGTAGGCCATGTGCGAGGGGTTGCGCACCGGCAGGTGTTCGACATCCTCCGGCGTCTCGACCAGGTGGATGTGCCCGCCCTGCGATTCGTCGAACTGGCCCATCGTGCCCTCGACCTCCGGGTGCCCGGCGTGGCCAATCAGCACCACGTCGCGGCCCTCGCGCGAATAGCGCTTGACCTCGATGTGGACCTTGGTGACCAGCGGGCAGGTCGCATCGAACACGGTCAGGCCATGCGCGCGCGCCGCGTCACGCACCGCCTGCGACACGCCGTGCGCCGAGAAGATGCAGGTCGCGCCGCGCGGAATCTCGTCGATCTCCTCGACGAACACCGCGCCCTTGGCGCGCAGGTTTTCGACCACGAAACGGTTGTGCACGACTTCGTGCCGCACGTAGATCGGCGCGCCGAGGACTTCGAGCGCGCGTTCGACGATGTCGATGGCGCGGTCCACGCCGGCACAGAAACCACGCGGATTGGCGAGCAGGATATCCATGTCAGTCCGGGTTCGTTCCCTGCGGCGCTACACGCCCTTGCCGCCATTCCAGCAGCATGTCCAGGATCAGCAGGCCGGCGCCGACCGTGATGGCGGAGTCCGCGACGTTGAACGCAGCAAAATGCCAGTCGCCGACGTGAAAATCGATGAAGTCAGTCACGTGCCCCAGGCGCACGCGGTCGATCACATTGCCCAGCGCCCCGCCCAGGATCAGCGACAGCCCGGCGGCGACGCAGCGTTGTCCGCTCGGGTTGCGCCGCAGCCAGATCAGGATGCCGATGCTCACGCCCACCGCCAACAGCACGAAGAACACCGGCGGCATCTGGCTCAACATGGAAAACGCCGCGCCCCGGTTCTGCATGTGGACCAGGTTGAACAGGCTCCCGACCGGGATCGATTCGAACTGTTCCATGCTGCGAACCACCAGTTGCTTGGTGATCTGGTCGGCCAGGATCGTCGCGGCGGCGAGCCAGAGCCAGTAGACGTTTTTGTACGGTTGCGTCATGCGAACACCCCTAGACGAAACGCCGCAGTTCGCCGCGGCCTTCCACATTGTCCACGCAACGGCCACAGAGGGTGGGATGAGCCGCGATCGATCCGACCTCCGGACGCTGATGCCAGCAGCGTTCGCATTTGGCGTGGGCGGAGGCCTGCGCGAGCACCCGCAGAGCGTCGCCGCCTTCCAGCGTGAAACTCTGCGCATCGGCGGGCGCCGACACGAGGGTGTAGACACTCGCCTCGGACGTGATGAACCAGAAACGCAACTCGTCGCCGACCGCTTTCAAATCCCCGGACGTGGCCCCGTCCGAGTACAGCCGCACCTCGGCATTGAGGCCCGAGCCAATCTTGCCGGCGATGCGTAGATCCTCCAGCGCCTTGCGCACGGCTTCGCGCGTAGCCAGCAAGCGTGGCCAATCCACGCCAGAGGGGTCCATGACCGGAAATTCGTGCCAGCGCTGGGCAAACACACTACCCACTTGCGTGCCCGGCAAAACCTGCCAGATCTCGTCCGCGGTGAAGGACAGGATCGGCGCGATCCAGCGCACCAGGGCCTGCGCGATATGCCACATCGCGGTCTGCGCCGAACGCCGCGGATGGCTCCGTGCCCCGGTGGTGTAGAGACGATCCTTCAGCACGTCGAGATAGCAGCCGCCCAGATCGACCACGCAGTAGTTGTGCAGCTTCTGGTAGACGAGATGGAACGTGCAGTCCTCGTAAGCCTGACGAATCTCGTCCTGAAGGGCAGACGCCTGTGTGATGGCCCAACGGTCGATCGCAATCATCTCGGCCGCACTCACGTGGTCCAGTGCCGGATCGAAACCATGCAGATTACCGAGCAGGAAACGCGCGGTATTGCGGATGCGGCGATACGCGTCCGCCATGCGCTTGAGCAGATTGTCGGAGATGCCAATCTCGCCCGAGTAATCGCTCGCCGCCGCCCACAGTCGGAGCACGTCGGCGCCCAGGGTCTTGGTCACCTGCTGCGGCGCAACCACGTTGCCGAGCGACTTGGACATCTTGCGACCCTGCTCGTCCACCGTGAACCCGTGCGTGAGCACGGCGCGGTAAGGCGCCCGGCCGTACATCGCGGTGCACGTCAGCAGGGATGACTGGAACCAGCCGCGATGCTGGTCGGAGCCTTCGAGATACAGATCGGCCTGTGGCGCGATGCCATCGATCATCGCTTCGGGTTCGTTGGCCTTGATCGCGCACTGATGTACCGTGCCCGAGTCGAACCAGACGTCGAGCGTGTCGTTGCATTTCTCGTACTCGCCAGCCTCATCCCCCAGCCAGTTCTCGACGCCGCTGCCGAACCAGGCTTCGAGTCCTTCGTGTTCCACCGCATCGGCAATTTGTGCCAGCAGCGCGCCCGTCTGAGGATGCAGCGTCTGCTTCTCGCGATGCACGAATACCGCAACTGGAACGCCCCAGTAACGCTGGCGCGAGATACACCAGTCCGGGCGCCCGGCAACCATTTCGCGGATGCGTGCCTCGCCCCACTCGGGAATCCACTTCGTCCTGCGGATCGCTTCCAGCGCCTGTGGCCGCAGATTCTTTTCGTCCATCGACACGAACCACTGCGGTGTGGCACGAAAGATCAGTGGTGTCTTGTGGCGCCAGCAGTGCGGGAAGCTGTGCGTGATCTGCGCACGATGTGCGAGATAGCCTGACGCGGCCAGCGCCTCGATGATGATCTCATCGGCCTTGCGCACGTACACCCCGCCGACCAGCGCGGTCGCGGCCGCGAACACGCCGTTGGACTGCACGGGGTTGTCCACCGGCAGGCCGTACTGCAGGCCCACGCCGTAATCCTCGACGCCGTGCGCGGGCGCGGTGTGGACCAGGCCGGTCCCTGCGTCGAGCGTGACGTGTTCGCCGCAGATGATCGGCACGACGCGGTCGGCAAACGGATGCCGGGCCTTGGCGCCTTCGAGCGCGGCACCGTCTGCGACGGCAAGCACTTCGCCGGAATCACCGAGGCGCTTGTTGAAGGAATCCATCAACTCCTGCGCGATGACCACGAGACCCGAGCGCTCCAAGCGCACCAGCGCATACTTCAGCTCGCGATGGACCGCGATTGCCTGGTTGGCCGGCAAGGTCCAGGGCGTCGTGGTCCAGATCACGAACGCGGCGCCATCAGCGCTCACAACATCGAACCGACGCGCAAGATCGGCGGGGTCGGCCGCCGGAAACTTCACGTCGATCGCAAACGATTTCTTGTCCTCGTACTCGACCTCCGCCTCGGCCAGCGAGGAGCCGCAATCCAGGCACCAGTGCACCGGCTTGAACCCGCGCACGACATGGCCGTTTTCGACGATCTTGGCGAGGCAGCGCAGCTGCTCGGCCTCGAACACCGGGTTCATCGTCAGGTAGGGACGTTCCCAGTCCGCGAGGATGCCGAGACGCTTGAAGTCCTCGCGCTGGCGCGAAATCTGTTCGTGCGCGTACTCGCGGCAGCGGGCGCGGAAGGTTTTGGCGTCCTGCTTGTCGCCGACCTTGCCGTGCTTCTTCTCGACCTGCAGTTCGATCGGCAGGCCATGGCAATCCCAGCCCGGAACGAAGGGCGCGTGATGCCCGTCGAGCCGGCGCGACTTGACGATGATGTCCTTGAGCACCTTGTTGACCGCGTGCCCGATGTGGATGTCGCCGTTGGCGTAAGGCGGACCGTCGACGAAGCGATACTTCGTCGGCGCCGAGCGGGTCTGCGCGTCGATCTGGTCGTACAGGCGCTCGGCCTCCCAGCGCGCCAGGAATTCCAGCTCGCGCTTGGCGAGGTTGGCCTGCATCGCGAAATCGGTCTGCGGCAGGTTGAGGGTGCTCTTGTAGTCCACTGGTTTGCTTTCTAGTCGTTGTCGTCAGGCGCCGAGACGGCGCTGCGCCTCGGCGGCGTCTTCGTGCATCTGCTGCTTGAGCGTGCCGATGGAATCGAATTTCAGTTCGGGCCGCAGATAGCTGCGAAACTCGACTTCCAGCAGGCGGCCGTAAAGGTCGCCCGGCGTGCCGAACAGGTGGGTTTCCAGCAGGCACCGGGTCAGGCCCAGGGTCGGGCGCACGCCCAGGCTGGCCACGCCGTTCCAGGTTTTGCCCTCGCAGCGCCCGATCACGGCGTACACGCCGAGCGGCAGCGCGAGCCGCTTCTGAACCGGGATGTTGGCGGTGGGCATGTCAAGCTTGCGGCCGAGTTGCAGACCGCGCCGCACCGGGCCGCTGATCACATAAGGTCGTCCCAGCAATCGCTCGGCGCGCTTGAAGTCGCCAGCGGACAGCGCTTCGCGCACCGCGCTGGAGCTGCACCGCTCGCCGTCGATGCAGACGGTTCCGACCGCCGCCGCGACGTAGCCCATTTGCGAGGCCATGCTCTGGATCAGATGAATGTCGCCGGCGCGCTTGCGGCCGAAACGGGTGTCATCGCCGACGATGACCGCACGCGCGCCAATGCGCTTGACCAGAATCTCTTCGATGAATTCCTGCGGCGGAATGCAGGCGATGGACTCGTCGAAGCGCGCCAGGATCAGCCGGTCCACGCCGTAGCGGCTCAGCGCCGCGAGCTTGTCGCGCAAGGTGCTGACCCGGGGCAGCGCCTCGTTCGGGCAGAAAAAATCGCGCGGCGAGGGATCGAAACTGAGCACCGTGGTCGGCAGGCCCAGCCGCCCGGCCTGATCGCGCATCGCGGCCAGCAGGGCCTGGTGGCCGAGATGCACCCCGTCGAACTTGCCCACGGTCACGGCGTAGCCGCGCGGCGGCTGCGGCCGCAGCTTGAGCAGATTGCGGATCAGTTCCATGTCGGAGGGGGCGCGAACATCCGCGAAGTATAGAAGGGCTCAGCTCCGCGCCCGGAAACTGGAGACTCGCAGTCCAAGAGTCCAGAGCGTCGCGAAGTAGCTCGCGCCCGCTGCACCGACCAGCAGGGACAGCTTCCACACGCGGTCGTGCAGGCTCGCGTCGATCCAGCCGGACAGCGGCCCGGCACCGATCACAACGACGGCCGACAGCACCCCGGTCGCGGCGCCCAGTCGCAGCCCGTATCGCCCCCATCCGGGTCGCGGTCGGAAGATTCCGTCGCGGCGCAGCCGGCGATACAGCAATGTGGCATTGAGCAGGGAACTGGCCGAAGTCGCAGCAGCGACCGCCACATGCGGCGCCTGGAACTCGAGCAGCAGGCACAGCCCCACCAAGGTCAGGCTGACACTCATGCCGACACCGAGCGAAATCACACCGTAGCGCACCGGCGTCGAGGTCTGCTGTCGCGCATAGAAGCCCGGCACCAGCACCTTCACCAGCGAGATGCCGAGGAAGGCGAAGGCGTAGGCCATCAGCGCCCAGCGGGTCATGTCGATGTCGTGCGCGCCGAACTCGCCGTGTCCGAACAGGGTCGCGACCAGCGGGCCCGACAGCAGCAGCAATCCGGCGGTCGCCGGCAACCCCAGCAGCAGCAGCACACGCAGCGCCCAGTCCAGGGTCGCGCTGAAGCGCTCGGAATCCTGGGCCACGTGCTGTGCCGAAAGGCTGGGCAGAATCACCGTGGCCACGGCGATCGAGAAAATGCCGAGCGGAAATTCCATCAGTCGGTCGGCGAAGTACAGCCAGCTCAGGCTGCCGCTGATCAGGAACGAGGCGATCACGGTATCCAGCAGCAGGCTGACCTGGGCCACGGACGACCCGAACACGATCGGCGCCATCAGGCGCACGATCCGCCGCACTCTCGAATCGCCCCAGCCCCATCGCGGCCGCATCAGCACCCCGATGCGGGCGAGAAACGGCAACTGAAAAGCGAGCTGCAACACGCCGGCCGCGAAGACCGCGTACGCGAGCACGTGCACCGATCGCTCGTCGATGAAGATCGTACCGATCAGGCACAGGTTGAGAATCACCGGGGTGAACGCGGGCACGGCGAACCGGCCGTAGGTATTGAGCACCGCGCCCGCCAGCGCCGCGAGCGAGATGAACATCAGGTAAGGAAAGGTCCAGCGCAACAGCTCGGTGGCGAGCTGATGCCGCTCGGCGTCCACGGCGATGCCTGGCGCGAACACCCAGATCAGCAGCGGCGCGCCCAGGCAACCCAGCAGGGTGATCAGGGACAACGTGGCGCCCAAGGTTCCGGCCACCGCTGCAATCAGGCCACGGACTTCGGTCTCGTCGCCACTGCTGCGGGTCTCCGTGAACACCGGCACGAAAGCCTGCGACAGCGCGCCCTCGGCGAACACACGCCGCCCGAAGTTGGGGATTTTCAGTGCCAGCAGAAACACGTCCATCGCCGCACCGGCGCCGAAGCTGGCGGCAAACAGGATGTCGCGCACGAAGCCCAGCACACGCGACAACAGGGTCATCAGGCCGACGATGCCAGTCGATTTCAGAAGCCTGGATGAGGGCATGGGCGAGGCCGACACAGGGCGCGACCGCGCGGCCGAGCGTTGACAAGGGGAGGGTCGGTCACAATACTACCGCGCTCGATTTTTGTCAGATCGAATCCCCTCTCGTTTTTCGTTCCAGGAGTTATGCTTTGGCCAACACTGCCAGCGCCAAGAAGCGCGCCCGTCAGAACACGAAATCGCGCGCGCGTAATGCCGGGCAGCGCTCGATGATCCGCACCACCATCAAGAAAGTCGTCAAGGCACTGGACGCCAAGGACAAGACCGCCGCCCTCGCCGCCTACGGCGAAATGGTGCCGGTGCTCGACCGCCACGCCAACCGCGGCATGATCCACAAGAACAAGGCGGCTCGACACAAGAGCCGCCTGACGGCGCGCATCGCCGCACTCGTCTGAAGTCCAGTTGCGACACAAAGCGCGGGCATCTGCCCGCGTTTTTGTTTGTATTGAGCGATCGAGATCGGCGTAGGTCGGGGCAAGCTCGCATGCTTTCCGCGGGCGGACCCGGCGTTCGAGGGCCCTGAAAGGGCGCGGTACTTTTCGTTGGAGAACACCCGTCGGTTCCGCTCGCATGAAGCGCGGGCTTGAACCGACCTACAATCGACCCCGCCCACTTACGACATCGCGAGATTGTCGCGATGGATGATTTCCACCTCTCCCGGATAACCGAGCCGCAGGCTCAGCTCTTCCTTGCGCGCACCCAGAATCCTGCCGGCCTCGACCGCGCCGTAATTGCTCAGGCCGCGCGCAACTTCCCGACCCTCCGGGTCCAGGCAGACCACCAGATCGCCGCGCTCGAAGCTGCCTTCCACCCGCGTCACGCCCACCGGCAGAAGGCTCTTGCCGCGGGTGCGAAGGACTTCCGCGGCGCCGGCATCCAGGTGCAGCTTGCCGCGCGCCTGCAACTGCCCGGCGATCCAGCGCTTGCGCGCCGTCATCGCGTCGCCGTCCGGCAACAACAGCGTCCCGATCGGTTCGCTCGCCGCGATCCGCTCCAGCACCCGTGGCGCGCGGCCGTGCGCGATGGCGGTGGCAGAACCCGATCGCGCCGCGATCCGCGCCGCCGAGAGCTTGGTCCGCATACCGCCGCGACCGAGTTCGCCCTTGCTGTCGCCGGCCATGCCGGTCAGCTGGGGCGCTGACAGGGCGATTTCCGAAACCAGTTTCGCCTCGGGGTTCAGGCGCGGATCGGAGTCGAACAGGCCGTCCTGGTCCGTGAGAATCACCAACAGGTCGGCCTGGATGAGATTCGCGGTCAGTGCGCCGAGCGTGTCGTTGTCGCCGAGGCGAATCTCGTCGGTCGATACCGTGTCGTTTTCATTCACGACCGGGATTGCGCCGAATTCGAGCAGCGTGGTCAGCGTGGCGCGCGCGTTGAGGTAACGACCACGATCGGCGACGTCCTCGTGGGTCAGCAGGATTTGCGCGGCGCGAATGCCGTGTGCCTCGAAACCCAATTCCCAGGCGCGCACCAGGCCCATCTGGCCGACGGCCGCCGTCGCCTGTAGTTCATGTAAAACGCCGGGTCGCTTCTTCAGACCCAGCCGCGCCATGCCCTCCGCGACCGCGCCTGAAGACACCAGCACAACCTGCTTGCCCGCAGCCCGCAATTGCGCGATCTGCCCACACCAGTCGCGAATAGCTTCGTGATCCAGCCCCTGCCCGCGCGCGGTGAGCAGGGAGCTGCCAATCTTGATCACCCAGCGCCGCGTGTCGGCGAGCCGGCTCCGGTTCATCAGATCACTCCACTGTCGGCCTTTGGTTCGACCGGCGCTTCGACGATGGCATCGAATTCCATCCGTTCCTCGGCCTGTCGCGGCGCATTGATCTCGATCCAGCGCATGGCCTTCGCGCAGAGCGCTTCGCAACCCACGTGCGTGGCGGCCGAGATCGCAAACCACGGCGCCTGCCAGTCCAGGTCCTTCAAGGTCCGCTCGATCAGCGTATCGACCTCGTCCGGCGGCAGCAGGTCGGTCTTGTTGAACACCAGCCATTGCTCTCGCGCCGCCAGATCAGCACCGAACCCCGCGAGTTCCGCATGGATGGTGCGTATCTGATGCGCGAGTTCCGCCCCATCCGGCGGCAGGATGTCCACCAGATGCAGCAGCAGCCGCGTGCGATTGAGATGCTTGAGGAAGCGGATCCCCAGCCCCGCGCCTTCTGATGCACCTTCGATGAGGCCGGGGATATCGACCATCACGAAAGATTTCAGCGGCCCGACCGAGACCACGCCCGGCTGCGGATACAGTGTCGTGAATGGATAGTCGGCAATCTTGGGGCGCGCCGCAGACACGGCTGCAAGCAGCGTCGACTTGCCCGCGTTGGGCATGCCGAGCAGCCCCACGTCCGCCATCAGTGACAGCTCCAGACGCAGCTCGCGCTGCTCGCCCGGAGATCCGGGCGAGGCGCGGCGCGGTGAGCGATTGGTCGATGACTTGAAGCGCGTGTTGCCCAGGCCATGAAAACCGCCCTGCGCAATCTTGATGCGCGCGCCCGCCTGGGTCAGCTCGCCGATCTTCTCTTCGGTCGCGATATCGAAGATCAGCGTCCCCAGTGGCATCGCCACCTCCAGGTCATCTCCACCGTGGCCGCGACAATTGGAGCCGGTGCCCGCCTCCCCACGCTGCCCACGGAAGCGGCGTGTGAAACGGAAGTCCGCCAACGTGTTGAGATTCGGATCGCCGACCGCGTAGATGCTGCCGCCGTCACCGCCATCCCCCCCGTCCGGGCCTCCGAAAGGAATGGCGCGCTCGCGGCGAAAACTCACGCAGCCGTTGCCGCCGTCGCCGGCCTCGACGCGGATGCTGGCTTCATCGACAAACTTCATTTCTTAACGAACCCCTGAGACGAAAAAGGCCCCGTTCGGGGCCTTTTCAATCAATCGGCGCGGATCAGGCGGGAACCACGTCCACGTAGGTGCGGCTCTTCGGACCACGCTCGCGGAACTGCACCTTGCCATCAGCCAGTGCAAACACCGTGTGATCCTTGCCCAGGCCCGCGTTCACGCCCGCGTGCACGCGCGTACCGCGTTGCCGCACGATGATGTTGCCGGCGATCACATCTTCACCGCCGAAGCGCTTGACACCGAGGCGCTTGGACTTGGAATCGCGACCGTTACGGGTACTGCCACCTGCTTTCTTATGTGCCATTGCTGTTCTCCGACTACGCCACGATCTCGGTGATGCGCACCTGCGTGAAGTTCTGCCGGTGGCCCTGTTCCTTGTGATAGTGCTTGCGGCGACGGTGCTTGATGATGCGGATCTTGTCGCCGCGCCCGTGGGCCATGACTTCGGCCTTGACCGAACCTCCGGCAACCAGCGGCGCACCGATCTTCACCGACTCGCCCTCACCCACCATCAGAACCTCGTCGAACGAGACAGTGCTGCCGACGTCGGCGACGAGCGTTTCGATCTTCAGCGTTTCGCCGTTGGCAACGCGGTACTGCTTGCCTCCGGTCTTGATGACGGCATACATCGTGTTTAGCTCCGCGAAAATCACCCGTGGACGAGCCCGACGGGTCGAAAAAGGTCGCGAAGTTTAGGGGCGCACCTCCGGCTCGTCAACGCGAAGTTGAGACGCGGCGATGTAGCACCTCGAAAGCAGCGATGACCAGGGCTTCGCGAGTGCGGTCCCGAGGCCCGTGGCCTGACCGACAACGCGCCGAGTCCCTGGCAACCATCCTCCGGCAAAGCCAGGGTTCTCCCTTCGTATTGGCGACCGGGCCGAACTTTCGAGGGGGTACACGCGCACCCGGCCTGGGTGACACTGATATCGACGTTCCTACTCGCGCCTCCCATCTCATGCTGACCGAAGACCAGAAACTCATCCAGGACGCGGCTCTGCGATTCTCCCGCCAGGTACTCGCACCCGGTGCCGCAGCACGCGAACAGTCCCGCTCCATCGAACCGGGCGTGTTTCGCGACCTGGCGGCGATGGGCTTGCTGGGCATGACCGTGTCACCGGACTGGGACGGCGCGGGCGCCGACTATGTTTCCTACGCCCTCGCCCTGATGGCCGTTGCAGAGGGCGACGGCGCGGTCTCCACCGTCATGAGCGTCCACAACGCACCGTTCTGCGCCATCCTCGAACGCTACGGATCCCCGGCGCAGAAGGAATCCGTGCTCCGGCCCGGTGCGCGCGGCGAATTCATTGGTGGCTTCGCGCTGACCGAGAGTCATGCAGGATCCGATGCCAGTGCCTTGCGCACGCGCGCGGCGAGGCGGTCCGACCGGTACGTAATCAACGGCTCCAAGCAGTTCATCACTTCGGGGAAGATCGCGAAATACATGATCGTCTTCGCGGTGACCGGTGCGCAGAATCCCAAGCGCGGCATCTCCGCGTTCCTGGTTCCGACCGACACCCCGGGCTACACGGTTGCGAAAACCGAACACAAGCTCGGCCAGAAGGCCTCGGACACGTGCAGCCTCAACTTCGACGATCTCGAAGTCCCAGCCGAAGGCCGCATCGGCGCGGAGGGGGATGGCTATCGCATCGCCCTGTCCAGCCTGGAGACCGGCCGGATCGGCATCGCCTCGCAGAGCGTGGGCATGGCGCAGGCCGCGCTCGAGGCGGCGATCCGTTACGCGGCCGAGCGCAAATCCTTCGGCAAGTGCCTGCTCGACCATCAGGCCGTGAGCTTCCGGCTGGTCGATGCCAAGACACGTTTGGAGGCGGCACGTCAGCTCGTGCTGTCCGCGGCGCGTCTCAAGGACGCCGGCGTTCCCTGCCTGGAACAGGCCTGCATGGCCAAGCTGTTCGCCTCCGAAACCGCCGAGGCGGTGTGTTCGGCCGCGATCCAGACCTTCGGCGGCTACGGGTATGTCGAGGACTTTCCAGTGGAGCGAATCTACCGCGACGTGCGCGTGTGCCAGATCTACGAAGGCACATCCGACATCCAGAAGATCATCATCGGGCGCGGCCTGACGTCGTCTGCCTGAAGATCGTCCAAGGGCGCACGTGGTAGTCTTGTCGTGCAATTGGGGCTGATCTGGGCTCGACGGTGACTGGAACGTCCTGAGTGCATGCCGAGTTGCATAGCCACTCGTTAAACGCCGTGCAAACAAGCTAGTTGCGAACGACGCTAACTACGCCCTCGCCGCTTAATCCCGGCGAGCGGTTGCCCAGGTGGTGTTGATGCCACTGAATCAACCGTCGACTCTCATCAACTAAGCTCGAAGCGCACCCTTCGCCTAGAGACGAAAACCCCAAGGGGATAGGCGTCAGCGATCCCTGCCTGTCGGGGAGCTGGCGATGAAAACCAAAGACCGGCTAAGCATGTAGATCGAAGGACGGAAGGTTGTCGGACGGGGGTTCGATTCCCCCCAGCTCCACCAACCAAGGGTCCAAGAGGGTCCGTTGAAGTCCACTAAACCCGCGTAAATGCGGGTTTTTTCTTGCCTGACGGTCCGTATGTGTCCACCGGGTTCCGTTGAAAGCTACCCGCCGATCCGGG
>JBQTIX010000007.1:0-61605 GCA_052387695.1 Panacagrimonas sp. | reverse complement strand
CACCGGCTATGGCCGGCTCTTCTGCGATAAAGGTTTGACCGTACTCGAAAGGCAATTCGGCATTGTCGTAAGAGAGAACCGGATTTCCGTTTTGGTCGAAGAACGCCACTGGAGGTTCCGCCAGATGGTTCGGGGCGGCCGCAGCCTGCTCCGGAATCGTCATTGCTATCAGCATCCCGCCCCACGCCAGAACCGCTGAAGACGCAAGGCGCCTCAGCCGCTGGCGGGGATCAGATTCGCGGGGGGGGGGGGGGGGGAACCGGGAGCAGCTGGTCAGCCTGGCTATTTCTCCTATAGGCTATGGCGAGCACGCGTGGCCTCGCCTGCTCAAGCCTTGCACGAAACGGCTCGCGAAATCCTCTAGCCACGTGACGGGATTGTGGAGGCGTTGCAAAACTCTGAAATCGGCAGCTTTTTATTTTCTTCCGGAAGGGACTAGACGCCATCCACGGCCGCCTGCGTCAGCCCAATGGCTGATTCCGCGCGCGTAGGAGCGGGCCATGCCCGCGACAGTCCGCACGGTCGCTCCTACAACGGCGGGAAGGCCGCGTTCAGAGCCAGATGGCGTTCCAGAACGGATAGTCACCGACGTGCCGGACGAGGCCGGCGCGAATGGGATTGGCGATGACGTACCGCGCGACCTTACGCAGGTCTTCGTCTGCTCTCACCGCGTGATCGTGAAACGCGGGCGCCCAGAGTGGCCCGGTCAGCCCCTGTGCCTCGTTGACCTTTCGAGCGCTGGCGGATTTCAACCGGTTGATGAGCTGACTCAGCGAGCTGCGCTCTCCGAGTTGGAGAAGCCAGTGAACGTGGTCGGGCATGAGGACCCAGGCGAGCAGGGTTGCGTCGCCCAGAACGGCGAGGTCGGTGAAGCTGCGGCTGGCGAGGCAGGCCGAGCGGAAATTGCGAAAGATGGGTTCGCGGTCGCGGGTCGTCGTGGTGACGAGGTAGGCGTTGTTGGGGAGGGAGACGCGTCCGCGGCGTAGGGCTTTGTGTCCGGGAGGTGGGTGCCAAGCTTTCTTGGACATGGGGACTGTCGCGGGCATGACCCGCTCCTACGCGGGCATGGCCCGTTCCTACGACGACGGGGGTGGACGAATTGTAGGGGGGTACAGAAAGGAGCGACTGTGAATTGGCGTACTCTTCGCCTTGAGCTGGGGGTGCGGTCGTGAGTCGGGGTTCCCGCGAAGTTGAATTCTCCGAAGGAGAAGAGGTTTCACTTTGCGGGTGACGAGCGACGGCTGAGATCAGACCCTTGGAACGTAGCCGACAGCATCACGCCGGCGAACGGATGGCTCCGTCGCCGGCGTTGAGTCGGGTTGACGGGACAATCGTTCGTGCGGCGCCAAGGAGCCGCAATGAACGCCCCGCACAACCCTATACCCGAAACTCTCTTCGAGCAGGCCGACGAGTTGTCGGCCGATGTCTGTACGCCCTTTCCCGCCTCGCGCAAGATTTTCGTCGAGGGTCCGAATGGGATCCGCGTGGCGATGCGCGAGATCAGCCAGACCGCGACGCGCACGGCCGGCGGCATTGAGCCGAATCCGCCGATCACGGTTTACGACACCAGCGGGCCGTTCACCGATCCCGCGGTGACCATCGATCTACGAGCGGGCCTGCCCGGCCTGCGCATGCCCTGGATCGAGGCCCGCGGCAATACCGAGCAACTGCGCGGCCCCAGTTCGATCTTCGGCCGCATCCGCGCGGCTGACGAGAAGACCTCGAGCCTGCGCTTCGAGCACATCCGCGCGCCACGCAAGGCCAGGGTCGGCGCCAACGTCAGCCAGATGCACTACGCGCGTCGCGGCCTCATCACACCGGAGATGGAGTACGTCGCCATCCGCGAAAATGCCCGCATGGAAGAGCTGCGCGAGACCTACGAAAAGGCCGGCTACCTGCGTCGCATGCACAAGGGAAATTCCTTCGGTGCCGCGATTCCACACGGCGCGATCACGCCGGAATTCGTGCGCAGCGAGATCGCGCGCGGCCGCGCGATCATTCCCGCCAACATCAATCACCCGGAACTGGAGCCGATGATCATCGGCCGCAATTTCCGCGTAAAGATCAACGCCAATATCGGCAACTCGGCAGTGACATCGAGCATTGCCGAGGAAGTCGAGAAGATGGTGTGGAGCACGCGCTGGGGCGGCGACACAGTGATGGACCTGTCCACCGGCAAGAACATCCACGAGACGCGCGAGTGGATCATCCGCAACTCGCCCGTGCCCATCGGCACCGTGCCGATCTACCAGGCGCTGGAGAAGGTCAACGGGAAAGCCGAAGAACTGACCTGGGAAATTTATCGCGACACGCTGATCGAGCAGGCCGAGCAGGGCGTGGATTACTTCACCATCCACGCCGGCGTGCTGTTGCGCTACATCCCCTGGACCGCGAACCGCATGACCGGCATCGTGAGTCGCGGCGGCTCGATTCTCGCCAAGTGGTGCCTCGCGCATCACAAAGAGAACTTCCTCTACACGCACTTCGAGGACATCTGCGAGATCATGAAGGCCTACGACGTGAGCTTCTCGCTTGGCGACGGCCTGCGTCCAGGCAGCATCGCGGACGCCAATGACGAAGCACAGTTCGGCGAGCTGCACACGCTCGGCGAGTTGACGCAGGTCGCGTGGAAGCACGACGTGCAGGTGATGATCGAGGGCCCCGGCCATGTGCCGATGCAGCTCATCAAGGAGAACATGGAGGAGCAGTTGAAGCACTGCTTCGAGGCACCGTTCTATACGCTGGGGCCGCTGACCACGGACATTGCGCCGGGCTACGACCACATCACCTCCGGCATCGGCGCGGCGAACATCGGCTGGTACGGCTGCGCGATGCTCTGCTACGTCACGCCCAAAGAACATCTGGGACTGCCAGACAAGGACGACGTGCGCGAAGGCATCATCACCTACCGCATCGCGGCGCACGCCGCCGATCTCGCGAAGGGCCATCCGAATGCGCAGGTGCGCGACAACGCGCTGAGCAAGTCGCGTTTCGAATTCCGCTGGGAGGACCAGTTCAATCTCGGACTCGATCCCGAGAAGGCCAAGGAATTCCACGACGAGACGCTGCCGCAGGAAGGCGCGAAGCTCGCGCACTTCTGCTCCATGTGCGGCCCGCATTTCTGCTCGATGAAGATCACGCAGGACGTGCGCGATTACGCTGCGAAGATCGGCGCGGACGAGAAGGCGGCGCTGGAGCAGGGCATGGCGGAGAAATCGGCTGAGTTCCGGCAAGCCGGAGCCGAGGTCTACCGCATCACCTGATCACGGGCTATCTCGCCGCGCCGTTCCACGAGTAGCGCGTCCATGCAGGACTCGCTGTTTCCGGAGCCGGAAGATGCGCCCACGTCGCCGGCTCGCGCATCGCGAACACCGGCGGCCAAGGTTCAACCCGCCCGGGCTTCCGCAGAACTGCTCGCGTTGGCGCGCAAGGTACCGCCGAACCTGCGCCTCGGAACCTCGTCCTGGAGCTATCCGGGTTGGGTCGGCTCGGTCTGGGATCGCGAGTATCCGGACACAACCCTGGCCAGGTACGGCCTGCGCGCCTACGCGCAGCACCCGCTGTTGCGAGCGGTGAGCCTGGATCGGGTTTTCTACCGTGCGCTGTCGGTTGCACAATACGCCGCCTATGCGGCTCAGGTGCCGCCGGACTTTCGCTTCGTCGTCAAGGCACCCGCCCTGGTCTGCGACGCGCAGACACGCGACGAAGCCGGTCGCGCCTTTCAGGCCAACCCCGGTTTTCTCGATCCGGAGCTTGCGTTGCGCACGTTCGCGCAGCCTGCCGTCGAAGGACTCGGCGCCCGACTCGGCGCGCTCGTGTTCCAGATCAGTCCCTTGCCGGCGTACTTGCTCGACCAGGTGCCCGAGCTCATTCGACTCCTTCACGCGATGCTTGGCGCGCTGGCCGAGCTGAAACACAACAATCCCGAGGCCGTGGTCGCGGTGGAGGTGCGTGATCCGCAATGGCTGGTCCCCGCTTTCACCAAGGTGCTGCGTGCCCATCGCGCGACCTACTGCCTGGGCCTGCACGCCAAGATGCCGCGCATCGCGGACCAGTTGCCCATCCTGCGCGCTCTCTGGCCGGGCCCCCTGGTCTGCCGCTGGAACCTGAATCCGCTGCACGGCGCCTATGGCTACGAGGACGCGAGGCGACAGTACGCGCCCTACAACCGGCTCGTCGATCCAGACCTGCAAACCCGCCAGGCCCTGGCGCGAGTGATCTCCGGCACCACGGCCGCAGGACAGAACGCCTACGTGACACTGAGCAACAAGGCGGAAGGCTCGGCGCCGCTGTCAGCGGTAGCCTTGGCGGAGGCCGTTGTCGAGGCGAGCGGTTCACGCACCTGAGTGTCGAGAACGCGGCCGCATACCGCGCCATGCGAACGCGGCTTGCTTCAGCCCCGGGGTGCACTGCGGAAGGTTTGGCGATGCTCGCCGTGCGTGTAAGCTTCCGTCACGAGGAGAAGCAGATAACGGCAACGGGAGGAGAACCCGCAATGAATGCTGATGCTGCCATCGCAGACACCAAGCCTGCACGCGCTAGAAGGACCACCCGCACGCCCAAGGAGGCCGAGTTCCAGGTCGCCGTGATCGGCGCGGGATTTTCCGGTCTTTGTATGGCCGTCCAGCTCAAGCAGGCCGGGATCGATTCTTTCGTCGTCTTCGAGAAAGCCGATGACATCGGCGGCACCTGGCGCGACAACCTCTATCCCGGCTGCGCCTGCGACGTGCCCTCGCACCTGTACTCGTATTCCTTCGAGCCCAATCCCGACTGGTCGCGCATGTTCGCGCCGCAGCAGGAAATCTGGGCCTACCTCCGACGGTGTGCCGAGAAATACGGAGTGATGCCGCACATGCGCTTCGGTTCGGAGATCGCATCGGCCAAATTCGATACGCAGAATCATTGGTGGAACGTCACGACGAAAAATGGCGATACCGTCACTGCCAAAATCGTCGTCTCGGGAATCGGCGCGCTGAGCATTCCCGCGTATCCATCCGTTCCCGGCGTCGAGCATTTCGAAGGCACGGCATTCCACTCCGCACGCTGGGACAAGGACTACGATTTCGCGGGCAAGCGTGTGGCCGTGATCGGCACCGGCGCCAGCGCCATCCAGTTCGTTCCCGCCATCGCACCCCAGGTGAAGTATCTCGATCTCTATCAGCGCACGCCGCCCTGGGTGATGAGCAAGCCAGATCGCGCGATGACGGCAGTCGAAAAAACCCTGTTCAAGTTCCTGCCCGCGACGCAGAAATTGTTCCGCGGCGGCATCTACTGGTGGATGGAAAGCCGCGTGCTGGGCCTCGCCGTCGATCCGCGTGCGATGAAACTCGCCGAAGCCTGGGCCAAGCTCTACATCAGGCGATCGATCAAGGACCCCAAGCTGCGCAAGAAGGTGACGCCGGACTACACCCTGGGCTGCAAGCGCATTCTCATGTCCGACGAGTACTACCCGGCGCTGACGCGCGACAACGTGGACGTGGTCACGCAGGGCATCCGGCAAGTGAAGGCGCACAGCGTCGTCACCGAGGATGGCGTCGAGCGTCCGGCCGATACGATCATCTACGGCACCGGCTTCCAGGTGTCCGATCCCATCGGCCCGATGAAGATTTTTGGTGCGGAAGGCAAGGAAGTGCGCGAGACCTGGAAGGACTCCGGCACCGAGGCCTATCTCGGCGTCTCGGTCAGCGGCTTCCCGAATTTCTTCCTGCTGCTCGGCCCCAACACCGGCCTGGGCCACACCTCGATTGTGTTCATGATCGAGGCACAGGTGAATTACGTGATGCAGGCGGTGAAGACCATCATCAGGCAGCGCCTGCGCTCGCTGGACGTGAAGGCGGTGGTGCAGGAGCGCTTCAACAAGAAATTGCAGAAGCGGCTCGACGAAGCCGTATGGTCTTCCGGCGGCTGCCAGAGTTGGTACCTCGACGAGTTCGGCAAAAACCGCACGCTATGGCCGAGCTTCACCTTCGAGTACTGGATGCGGACGCGGAAGTTCGAGGCGCAGAAATACGACCTGGATGATCGTGGCGGCTGAAGCCGACGCACGCGGGGGGCACCTGCACAAGCCGCTCAAACGATCTCTTGCAGTGCGTTGTCCAGCCTGGTGATGGCGGTTACTTCCAGGTCGAGCTTGAGCGCACGACGGGGGCGGTTGGCCTCCGGAACGAGTGCCCGTTTGAAGCCCTGCTTCGCTGCTTCGACCAGGCGTTCCTCCCCCGCCTGAACCGGCCGGATCTCGCCTGCGAGTCCGACCTCGCCAAACACCACCAAGTCTGCGGGCAAGGGGCGGCCTCGAAAGCTCGACAACACGGCCATCAGCAAAGGCAGGTCCGCAGCGGGCTCCTGGATGCGCATGCCGCCGACGACATTGGCGAACACATCCTGATCTCCCAGCGCGATGCCTCCATGGCGATGCAGGACCGCCAGCAGCAGGTTCAGGCGATTGCCTTCCAGTCCGAGCGTGACGCGACGCGGGTTGCCCATCATCGAACGATCGACCAGGGCCTGAACTTCCACCAGCAGCGGCCGGGTTCCCTGACGAGTCACTGTGATCACGCTGCCGGGCACGGGCTGATCGTGGCGCGACATGAACAGGGCCGACGGATTGCCCACTTCCTTGAGCCCGGTGTCGGTCATTGCAAAGACACCCAGCTCGTTGACCGCCCCGAAACGGTTCTTGACCGCGCGGATGAGGCGGAAGCGCGAGCCGGGGTCGTGCTCGAAGTACAGGACCGTATCAACCATGTGCTCCAGCACTCTTGGCCCGGCGATGGCCCCCTCCTTGGTGACGTGCCCGACCAGGACGATGGTCGTGTTGCTGGCCTTTGCAAAACGCACGAGTTGCGCCGAGCACTCGCGCAATTGAGAGACTGACCCGGGCGCGGAGTCGAGAGTCTCGGTGTAAAGAGTCTGAATCGAGTCTATGACCACCAGACCCGGCTTGAGCGTCGACAAGCTGGCGAGGATGGCCTCCACCCCCGTTTCCGCGAGTGCAGGCAGGTCCAGCCGCTCCAGCCCCAGCCGGCGCGCGCGCAACGCAACCTGAGACAGGGATTCTTCGCCGGATACATAGAGAGTGCTCAGCCGCCCTTCGGCAGCCGCCAGCACCTGAAGCAGAAGTGTCGATTTCCCGATTCCGGGGTCGCCGCCGATCAGAATCACCGATCCGGCAACCAGCCCCCCGCCCAAAACGCGATCGACCTCACTCAGCCCGCTCGGCGTACGCGGGGCGGAATCCGCATCAACCTGGTCCAGCCGTCGTACGATCGCGGTCGGTCGGCTCGCGCCACGACCCTGATTTCCAGAAGGTTCTACCGATTCGACAAGCGAATTCCAGGTGCCGCAATCCGCACACTGCCCGGACCACTTCGGCGCGGAGGAACCGCAGTTCTGACACACATGATGGGTCTTCGGACGTGACACAAGATCTCCTGAAACCGTCGCGGGAAATTCATCGAGCACCACTATAAGATGCGAGCCGTCAACCTTGGCATGCGACGTGCCTGCGCGACCTACAGCGAGCGGAATATCACACCGACCGCAACACTGCCACACCTTCATCAAGGAGAAGATCGAGCGCAACTGTGACGTAGTTCTCACTAATTCGGCGCAATTGCGAATATCCCGGCTTGCACACCACCACCGCGGTGATGTACGGTTCATGTATCCAAGAGTCAGACGGACGGCGGCAATATAGAGCACCGACGGCAGATTCCAGGAGTTGGGTGTTTCCGCTTGGCGGTGATTTGGGACGCACGCGACATTCGGTGACGGTCGATGCGTGGGTGGGGCGCTTCGGTTGAATATATGGATGCCCAAGTTTTTGTTAATGAAGTATTTTTTGGCAATAGGATTTAGAGGTACTGGCCTCTACGTCGTCTGATTCCCAATTATTTTTCCTCGGAGATTACCGGCTATGAAACCCCGTCCACCCTCACGCTTCCCGAGCTTGCGCTCGGTTCTGGCGTCATCGCTCTTTGTTCTGGGCCTCAGCACCACCGGATACGTTCACGCCGATGGGACTGAAACACTTGGAACTCCCTCCACATCGATCGCTTCCGGTGCTACCGTCGTCACCAGCGGCGTCGGCCTCGATAACTCGGAGGGCGATATCCTCCTGACGCTGCCTCCCGGCGCCACCGTAAACCAGGTTTTGTTGTACTGGTCGTCGCGTGGAAATGTTGAAGTCGACACGCTGTCGGTCGATGGCAACACGGTTGATGGCGACATCATCGGCGGGCCGGCCAACTTCCCCCAGCCGACGATGCAGGGCCCCTCGCGTAGCTACCGGGCCGACATCACCGATCTGGATCTGGTCGGGCCTGGCGATAACGTGGTGAATGTTTCAACCACCCTGCCGGCCGGCAGTCTTGAAGGCGCAAGCCTTGTCGTTATTTTCGGTGATCAGAGCGTCGTCCGCTTCGGCGGTCGCGCATTCGCGATCGGAATTCCCCAGCTCGGTCCTCTCCAGAGTTTCATCGCCGACACTGGGCAGCTGCCGCCCGGCGGCGGAGCGCTGACACCCGCCCCGGTGGCCAGGGTATTCCTCCCCGGTCTTCTCCGAGCCAGAGCCGTCGACGCAGGTGTGGTCGGTGCAGGTGGACAGACCGAGTCGTTCGCCTCAATTGCCGCGTTGCGGCTGGGTATTGCCCCGCTCAACCTGGGCCTCGGAGTTGTCCAGTCCACGGCCACGGCTGAATGCACCGCAGCGGGCTTGCCCAGGGTTCGCGGCGGTTCGAGAATTCTTGGCATCAGCGGAACGGTGGGTGGACAGACCCCCAACATTCCGATTGGCGTCCCGGCCAACACGGTGGTGCTGAATATCCTCGGCGTCGTCAGGATTGTCGCCAATGAGCAAACCGCATCGGTCAGCGGCGGGTCCGGCACGATTACCGTCACCGCCCTGCACATCACGTCTCCGCTGATCCTGCTGACCAGGGCGATCGACATCCGGTTGGCCCAGTCCACCGCCAGCATCCGCTGCGGCGACGCGCTTCCGGACTCCGACATCCACGTGCTGGACGGCAATGACTTCGCATTTGCCAACTACCCGGTCGCCGGTAAGTTCCGTTCGACGAAGCTGCAGACGTTTACCTTCGCTCCGACCGCTTTCGATCGTACCGCGCAACTCCATCTCCTCGTCGGCGATGGCGAAGCGGGTCGGCCGGACGTCATCCAGATCACGAATGCAGACGGGACCACTGACTCCTTCCCGGATTTCCTCAACAGTTCCTCGGGATTCGAGTGGGATAACGACACCTTGCTGGTGCCGGTACCTGCGGGAGCGACCACGCTCGGCGTTCGTCTGCTGTCAAAGCGCAGCCCGCGTTCGACGACGGATCCGACTGCGACGGTAGACTCGATTCACTGGGTTGCTGCCATTCTCTCGCTGCCGACGACCCCCGGGACCAACCTTTACAGCGGTCGGGCAACGGTGGTTTTGGCGAACGTGGCCAATCTGGTTGAAGCCGTGGTTGCCGACACCGGACCTCTGCCGCCTACCGGCGGACAGTTGACGGCCGAGATACTCAATGCCGACGTTCCCCTGCTGCTTCAGTCCAGCACGGCCCGCGCCCGCACGGTTGGAGCAGGCGAAGTCAGCGCTGCGGACGCCATCCTGGAAGATCTGGACCTGACGCTGGGCGCCACGATTCTGGGCGGGCCGCTGGGGCTGAATCTTTCGGCTGACGTGATTGAGTCCAATGCCATCGCAACATGCAGCGCGAGCAATGTCGCGGTTGTTGCAGGCTCCTCGACCATCGCCAACCTCGTCGTCAACGGCAATGCGTACCCGATTGCCATCGACGACACCGTGGTCATCAATCTCCTCGGCATCCTGCGCATCTACATCAACGAGAAGATCATCATCGGCAACGATGGCAGCAACGTCGGATCGATCACGGTCAACGCGCTTCGTGTGAACGTGCCGGACATCCTTGGACTTCTGGGCACCGATCTGGTGAACGTCATCCTGTCGTCTTCACACGCCGACATCGTCTGCCTATAACAAAGACTCTGCGGTAAACCTAGATGGCGGCTTCGGCCGCCATCTTTTTTTTTGGCTTGGATTCGTTGGCGGGCGATTCATGAAATAAAGCCAATGGGTCGTTGACTGATCGACAGGCAAAAAAAACCGCCGGCCCTGGGGCCGACGGTTAATTTATCGAGAGGTAGGTAAGCGAGAACTCTCAGGCCATCGCAACTTCCAGCGAGGCATCCCACTGCCCCAAGGCAGCCAGACTGTTCATCTTCGCACGATGCTGGTGAGCAGCTTTTCCGGCATCGACATCCTTCCCCCGCCAGGCCGCCAAGGCCGCCGCCTGAAGCGCCCGTCCGTAGGAGAAGGTGAGCTTCCAGGGCAAACCACCGATCTTGTTCATCGCGTCGAGGTGCGCCGTGGCGAGTTGATCGCTCTGCCCGCCAGACAGAAAGGCAATACCCGGAACCGCGCCCGGAACATGGCGCTTCAGAAGCCTGACAGTCCGTTGAGCAACCTCGTCCACGCTGGCCTGGGTCGGACACTGGATGCCGGAAACCACCATGTTGGGTTTCAGCACCATGCCTTCAAACAGCACATGCTGTTTGCGGAGTTCGACGAACACAGCCTCCAGCGTGCGATCCGTCACCTGCTCGCACACCTCGATCGTGTTGTCCGCGTCCATCAGGACTTCAGGCTCCACGATCGGCACGATATCGGCCTCCTGGCACAGGGCGGCGTAACGGGCGAGAGCGTGAGCGTTGACGTGAATGGCATAGTCTGTCGGCGTTCCGTTGCCGATCACGATCACGGCCCGCCACTTGGCGAACCGGGCACCCGCCGCCTTGTACTTCGTCAGGCGCTCACGCAATCCATCCAGGCCCTCGGTGATCGTTTCTTCCGCTCCGCCGCCGGCCAGCGGTTTTGCCCCACCATCCACCTTGATTCCGGGGATAACGCCCTTGGCCGCAAGAAGCTGCGGAAACGGTTGTCCGGCCAAGCCGGACTGAAACAAAGTTTCCTCGAAGAGAATCACGCCGGAGGTGTACTTCTCGAACCCCGGAGTCGTGAACAACATGTCCCGATACGCTTTGCGATGGGGCTCCGAATTCTCGATCGCGATCTTGTCGAATCGCTTCTTGATTGTGCCGGTCGATTCATCGGCGGCCAGGATGCCGCGGCCCGGAGCTACCATCGCCAGAGCGGTTTCATTCAATATTTTTTCGTTCACAAACGGCCTCGTTGTTGGAGTAAAACAATGGATGGCGGAGAGGGAGGGATTCGAACCCCCGGAACCTTTCGGTTCAGCGGTTTTCAAGACCGCCGCATTAGACCGCTCTGCCACCTCTCCGCGAAGAGCGCCGGCCGAACCCGGGGATGACGCATGATTGACCAACTGGTGCCGGAGACAGGAGTCGAACCTGCGACCTACGCATTACGAATGCGCCGCTCTACCAACTGAGCTACTCCGGCGGAAACTTATTTATTGATGCTGTCCTAGAACTGGCGGTCCACCGCTCGTGCTACGCGGGACCGCTTCCTATCCACAAATCGCCAACAGCCTCTCTTGCTCCGCTTAGCTGCAAAGTATAGAAGGAGCGTGTGCTGCTTGAAAGCACTGGCGCAAACGGGCGTCGGGGAAGCATACCCGCGTCTCGCGATCCTTCTTTCGCCCCGCACGGTTCACACGCGATTCCGCGTGGGAAAAAGCGCCTCCCCGCTTATCGGCTTCACCCTACCTTTCGTCATCGACGACAAGTCCGCCTGTCGCCCGATTCGTACCTTTCAGGAATGACCAAATCGTCAGGTTTTACCTTGATCGAGTTGCTTGTGACTCTCACCGTCGCAGGGATACTGCTGGCGATCGCGGCGCCTTCGTTTCGGAACGCGTTTCTGAATAGCGCGCGGGATGGCAGGGTTAACGAGTTCGTCGAATCTCTCGTTTTCGCGCGCTCTAAGGCTCTAGCCCTTCGCAAGCCGGTCATCATGTGTAGGTCTGGCAATCCCATGGCGGCGACCCCCACATGCGGCACCGGGGATGGCTGGGAGAATGGATGGATCGTCTACGTTGATCGTGATCGCTCGGGTGCTTTGGGACCAATGGATGCGGATTCGAATAGAGATGGAGCGCTAACGATCCTGGGCGATGCAGATTTGAATGGCGACGGAAATATTGGTGCGGCAGATGCGATCATTCAACGTCGCGAACGGCTTATTTCAGTTGACGAAAGCAGTGTGCCCGTCGCGCTGCGGTTCACGCTGCGTGGAAACAGGCCGGTTAAAGACAAAATACTGTTCGCCGACGACGGAGGAATCACGGCTGGTTCACTCGCGGCTTGCGACTCGCGGGGTCTAACACAAGACACCAGGGTGGTCGTCACGTCGCGGGCCGGACGAGTACAGTCACTTGTGTACGATCTCTCGGATCCGCGTGTACGTGAAATCTCCGTGCGAAGTTGCCTGAGGTGAAAAATCCCTGTCCTTTCGGGTCGGCACGGTGTCAGCGCCTTAGGGGCTTTACTCTCCTTGAAGTCCTGATCGCCATTGTGGTTATTTCCATAGGGATGTTGGGGGTCGCAGGTCTCCAGCTTGCTGCTGTTCGGAGTAACACACAGTCATACGAACGCAGCCAAGCGACGGCTCTGGCTTACGAGATGGCCGACAAACTGAGGGCCAACCGCATCGCAGCGAGTGAGGGAGCATTCAACCTGGAACCCTTCGAAGAAAAGACCGCCAGAACTTGTATTGGAGAGGTCTGCGACAAGGACGACATTGCAGCCTTCGAGCTCGAACGATGGGTCCAACGAATTAACTTGGTGCTCCCAGAAGCTGCAACCGCCTCGATCACGCAGGTTTGCGTTACTGACATACCTTGTTTGGAACGTGCAACGTACACCATCAGAGTAATGTGGAACGAGAGTCGAGAGTCCGATGCAGGAGATGCCAGTTGTCCTCGTGCGGACATGGTGGAGGCGGGAACTCGGCCGTTAGCTTGCGTCGAGATGAGTGTCTCGCCTTGATCAAGAACAGGCAGCCGGGACCGTTGACACTCCAGCGCAGCGCGGGATTTTCACTCGTTGAATTGATGATCGCGGTCGTTATCGGACTGATCGTGGTTGCCAGCATCGCGACTGTATTCGTAAGCAGCCGCCAGACCTTTATGACTCAACAGGCGCTTGCAGAACTTCAGGAAACGGGGCGCCTCCTCAATTTTCTCGTTTATCCCTACTTGCGTCAGGCTGGTTACGTCTCCGATCCGCTGATTTACCTTGATCCAAGCCAGCTGTTCGTTGCCGATCCAAACCCCGCCGTCGACCGTCGGGCGTTATGGGGAGCCGATAACGCATCCAGCGGCGCCCTTGGCCTGACCAGTCTCAGGGCAAACACGGATGTGATCGTGACGCGGTTCTTCATGCGGGACTCCCCTAGCGATAGTGAGGATTTGAAGGGGGTGTTCTATACCTGCACGGGCGGACCGCCGCCTCCGCGGCTCCCGGCTCCAGACGATTTGCTGATGCTCGAAAGCACCTTTTACGTTCGCCAATATCAGAGAGACAAGAACGATCGGGCCGACGAGGGGGTCGGCAGCCTGAATTGCCGGGGCAGAATTTATACCTACGCTCGCATGCCTGACGGCACTTTCGCCGTATCTGCACCCGAGGATAAGGGAACCGAACCGCTGGTCAGAGGCGTTCAAAATATGCAACTGCTCTACGGCATAGACACTGACGATGATCGCGCGCCGAATCAGTATGTCGCGGCCAACTTGGTGCCGGACTGGACTCGTGTCGTGACAATACGAGCTGAAATCACCGTTGCAGGCGCACGAGCAACAGAGGGGGCGTTCGCAGGGCCTCTAACGGAAAATTCATGCGAAAACGCGGACCTTATGATCGACAAGTCCGGCCGCATTCAGCGCTGCTTTACGACAACTCTGCAAATCAGAAACCTACTGAAGATCTGACATGAAGCCGAATTCGCAAAGGAGGCAGCGGGGCGCGGCCCTCCTCGTAGCATTGATTTTTCTTGTGCTGCTAACGCTGATCGGCTTGGCCGCGATGGGCACCAACCGCATGCAGCAGCGGGAAGCCAACTTGGCGTCAGAACAAACCCTTGCATTTCAATATGCGGAAACCGCCGCAGCGGACGGCGAGAAATGGATTGAAGCCCAGACGGTGCAACCCGTACATGGCTGTGAGGATGAGGGCCCCTGCACAAGATCGCTATCAATCCTCAATGGCGGACCAGCTTCTCTCGCTGTGTTCGGGGCGCTACGAAGGAACACATTCTGGGAGCAACATGGACGGCTTTACGGACACTATTTCGAACCTGGCAAAGTTAGTGTTCCGATCGAAAACCTCATCCCGCCACGGCTCCCGGGGCAATCTCCTGATGTCGAAGACGAACAACGCCTCCCCCGCTACGTAATCGAACACCTAGGCAAAGATCCGACAGCGAGCCTGGTTCCCGGCTCGTCGCCCTACACGCTTTGGTATTACCGTGTCACCGCCCGAGGAACCGGCGTTCAACCCGATCCGCCGGCCATCGTTCAAACGGTCTACGTCAAGGGGTATTGATCTCCCTGCAGGCCCGATTCGTTTGCCGGCCGCCCCGGCGGAGTGCATCAGATGAAAAAGCCATTCACCACCAGCAAACGCGCCGGCGTCGCCGGAACTCTCGCTTTGCTCGTGCTCGGCTCGGGGCGGGCGGGCGCCGAGTTGAGTTTTCCCGACGTGCCCTTGCTGATCAGCAACTCCGTCCCGCCCAACCTGGTGCTGATGCTGGATAACTCGGGATCGATGAATGCGATCGCGCCCGTCGCACCTTACGACCCGGCCGCCGCGCAGTCCGCCTGCCCCGCGGCGAACCTGGTTCCGACCAACCGCCAGGTGGAGCTTTATGTCGGCAATTCGCCGTCGGGTGAACCTCGCATTGCGTTGAGTTTTGTCGTCGAGCCCGGAGGTGAAAGCGACACCGATCAGGGCGGCTCGCCCGCGGAACTCGTCGACGCGGTATTCGCGCAGGGAGTGGGCGCCGGGCAGCTGTGCTTCGATCCCGCAGCCAACATCCGCTACTCCGCCCGACTCGACCTGAGTCGCAATGTTGCAACGGACATCGTCGATGGGGTGGAGTACCGCATCCCCAGGACGTACGAGCCCGCGTCCTACTCAGGGCATTTTCTGAACTGGTACTTCAACCCGGACAACACCGACAAGACCTGGAACAGCGGGGAACTGCTCAAGCCGCTCGGCGACGACGCGCTGGTCCGCACCCGCGCGCAGATCGCCAGAACTGCGGCGATCGAACTGGTGGGTACGCTGGACCAGCGGCTGCGGGTGGGGCTGGCGTCCTATAACAGCGGCGACGGAGGCACCCTGAACGTGGGTGTGGCCCATCTCAGCCCGACGCATCGTGCCAACTTGACCGCCGGGTTGAACGCGCTGCAATTCACCGGACCCACGCCGCTGGCGGAGACCTTGTCCGGCATCGGCCGGTACTTGACCCAGGGCTATGACAGCGGCGGCCTTCTGAGCTTGCACCCTGGCCAGCCGAATCAATCCGCGCAATCCGTCGCCCGCGTGCTACCCCGCACGCTCCGAAACTCGGAGCGTTTTTCCGAGCCGCCGATCGCCCGCGAAACGTCCTGCCAGCAATCCTTTGCCGCCCTTTTGACCGATGGACTGCCCAACGGGGACCGGAACGAAGAAGGAAACATCGGCGAGTCGCTACTCGACTACGACGGTGATTGCAGTGGCGCGAACGCAGCCAACTGCCTGCCCAGCCCGCATTACGACCGCAAACCGGGACGGCGCTACGAAAGCCAGGGCAGCGATTATCTCGACGACATTGCACAGGCCCTGTTCGAGATCGATCTGCGCCCCGACTTTCCGAACGAGTCGCTGTCAGGCGTGCAGTTCAAGAACAACCTCGTCACGCACATGATCGGCTTTGCCGACGACGACGTGGTCAACGACCCGCTGATACTGGACACGGCGATCAAGGGCGGAGGCCGGTTCTTCGCTGCGCGCGACGCCGCCGAATTGAGAACCGCTTTCGACAGCATCGTCTCGGAAGTGCTGGACCGTAGCGGCGGCTTCTCGGCGGTGGCGCTGACCACCACCATCCTCAACGAGTCCACACGCGTGTTCCAGTCACGATTCAACAGCGTGGACTGGAGCGGCGACCTGTCATCCCTTCCTGTTTCGACCGGGTCCGTAGGCGGATCCTGCCCGCTCGTTCCCCTGGGCAGCGTGTGCGCAGTGGAATGGAGCGCGGCCGCACAACTGGACACCCTGAGTCCCGGATCGCGCGTGATCCTCACGCAAAGAGCCAGCAACGGCGCTGGCATTCCGTTTCGCTGGGCCAATCTGGACGCGTCGCAACGGGCCCTGCTGGATATCCATTTCAATCCCGTCACCCGAACCGGTAGCGTGGACTCGCGCGGCGAGGAGCGTCTCGACTACATCCGCGGCGACCGCGCCCTTGAAAGCGCTGGAAACTTCCGTGTCCGCGGCACCCTACTCGGCGATATCGTCAACTCCGATCCGGTATTCGTGGGAACGCCCAGTCAGGCATATCCGTTCCCCGGATACGCCGCATTCAGGGTCGCGCGCGCCGCCCGCGAGCGCATGGTTTATGTCGGCGCCAACGACGGCATGTTGCACGGCTTCCGCGTCTCGGACGGGCGAGAGCTGCTGGCATACGTGCCGAACGCCCTGTTCGGGCGTACCGACGAGCCCAAGCTCGCCAGGCTGACCGCCAACCCGTACATCCACACCTGGGGCGTGGATGGTTCGCCGATTGTGGGAGACATCCAGATCGGCAGCGCCGGCGCAGCCGCGGACTGGCGCAGCTACCTGGTCGGAGCGCTGGAATACGGCGGCCAGGGCCTGTTTGCGCTTGACGTGACCGACCCCTCCTCGTTTTCCGAAAGCAATGCGAGCGACATCGTGAAGTGGGAGTTCACCGATGCCAATTCGGGCGTGGAAGGGCGCGACCTGGGCCGCACGTTCAGCGAGCCCTTCATCGTCAAGATGAAGAACGGGCGGTGGGCTGCGATCATCGGCAACGGGTACAACAACACCGAGGCCGACGGCAATGCGAGCAGCACCGGCCAGGCTGCCTTGTTCATCATCTTCATGGACGGGCCGGGAGCCGACGGGGTCTGGAACGCAGGAACCGAGTACATCAAGCTCACCGTTCCGGGCGGAAGCGCGACCGCGCCCAACGGGATGGCCACGCCGGCACCGGTGGATATCGACGGCGATTCGCTGATCGACTACGTCTATGCCGGTGATCTGCTGGGCAATCTGTGGCAGTTCAACGTCAATTCGACCGACTCTTCCAGCTGGAGGGTCGGCTACGGCGCTCAACCGCTGTTCGCGGCAGGTGCGGGCCAGCCGATCACGGCGACACCGGAAGTGGGCCTCAACCTGCTCACCGCCGATGACCCCGATGACGTGATCGTCTACTTCGGGACCGGCCAGTTCATCGCCAACGGCGACAACACGCCGGATGGCCAGCAGGATCAGAGCTTCTACGGAATCTTCGCCAATCCGATCTCCTCGCCCGGCCCGCCCGTGGCGGAGACCGGCGCCATCACTGCGGTGACCCGCGGCGATCTGCTTGAACAATCCATCGTTCAGGAAACAGAAGTCAACGGCAACCAGGTGCGCATCACGTCCAGCCAGACGCTCGACCTGACGGTTCACAAGGGCTGGTTCATCGATCTGCGGACGCCGGGCTCGGGCAACCAGGGCGAGCGGCAGGTGACGCGGCCGGTGCTGCGGAACGGCAGGATCGTGTTCACCACCCTGAAGCCTTCGCAGGAACCCTGCGACTTCGGCGGCGGCGGCTTTCTGATGGAGATCGAGGCCCAGACCGGCAGCCGTCCGACACGACCGGCACTGGACATCACCAACGACATCACCGTGGATGAGGAGGACCTGCTCGACGGCGTCAATACGGGAGCAGGAGTGGCGGACGACGTCGTCGTCAGCGGCATCGGCGCCGAAACGGGCATCCTTTCGCGACCGGCCGTCCTGGCCATTCCGCCGAATCTCGAGATCAAGATTGTCGGAACCTCGGGCGGGACCGTCGAAACTTTTGGTGAAGCAGTGAACACCCGCACCGGCCGGATCACCTGGCGCGAGATCAACCCGTGACAGCATCGCGCGCCATGCGCCAATCGACACCGGGCTTCACCCTGGTGGAGTTGATGATCGTGGTCGTGATCATCGGCATCCTGGCTGCCATCGCCTACCCGGCGTATTTCCGGTATGTCGTCCGCGCCAATCGCTCGGACGCGCAGACCAAGCTGGTGACAGCCCAGCAGATGCTGGAGCGGCATTACACCGCATTCGGCAGCTATGAGAACGCGCTATTCAGTGACGGCCCCGTACCGGAAGCCGACCGCAATCGGGTGGTGGGACCTGGAACGATAAAACGCGGCAACCAGGTGGTGTACTCCATCGGCTTCGATAGCGATCCGGACGTGGCTGAAAATCCGGGCGCCAACTACTACCGGATTCGGGCAACCCCGGGCTCCGACGGTCCGAACGACGAGGACGGATACCTGGATGTCGACAGCGTCGGAAAGAAGCGCTGGGTTCGCGGCGGAAAATCGGACGATGTTGAATTCGCGGAGGCCTGGGACGTGCCGTAAGGACGATCGATCGGCAATCCTTTGCCGACGTTCGCGCCGCTACTCCCCGCGCAGCAAACCGGCCACGGCCGTGCTGCTCGTCGGCTTGATCCATCCCCGCTCACACACCAGCGCGTCGATCAGTTCCGCCGGCGTCACGTCGAACACCGGGTTCCAGGTCCGCACGCCTGCCGGCGCATGCGGACGACCCTGAAATTCGGTCAGTTCCTGCGAACCGCGCTCTTCGATCGGAATCGATGTGCCGTCCGGACAGGCCAGATCAAAGGTCCCGCTCGGCGCGACGACCATGAACTTCGTCCCGTGCCGACGCGCCGCGACGGCCAGCATGTACGTCCCGATCTTGTTCGCCGCGTCGCCGTTGGCGGCGATGCGGTCGGCACCCACGATCACCCAGTCGATCCTGGTTGTGCCCATCAGGTGTGCGGCCGCGCCGTCGGCAAGCAGGATCGCAGGGATGTTTTCCCTCTGAAGCTCCCAGGCCGTGAGACGTGCCCCTTGCAGCCAGGGCCGGGTCTCGGTGTTGTAGACCTCGGCGATCCGGCCCTGCTTCCAGGCCGTGCGGATCACGCCCAGCGCCGTGCCGTGGCCCCCGGTTGCGAGCGCACCGGTGTTGCAGTGGGTGAGAACCCGCGCGTCCTGCTGCGGCAGCAAGGCTGCGCCGATCTCGGCCATCCGCAGATTCTGTTCGAGGTCTTCGCGGTGAATGGCTTCCGCTTCGGCTTCGAGCGCCAGAGCGTCCGCACCCCCTTCAAAAAAAATCCGCATGCGAGCAAGGGCCCAGCGAAGGTTGACCGCGGTGGGCCGCGACTGTGCGAGCACCTGTTCGGCTTCCGCGTAGTCGCGCCCGGCCCGGTGATCAAGCACCAACCCGTACGCAGCCGCAATGCCTATCGCGGGTGCGCCGCGCACCGCCATGCCGTGAATGGCCTGGGCCACGTCCGCAGCAGAATGGCATTCGATCCACACTTCCCGCACCGGCAATTCGCGCTGATCGAGCAGACGCAAGTGATGGTTTGTCCAGACGATGGGAACGACAGACTCAGACATGCGGGCGCGGTGCTTTAGAATCCGCGCGCATTCTAGCGACCACCCCGTGACCGATCCGTGGATCAGGACTCCCGCAAGACCATCGACCTGCTCGTGACCCCGCGCTGGCTCGTGCCCATCGAGCCGGCGGGTGTGGCGCTGGAAGGTCACGCCATGGCGATCGATGGCGGGCGCATCGTCGAATTGCTGCCGCTTGCGCAGGCGAGCGAGCGCTATGCGGCACGCGAGCATCTGGACCTGTCGCGGCACGCAGTGATGCCCGGCCTGGTGAACCTGCACACGCACGCGGCGATGAGCCTGCTGCGCGGCATCGCCGACGATCTGCCGCTGATGGACTGGTTGCAGGTTCATATCTGGCCGGCCGAGGGCGCACACGTGTCGCGCGCGTTCTGCGTCGATGGCGTGCGCCTCGCCGCCGCCGAACTGATCCGCGGCGGCGTAACCTGCGTCAACGACATGTATTTTTTCCCGGATGCCTCGGCCGAAGCGTTCTCGACCGCGGGCATGCGAGTGGTCGCCAATCTCATCGTGCTCGACTTCCCCACCGCCTGGGCCGCGAACGCAGAGGAGTACTTGACCAGGGGCCTCGCGGTTCGCGACGCGGTGGTCGATCTGCCGCGCGTCACCACGATCTTCGCGCCACACGCGCCGTACACCGTCAGCGACGCGCCGCTGCGCAAGATCCGCCAGTACGCCGATGAGCTGGGCATCGGCATTCACATGCACGTGCACGAGACCGCGTTCGAGGTGGCCGATGCGGTGCGGCAAACCGGTCAGCGGCCTTGGGCACGCCTGCGTGATCTGGGTCTGCTCGGGCCCGACCTCGTGGCGGTGCACATGACCCAGCTCAGCGACGAGGAGATCGCAGAGGCGGCGGAGTTCCGCGTCAATGTCGCGCACTGCCCGGAATCCAATCTCAAGCTCGCCAGCGGCTTCTGCCCCGTGGACCGGCTGCTCAAGGCCGGCGTGAACCTCGGCCTCGGCACCGACGGCGCCGCGTCGAACAACGATCTGGATCTGCTGGGCGAGATGCGAACCGCCGCCCTGCTGGCCAAGGGTGTGTCGGGCGATGCGCAGGCCCTGCCGGCGGCCAGTGCCTTGCACGCCGCGACCCTGGGCGGTGCCAAGGCCCTGGGGCTGGAGCTTGAGACCGGATCGCTGGTCGCGGGCAAGTCGGCCGACTTCATCGCGCTCGACTTTTCGTCCGCTCACCTCGTGCCCTGCTACAGCATCATTTCGCACCTGGTTTATGCCGCCGGACGCGGCGACGTGAGCGACGTGTACGTCGCCGGCCGCGCGCTGATGCGCGAACGCCGTCTGCTGACGCTGGACGAGACCGAAGTCCTCGCCAAGGCGAGCGAGTGGCGCGCGAAAATTCGACCATGAGCAACGTCGATCCTGCGGAAATCCGGCATTTCGATTCACTGGCCGCGCGCTGGTGGGACGCGGCCGGCGAGATGGCGCCCCTGCACGCGCTCAACCCGCCACGGCTGCGCTTCGTCGAACAGGCTTGCGGCGGACTGCGCGGACGGCGCGCGCTGGACGTGGGCTGCGGCGGTGGATTGCTGGCAGAAGGGCTGGCAGCGCGGGGCGCGGAAACGGTGGGCATCGATCTGGCCGAAGCGGCGCTCGAAGTTGCGCGACAGCACGCCGCGAATTCAAAGCTCTCGGTGGAGTATCGCGCCATCTCCGCCGAGGACCTCGCGACGGAAGTGCCGGAGTCCTTCGACGTGGTCTGCTGCATGGAAATGCTGGAACACGTGCCGGAGCCGCACAGTGTCGTCGCGGCCTGTGCACGCCTGGTCAAGCCTGGCGGGCAGCTCGTGTTTTCCACCCTCAACCGCAATCCGAAGAGCTTTGCACTCGCCATCGTCGGCGCCGAGTACCTGTTGGGCCTGATCCCACGCGGCACTCACGAGTTCGCCAAGTTCATCCGACCGTCCGAGCTGTCGGAATGGTGCCGGCACTCGGGCCTGGAGCCGGTCGAGGTCAAGGGCCTGCGCTACAACCCGGTGCTGAAGTCGGCGCGGCTGGGCGATGACATCGACGTGAACTACCTGCTGCATTGCCGGCGACCGGCATGAACCCTGGCTCCCCAAAGCCCTGGAAAGCGCAGGCCTGGCTGTTCGATCTGGATGGAACCCTGGTCGATACCGCGCCGGATCTCGGCCACGCCGCAAACAAGGTGCGTGCCGAAACAGGTCTGGGTCCGCTACCGCTGGCCGCATACCGTCCCGCGGCATCGTCAGGCGCACGCGGACTGCTGGCGATCGCGCTCGGACTCAAGCCAGAAGACCCCGCGTTCCTGCCCAACCGCAACAGTTTTCTGGCGCACTACCGGGCCGGAATCGCGCGGACGTCGCGTCCCTTTCCGGGGATTCCTGAACTGCTGCTGATGCTTGATCTGCGCGGCCTGCGCTGGGGCGTGGTCACCAACAAGCCGGACTGGCTGACGCAAGCCCTGCTCGCGGAACTGGGACTGCTCAAACGCTGCGCCTGCGTCATCAGCGGCGACACTGCGCCGAAGCCCAAGCCGGCCGCCGATCCCCTGCTGCTGGCCTGCCGCAGGCTGGCGCTCAAACCGCGGGACTGTGTCTACGTGGGCGACGACCTGCGCGATATCCAGTCGGCGAAGGCTGCGAAAATGCGATCCGTCGCGGCCGCCTGGGGGTATCTGGGTGGTAGCGAGCCGATCGGACGCTGGGGCGCAGACGCCATCGTCGAAACACCCGCCGCACTTCAGACCCTGGTGGGTTGAGCAATGACGACCGAGCTTTCATTCGACTATCTGCCCACGCCCGGTCTGCTGAAAGACCGCGTGATCCTCATCACCGGCGCTTCGGGCGGCCTGGGCAGTGCCCTGTCGCTGGCCTGCGCGCGGCTCGGTGCTACGGTGGTGCTGTGCGGACGCACGCCGCGCAAGCTCGAAGGCGTTTACGACCGGATCGAAGCCGCGGGCGGCCCGCAGCCGGCAATGCTGCCGATGAATCTCATGACCGCAACCTGGAAAGAGTACGAGGATCTGGCCGACACGCTGGAGCGGGAGTTCGGCCGGCTCGATGGCCTGGTCCACGTCGCCGCGCACTTCAAGGGCTTCGCGCGGATGGAGGACCTGGAACCGCGCGAGTGGCTCGACGGCTTGCAGGTGAATCTCACTGCGCCGTACACCCTGACTCGCCTGTGCCTGCCGCTGCTGCGCCGATCGGCGGACGCTTCGGTGGCGTATGTCACCGACGAAGGCGGACGCGAGATCAAAGCCTTTCATGGCATCTACGGCATCTCCAAGCGCGCGGCCGAGGCGATGTTGGGAGCCTTCGCGCTGGAACTGAACGGCGAGCCGCAGCTTCGATTCAATTCCTACGACCCGGGACCGATGCGCACCGACCTGCGTACGCGCGGATACGTCTCCGAGACCGTGTCGAATCTGCGGCCGCCGGACGACCGGATCGCGCGGCTGCTGTGGTTGCTCGGGCCGGACAGCCGGGGCGTCACCGGTCGGGTGTTCTAGGCCGGCGCCTGGGTTTCGCCGCAGACGTCGCGGGCTTCTTGTTTCGCGCCCGCTTGGGCGGTGCCTCCGCGAGGCCGGTTGCAACCATCAACGCGTTCAGTTCTTCGGCCGTCGCTTCACGATAGCTGCCGGCCTTGATACCGCGACCCAGCTGCACCGGCCCGTAAGCGATGCGGATCAGGCGGCTCACCTGCATGTTCACCGCCTCGAACAGGCGCCGAACCACCCGGTTACGCCCTTCGCGCATGGTGATCTCGAACCAGCGGTTGGCACCCCGAACAATTGACGATTCCTCGCTATCGAGCTCCGGCGGATCGGCCGAGACCAGGGACTCGGCCTTGGCCGGACCGTCGTCGAGCTCGATCCCGATCAACAGGCGCGCGCGAATCTCCGGCGTCAGCTCCCCCAGCACGCGGACCGCGTAGACGCGCGGAATCTCGAAGCTCGGGTGCATCAGGCGCCGCGCCAGCTCGCCGTGCGTGGTCATCAGCAACAGGCCCGACGTGTTGATGTCGAGGCGACCCACGGCGATCCAGCGCCCGGTTTCCAGCTCGGGCAGCTTGCGGAACACGGTGCGGCGCCCGTCCGGGTCTTCGCGGGTGGAAATCTCGCCGACCTTCTTTCGATACAGGATCACGCGCGGCGCTTCGGGCTTGCGCGAAAGCTCGACCAGCCGGCCATCGACACGGACGTGATCCTCGTGCGAGATCTTCTGTCCCACGAGCGCCGGTCTGCCGTTGACTGTGATGCGGCCCTCGGCGATCCAGGTTTCGATTGCGCGACGGCTTGCGACACCGGCAGTGGCCAGCAATTTCTGGATGCGCTCCTGGGGCATGGAGGGGAACCGGTGGTCAAGCTCGCAACATTGCGGCCGCGATGGTCGCACGGCGAGGCATGTGGAAGCGGGGAAGGCCGGTTGTAGGTCGGTTCAAGCCCGCGGCTTCATGCGGGCGGAACCGACTTGCGCCCTTTCCGAACGGCTGGTCTCCCACCGGCGCACATCGGCTGCGCCCGCGAAAAGCACGCGGGCTTGAGCCGACCTACGCCGCACCTACCGCGAAATCAAACCCCGAACGCCGCCCGCAGCTTGCCGATGGCGAGTTGATAGTCCGCAACGTTGAAACGATCACGGTCTTTCAGCGTTTCGTACACCGCATCGATGGCGGCCTTGCGCCCGGCGCTGATACCCCCTCCCGAACCGGAGCGCTCGCCCAGCGCCGAGCCCAGTACCAGGGATGCCATGGCGGCCTGCTGCGCGAAGTAATAGTCGCCGGCGTGCGCGCCGGTTGCAGTGGTCAGAACCCCGTCGAGCACGCGCCGCACCTGCCCGGCGTCGAGCACTGTCTCCTGTGCCTTTCCAAGCAGACTGGCGCGCAGCAGGGTGCGCAGGGCAGTCGCTTCGCGGCGCAGCGCGTCGTCGCTTTCGAAACCCGCCTTGTAGAGGCCGGTCCAGCCCGCCTGCCAACGCTCGGCCGTTGCGGGACTCACCGCTCGCGCCCAGACACCGAGCAGCACCACCGACGAGTCCGCCAACGGCACCGTACCGGGCTTGGCAGCACCCGTCCGGCCTTCGTGCAAACGTGCTCCTTTCATCGAGTGGTGGCAGGCGTCGCAATCGAACATCGCGAGTTCCGGCATCAGGCCATTGCGGTGCCTGCCCTCGGCCAGGCCACTCAGGAAGGTGTCCGCTGCCATCGCCTGGCCCACGGCCCAGTTCTGCGCGGGGTCCTGCGGTCCCTTGCGCTCGATGTAATCGGCGTCGATTTCGTGGTGGTAGGGCTCCAGCGACATGAAGGTGTCGACTTCGAAGAGCAGGGGTGGATGACCGGCCGCCATGATCGCGTGCGTCATGGGCCGCGCGCGATCACCCTGGTGGCAACTCAGGCACATCTGCGCCCGAGCGGCCGGCTCCCAGGTCGGGTAGAGGCCCGCGGTCTTGCCCTCGTCCCGCGTCTTGTAGCCGTCCACATGGCTGTCGATCCAGTTACCGGCGCCCCCATGGCAGGTCTCGCAACCCACGCCATCGGTCACCAGCCACCTCTCTCCGCGTGCTTCTTCGGCGATGTGGTCGCTGTGACAGACCAGGCAGCCCTTGGCTCCCGCAGCATCACCCCAGCCCAGCTTGCGCGAGATCTGGTTGGATCGCGCTTGCAACAGCAGGTTGAAGGCGCCGCTGTGCGAGTCCTTGCGCTGCCAGATGAAGTACTCGTCTTGGCGGATCGGATGCTTGCCGATCGCCTTCACCGCCCCATGGCAGGTCGAACCTCCGCAACTGGCAACACCGAGGTGTTCGGCCATCGTCGGCGGTGGATCGGCGGCAATGGCAGGCGCGGCGACGAGCGCGGCGGCGAGTAACCACGTACGAACTCTGGACATGAGCGACGCTCCCCGAACGACCCCGATGGCTGCCCGCAATGTGGCAGGTTGCTGCACGAGAATGTAGGGGCGCCAAGCGAGATTGTCGAGACTCATCGAGCATTTTTTGAGCCGCGTTTGAGGTTTTTCTCCGGCAACTGCCGTCGCGAGAGAATGAACGGCTCTTCAAGTGAGATCGGGGTCACACTTTTTTTTTTGAAACCTCTTGCCGAGAACGCTCGGCATCTCTACCTTATCCGTCGCCAGCCTAGGGGAAGCTAGCCAGCGCCGAAGACGCCGTGACGAACGCATTCAAAATTGCTGTCGTGGGGAGTGGCCCCGCGGGACTCTCGGCTGCGGCGCATGCCGCGGAGTTGGGACTGTCACACGTCCTGCTTGAAGCCGAGGCACATCTCTCCAACACGATCTACCGCTACCAGAAGGGCAAGCACGTGATGGCGGAACCGGGCGTGCTGCCCTTGCGAGCGGCCGTTCCGTTCGACGCCGGCAAGCGCGAAACCATTCTCGGCGCTTGGGACGACGGCGCGGCCAAGCTCAAGATCAATGTCCGCCACAGGGCCAACGTCAAGGCGATCAAGGGCGCCAAGGGTGCGTTCGTGATCGAGGTCACGGGCGGCGAACCCGTCACTGCCGAAGTGGTCGTGCTGTCCATCGGCCTCCAGGGCAATCTGCGCAAGCTCGGCGCACCCGGCGAGGATCTCGAATGGGTGCAGTATCAGCTTGACGACCCCGACGAATATTCACGCGAGGCGATCGTCGTGGTCGGCGCGGGCGATGCGGCGATCGAGAACGCGATCGCGCTGGCCGATGCGGGCAACGAAGTGACGATCATCAATCGTGGCGGAGAATTCAACCGCGCGAAGAAAGCCAACGAAGCCGACATCCTCAAGGCGATCGCGAACAAGAAGGTGCGCTGCTACTACAACAGCGCCATCTCGGAGGCACGGTCCACGCCCAATGGCCCGCGGCGCGGCGAGCTCGCCCTCAAGACGGCGGACGGCGCGGCGCTCCTGCCCAGCGATCGCGTGATCGCGCGTCTGGGCGCCACTCCGCCGCGCACCTTCGTCGAGTCCTGCGGGGTGCAGTTTCCGAGCAAGGATCCGAACAGTGTTCCCGCCGTTTCCGGCATCTACGAATCCAACGTGCCGGGTCTTTTCATTATCGGCGCCCTGGCGGGTTTTCCGCTGATCAAGCAGGCGATGAACCAGGGTTACGAGGTCATCGAGTTCATCGAGGGACGCAACGTCGATCCCGCCGACGCGCCGCTGTTGCGCGCGAAATTCGACAACCTGCCGAACTTCAACGGCGACGTTGAGGCCGCCATCGCGCACATCCAGAAGCGCGTGCCGCTGCTGGCACCCTTGACGGCCTTACAGTTGCGCGAATTCCTGCTGGACTCCGAGATTCGCAGGCCGGCGGCGGGAGAAATCGTCTTCAACCGCAACGATTTTTCGACCGACATCTATTCCATCGTTGCCGGCTCGGTGGATATCGAGATCGACCCGGACGATCCCTTCAAACGAATCTCGATCGGACCGGGCCAGTTCTTTGGCGAGATGAGCCTGATCTCCGGGCGTCGTCGCTCGTCCACCGTGTACGCGGGCGAAGGCTGCGTGCTGATCGAATCGCCGCGCCGCACGATGCTCAAGCTGATCAACAGCGTGGCCGCGGTCCGCCGTGTGCTGGACGAGGCGTTCCTGCGTCGCATCATCGAATCGCAGATCGCTCCGGGCCTGACGCCGGAGGATCTGCAACAACTGGTGAGCAACGCCACCCTGCAGAAATTCGACGCCAACCAGACTCTCTTTACCGAAGGCGAAGTAGGCGACTCCCTGCACCTGATCCGCAGCGGCTCGGTGACGATATCGCGCGACTTCGGCGGCCGAGAAATCGTGCTGGCCTATGTGCCGGCAGGGCAGTATGTGGGGGAGATGGCGCTTGTGTCGGAGACGCCGCGTACCGCGACGGTCCGCGCAGCGGTACGCACCGAAACCATCCGTCTCGACGGCAAGGTCTTCAAGCAATTGATGAATCGCTACCCAGCCCTGGCCAAGCGCGTGCAGGAGACCTACAAGTCCCGGGTCGCGCGCAACGTGACCCTGCACAGCCAGCCCTCGCAGGGCAGCGTGATCAACTTCCTGATGCAGCAGGGCCTCGGCGAAGCCACCGACGTGCTGCTGATCGACGAGTCGCTGTGCGTCCGCTGCGACCAGTGCGAAAAAGCCTGCGCCGATACGCACGGCAATTTGTCTCGCCTGGATCGCGAAGCCGGCCCCACGTTCGACAATCTGCATGTGCCCACATCCTGCCGGCATTGCGAGCATCCGCACTGCATGAAGGACTGCCCGCCGGACGCGATCAAACGCTCCCCCGGCGGCGAGGTCTACATCAGCGATTCCTGCATCGGCTGCGGCAACTGCCAGCGCAACTGTCCCTACGGCGTGATCCAGATGGGCGTGCCGAGCAAGAAGAAGCCGAGCCTGTGGCGCTGGATGATGTTCGGTGGCGAGGAGCCAGGTCACGGCGATTCGCACGAGAAGGGCATCAAGAAGGCCGCCAAGTGCGACATGTGCGTCACCGTGGACGGCGGCCCGGCCTGCGTGCGCGCCTGCCCCACGGGTGCGGCGCTGCGAGTCAGCCCCGAGCAGTTCCTGAGAGTGGCGCAGCCCAACTGACATGGCCAAGGCGCCTTCCCACGTCGGATTTCTGCGTCACAGCGGTTATCGCGACCTGAAGATCGCGGTGTTGCTGTGCATCGTCGCGGGCATCCTCTATGCCTTCCATAGCCCCATCGACGGCCCCAACGGCGGTACCTGGCTCGGGTACGGACTGGGCGGACTGGGCGCCCTGATTATCCTGGTCCTGACCTGGCTGGGCGTGCGCAAACGCCGTTACGGGCGCGGGCCCGGTCAGGTGAAGGGCTGGCTCTCGGCGCATGTGTACCTGGGGCTGGCGCTGATCGTCATCGGCACCCTGCACACCGGCTTTCAGCTCGGCTGGAATGTGCACGGCTTGGCCTATGTCCTGATGCTGGTGGTCATCCTCAGCGGGATCTACGGCATCCTGGTGTACTCCCGTCTGCCTCAGGAGATCACCGAACTCCGCCGCGGCCAGACCCGCGACGCCATGCTGGCCGAGGTCGGGGAACTCAACTCGCAGGCCCTCAATATCGCCGACCTGCTGTCGCCCGATATCCATGGGGTCATGGTCCGCTCGATCGACCGCATCCGGATCGGCGGCAGTGTCAGGGAGCAGTTGTTCGGACCGCGCGAGGCGGAGCGCAAGGAGTTCGAGGTCCTCGAGCAGACGCTGATCACGCGGGTCAACAAGCTCGGTTCCAGCCTCAAGCGCTCGCGCGACGCACAGTCCACGGTCATGTTCATGGTCAGCCAGATCGTCAAGAGCTCGACCCGCAGCGAGCAGGAGGCAGGGCGTATCCAGCAGCTGCTGGATATCCTGGGGCGACGCAAGGACCTGGTCGAACGGATCAATCGCGACGTGATGCTGCACGCGCGCATGCAGATCTGGTTGTACCTGCACGTACCGCTCACCTTTGCGTTGCTGGCGGCTCTGCTCACGCATGTGATCAGCGTGTTCCTGTACTGGTGAGGCCGGCATGAGAACCCTCATCCGACGCGTCGATAACAAGAAGGGCACCATCGCCTTCGTCGATCGCACGGTCGATGCGCCTTCGGTACGCGTCGGTCGTGGCACCGACCAGGAGCTGCAACTTTCGGACATGCGGGTGGCCCTGGCGCACGCGGAAATCGAACCGGTGCAGCCCGGCCCGTATCGCATCGAGGCCAAGACCGCCAATGGTGTGTGGGTCAACGGAGGCCCCTGCCCCGTCAGCACGCTCAATTTTGGCGACACGGTCGATTGCGGACATTACCGCCTGACCATCCTCAAGCCTGATCTAGGTACCGACCTCGCGATAATGGTCGAGGAGAAGCAGAATTCCGATGACGAACAGGACGGCTCCGGAACCCGTTTCGTCACGGAACTGCGACACACACGGCTGTCGCGGCGCGGTCTGGCCTGGGCCGGGTTCTGGGTCGTCCTGCTAACCATGCTGCTGGTCCCGCTAACGGTGCGTTACGGCACCAGTGCGGCCAAATCACCTGATCGAAGGGCCGCGGCCCATTCCATTGCCCTGCCCAGCGACCAGCTCTGGAGTTCCGGTCCCATCTCCAGCGCTCATGCCTTCTTCGAGACCGATTGTGCGAGCTGTCACGTCGAGCCCTTCGCCCAGGTGCGCAACGCATCCTGCCTCGAGTGTCACGACCTGATCCGTCACCACGTCAACGACCTCGACCTGGTGTCAACCACGGACTTCTCCGGGGCCGAGTGCACGGACTGTCATCGCGAGCACAATGGCCCGGAAGGCACCATCGTGCGGTTGCCCGACCTGTGCACCGATTGCCACGCCAGTCCATCGGAACGTTTCCCCGGAACCAAGCTGGAAAACGTGCGCAATTTTTCCGAAGAGCATCCGGCGTTCTCGCCGCTGGTTTCGAAGTACGACCCGGTTGAGCGCGAGTTCTCGATGGCGCCCGTCGCCCAGGGCAAGGGCGTGGTGCTGGAAGAGGCGACCAATCTGAGCTTCCCGCACGACCTGCACCTGGATGCCAAGGGCGTCGATGCGCCCGGGGGCAAGAAGAAAGTCCTTGAATGCGCCAACTGCCATAGCCCGGATCGCGGCCAGATCAGCTTCGAACCGATCACCATGGAGAAGCATTGCGCTGAATGTCACCGGCTCGAGTTTGACACGGAGAATTATCCCGACCGCGTCGTGCCGCACGGGCAACCTGCGGAGGTGGCTGCGGTACTGCGCGACTTCTTTGCGGCGCAGGCTCTGAGCGGAAACCTCCAGGGCTTCGCGACATTGGATCAGTTGCCTCCGACCTCGGAGCGTCGCAGGCCCGGCCCGGTGCGGCCGCGCGCCACTCGCGAGACCGCCGCCAAATGGTCCGAGCAGCAGGGCGAGCAGAAAGTGCGGGATGTCTTCAACACCAATATCTGCACCTACTGCCACGTCGTCAGTGCAGGGTCTGATCCGCAGTTGCCCTGGATCATCGCGCCCGTCTCGCTCAAGGAGCACGCGATGGCGGGCGCCTGGTTCACTCACAAACCGCACGCCTTTGCTCCCTGTTCGGATTGCCACGAGGCCGGGAAGTCCAAGAGCAGTTCGGACGTCCTGCTGCCTGAAATCGCCAACTGCCGGGACTGCCACGGCGATGTAGGCCAGGCTTCGCAAGTCAACAGCGATTGCATCGATTGTCACCGTTACCACAGCGAGCCTGCTCCCCTGTGGGACCCGGAAGCGACGCAACGTCGGCGTGAAGCCGCGGAAACGGCGCACGCAAAAATTAAAGTTCATCGTGCGGGCATGAGCACGGGAGGCCCGGAATGACCGGTATGAGCGTTCGCTGGATCTGGGCGGGTCTGACCACCTGCCTGGTTCTCGCAGCCGGATGTTCGGGCGGCGGTGGTGGGATTTCCCAGACCGGTTGCACCGGCTCCTGCCAGACGGCGGCGGACCGGCTGGAAGTGGCAGACGTGGAGCGCGTCATTGCGCAGGCGGTGGCCGAGGCGCGTGCGCGCGACGAGCAGGCCGTGATTGCGGTGGCCGATCGCGTGGGCAATGTGCTTGCGGTATTCGCGATGACCAGCCCGGAACCTGCGAACCCCATTTTCAGCGTCGGCGGCGGTCGCGGCTTCGTCGGCGGCCTCGACGGCATCGTTCTACGGAACGAAGGGGTTCTGTGTCCCGCCGATTTCGATCCACCGGATGTGATCCCTCCGGGTTTGGATTGCCTTACCAGGTCGGTGGAAGGCCCCCTGTTTGGAACCCTGGGATCGGGTGCCGGCGCCATCGCCAAGGCCGTCACCGGCGCCTACCTGAGTTCGGAAGGCAATGCATTCTCGACCCGCGTGGCCAGCCAGATCATCCAGGAATTCTTCAATCCGGGTGAGACCGACCAGCCCGGCGGCCCGCTGTTCGGCGTGCAGTTCAGCAGCCTGCCCTGCTCGGATCTCAATCTGCGCTTCGCCGACGGCAGCGCGGGACCCAAGCGCTCGCCGCTCGGACTGGCCGCGGATCCGGGTGGCCTGCCGCTCTACAAGAACGGCGTGGTGGTCGGCGGCATCGGGGTCATCGCCGACGGCAACTACGGCGCGGACCTGACCATCACCGACCGCGACCAGGATCTCGACGAGCTGATCGCCGTGGCCGGCACCATCGGCTTCGAGCCGCCGGTCGATCGACGTGCCGACCGTATTACGGTGGACAGCAAGAACTTCCGCTACAGCGATGCTGATCGGAACGATCTGGCCTCCGATCCTGCGGCTGCGCCGGCCTTCGACACCCTGCTCGGCCCCGTCGGCCGCTTGGTGGCGGTACCCGCCTATTCGGGTGGCGCCAGTCTGCTGGAAGGCCAGATCGTTGCCGGCACGGCTTTCGGCTTTCCGGGATCGGGCTATCGCGACGCCGACGAGATGCCGGCCGCGAGCGTGGCCTTCGCTGGCCTCGACGCCTTCGTGCTGGTCGACTCGGCCGAACAGGAACGCTTCCCGCCCCGTCCGGGCACCGACACCAGCATGCTGGGTGACGTGGCTCCCCTGAGTGCGGATGAAGTGATCGGCGTGCTGCGCGGCGGATTGGGCGTCGCCAATCGCGGACGCGCGCAGATCCGCCGGCCGCTCGACTCGCAGATCCGTGTGACCATTTCGGTGGTCGATACCTTCGGCTCCATCCTCGGTGTCGCGCGCACCCGAGATGCCCCGGTGTTCGGCACCGACGTGTCGCTGCAGAAGGCGCGCTCGGCGATGTTCTTCTCCAGCCGCTTCGCCGCGGACGATTTGCAGGAAACGCGCGACGCCAACTACCTCACCGGTGGCACCGTGCGCTTCAGCGACTACGTCAGCGCCACCCGCGATGCCTTCGGCCGATCCAGTGCGCTGGCCGACGGCGGCGTCGCGTTCGGCGCCCGCTCGATCGGCAATCTCGCCCGACCGTTCTTTCCGGACGGACTGCGCGGCGCACCGAACGGCCCAATATCCAAACCGATTACACAGTGGAGTCCGTTTTCCACCGGCATACAACTCGACCTGTCGAACAACACCATCCTGCGCCACGTGATCTTCCTGCTGACGCAAGGTGGGACGCCCGACGTGACACCCGGAACCTGTACGCAGATGCCGGATCGTTTCTGCGATCTGCCCGAGAATCTCAACACCCCGAGTTGCCGGATCGCGTTCTGCGACCGGCCCGGCCAGACCGATCCGCTCTGCGCCGGACAACTGCCTGCGCGACCGCGAGACATTCCTCCCCCGAGCCGCCTTGCCAACGGCCTGCAGATCTTTGCCGGCGGCGTGCCGATCTACCGCGGCGACACCCTGGTCGGTGCGATCGGCATCTCCGGTGACGGCATCGACCAGGACGACATGATCGCCTTCCTCGGCCTGCATGAAGGTGGTCTGGCGCTGGGTGGCAGCGTCGGCAACGCTCCCACCGAGATACGCGCCGACCAGTTCACCCCACGCGGTGTGCGACTGCGTTACGTGCAGTGCCCGCAGGCCCCCTTTCTCGGATCCGACGAGCAGCGAGTATGCGAAGGCAAATAACGCCCCGTGCGGCCTGGCTCGCGGCGCTCGCCCTGTTCGTGGGCGGCTCGGCTGCGGAGACCTACGGGCCGGTCCAGACCGAAACGTTGACGGAAATCGCGATCAAGCTTCGACCGCAGCAGTTCGCAACGTCCACCTGCCAGACGGCGCTCGCGATCTACTGGGGCAACCCGGGGGCCTTCGCCGGGTCGATCCATCGGCTCAAGCCCGGCGCGGTGCTGAAGTTGCCGTCGCGAGAGGAAATCGAATCGGTGGACGGCGATCTGGCGCGCAAGCTGTACAGCGATCCGAGCTTTGAGTTTCCTGCACAGCGGCCGGCCATGATGACCGCTGCGGGAACGTCGACTGTGTCGCCACCCCCCGCGCCTCCGGTCGCGACCAAACCGGTCACGCCACCACCGCCTCCTGCCGCCAAGCCGCCTGCCGTTGCGCCGGCGGCACCCGCGGCAGCAACGGCAACGTTTGAGGCCGTACCCGCTGCCACGAAAAAGCCGGCTGCGGTCGCGCCGGTCGCAGCGAAACCTGCTCTCAAACCAGCGCCCGCCCCGGCCGTGTCGGCGACTGCGGCGGCGCCTGAACCCGTTCCTGCGACGGAAGAGAAGATTTACGCCGACTCCGACGGCGAGCCGGTCACCGAACGCCGACGCCCGGGCGAGCCCGGCGAGTCGCGTCCAGCGGTGACGCCGCCCACATTCAATCCCAATCGCGAAACCGAGCTGCTGCCGGTTGCACCGCCGCCGCAAGCCTGGAATCCGGAAGCCTGGGTCAAGGCGCCGGTGCCGGATCGCTGGCGTATCCTCAACTCGCTCGGCCTGGTGCCGCAGCGCTGGTACGACCCCTACAACCAGAACACCTTCAAGGGCGACAAGCCGGTCCGCAACGGCGACGAGTTCCTCATTCTGTCTGCGATCTTCGACGGCATCGCCGAGCCGCGAAAATTTCCGCAACCGGTAGGGGGACAATCGACGACCGACCCCGGCTCGGTCGGCATTTTCGGCGGCTTCGACAACACGCTGTACAACGCCAACATCATTCTGTCGGCGGTGTATCTAAAGGGCGACACGACCTTCCGCCCGCCCGACTGGGAGTACCACCTGCTGCCGGTGATCAGCTTCAACTATGCGCGCGCCGAGGAGTCCCGCGTGCTCGACGTGGATCCGCGCGACGGCACTTCGCGCTCGGACGCCTTCGTTGGCTTGCAGGAATTGTTTGCCGACTACCACCTGCGCAACGTTTCGGATCGCTTCGACTTCGACTCCTTCCGCATCGGCATCCAGCCCTTCTCCTCGGACTTCCGCGGCTTCCTGTTTCAGGACAACCAGTTGATGCTGCGCTACTTCGGCACGCGTGATAACAACCGCTGGCAATTCAACCTGGCCTACCTGCGGCGCCTGGAAAAAGACACCAACAGCGGCCTCAACGACATCTCGCAACCGCTGCGCGACGACGACACCTACATCGCCAACGTCTACCGCCAGGACTTCCCGGTGTTGGGCTTCACCTCGCAGGCCACCGTCGCCCACAACCGCAATCGCGAGGACGGCAACGAGCGCTTCTTCAACACCAACGGCTTCATCGAACGCCCGGCCTCGCTGGGCCTGGAGACGCCGCGCCGTTACGAGGTGACCTATCTAGGCTACAACGGTGATGGCCACTTCGGCCGGCTCAACCTGACCGTCTCCGGCTATCTGGCACTGGGCGAGGAAGATCAGGGCGTATTCGTCGACGGCAAGCGTGACATCGCCGCGGCGTTTGGCGCGTTCGAGGCCTCAATCGACCAGGACTGGATCCGCTGGCGCCTGTCGGCGATGTACCAGAGCGGCGAGGATGATCCCTTCGACGACGAGGCCAACGGCTTCGACGCGATCTTCGAGAACCCGACTTTCGCCGGCGCGGACACCAGCTTCTGGTTCCGGCAGGCCGTGCCCCTGATCGGCGGCGGCATCGTCAACCTCTCGCAGCGCAACGGCCTGCTCAACAACCTGCGCACCAGCAAGGAGCATGGGCAGTCCAACTTCGCCAACCCAGGACTGGTGCTGGCCGGCATCGGCAACGACATGGACCTGATGCCGCAGGTGCGCCTGTCCACCAACTTCAACCACCTCTGGTTCGACGACACCACCACGCTGGAAGTGGCGCGCGGCCAGACGCCGATCGACGATGAGATCGGCTGGGATCTTTCGGCGGCCCTGATCTGGCGGCCGTTCTTCCAGCAGAACGTTGTTTTCCGCTTGTCCGGTGCCTACCTGCTGCCAGGGGATGGGTTCAAGGACCTGTTTCCCGACCAGGACGGCTACTCGGTCCTTGGCAACCTCATCCTGACGTACTGACGCCATGCTCCGTCGATCGCTGCTCGCCGCCGCCGTATTCGTCGCCGTCTCGGGCGTGGCAGGGATCGCGCAAGGCTCGGAGGGCGCCGAAGCGGTCGAACGCACGTGGACCATGGCACCCGCGGCTCCAGCCTCTCAGACCAAGGCCGCGGCCGAGGACAAGAGCGCGGGCTGCGTGTCCTGCCATACGAGCACCGACCAGAAGACCATGCACCGCGTCTCCGGCGTGGTGCTGGGCTGTACCGACTGTCATGGCGGCGATGCTGCGGTGATGGCTCCGGCGGGCGCGACGCCGGTCGAACTGAACTATCGCGAGGCGACCGATCACGCCCATGTGCTGCCTCGCTACCCCTCGGTCTGGCACACCAGCGCCAATCCCGAGCACAGTTACGCCCTGCTCAACAAGGAAGCGCCAGAGTTCATCCGTTTCATGAACCCGGCCGACTATCGTGTGGCGCGTGAAGCCTGCGGCGCCTGCCACCTGCCGATCATCGAATCGGCCGAGCGCAGCCTAATGGCCACGTCCTCGATGCTGTTCGGCGGCGCCGCGTACAACAACGGCATCCTTCCGTACAAGCGCTACAACGTCGGCGAGGCCTACACCCGCGACGGTGTGCAAGCCGTGATCAAGGGCCCCGTTCAACCCGACGACAACATGCGTCGCCAGGGCATTCTGGAGGCGCTCTATCCCCTGCCTGCCTGGGAAGTCACACCCCCCGGCGACGTGTTCCGCGTGTTTGAGCGCGGCGGCCGCAACATCAACACGATCTTCCCTGAGACCGGCATTCCAAACACGCTCGGTCTGATCCAGCGCCTGGAAGAACCCGGCCGTCCCGACATCAAGCAATCCAATCGCGGACCCGCCACCGGCAACCGTATCGCCGTGCCCCTGCTCAACATCCACAAGACGCGTCTCAACGACCCGCACATGTGGTTCCTGGGCACCAACGAGCAGCCGGGTGATTACCGCTCCTCAGGCTGCTCGGGCTGCCACGTGGTCTACGCCAACGACCGCGATCCGCGCCACTCCGCCGGCTATGCCCAGTTCGGCAACACCGGCCTGACCCAGACCACGGATCCCACCATTCCCAAGGAGGAGGGTGGCCACCCGCTCAAGCACGAATTCACCCGCGCGATCCCGACCTCGCAGTGCATGGTCTGCCACATGCACCAGCCCAACATCTTCCTCAACTCGATGCTCGGCTACACCATGTGGGACTACGAGTCCGACGCGCCGCACATGTGGCCGACGGAGGAGAAGAAACCCAGCGACCACGAGATCCGCGAAATCAACAAGCGCAACCCTGAAGAAGCCGCGATCCGCGGCCTGTGGGGCGATCCGAAATTCCTGGAAAAAGTCTCCGAGCTGAATCCCAAGCTCAAGGACACACAGTTCGCCGACTACCACGGCCACGGCTGGAACTTCCGCGCGATCTTCAAGCGTGATCGCAAGGGCAATCTGCTGGACAAGGACGGTGGCATGGTCGCCGACGACGATCCGAAGAAATTCAAGAAATCCGTGCACCTGTCCTCGGTACACGTCGATGCCGGCATGCACTGCGTGGACTGCCATTTCTCCCAGGACGTGCACGGCAACGGCCACATCTACGGCGAAGTCGCGCAGGCCATCGAGATCGATTGCCAGGACTGCCACGGCACCGCAGACCGCTATCCCAACCTGCGCACCTCGGGCCCGGCCGCACCGCCCGCGCGCTGCCCGAGCGGATCGACCCTGGCGCAACGCACCGTCACCGTCGCACCCGGGCAGTCGGGTGCCGGCACCAACGTGCAGCCGCCGGACAGCGTGTGCATCGATGCACAGGGCAATACCAAGGCCCAAACCGCCTCAGGTTCCGACTTGGCCAATCTGCGCACGCAGGACGGCAAGCTGCGCTTCGAGTGGATTGGCAGCAAGCTGGTCCAGCGTTCTGCGCTGACGCCGGGGTTGGAATGGGAAATGTCCCTGGTCAAGGATTCGGTGACCCCGGGCAACCTCCACTACAACGAGAAAGCCGCGCGCGCCAAGCTGGTGAGCCGCGACACGAAGGTGCAGAATTTCGGCCTCGATGTGAAAAAAGGCTCCCGTGCTCACGAGGACGAGGAGATGATGTGCATCACCTGCCACACCTCCTGGACCACGTCGTGCTTCGGCTGCCATCTGCCGATCCAGGCCAACTGGAAGTCCGACCGTCAGCATTTCGAGGGCGGCGAGTCACGCAATTTCGCGACTTACAACCCGCAAGTGGTCCGCGACGACTTCTACATGCTCGGACGTCACGGTGAGGCCAAGGGCAAACGTATCGCCCCGGTCCGCTCGACCTCGGCGCTGGTGTTGTCCTCCACCAACACCAACCGCGAGCGCATCTACATCCAGCAACCGCCGGTCGCCGCCAGCGGTTTCTCCTCACAGGCCTTTGCGCCGCATTACCCGCACACCGAGCGCAAGACCGAGACCAAGACCTGCGAGGACTGCCACCTCTCCAAGGCCAACGACAACAACGCCTGGATGGCCTCGCTGCTCGGCCAGGGCACTGGCTTCGTCAACTTTGTCGGCTTCTACTCCTGGGTTGGCATGGACGGTGGAATCGCCGGCGTGCAGGTCACGGAGTGGGACGAGCCGCAGGCCGTCATCGGCTCCTACCTGCACCGCTACGCCTATCCGGAGCGCTTCAAACGTCACGAAGCCGTTGGTCGCGAACTCGAAACCGCGCACGAGCACGGCGCGAGGGCGGAGGTCGGCTGCCTGAGTCTGCGCGGTGAATACCTGTACGCGGCACAGGGCAAGAAAGGCATGGAGGCGTATGACGTCGCGAGCATCGCGAACAAGGGCTTCTCGCAGCGAGTCATCACCGCACCGTTCTCGCCGCTGGGTCATGACACGCACCTGAAGACGAAAGATGCGGCCTGCGTCGTGCTACCCACCAACCAGCCCATCAGCCCGACACGCAATCAGGGCGACCTGATGCGTGTGGTCAATCAGGAACAGCCCTTCCACGAGATCTACCGCTACGCCCTGATCGCAGACCGCGAAGAGGGTCTGATCCTGACCAATGTCGACACGCTTCAGGACGGCGAGCCGCGCAACAATTTCTTCGAGCGCGCGGTCACCTTCAATCCCGAGGGACAGCTCACGGGCGCGCGACATCTGGCGCTCGCCGGCTACCGCGCCTACATCGCCAGCGATGCCGGACTGGTCACCGTCAATCTCAACGATCCGCTGAAGCCGGTCGTCGAGAGCGTGCTGCCGGTCACTGATCTGCGTTCCGTCGCGGTGCAGTTCCGATACCTGTTCGCGGTGACGGGTGAAGGACTGAAAGTGTTCGACATCACCGTTCCGGCACAGCCAAAACTCACCGCCGCAAGCGTTCCGTTTGGCGACGCGCATCGTCTGTATCTCGCCCGCACCTACGCCTACGTCGCTGCCGGCAAGGACGGCCTGGCCATCGTCGATATCGAGAACCCCGAGCAGCCCAAACTCCTGACGAGCTTCGACGCGGACAAGCGGATCGCGGATGCGCGCGACGTCGTCGTGGGTTCGACCAACGCCTCGCTGTTCGCCTACGTCGCCGATGCCGGCGGCGCTTTGCACGTCGTGCAGCTCACCTCGCCCGATTCCCAGCCCAAGTTCTACGGCTTCTCGCCCGAACCCAGGCCCGAATGGATCGCCAGCCGCAAGCTCGATGGCCCGGCGCTGGCGCTATCGCGCGGGCTGGATCGCGATCGCGCCGTCGATGAAACCGGCGGCCAGATTGCGATCTTTGGTCGCATCGGTTCGCGGCCGTTTCATGAGGATGAGATGCGGCGGTTCTATGTGGATGAGGCGGATAAGCCGTGGTTTGTAACCAACAGCGACCACCCTAGCAATACGGGTATAGCAGTGAGCGAGGCGCGGAAAGACCCCTGATCTCAGGGGGCGGTAGGATTGGACGAAGCGAAGCAAATACCAGCGTCTGACGTCGAGCAATGCTGGGTTTCGCTTCGCTTCAACCCAGCCTACTTCCCGCTACCGTAGCTCGCGCAAGGCTGGAAAACCGTAAGGCGCGCACCCGCCTTCCGATATTCGAAGTACGTCGGGAAGGGCCGTAGGCTGGGTTGAAGCGAAGCAAAACCCAGCCCGAGCAGGGCGGGTTAGCTCGGTGATCGGCATGCCTAACCCGCCCTTATCGGCATCCTACGTCCGCCTCTCCACCAACATTTTCTTGGTCTCCGCGATCGCCTTCGCCGGGTTAAGGCCCTTGGGGCAGGTCTTGGCGCAGTTCATGATCGTGTGGCAGCGGTAGAGCTTGAACGGGTCTTCAAGCTGGTCGAGACGCTCGCCCGTGGCCTCGTCGCGCGAATCGACCAGCCAGCGATAGGACTGCAACAGCACCGCGGGACCGAGGTAGCGATCCCCATTCCACCAGTAGCTTGGGCAGCTCGTCGAGCAGCAGGCGCAGAGGATGCACTCGTAAAGCCCGTCGAGCTTGGCGCGATCCTCTTCGCTCTGAAGACGCTCGCGGGTTGGCGCGGGCGAGTCGGTCTTGAGCCAGGGTTCGATGGACGCGAGCTGGGCGTAGAAGTGCGTCATATCCGGCACGAGGTCCTTGACCACGGGCATGTGCGGAAGCGGGTAAATCGCAACCGCGCCCTTCACTTCATCGCAACCCTTGATGCAAGCCAAGGTGTTGGTGCCGTCGATGTTCATCGCGCAGCTCCCGCAGATGCCTTCGCGGCAGGAGCGACGGAACGTGAGCGTGGGATCTATCTCGTTCTTGATCTTGATCAGTGCGTCCAGAACCATCGGACCGCAGGCGTCCATGTCGAGGTCGTAGGTATCGACTCTGGGATTGGCACCGGAATCGGGATCGTAGCGATAGACCTTGAAACTGTGGACGTTCTTGGCGCCGGCCGGCGCTTTGAAGTGCTTGCCGGCAGACTTGTCGATCGTCGAATTCTTGGGAAGGGAGAACTGGGCCATCACATTGCTCCGGCTATCAATACACGCGCTTCTTGGGCGGAATCACATCCACATCGGCATCGAGCGTATTCATGTGCACCGGCCGGTAGTCGATCCTCACACCCTTGTCGGACTCGCGCCAAGCCAGGGTGTGTTTCATCCACTCCCGGTCATCGCGATCCTTGAGGTCATCGCGCGCGTGCGCGCCGCGGGACTCCTTGCGATTTTCGGCGCAGACGATCGTGACCAGGGCCTGGCCCAGCAGATTGTCGAGTTCCAGGGTCTCGGCGAGGTCCGAGTTCCAGACCATGGAGCGATCGCCCACCGCCACATCGTTGACGAAGCCATCGACGATGGCTTTGATCTTGGTGACGCCTTCCTGCATCAGCGGGCCGTCGCGGAACACGGCACAGTGCTTCTGCATGGCTTTCTGCATGTCCAGGCGCAGCGTCGCCGTCGGCGTCCTGCCCTTGGAGTTGCGCAACGTGTCCAGCCGCGACAGGCAGGCTTCTTCAGAGGCACCTGAAATTTTCTTGTGCGACTGGCTTGCGGTGACGAGCTTGGCGGTCTGGATCGCCGCTGCACGGCCGAACACCACCAAATCGAGCAGGGAATTGGAGCCGAGACGATTGGCGCCGTGTACCGACACGCAGGCCGCCTCGCCCACCGCCATCAGGCCGGGCACGACCGTGTCGGGCTGGCCGTTCTTCAGCGTGACCACTTCACCGGTGAACAGGGTCGGGATGCCGCCCATGTTGTAGTGCACCGTGGGTACGACCGGGATCGGCTCCTTGGTCACGTCCACGCCGGCAAAAATCTTTGCGCTCTCGGAGATGCCCGGCAAGCGCGCGTGCAGCACTTCGGGGCCGAGATGTTCGAGGTGCAGATGGATGTGATCGCCCTCGGCGCCGACGCCACGGCCTTCGCGGATTTCGGTCGCCATCGAGCGGCTGACCATGTCGCGCGGGGCGAGGTCCTTCACGCTCGGCGCATAGCGCTCCATGAAGCGCTCGCCGTTCTTGTTGGTGAGGTATCCGCCCTCGCCTCGCGCGCCCTCGGTGATCAGGCAGCCCGAACCGTAGATGCCGGTGGGATGGAACTGCACGAACTCCATGTCCTGCAAGGGCAAGCCGGCGCGCAGCACCATCGCGTTGCCGTCACCAGTGCAAGTGTGCGCAGAGGTGGCCGAGAAGTACGCACGGCCGTAACCGCCCGTCGCGAGAATCACCATCTGGGCCCGGAATCGGTGCAGCTTGCCGGTCGAAAGGTCCCAGGCCATGACGCCGCGGCACACGCCGTCGTCGTCCATCAACAGATCCAACGCGAAGTACTCGACGAAGAACTGCGCCTTGCACTTGAGCGACTGCTGGTAAAGCGTGTGCAGCATCGCGTGACCGGTGCGGTCTGCGGCGGCGCAGGTGCGCTGCGCGGGTGGGCCGGCGCCGAACTCGGTGGTCATGCCGCCGAAGGGCCGCTGGTAGATCTTGCCATCCGGCGTGCGCGAAAACGGCACGCCGTAGTGTTCCAGTTCGATGATCGCCGGGATGGCCTCGCGCGTCATGTACTGGATCGCGTCCTGGTCGCCGAGCCAGTCGCTGCCCTTCACGGTGTCGAAGAAGTGCCAGCGCCAGTCGTCCTTGCCCATGTTGGCCAGGGCGCCGGAGATGCCACCCTGCGCCGCCACGGTGTGCGAGCGAGTGGGAAACACCTTGGTGATGTTGGCGGTCTTGAGGCCGGATTCGGCCAGACCCAGGGTGGCGCGCAGGCCTGCGCCGCCGGCGCCGACCACCACCACGTCGTATTCGTGGTGAACGATTTCGTAGCTTGGCTTGTTGGGGGTCATGATCAGCTCAGCGCGATCTTGAGCACCGCGAAGATGCTCGCGGCAGCCACGGCGAAGTGGAAAAATTTCGACAGCAGCAGGGCGGTGATCTTCATGCCTTCGCCGCCGACGTAATCCTCGATGACCACCTGTACGCCGAGCATCGAGTGATACAACGCCGCTGCAATGAATAGAACCAGGGTAACCGCGACGGCCGGATAACCCACCCACCACTTCACCTGTTCGTAGCCGGCACCGGACAGCTTGGCCAGGCTGAAGACAAACCACAGCGCCAGCGGAATCAGGGCGACGGCGGACACCCGCTGCACCCAGAAGTGATGCGTGCCGTCCTTGGCAGAACCCAGGCCACGCGCGTGGCCCAACGGAGAACGAAGGCTCATCGGAATGCCTCCTCTTCAGGTCAGATAGGCCACGGCCCAGACGGCCGCGGTCAGGACAGCGGACAGCAGCATCACGGCGTAACCGGACTTGTAGGCAGTGGGCACGTCCAGGCCCCGGCCGATGTCCCAGAACAGGTGCCGGATGCCGTTACACAGGTGATAGAGCAGGGCCCAGCTGAAGCCCAGCAAGACGATCTGCCCATACCAGGCGCCGACATGCGCCGCATAGCGCGCGAAGACGTCGGGGCCGCTCGCCAGCGCGATCAGCCAGCCCATCAGCAGCGCCGTACCAAAACTCAAACCCATGCCGGTGACGCGATGCGTGATCGACAGCATCGAGGTCAGTTGCGGCTTGTAATACGGCCCGATCATGAAGGGCGATAGCGGTCTTTGCGGGACCGTCGATTTACTCGTGCTCATGGGCTCTCCCTGCCTGCTGGACGGCGGACGCCCGAGGTCCGCGCATCACGTTGGTTGGTATGTCGGCAATATGGACTAAAAGTCGATGCAGCGCCCGTTCTTCTCCCAGTCGCCATAACGGGTAGGATCGAGACCCTCCTTGCGCCCGCCGATCTCCCGGACTACGCCCGTGTCGATCACCGGAGGCAATGCGACCGGGACTTCCACCTCCAACCCCAGCAGTGCACTGAGGGAAATCGCGTCAGGATCCTTCGGTCGGAAGGTCCGGATCGGAGGGGGGTCTCGCTCGGTCATTGAAGGTCGGTGCAAGATGGGCCGTGCAACTGCGCTAGTGTGTCAAATCTGCCGCCATCGTCGCAACGAATGTCCAGCATCCCTGCTCCGGAACCCGCCGCGTGTCCCACAACCGAAACCCGCGCGATACGTTTGCCTGATTGGGCCGCGATCCGCGCCAGCGGGTTGGATGCGGAGAGCTTTCTGCAAGGTCAGCTCAGCAGCGACCTGCGCCTGTTGACACCCGAGCGCGCGCAATGGAGTTCCTGGAGCAGTCCCAAGGGCCGCATGCTCGCCCTGCCGCTGCTGCTGCGCGACGCCACCGGCGCGATCGAGCTGTGGATGCCCTCCGGACTGATCGAGCCGGTGCTCAAGCGGATGCGCATGTTCGTGCTGCGCGCCAAGGTGACCCTGGAGGACGCGCGCGCGCCACGCGGGGCGATCGGTGTGATCGGCGGCGAAGCTGCGCGCTGGCTCACCCGGCGCGACTGGCCGGCGCCGACAGAGCGACTGCAAGTCGCGCAGGCCGGCGAGTTGCAGGTGCTGCGCGCGGAAGGCGGGTCGCCACGCTTTCTGGTGGTCGGTGCGGCAGCGCGTATCGGGGCGGTGGCAACGGACACTGATGTCGACACCTGGCGCGCGGCGGACATCGAAGCCGGCGTGCCGGTCGTCTATCCGCAGACCCAGGACCGCTGGGTCGCCCAGATGACCAACCTGGACCTGCTCGGCGGCATCAGCTTCGACAAGGGCTGCTACACCGGCCAGGAAATCGTTGCGCGGCTGCACTACCTGGGGGCGCTCAAGAAGCGCATGTTCCTGCTGCGCGGCGCAGGTCCGGTGCCAGCGGCCGGAGACGAGGTGTTCGACACAGCGGGTGACCGGCAGGCGGTCGGCGACATCGTCGATGCCGTGACGCTCGGCGACGGCTTCGTCGCATCCGCGGTGCTGCAACTCAGCCGGCGGGACTCAACCACGCTCAGAGTCGGCTCGTTGGAAGGGACGCCGGCGGATCGGCCGCAAGCCTATCGCGGCGTCGGGTGAGGCCCCAGGTCGTGGCACAGCCCCACCCACGCTACTCGGGGCCCGCCGGAACCGATGAAGGTGGACGGCTGCCTGTCGGCCGAGTTGTAGTTGAATCCACCGGAACCGATCCGGCCTTCGATCGACGGTGAGAAGGGGTTGAGGCCCAGTCGGCCGGCGACGCCGTAGTCGGTGTTGAGCAGGTTCTACACCTGGATGAACGCGCTCAGCCCGGCGCGGAATCGGCGATTCTCGACCGGGCGACGAGCCGCATCCGGTCGCTGTTCGAACGACTTCATCGACGGTCCGCTGGATCGGGCACGTTAATTGAGTGCAGCGCCGATTGAGGGCGCAGCCAATACCGGTGCGCAGGTCAGAAGAGCACGAAGTCTGAAGACGATCCGTCGAGAACGTCTCATTCATCACGGAGGAAATCGTATGAACAAGCGCCGCGCAATCCCTGCGCTGAAACCCTGTGTCCTGAGTCTGCTGTCCGGCCTGTGCCTGGTCGCCTGCGGCGGAGGAGGCGGGGGCGGAGACGACGACGATCCGGTCGATACCGTCGCCCCGGTCATCAGCGTGTTCTCGGCCACGCCCGGCGCTGTGGCCGCAGGCGGGGAGTCGGAGCTGAGCTGGAACGTGAGCGACGCGGACACCGTCACGATCGACCCGCTGCCGGGAAGAGTCGCTTCCTCGGGAACACAGGTGCTTCGCCCCCTCGTGGACACGAGCTTCACGATCACAGCGACCAACGAGGCCGGAACGAGCATGCAGAATCTCTCCATTGCGACACTAACCTACGACTGGACCGCGCTTGACCGCGTGTTCGAATCGCGGGTCCCCAGCACCATCGAAGGCTATGTCTTCAAGCTGATGATCGATGGCGTGCCGGTCTTCCGTCGGGCCGGCGGCAGGCTGGCGGAGGATTCGAGAGTGTTCATCGCCTCGGCGAGCAAGGCGCTGGCGTCCATGGCCTTGCTGACCCTGGTGCGCGATGGAGCGCTGGACCTGGACCGGCCGATCGCGGAATACCTGGGCGAGGATTGGCCGGATGACAAGGTGGACGTCACCACCCGCATGCTGCTCAATCACACCTCGGGCCTGGCGATCGATGACCCCTGTCTCGACAACCCCCTGGTCTCGCTCGAAACCTGTGCGATGACCATCGCGGCCAAACCCTTGCAGTTTCCGCCGGGTAGCGCGTTCACCTACGGCGCCAACAGTTACCAGGTCGCCGGATGGGTGGCCGAGCGCCTGAGCGGGCAGCCATTTGCAGAGTTCTTCCAGCGCGCCGTGGCCGAGCCGCTGGGCATGGCCAACACCGTGTTCGAGGACCGCAATCCGCGACTTGCCGGCGGCGCGCAATCCAACGCGGATGACTACCTGCGATTCACCCGGATGATCCTGCTGGACGGCCGCGGCCCTCAGCGGCAGGCGTTTCTGCCGCCGGACCTGGTCGCAACCTTGAGAGAGAGCCAGATCGATGGCTTGCGACGCATCGAACTGCCGCCCGGGGCCAACGCCAACTTCAATGGCTATTCGTTGGGCTGGTGGTTGTCGCGTCCCGGCCAGCTCGGTGGCCTGAGCCAGGGGCCGGAGATCAGCGACCCCGGCGTTTTCGGCACCGTGCCGTGGATCGATTTCGACCGCCGCTATTCCGCGGTCCTGCTATTGCTCGAAAGCGAGGCGACGGTGGGGATCGCCCTGTGGGACGATCTTCGGGTACCGATCCTGGAACAACTCGCGGCCCAACCCTGAGATCGGGGCTGGTCGGTTGTAGGTCGGTTCAAGCCCGCGGCTTCATACGGGCGGAACCGACACTGCGCGTCCTCGCCGCAGGGCGCACGTCGGCTCCGCCCGCGAAAAGCACGCGGGCTCGAGCCGACCTACTTGCTCGGGCAAATTGCATCTTGAGCTCTGGCAAGCCTTCGAGTTGCAGGGTTTCGAGTGCCCGGCACTCAGTCCGTCACCGCCCCCTTGGAAGCGCTCGACACGACTCGCGCGTACTTCGCCAGCACGCCGCGCGTGTAACGCGGCGCGGGCTGCGTCCACGCTGCGCGGCGCGTGGCGAGGAGCGCTTCGCCGACATTGAGCTGGATCAGTTGCCGGACCGCGTCGATGGTGATCGAATCGCCTTCCTCGATCAGCGCAATGACGCCGCCCAGGAAGGCTTCGGGCGCGATGTGTCCCACCACCATGCCCCAGGTGCCGCCGGAGAAGCGGCCATCGGTGATGAACCCCACGCTCTCGCCGAGGCCCTTGCCGATGATGGCGCTGGTGGGCGCCAGCATCTCGCGCATGCCGGGCCCGCCCCTGGGGCCTTCGTAGCGGATCACCAGCACGTCGCCGGGCTTGATCCGGTCCGCGAGGATCGCCGCCATGCTCTCTTCTTCCGAATTGAAAACCCGCGCGGGCCCGGTGATAACCGGATTCTTGAGGCCGGTGATCTTGGCCACACAGCCCTCGGGCGCGAGATTGCCCTTGAGAATCGCGAGATGTCCCTGGCGGTACATGGGACGGTCCCAGGGCCGGATCACGTCCTGGTCCTTGCGTGGTTCCGACGCAACGGCTTCGAGTTCCTGCGCTATCGTGCGGCCGGTGACGGTCAGCGCGTCGCCGTGCAACAGGCCGTGCGCGAGCAGCATTTTCAGCACCTGCGGCACGCCACCCGCCTGGTGAAAATCGGTGGCGACGTACTTGCCCGATGGCTTGAGATCGCAGAGCACCGGCGTGCGCAGGCGGATGGTCTCGACGTCGTCGATGCCAAACTCGACCTGAGCCGTATGCGCAATGGCCAGGAAGTGCAGGACCGCATTGGTCGAGCCGCCGGTGGCCATCACGAGCGTGATCGCATTCTCGATGCTCTTGCGCGTGACCACGTCGCGCGGCTTGATGTCCCTGGCGATCGCGTTATAGAGCACGCGTGCGGACTGGGCGACGGAATCGCCTTTCTCAGCATCCGGGCAGGACATCTGCGAGGAGCCGAGCAGGCTCATGCCCAGGGCCTCGAACGAGGACGACATGGTGTTGGCGGTGTACATGCCGCCGCAGGCGCCCACGGTGGGACAGGCGTTGCGCTCGATGCCGTCGAGATCTTCCTTCGACAGGGTGCCGCCGTTGAATGCGCCGACGGCCTCGAACGAGGACACCACGGTGAGATTCACGCCCTTCCAGTTGCCCGGCTTGATGGTGCCGGCGTAGCAGAACAGGGCAGGTACGTTCATGCGCAGCATGCCGATCATCGCACCGGGCATGTTCTTGTCGCAGCCGCCGATGGCGAGCACGCCATCCATACACTGGCTCGACACCGCGGTTTCGATGGAGTCGGCGATCACTTCGCGCGACACCAGCGAATACTTCATGCCCTCAGTGCCCATCGAGATGCCGTCGGTGACGGTGGGAAAGCCGAAGGTTTGCGGCATCGCGCCGGCCTTGCGCAGAGCTTCTTCGGCGCGCGACACCAGTGGCGCGATGCCCGCGTTGCAGGGATTCATCGTCGAGTGACCGCTGGCCACACCGACGATGGGCTTGTCGAAATCACCGTCGCCGAACCCGACCGCGCGCAACATCGCGCGATTGGGGCTGCGAGCGACACCGGCGGTGATGGTTCTGCTGTGGCGGTTGAGGGGTTCGGTCATGGTCGTGGCTCGCGCTGCCGCCTTGAAGGGGGCCGCGATTCTAAAGTGCCCGGGTAGCGCGGACCAGCGCCCGCGACGCCGCAAAAGAAAGGGGCCCCGCGTGGGGCCCCTGAGTGATATCACCGAGCCGATTCAGGGTGGAGGCGGCGACGCCGCGGCGCAGGCCTGGAACACGCGCAGATTGGCGAGATTGTTCTGCAGGCCACCGCTGACCAGACCCGATTTGAACGTGATCTGGATCGCGTCATACCCGACCGTGGGTGTGATGCTGGCCAGCCCGGTTTCGTCGCCCGTATCCGGCAGTCCGCCCAGCAGTTGCAGGCGCAGAGGGAGTCTTGGGCCGGTGCGTTCGACGACGACGCCGTTGTTGAGCACCTCGATGTCGATCTGCGCCAGCGCTTCCGCAAGCAGCAGGCCTCCAGGTGGCCGACCGATGACGAAACCGGTGGTCTGGCCCGGCGGCAGGTCGGGCGACGTCGGCTCGTTGTCGACGCGGATGGTCGCGCTGCCGTTGAGCAGACCCAGATTCACGCCGATGCGTGCCGCCGTCGTCGGCGAACCGTCAATCACGTTGGGCAGCTCGGTGATGTTGCACAGCAGACACAGGGCGCTGGTCGAACTGCTCACGGTCGCGCCCTCGCTCGCCAGGAAGGGCGTGGTGCAGGCGCTGTCGATCACGGTCAGATTGGCGGTCGCGGTGCGTGCTGCCGTGGTGCTGGTCACGCCCGTCTTCAGCGCGGCCTGGATCGTCGCACTGCCCGCGACAGTGCCGGTGACCAGCCCGTTCGCATCCACGCTCGCGACGGCGCTGTTGAGGCTGGTCCAGTCGAGATCCGCATCGGACAGGCGCTGTTCGGTGCCATCGACGTAGCGACCGATCGCAACCAGGTTGGTGGTCGCTCCGGTGACGATGGTGGAGTTGAGCGGCTCGATCCGCTCGATCCGCTCCAGCGGCGAGGCCGGCTCCGGCACATCGACGGTGCCGCAGGCCGCGCTCACGCCCAGGCTCGCCAGCGCACTCACCGCGCCGCCGTTGAGCGTGAGGCGGATCGCGTCATACGGCTGACTGGTGGCGATACTGACCAGCGCGGTCTCGGAGTCGAGGCCACCGACCACTTCCGCTCCAAGCAGCTCGACTCGCAGCGGGGTCAGCGCGCCGGTGCTTTCCTGCACCGTATCCCCGAGCAAGGTGCTGACCTGGACCGTGGACAGCAACTCGGCGATGGCGAGCAGGCCCGCAGGCTGGGTGACCAGGAAGCCTGCGTTGTTGCCGGCGGCGAACGGGAGGGTGTACGAGGGGTTGGCGTTGGCATCGACGCGGACGCCTGCGTTGGCACCGATCAAGGCCACCGGCAGACTGATCGTGGCGATATCGTCGGTCACGCTGTTGGTGAGATTGTCGAGATCTCTCACCCTGCAACCGATACAGCTGACCGATCTTTCCTCCGTTGCAACCGCGCCTTCCGAAGCCAGCAGGGGCGTGGTGCAGACGCGATCCGTCACGGTCAGGCGGGCACTGGCACTGGTCTGACCCGTGATGCCAGTGGTGGAAACCAGCGTTGCGGTCACGGTCGAGACGCCGACATTGAGGCCGGAGGCGGTACCGTCGGCGGCGACGGTCGCATTCGGTTCCGGATCAGGATCCGGCTGCGCGTCGAGCAGGCTCCAGGTGACCAGGCTGTCATCGACCGACTTCTCGGTCCCATCGGTGAAGCTGCCGATCGCCACGAACTCGACGCTGCGGCCAATCGTCACGCGGCCCACGGGCGGAGCCAGGCGCAGCAGACCGCTGATCACGGCATCGGTGACACTCAGCGTCGCGGTACCGGTGATTGCGGGCGTTGCCGGGTCCGCGTCGGCGTCGAAGCTGGCCGTGATGTCGATCGGTGCGGCGCTGATGGCGACGGCGGTTGCCGTCGTGGTCACCACGCCTGCGCTGGGAGCCAGCGTGGCGATGGTCGGATCGGCCGAGGTCCAGTCGGCCTGGACCGGCATGGACATGCCGTTGCTGAGCGTGCCGGTAGCCGAAAACAGGATGGTCGTTCCGAGCGCAATCGATGCGGTCGGCGGGTTGACCGTGATGGACACGAAAACCGGCGCGCTGACGTCAAAGGTGGTGGCGCCCGAGACCTCGCCGACGGTGGCGCGGACGCTGACGTTCTGAGCCTGCGCATTGCCGGTGACGATGCCGCGTACGGCATCGACCGAGGCAAAGCTCGATCCAGTGCCGTCCAGCGACCAGACCACCGCATCACTTTCGGTCAATGCGCGCTGGGTGGTGACGTTCGGCGTCTGGGTCGAGAACGTGCCGGTGGCAGTGAATTGCTGCATCAGGCCGACTGGAATCGACGCATCCAGGGGCGTGACGCCGATGGCGACCAGGACCGGCTCGAACGGCGTGACGTTGAGCGTGGCCGAAGCGCTGAGCGTGCGCCCTTCAGATAAAGCACTGGCGGGGAAGGTGGCGGTGATGTCCGCGACGCCTTCGGCGAGCGAGGTGGCAACGGTGGACTCACCGGTCGCCGGGGTCAGGGTGGCGATGGTGGTGTCTTCCGAAACCCAGTTGACGATCACGCCGTCCGTGCTGCCGTCGGAGAACGTCCCCACCGCGTTGAAGCGCTGCGTGCGCGTCAGCGAGACCGAGGCCGTCGCAGGGTCGATCACGATGGAGTCGAGCACCGCGCCCGTGACGGTGACGACCACCGGGTTGCTGGTGCGGCTGCCACTGGAAGCCGTGATATTGGCCACACCGGTGGCGACCGTGGTCACCAGGCCGGTGGCGTCGACGGTGGCGGCGGCGGTGTTGGACGAGGCGTAAGTGGCGTCCACTGGTGCAACGCGCAGGACCGTGCCGTCAGCGGCAGTGAGAAATCCGTCTGCGCCATTGTCCTGGCTGGGATCGACCTCACCCGGCGGAGTGGAGTACAGCCCGTTCGCGCCGAGCTGCACCGTGCGTCCGGCCGCCAGCGTCACCGGGGTAGCGGGCAGGAGCCGGATTTCAAGCAGTTCCGAGGTGAAATCGGGACTCTGGATCGAGTCTCCGCAGCCGCTCAACACCATCGATGCGAGGGTTGCCAACACCGCTGCTATACGCTTCATTGCCGCACTCCCTGAACGTTTCTGACGACTGATCTTGGTTTCATGTCCTCTACTGGCGCAGATGCACCGACAGCGGCATGGATGCTTCCCCTTGCCTGCGATCATAAACCGAGCGTGCCCAAAAAAGCGCGCGGAAGCGCGGCATGATAGTGGGTCAGTTTGAAAGTCGTTCCCACCGTTCATCCCGAGTAGCGCCGGCCCGTTCATCCCGAGTAGCCGCGCAGCGGGCGTATCGAGGGGCCGTCGGTGTCTCGATACGCACTGCCCTTGATACGCCGCTACCGCGGCTACTCGGGAGCAGAGGCTACTCGGCACGAACGGATTTCAAACTGACCCACTACCCGCGGCATCGAAAGCGACGCAGCCGTGGCGCAAACGGGTCGGCCACGGATTCTGCGATCCCGCCCAACAAAAAAGGGGCCCGAGCGGGCCCCTTCCTGAAACAGCCGCAAGCGACCCTACGGCGCCGGCGGAGGCGTGGTATCGACGGCGGTCGCACAAGCCTGGAATACGTTGATGCTCGGCAACAGGCTCGCTACTCCGGCGGTGAAGGTCACCGACAGGCCGTCATACGGTATGGTGGTGGCAAAACTGATCAGCGCGGCATCCTGGCCGCCGAGCAGACCGAGCAGACTCACCCGCAGCGGGATCACGCTGGTGGCACCGGCGTCCTCGACCGCCTCACCGTCGAGTCGCGTGCCCACCGACAGCGAGGCCAGCAGTTCGAGGCTCAGCAAGCCCGGCGGTGCGGCGACCACGAAGCCCACCCGCTGACCCGCGGGGAAGGTGGTGGGCGGAGCGTCTTCCGCATCGACCAGCAACGAGGCCGCCCCGTTGGCCAATCCGACCGGGACGTTGATGGTGGCCGAGGTGTCGATGTCGCCGTCGATCGCGTCGTCGGCATTCATCACGTTGCAGAGCAGGCAGACACCGGTGATCTGGGCGGCCGCGGTGGCGCCTTCGGATGCGAGCAGGGGCGTGGTGCAGCGCGCATCGCTGACCGTGATCGTGCCCGTTGCCGTACGCATCGCACCCGGCGCCGTCGTGACCGCAGGCTTGAGCGTGGCCGTCACCGTGGTCTGCTGGCCGGGCGTGACACCGGTGGCGATACCCGTGTCGATGCCGATGGTGGCCACGGCCGGATCGGCGCTGGTCCAGTTGACCAGGCTGTCCGGCACGTCGCCGACCCGCTCGGTGGTGTTGTCGCTGAAGGTTCCGCGCGCGGTGAACTCGGCGGATGCGCCGGGCGCCACAGTCTGCGCGGTGGGGACCACGCCGACCAGACCGACCAGGAACTCGTTATTGATGTTGATCGTGGCGGTGCCGGTGATCTCGTTGCCGTCCTCGCTGGTGGCCGTTGCGGTCAGCGTGGTGGTGGTCCCGCCGGCGTCCACAGCGGGGGTTGCCGTGGTCTGCTGCCCGATGCCGGGACTGACGCTGACCTGTCCCGGAGGCGCGACGGTCCAGGTCACGACGATCGGCCGGGTGCTGGCGTCAGTGAACGTCCCGGTTGCGGCAAACGACGCCGTTTCATTGATCGAGATATCGACGCTGGCCGGCGCGATGCTGAGCGTATCGAGCACCGCCGCGACGACACTGAAACTGAGGGGGGCGCTTTCGATTCCACCCTTGGACGCGGTCACGCTGACCGTACCCATGGCGGTCCCGCGCAGGACGCCGCCTTCGACGACCGCGAGATTGGCCGGGGTAACGGTGAAACTCGCGTCCTCCACGACGCGCGTCTCGATCGCGGGATCAGAGCCCGGCGGCGTGGTGAATCCAGCCATTGCGATCAGCGGAACCAGGCGGCCGATCGGAACGCGGCGCGGTCCGAGCGGGTTGCTGGGGTCGGGCGGAAACGTGTCCGCGTCGTTGGCCGACAGCGTCAGCGAGACCAGCTCGCCCGTAAAATCCGGGCTCTGGATTCCACCATCGCCGCAGCCGGCGATCAGCGCCACGACCAGGACCAGCAGGTAGCGAAAACTCTTCATTGCGTGACATCTCCCAAATTGATTGCTTTGCTGCGATGGCCGGCGGTTGTTGCTCGACGAGGCCCCGGCGAATGATAATCGAAGCAGCAACCGCGCAGAGGGGAGTAGGAGTAGCATCAGCGTCAATTGCGACGTGGGTGACGGTCGAGGGGAATCGACTGTTCACCAACGACAGGCGTCTTGCCTGGGCTTGAGTCATGAGAGATGGGGAGCAAAAGAATGTTGAAATCCTGGTGCAAGTCCTGCGTGGGGATCGCCTCGCTCGCGCTGCTGGCCGTTACCGGTTCGGCACGGGCGGAAGAAACCGATAATCGCTGGTATGTCTCGCCGTCGATCGGCGGCATCTATGCCGATGGGGACTTTGGCCCACAGGGTCAATTGTCGTTTGGGCGGGCCATCAACAATTATTTCGGATTCGAAATCGAAGCGGGCTACGGCTCGCTCGACGTGGGCGGCCTGCCGGAGGACGGCAAGTACGAGCGCCTGGCCGGCGGCTTCAGCCTGCTGAGCACCCTGGCCGGGCCGGACGCTTCGGTGCGCCCGTTCCTGCTCGCCAACGTCAACGGCCACTCGATCGACTTCCTGGGCGAGTCACTGAGCGGCGGCGGCGTCGCAGCCGGCGGCGGCCTGTTCATCCCGATGGCCAAGCGCTGGGACCTGCGCCTGGAAGCGCGCTACAACCTCGATTTCATCACCGAGGAAGGCATCGTCCCCGAAGACACGTTCTACGTGTGGACCACCACCCTGGGCGCGCGCTTCCGCTTCGGCGCCGATCCCGGTGACGACGACGGTGACGGCGTCCCCAATGCCAAGGACAAATGCCCGGACACCCCCAAGGGCGTACAGGTCTATTCCGACGGCTGCCCGATCGACCTCGATCAGGACGGCGTGCCTGACTACCTCGACAAGTGCCCCAACACCCCGCCCGGTTCGCCGGTCGATTCCAGCGGCTGCCCGTTCGACTCGGACGGCGACGGCGTGCCCGATCACCTCGACCAGTGCCCCGGCACGCCGGCGGGTGTGAAGGTGGATGGTCGTGGTTGCCCGCTCGACAGCGACGGTGACGGCGTGCCGGATTATCTCGATCAATGCCCGGCCTCGACTCCGGGAACGGCGGTCGATGCCCGCGGATGCCCGCTGCTCGACAGCGACGGCGACGGCATTCCGGACCATCTGGACAAGTGCCCGAATTCCGACCCAAGCATCAAGGTCGGACCGGACGGCTGCCCGCTCGACAGCGATGGCGATGGAATCCCGGATCATCTCGACGAGTGCCCGAACACGCCGCCGGGCCTCAAGGTCCTGCCCAACGGTTGCGCGCTCAAGGGCGATTGCCGTCGTCCACGTCCGGGCGAAGCGGTGGATGCCAAGGGTTGCGCGCTGGACCAGCGCTTTGTGCTCAGAGGCGTCAAGTTCGAGTTCGACTCCGATCGTCTGACCAAACCGGCGGAGTTGATCCTCAACGACGTGGCCGACACCATGGCCGCCTACCCGGATGTGTCGGTGGAAGTACAGGGTCACACGGACGCCACCGGAACCGACGCTTACAACCTCGGCCTTTCCGAGCGCCGTTCCAACTCGGTCAAGCGCTACCTGAGCGGTCGCGGCATCCCGGGTGGACGCATGCGCCCGGTCGGCTACGGTGAATCCGCGCCGATCGCCGACAACGGCACTCCGGAAGGCCAGGAAGAGAATCGTCGGGTCGAGTTCAAGGTCGAGAACTGAGCGATATTGGTGATCAACAGGCTTCAATGCCCGGAGGAACAACCGCCGGGCAGTTGGTTGGAACCGCTGGGGTTGTGCGGGGTTTGCGAAGCGGGGGCGGACGGTGTCTTCAGGCACCGGTCAGGACAAGCGGGCGGAAATGGCTGAAGGCCACTGCGTCCTGACCGGAGCAACGAGGTCGTGATGCAGTGAATCACACACATCGAGTTCGGGTAGATGCGACACCGAACGGCGTCGATATACGACGCAAGAGGGACTCATGAATATGCTGCAAGCGGTAGAACCGCCGACAACGGCACTGAAACACGGTGCGGTGACCAGTATTGTTCCCGAATGGGATCTGGTCTACGTTCAAGATGATGAGTGGGCTTATCCGGTTTGTCTTTCTCGACTACTGGAAAAACTAAAGGCGACAAGAGTGAAGCTTGAAATTGATATGCCTGTCGAGTTCAGCGTTGACGGATCGTCGCGCGTCGATGAGTTGGTTGTTGATAACCATCACGTACGGCTACGTAAGCGAAGTCCGACTAGCAGGCAGTCTGCGCTGGAGTTCGTCGCAGGCTCAGGCTAGCCGTTGCTGAAGGGAGGGATTTTTCGAATTCCCTCCGCACAGGTCTATATATGCGGCATAAGACACCGTCGCGCATAGAGATCGGCAAGCCCAACCGGCACTTGTGATAAGTCTTTAATTCATCAAAGCCAAAGATGCACCGGTTGCAGGATCGAGACGCGTACATGGTGGGTAGTACCGCGTGTGCCCCTGGATAAGGAGCGCCAGAGTTACAACGAGCAGCGGGCATCGCAATTCCTAGCGAATCAAGGGCATTTTGTGCCTGGAGAATGCCAGATGATTCAGGTCGAAACGCTAAGCGACGAAGGCAACCGTGATTATCTCCACCCTTGTTACAAAGAACGTTCGAAGCGCGTTGCACGACGTACTGTTGCGATCCCGCAGAGCCTGGAAGCCAAAGATCTCAAAGCCGAACTGACCGTCATTACCCAGTTCGGACACTTACCAGATATCGGCAGGTGGAAGATCGGCGACCTACTGTTCTTCTCCTCTATTGGGACACCGGATCCGGACGATAAGAAGTTGCAGGATTATCAGGCGAAGTTGTTCGGTGCAGAGCATGCGCACTGGCATCATGTCGCGGTCTACACCGGCGCCTATCAGCTATGCCATGCGGATTATCCAGACGGCGTCAGGCTGGGAACCATTTTCCCGTATGTCGGCAACTACAGAATCAAGGTGCGCCGTGTGCGTCAGGTGCAACGCTTGCGTTACAAGGGCGCTACGGGCAGTCGAATCGCGGTTGCGGCTCTGAACAAAATCGGTACCCCCTACTCTGAAGGGAGATGGAGAGAGGCAGAGCTAATGGCGAAAATGGGCATGCCTGTCCCTGCAACTGATCCGAACCGCGAACCGTCATACAAGACTATGATGTGCACTGACCTCTACGTGCATGCGTTTTCCGCCGTGTGCGCGCAGCGGCTGGTCAAGAATGAGCGGGTTGTGTGTCCGGCGGAATTGTCGGCCGAGATGACACAGCTCGAAGACGTCACCCGCCTGAAATGGATCCGGATGGAAGCCGCCCCAGGCCCAAGTAGCCAACCCTAAGCGCAGGGTGATATTGGTGGGTCCTTTGCACCCTTCTTGTCGAGATTACGCAGCGGACTCTGCCTGATGCGTCGCCCCGTCCCCCACGCGGTCTTCGTCGGGTGCGTCGGGCTTTACGTGCTGGTCGCGGGCCTGGGTCTGTGGGTGGTCCACCTGAGGCCGTGGCTGGGGTTTGAGCTGGTCGCGGACGAGCCACGCGGTTTGACGGTGACTACGGTCGATGCCCACGGACCGGCTCAGGGCCTCGTACGTCCCGGCCTAAGACTGCTCGCGCTGGCTGCGCCGGGCGCTGAAGCGCTGACGCTCGATCCGGAAGCCTTTCGCGATCCGGACACCTGGCGAACCTGGCAGGAAGCCGCTTCCGCACGCGCTCACCTGAATGCCGTCCACGATCTGCTGCGCTCCGGGACGGCCGTCGACCTGCATTTCGAGAGCGGCGAGCGGGCCACCGTCACACCCTTGCCGCGCACGCCGCTGCGTGCATTCGCGTGGGAACTGTGGTTGAGCCTGACCGTGTCCGCGGCCAGCTTTCTGTGCGCGGCGGGGGTGTTCGCGTTCCGGCCGGAGCGGGAGCCCAATCGCTACTTCGCCCTGGCCGGTGCGCTGTTGATGATCCACGCGGTCCTCGCCGGCGCCGTGAGCGGCGGTCGGCTGGGCACGAGCGGCGAAGGACTCGCGCATCTGTTCGCCGCGATTCATTTCAGCGAGTTCGCCCTCTTTGCCTGCGTTGCGGCGATGAGCAGCGTCTTTCCGTTCAAGCTGCGCTTCTGGCGAAAATTGCGCCCGTTCATGTTCGTGCTGGCCGTATTCGCGGCGTGGCTGGATCAATTGCGGATCGGCCAGGGACCGGCCTTCGTTTACGGGTGCCTGCTGCTGCTGGCCTTCGGTCTGGTGGCCCTGCCGCTGGCAGGGCAGTGGTGGGCGCAGCGTCGCCGCCCGGGGCGTGGCCGGGCGCGCGGGTTCGTGGTGGCGCTGTTTTGTATCCTGGGATGGAACCTGGTGGTGAACCTGGTGCCGCTGCCGATGGGGGATATCGGAATTGAGCGCAGCGTGGGCGCCATCGGCCTTAACGCCGCGTACGTCGCGCTGGGATTTCTGATCTATCGCTATGGGCTGCTCGACGTGGACCGGTGGATGCTGGGCGCGTGGTTCACCTTCTCCATCGGGCTGTGCCTGCTGCTGGTCGATGCACTGGTCGTCTACGGGCTGGGTGCGACCGCAGACAACTGGTCGATCGCCGTCGTCACGATCGCGATCCTGGCCTGGGTTTATTTTCCGCTGCGCCAGGCAGCCTGGCGCTTCCTGGCGCAGCGCCTGCCGATGCGTGACCTGCGCACCGTCTCGCCGCTGCTGTTCAGGCGACTGCTCGACACCTCAGCCCGCGAGGAACCGCACCAGGCCTGGCGAAACCTGCTGGTAGAACTGTTCGCGCCCTTGCGAAGCCAGGAAACCGAGGGCGACGCCCCGCGTCCGACTCTGGGTCGCGGCGGCCTGGAGCTGCACATCCCGCCAAGCTGTGGCGGGCCTGCCCTGGTCCTGAGTTATTCGGACCGCGGTCATCGCCTGTTCACGGATACGGATCTGCACCTGGTCGGTCATCTGGCAGCTGTGGCGGACCGCGTCCATCTTTTCGGCGAGGCGCTGGAGCAGGGCGCCCGGGCGGAGCGACAACGGGTTGCGCAGGATCTGCACGACGAGGTGGTGCCGCCCCTGCTTAGTTTCATCTACCGCTGCGACTCCCGGGAACTCGCCGCGGAGGCACGCGGGATCATGCGCGAGTTGCGCAGCGTGGTGCGGGAACTGGAAGGCGAAGCGCCGCCCCGACCGGCCGGGGATCCATCGTGACTCCGGCCCGCCCGCGACACTGGGTGGCGGTGGGCGCGCTGGTCGGGGGCGTCTGGATCGTCATCGTCGGGGCCGGTCTGTATCTGATCCTGCACCAGCCCTGGCTCGGTCTGAGGCTGCTTCCCGCGCCGGGCGATCTCATCGTGGTGACGAGCGTCAGGGGTCCAAGTTCCGATCGGGTACCCGTCGGCGCCATCGTGAACGCGGTGCGGCGACCGGCCGATGCGGAATGGCTGGTCCTGACGGCGACCGACCTGGTCCCCACGCCGTCTTATTTGCAGACCTACGCCGAGCTGAACCGCTTTTTCCAGCGGCAGGGACGCATTCGCGAGGTCCTCGGCGCGCCGACGGTCGAGTTGCGGACCGGATCCGGCGCCATCGTCAGCCTCACTCCGGCGAGGCGACGGCCGCTGATCAGCGTCCCCGGGCATGTGGGGTTGATGTTCGCCGTGGCGGCGCTGGTGCTGCTGGTGGCAGGCGTCGCGCTGGCGCGTGCGCGGAGCGCGCCCGGCGCCTGGGTGCTGCTTCTGGCGAGTATCGGCATGGTGATGTCCGCCGCGACGTATGCGGTGTACTCGGCGCGTGAACTGGCTCTTTCCGCGGAATCGTTTCGCGTGCTGATCGGCCTCAATCACTGGTGCGGGATTGCGCTTGCGTCCACCGGCGGGGCGCTGGTTCCCTGGCTGCTTCCACGCCCCCTGTCTCCCGTGTGGGGCGGCTGGGCGATCGCGGCCATCGGCCTGACCCTGGCCACCGTCGGGGAATTCCGGCTGGCGTCCAGCATCACGCTGGGCCTGCGTGTGCCCATGACGTCGATGTTCGCTTGCGCGGTGCTGCTCGGGGTCTTGCAGTGGCGCCGGTCGGGCGATCTCCCGGTGGATCGCGCGATGCTGCGCTGGTGGACGGTCCCCGCGCTGTCGGCGCTGAGCCTGTATTTCGTGCTGCTGGTGTTGCCGGGCAGCGCGGGCGCCGGTCCCTATGTCTCGCAGAGTTGGGGCTATGTCATCACGGCCCTGTTCTTCATCGGACTCGGGCTGGGCGCGGCGCGGTTCAAATTGTTCTACGTCAATCCCGTCAACCTCCTGGTCTGGGGTGCGACCGGGGCCATCTGCGCAGGAACGATGGTCCTGCTGGATACGCTGGTCGACCGCTGGCTGGCTTCGTGTCTGGGACTTGCCGCAGCGGGCCTGCTCTACTTCCCGGCACGGGACCTGATCTGGCGCCTGCAACCGCATCGGCATGCGCGGATGGAAACGGCCCTGCAGTCGATTGCCGCCCGCGCGGTGGGCACCACCTCCCCTGCCGGGGTGACCGATGCCTGGCGCGCGAGTCTGCGTGACATTTTCCGGCCGATGACAATTGAGCCGCTGCGAAGCGCGTCGAAGGACGTGGAGCTGGTGGACGAGGCGACGATGGACGTGTCGCTGCGAGCCTCGGACGCCGGCCTGCGCCTGCTGCGACCCTACGATGGCCGCAGCCTTTACTCGCCGCGGGACCTCGCGCTGGCGCGTATGGTCGGGACGCTGTTCAGCGCCTTGAGCGACTACTGGGACCTGCACGCCCGTGGCCAGCGGGACGAGCGCGAGGAAATCGCCGAGCTGCTGCGCGATCGCATGGGTGCGCGGATCCGCGCGCTGCGCAACCGCGTCGATGCGCCCAGCCTGGTCGATCTGCTGGACGCGGCGGATCAGCGTCTGACCGCGGTCCTCGAAGCCTTGACCATGACCTCCTGCGGTTTGTCGGTGGCGACCGCGACATGGCAACGCGACTTCGCCGCGGCCTGCGACGCCGCCGGCATTCGCGCCGACATCTGCGTCGAGCCGGTCGCAGACGACCCGACGCTCGGCGAACTGCACCGGGTGGCAGCATCCCGGTTCGTACAGGAATCGGCCGCGAACATCGTGCGCCACAGCGGCGCGACCGAGGCGAGCCTGACCATCCGCTGCGCGGACGGGTGCTTGCACCTGGTCGTCGAAGACGACGGGCGCGCCCGGCCGCAGGATCTGCAACACGGTCGCGGGCTCAAGGGGCTGGCAAGCCGCAGCCGCGCCCTCGGCGGGCGACTGGAGCTTCGCAGCAGTGCACGGGGCGGTCTGTCGGTGCATCAGATGCTTCCCCTGGACGGAGCCGCACGGGAACTCGCGGACGCCCACCCGTCGCCGGCACCGCAGGCGGACGCGCGGCCGCCCCTCCCCCATTCGGGTGATTCGGCTTTCGCGCGGCCCGCTTAGCATGGCGAACATGTTCACTCATGCCTTGGTGGTCGAAGATCACGCCGACGCGACGGTCTGGCTGACCGGTTGCCTGTTGCGCGCGTTCCCCGGCATTGCGGTGAGCACGGCGGCCACCTGTCGGGAGGGCGCAGCGAAACTGGAGCGCCAACCCCAACTGGCCCTGATCGATCTGAATCTGCCCGACGGTTTCGGCATCGACCTGATAAAAAAAGCCAGCCACATGAAGCCGCCGGTATGCAGCATCGTGACGACCGTCTACGACGATGAAGCCCACATCCTTCCGGCTCTGCGCGCCGGTGCCTGCGGCTATCTGCTCAAGGACGAGCCGCAGGACGATCTGGTGCGACAGTTGCTGCTGGTGGCGCGCGACGAGCATCCACTGTCGCCGTCCGTCACGCGCTCGGTGCTCAAGTATCTCGTCGGGCAAAACGCCGCAGTGGCGGAACCCGGTGAACCCCTGACGCCGATCGAGCGCGAGATCCTGGTCTCCATCGCCAATGGATATACGCTCTCGGAAGTGGCGCAGTCGCGGACCATCAGCCGGAATACCGTAGCGACCCACGTCAAGCGGATCTACGACAAGCTCGGGATCAAGAATCGGCCGGAGGCGGTACTGGCGGCACAGCGGATCGGGCTGCTGGCCCGGTCGTAGTTGGCGACTCTCTGCGCAGCATTGAATTCATGGGTCGGGTGCAGGGCGGCTCAAGGCGACGGTTTTTCGTGACCGGAACCGACATGCGCCGGTCGTCGTCGAGGGCGCGCAGCGTCGGTTCCGCCTTCGGCTTGAACCGACCTACGAGCTGCTGGCCCGGTCGTCGTCGTCGGGACAGGACGGGGATTCCGCGGGTAGTGCATCAGCTTGAATTCCAGAACCCCGTTCGGCCCGAGTAGCGCCGGCCCGTTCGTCCCGAGTAGCCGCACAGCGGGCGTATCGAGGGAAGCGTCGCGTATCGAGGGCACGCCCGGCACCTCGATACGCGGCATTGCTGCGCAATCAGCGCCGCTGTCGCGGCGCTACCACTCGGTGCGAACGGATTTCATACTGATGCACTACC
>JBQTIX010000006.1:0-27285 GCA_052387695.1 Panacagrimonas sp. | reverse complement strand
GGTTCCCCCCCCCCCCCCAAACCCCCGCCTTTTGCGGGGGGGGGGGGGCGGCCCCTCCTCAACCCCCCCCCCGCGCCCGCGCCGGGTGGGGTTGTAAACCCCCCCCCCCTCCACCGGGGCCCACTGTGTGCTGCTAGCTTTTACTGACTCCCGCCAGCAGCCGCGTCAGTTCCCCGTAGTTCACCGGCTTGACCAGGTGTGCGTTGAAGCCAGCGTCGGCGGACTGTTTGCGCGCGCTGTCCTGGCCCCAGCCGGTCAGCGCGACCAGGGTCATCGCCTTGCCCCAGGGCTGTTCACGAATCCGGCTGGCGGCTTCGTAGCCGTTGAGCTTGGGCAGACCGATGTCGAGCAGCACCACGTCGGGATGAAAACTCTCGGCCGCCTCCACCGCCGCAAGGCCGTCGTAGACGATGTGGGTTTCATGGCCTCTGATCTGCAATAGCATCGCCAGCGACTCGGCTGAATCACGGTTGTCGTCCACCACCAGGATTCGCAGCGGTCCCGCCGTGCCGGGCTGCGCGGCGACAGGCTGCTCCGGCTGGCTCGGCTGACAATTTCCGACCGGAAGCCGCAGGACGAACTCGCTGCCGTGGCCGATGCCGGCGCTGGACACCTCGATGGTGCCGCCGTGCAGTTGCACCAGGTTCCGTACCAGGGTCAGGCCGATACCCAGCCCGCCGCCGCTGCGTTCCAGCGTGGTGTCGGCCTGCATGAACATCTCGAAGATGCGCGGCAGTTGCTCGGGGCTGATGCCGACGCCGTTGTCGCGCAGACGGATCACCGCCTCGCCGTCCTCGCACTCGGCGCCGAGCTGGATGCGACCGCCGCGGCCGGTGAACTTGCCGGCGTTGTTCAACAGGTTACCGACGATCTGCGCCAGCCGTGTCGGGTCCGCGTGCAGCACCACCGGGGCTTGCGGCAGGCTCAGGTTCAGCTCCTGCTTGCGGCTCAGGCAGAGCGGGCGCACCGCTTCGACGGCCTGGGTCAGGATCGTCGCCAGATCGACCGGTTCGCGACGCAGCTCGATGGTGCCGCGGGTGATGCGGCTGACATCGAGCAGGTCATCCACCAGGCGCACCATCTGCCCGATCTGGCGCTGCATCATCGTTGACGCGGACTGCACCGCACCGGGTTCGCCGTCGGTGGCGCGGATGATTTCCAGCGCGTTGCGGATCGGCGCCAGCGGGTTGCGCAACTCGTGCGCGAGCATCGCCAGAAACTCGTTCTTGCGATGATCGGCCTCGGACATGTCGGCGGCGTTCTGGCGCAGCTCGTTGGCCATCTGGCGCTGCTCGGTGACGTCGGTGTGGGTGCCGAACCAGCGTCGCACCTGGCCCGCCGCGTCCCGGATCGGCACCGCGTGGGACAGGAACCAGCGGTAGTTGCCGTCCCTGCCACGCAGCGGAAAGGTGTCCTCCCAGGTCTCGCCGGAAACCCAGGAGGCCTGCAGGCGCTCGATCACCGCGTCCATGTACTCCGGATGGTGGACCGTCTTCCAGCCCCATCCCTGCATCTGTTCGAGCGTGGTGCCGGTGTAGTCGTACCAGCGCCGGTTGAACCAGAAGGTGTGACCCTTCTCATCGGCCATCCAGGCCAGCTGCGCCATGTTGTCGGCCAGGGTACGGAAGCGCTCCTCGCTGTCGCGCAGGGCTTTCAGCGCCACGTTCTGCTCGGTGATGTCCTCGATGGCCAGCAGCAGCAAGGGGCCCCGCTGGCTGGCGTGCGTCAGCCGTCGCGCGTTGAGCCGCATGGTCTTGCGGCCGATGTGGGCGAACACGTGTTCGACCTCGAAGTCCTGCACCTCGATGCCGTGTGCCAGCACTCCGGTCAGCAGTTCCAGCAGGATGGCGATGTTCCACTGGCCGTTGCCGAGTTCGGACAGCGGCCGGTTCAGGGATTCTTCCGCGACGACGTGAAAATCCTCGTAGAACGCGCGGCTTGCGGTCTGCACGCACAGCGCGTCGTCGAGCACCAGGAGCGGTTCGCGCACGGTGGCGACGATGCTCAGGGTGTATTCGTGGGCGCGCTTGAGCACGTCGATGTCCACCAGCAGCAGCAGCACGCCGTCGATGCGGTCGTCGAGCGTCTTGTACGGCCGCAGCCGCAGCGAGTACCAGCGGCCCTGCGAGTCGCGCACCTCGCGTTCGCGCTCGCTGTCCGTGGCCAGCGCCTCATCGAGCAGGGTTTGCAGGTCGGCGACCGGGTCGAGCTGGATCCGGATCTCCGCCAGCGGCCGGCCGATGTCGCCGGGCATCAGCCGCAGCAGGCTTGCCGCTGCCGCGGTGAAGCGGCGCACCCGCAGATCCGGACCGAGAATGACCACCGGCATCTGCACGCCGTCGAGCAAGTTCACCAGGTCGTTGTTGAGCCGGTTGAGATCGAGATTGCGGTGGTTCAGCTCATCATTGACGGTGGCCAGTTCTTCGCTGCTGGACTGGATCTCCTCCTTGGAGGTTTCGAGTTCCTCGTTGGTGCTCTGCAACTCCTCGTTGGCGGACTGCAACTCCTCGTGCGCCGATTGCAGCTCCTCATGCGCGGACTGCAAGCGTTCGCCGGCGGCTTCGTGCTGGTCGATCACCGATTGCAGGTAATCGCGGGTGGAGAGCAGCTCCTGCGCCAGGCCCTTGGTTTCGGCATCCGCGGCCTGCGGCTCGGACGCAATTGTCCTGGCGACGCGCGGCTCCGTCACGGTCTCGAACAGGATCAGAAATCCGCCTTCGCCGCCGCCGTGCTGCGGGATCGGGATCACTTCAAGGTTCAGTGCGTGCGTCATGTCGCTGGACCTGAAATCGATTCCCGCTTCGCGTATCGCGGTCTGCTCCCTGCCGCAGCGCAGGATCGCTGCATGCACCGCAATCAGCAGATTGCCGCGCAGCATCTTCAGCAGGTTCAGACTGGCCTTGCCCGGCGCCAGGCCCAGATACGGACTGACGTCGCCGCGGCACTGCACGATGTCGAGTTGCGCCGAAACCAGCACGGCGGGTGGAGCAAAACGGCTGGACAGGACGCGATCGGCTTCCCGTTGCAGGTCGGCGCCGCCGTCGGGCCGGCTGAGCACGGGGGCGAAGGCGGCTCGCCGCACCGCGCTGCGAAGTGCCGGGAAGGTCTTGGGCGGGATGGGAGGGGGTGCGCCGGCCGGGGACTTCTTCAGGTAAATCTTGTTCCGCGAGTCCTCGGTCTCGAACAGCTCGCGCGAACTGCCCGCGGACTCCGAGCCGCCGAGCCACAGGCAGCCGCCGCCGTTGAGCGCGTAGTGCAGGGCCGGCAGGATTTTTTGTTGCAGCACCGGTTCCAGGTAGATCAGCAGATTGCGGCAGCTGATCAGGTCCATGCGCGAAAACGGCGGGTCGGAGAGCACATCGTGGCGCGAAAAGATGCACAGCTCGCGGATCGACTTGGCGATGCGGTAAGAACCTTCGGCCTCGACGAAGAAGCGCCGCAGGCGTTCGGCCGACACGTCCTCGATCTCGACCTTCGAGTACGTGCCGGCGCGGGCCTTTTCGATGCCGACGGCGTTGAGATCGGTGGCAAAGATCTGCAAGTGCACCGTGTCGCCCAGGCTGTGCGCGACTTCCGAAAACGCCATCGCCAGCGAATACGCTTCCTGGCCGGTGGAACAGCCCAGCGTCCACATGCGTACAGGATCGCGTCGGGTGCGATGCTGCTGGATCAGGCGCGGGAATATCTGCGTCTTGAGCGCATCGAAGGCCTCCGGGTTGCGGAAGAATCCGGTGACGCCGATCAGCACGTCCTGGTACAGCGCGTCCACTTCGGCCGGCGTCCGGCGCAGCAGGGACAGATACTCGCCGAGGCTCTGCATCCTCTGCAGCAGCATGCGTCGATGGACCCTGCGCGAGAAGGTGTTGAGCTTGTAGTGGCTGAAATCGACGCCGCTGGACTCGCGCAGAACCTGCACCACCGCGTCCAGATCCGACGGGCGCTCGGTGCGCTCCGCTGCCGCGGTGTAGCCGTGCAGGCCGATGCGTGCGATCTCGCGCGCGATCAGCGTCGGCGACAGCACAAAGTCCACGCAACCCGAGGCGATCGCGCTGTGCGGCATGCCGTCGTGCCGGGCGCTGTCATCCTGCGCGAAACTGACGCCACCTGCGGCCTTGATCGCTTCCAGCCCGAGCGTGCCGTCGGTGGCGGTGCCGGACAACACCACGCCGATCGCCCGATGCCGCCGGTCTTCGGCCAGCGCGCGGAAGAAATGGTCGATCACCCGGTGCTGCCCGATTTCCTCCCTCGGCGTCAGTTGCAGCCAGCCGCCGGCAATCCCCATGCAGCGCCCGGGCGGGATGACGTAGACGTGATTGGCCTGCACCTGGCGCTGGTCTTCCTTCATCTCTCTGACCGGCATCGTGGTGGTGCGTGCCAGGATCTCGGCGAGCGCGCTCGGGTGCGATGGCGCCAGATGCTGGATCAGCACGAAGGCCATGCCGGTGTCGGCGGGCAGCGCCTTGAGCAGTTCCGTGAACGCTTCCAGCCCTCCGGCGGAGGCGCCGACGCCGACGATGGCGAAGAATTCCGCGGAATCCGGTTCGTTCACGCCGATGCCCGCATCCGGCGGCGGACCGGAGACGTCGACCTTGCGTTTGGGCATGAACCGCTTCCTGATGGTTTGCGCTCCGCACTGCACGCTGCGGGCCAATTCGCTGGCCGGAGCGGATTGGCCGTTGCGGCCGCGCGTGTCCGGAGGAGGCGCATAGTGGGCTCATCCCGCCGGGCACGCTACCTGCTGCCCCGCGGGGCGATGCCAAGGTCCCCGATTTCCGTTCCATCACCGCAGGGGCACCGCCACCCCGCGGAGCTTTGTGTCCGCGCACCACTACAGGAACGTTGTCACGATGTTGACCGAGGCGGTGGGCTGGAGCGCTGCGATCGTGCTGCTGATCACGATGGCCCGGCAGGTGTGGTCGCAATGGAACAGCGGCGCGGTCGGCGGGATTTCGCAATGGCTGTTCGTGGGCCAGGTCGCGGCTTCGGGCGGCTTCACGGTGTACAGCGTGTTGCTGGGCAGCACGGTGTTCATCGTCACCAACGCGCTGATGCTGCTCAACGCGCTGGCGGGATTGTGGATCGATCGGCGCAACCGGCGGCGCAAGGCGGCGCAACAAACGTAGGTCGGTTCAAGCCCGCGGCTGTATGCGGGCGGAGCCGACGTCGCCGGGTGCCATGCATATTGCCGCAGCGCGATACGGTTACCTGCAACACGCATGGTGGGAAGCTGGCCCACGCGAGCGGTTTACGACCCGTGCATGTCGGATCCGCCCGCATGAAGCCGCGGGCTTGAGCCGACCTACGCTCGACCTGCTGCCGACCTATACCCGACGTAAACGCGACCCTTTTCCACCGTTCCAAGCCTGAGTCATGAAACGCTTCCACTGCGACAACTGCGAATCCCTGGTCGTCCTCGAAAACGATGTCTGCACCCTCTGCGGCGGCCGGCTGGCCTTCGTGCCGGACCTGGTCGAAGTGGTCTCCTGGGGCATGCCCAATGACGACGCGTCGGCGGTGCGCACCCTGGGGCCGGCCAACATCCCCTACCGGCTGTGCCGCAACTACACGCAGCACAACGTCTGCAACTGGGTGGTGGCGGCCGAAGACCCCAACGACCTGTGCCTGTCCTGTCGCCTGACGCAGGTCATCCCCGATCTCAACGTGCCTGAGAATCTGCCGCGCTGGTTCCGGCTGGAAGCGGCCAAGCGCCGGCTGGTGGTCGGCCTGAGCGGCCTGGGCCTGCCGGTCACGCAGACCGGTGAAAACGAATTTCCTCTCCGGTTCGAGTTCCTGGCCGACCGGATCGAGCAGCAGAAGACCGTTGCGGTGCTGACCGGGCACGACGACGGCCTGATCACGATCAACATTGCCGAAGCCGATGACGACGAGCGCGAACGCCGGCGCGTGGCCATGCACGAGCCTTATCGCACCCTGGTCGGCCACCTGCGGCACGAGGTGGGACACCTCTACTGGGATCGCCTGATCAAGGATTCGCGGCGGCTGAAACCTTTCCGCGCGCTGTTCGGCGACGAGCGCGTCGACTATGGCGAATCGCTGGCCGCGCATTACAAGAACGGTCCGGTTGCCGACTGGCAGCAGGGCTTCGTCAGCGCCTACGCCAGCTGCCATCCCTGGGAAGACTGGGCCGAAACCTGGGCTCACTACCTGCACATGGTGGACAGCCTGGAGACCGCCTTCGAGAGCGGCCTGAGCCTCAACCCGCGACGCCGCTCGGACCCGCAGTTCGTGCCGATGCGGGCGTTCAGCGCGCCGCGGGTCGGCCGCTTCGAGCGCATGCTGGAACGCTGGATGTCGCTGACCTACATCCTCAACGACCTCAACCGCGGACTGGGGCTCAACCATGCCTATCCCTTCGTGCTGTCGGCGCCGGTGGTGGGCAAGCTGAAGTTCATTCACAACACGATCGCGGCGTGGCGCAAGCGGTAGGCTGGCGTGGTCGGCGTAGGTCGGCTCAAGGCCGCGGCTTCATGCGGCCGGAGCCGATAGGGTCCGCGGGCGGCCCATCGGCTCCGCGCGCATGCGGCGTAGCCTGCGCACCGCGCGGGCGTCTTTCGCCGTGATGTCCGAAAACGACCGGACAGACCCGCGCCGCGGAATCACAATGGCGCCATGAATCTCGACCCCGACCCCTGCTGCGAAGTCCTCGACGGCACGGACAGAGCCGGCGTGCGGCTCAAGCTGTCCTACCGTCCGCCGCTGGCCTGGGATCATCTTCTGGGTTTTTTGACCAGTCGCGGCGCGGTCGGCGTCGAGACCGCGGTCGGACGCACGTACGTGCGCGCATTCGCGCTGACGGAGCACAGCGGTTGGTTCACGGCCGAGCCCGCGGTGCAGGAGCACGCACTGGTGATCGAGGTATCGGCCGGGCTGGTGCCGGTGCTGGGTGCGCTGCTGCCGCGGATTCGCCGGCTGTTCGACCTGGACGCGCAGCCTCAGCCGATCGACGAGCACCTGGCGACCCACCCGCAGCTCGCACCGCTGGTCGCTCGCACTCCGGGCCTGCGTGTGCCGGGCGCGATGGATGGATTCGAGCTGGCGCTGCGCGCGGTGCTCGGGCAGCAGGTCACGGTGAAGGCGGCGACGACCTTGTTCGGACGGTTCGCCGCGATGTTCGGGGCTAACGCGAGCACACCGCATGAAGGTGTGAAATTCTTCGCGCCTACCGCCGAGGCGGTGGCTCAGGCCGAGGTGCAGACCTTGATCGGCCTGGGCCTGACCGGTCGGCGTGCGCAGACCGTGTCCAGTCTCGCGAAGGCCATCTGCGAGGACGACCTGCGACTGGAGCCCGGTGTGCGCCTCGACGCTACCCTGGAGCAATTCATGTCGATCCCCGGCATCGGTCCCTGGACCGCGCAATACGTCGCGATGCGGGCGCTGCGCGATCCGGATGCGTTTCCGCATACCGACCTCGGACTGGTCAAGGCCCTCGGTTCGCGACCGAAGGAACTGCTGGCAGCGGTGGAGGGCTGTCGCCCCTGGCGTGCGTATGCGGCGCTCCATCTCTGGAACAGTTTGAATTTTTCGTCAGGAGGTTGAGATGAGTGCTGCACGCTGTCATGCACGCATGCCGAGTCCGATCGGAGAACTGTTGCTAGTGGGCGAGGGTGATGCGCTGGTCGGTCTGTACATGATCGAGCGCAAGAATGACCCCGCCCTTGGACTGTGCGACGACGCCCGCCTATCGGTCGCGCGGCAGCAACTCGAAGCGTATTTCGCCGGCCGCCGGACAAGCTTCGAGCTTGAACTCCGCCCGATGGGCACCGACTTCCAGCGCAAGGTCTGGGCTGCGCTACGCGAGATCCCGTTCGGGGAGACGATCAGCTACGGGGAACTCGCCCGTCGCATCGGCCAGCCCAGCGCCTCGCGCGCCGTGGGCCTGGCCAACGGCCAGAACCCGATCTCGATCATCGTGCCCTGCCATCGCGTGATTGGCGCCAACGGCTCCTTGACCGGCTACGGCGGCGGTATCGAGCGCAAGCGCTGGCTGCTGGCGCATGAGGCGCGAGGTAGATCTCTTTTCTGACGTGCACAGGTACGCGAGCCGCGCGTCGCACGCACTCGGCGGACGTACTGGCCGAACCCCAGGAAAGTCCGCACAGGTTCGATCCGGCTCGTCGGTCGGTTCAGAAGGCGGAACCGACGCTGCGCGCGCTCGACGAGGGGCACCCGTCGGGTCCGCCCGCGAACAGCACGCGGGCTTGACCCGACCTGCCCATGAATTCAGACCTGTGCAGGATTTCCAAAAGGAAGCTCTGCAAAGGTCTGTCGCGGGCCATACCCGCGACCGGGGTCTCGAATCTGCGCAGACTTTCCCTGAAAGCCAAACCGAATCAACAGCGGCGCCGGGGTGCTACGGAAGTGGGACCGGACCAGGATTGCAGACGCTGGCAGCGGCGCTTTCCGATCGGCCGGGCGTTGTTGTTTCGACAGACCTTACGCTTTAGCATCCGGCCGAACGTGCAACCGCGCGCGATCGAGCGTCGCGGCCGCTTGGGAATGGATTTCGAATGCGAACTCAGAGCACCTGGGGCCGGGCGGTTCTTTTTGCGATCACGACCTTGCTGGTGGCCTGCGGCGGCGGCAACCCGGGCTTTGTGGGTGACGACGGAACAGGCGGCGGTGGTCCAGGACCGACGCCCACGCCAACCCGGACTCCTGCCTTTCTGTTTCTGAATTCCAGCAGCGCGCAGCTTGCCAACGATGCCGATCAGTCGAGCGAAGGCGTCACGATCACCGCGATCGTGACCGACGCTTCGGGCAATGTCGTTCCCGACGTTGCGGTTGCATTCGCCATCGCACCGGGAAGCGGAGCCCTGGCACCCGCCGGCACCGTGACCGATGCGTCCGGTTCCCTGTCCGCGATTCTCACCACGGGAACCAATCCGACGCTACGGACGATCTCCGTCACCGGGTCCGTCTCGGGACTCCCCGTGCAAAGCGTGACCGTGCAGGTGGTCAACAGCGGCACGCCGCCGCCGGTGGCGACCCCAGCGAGCCTGCGCCTGGTCGCGAGTACGACGCAGCTTTCCTCGGATGCGGATACGGCGGCGGAGGGATCGAGCCTGACTGCCTTTGTCACGACGGCCCAGGGAACCCTGGTGTCGGACGTGTCGGTGCAGTTCTCGGTGTTGCCCGTCGTCGGGTTCAGACCTGGCGCGCTACAGGTGACGCGCGGGACGACCAACGCCACCGGTTCCGCCGCCGCGATCCTGACGACCGGCGGAAACTCGGCCTCCGGCGCCATCCGCGTCGAGGCGCGCATCGTCACTCCGGGCGGGGTGATCGCGCAGACGCTCGACGTACAGATCGTCAACGCGGTCAGTTCGATCGAACTGCTCACGGCCGGTTCAGAGCTTGCCGCAGACGCCGACACCTCCGCCGAGGGCGTCGGGCTCACCGCCATCGTCCGCGATTCGCAGGGCAACTTGCTGCCGGGAATCAGCGTGAGCTTCAACGGCGGCACCGGAGCGGTGGCGGCGACGCGGCTGGTCACCGACGACACGGGCACCGCCACGGGCGTCCTGACGACGGGAGGAAACCCCACTCTGCGAACCCTCGCCGTCACCGCCGCTGCGGGTGGGTTGACATCCAACACGGTCGTCATCGATGTTGTCTCGACGGTGCCCGCACCGTCCCGCACCGTCACCGCGATCCGGCTGTTTTCAACGTCTGCGAGCCTTTTCGACGATGCCGACACCCAGGCCGAAGGCCTGTCGATCACCGCGGTCGCCACCAACGCTCAGGGCAACACCGTGCCCGGGGTGCCGGTGTCGTTCTCGCTGGTAGCGCCCAACAACGTCGGTGCCCTGCAGGTCACGGCCAATCCGACCAGCGCAAATGGCGTGGCATCGGCGCAATTGACGACGGGGGGCGTCACCACGCCGAGAACGATCACGGTCCAGGTCTCGGTGGACACCGGAGCGTCCACGCTCACCGCGGCGGCTGACGTCCAGGTGGTGCGCCGGATCAACTCGCTGTCCCTGCTGGTCAGCAGCCCCCAACTCCTGTCCAATGCCGACGAAGCCGCCAACGGAGTCATCGTCACCGCGGTCGTTCGCGACGCCAATCAGAATGCCGTTCCGAATGTGGCCGTGTCCTTTGCCACCGCGGATTCCGCCGACATCCTCGTATCCAACCCCGCTCTGACCGACACCAACGGCAGGGCGCAGGCCATCGTCACGACCGGTGGGGACCCGGCCAATCGGGCGATCCACATCACGGCGACGGCCGCGTCGATCACCGACTCCGTCCGGATCGCGGTGATCGGCACCACCCTGATCATCCAGGGACCGGCGAATACGCAGATCGGCGTGCCCGCCCGTTATACGATCACCCTGTCGAATCGGGAGGGCGGGATTGCGGGTCAAACCGTGACGGTCGCCACCGAACCGGGCAACACCTTGTCAGCGACTTCGCTGACCACCGATGCCACCGGGCAGGCGACCGTGACGCTGACGCCGACGGTCGCGGATTCGAGCCTGACGGCGACCAGCCTTGGACTGAGCGCCACGCGCGCCGTCACCGTCTCGATCGACCAGTTTCGTTTCGTCCTACCTGTCATCACCCCGCCAGGCGCGGCGGCAATCGTTCCGATCAACACCCCACAACGGCTGCGGGTCAGGTGGTTGCAGGGGGGCGTTCCGGTGCCGGACGGGACCCTCGTCGGTTTCGTTGCGACGCGGGGTGTGCTGAGCGCGGTTCAGGCCGCTACCGTCGGTGGCGTTGCCAGCGTCAGCATCGCGTCCGGCAGTGCGGGTCCGGGGACGGTTTCCGCCACGACGACGGCGCTGACGATGCCCAATGCCAGCATCGAGCTTCAGTTCGTTGCCACGCAGGCGTTTGCCTTGAGCCTGGAGGCCGAACCGGTGGTGCTGAACACCACCCGGACCAGCGCCATTACCGCGTCGGTGCTCGATGACGAGAACAACGTCGTGGCCGGCAAGACGGTGGAATTTTCGCTGGTGGACAACAGTGGAGGATCGCTGTCTGCGCCAACGGCGGTCACGGATGGGTTCGGCAGGGCCCGGATCACGTTCAGACCCGGTGCCGGCCCGAGCGCGGCCAACGGCGTGGTGGTGACCGGAGTCGCCAGAAACGCCGACGGGACGGTGGCGACCGGACAAACCACCCTGACCGTGACCGATGGAGCGCTGCGCCTGTCCCTGCAGACCGGCAACGAGATCAAGGAGCCCAGCCTCACCACCTACGAGTTTCCTTACGTGGCCATCGTCACCGACGCAGCGGGCAATCCGGCGCCGGGAGCGAGCTTTCAGTTGAGCGCGTTGCCCACGGTGTATTTCAAGGGGTATTACATCCTCGGTTCTTCCGGTTTCGAAACCGTTGCTACGGCAGCCTGTCCCAACGAAGATCAAAACCGCAACGGGATCCTGGATCCCGGAGAGGACATCAACGGCAATGGAATTCTGGAGCCCGGCAATGTCGCCACGGTCCCTTCGTCGCCGCGGCTCGGGGACAACGGAACGGTCCAGTTCGACATCACCTACGGCCAGGATCGCGGCAACTGGATTCAGTTGCTGCTGACCGGCCGGGCGTCGGTCGATGGAACCGAAGATCGGGAGCAGGCCTCGTTCATCCTGCCGATCAGCATCGATGACGCCAATGGCCCCGAATCGCCTCCGGGCACTCAGTACGACGAAGCGGAGCGCGGGATCGACGTCGACGGGGACGGCGACATGACCAGCCGCTTCGTGGGCAGCCCTTACGGCGTGTCGGGTAGCTGTAGCGATAGCCGTTGATGGAACCTGGAAACCGTGGTTGGTCGGTCTGCGCGGGCTCGGTCCGGCTCGTAGGTCGGTTCAAGCCGGAGGCGGAACCGACGCTGCGCGCGCTCGCCGGAGCGCGCCGTCGGTTCCGCCCGCGAAAAGCATGCGGGCTTGAGCCGACCTACACCCAAGCCACGAATTCGGACCTGTTCTGGAGAGTCTCCAGGTTGAAAGGCAGGTGCTGAGGCGGGCTGCCGGTCGCTCAGGCGCCGTAGTAGTCCCGGTACCAGCGCACGAAGTGCCCCAGCCCGGTCTCCAGCGGCGTGGCGGGTGCAAAGCCGGCGTCGCGGGCCAGTTCGCCCACGTCGGCATAGGTCGCGGGCACGTCGCCGGGCTGCATCGGCAGCAGGCGGCGCGTGGCGGTCAGGCCAAGCAGCTTTTCGAGGATGGCGATGAAATCGGTCAGCGCCACCGGGCTGTGATTGCCGATGTTGTAGACCCGATAGGGCGCGCGACTGGAAGCGGGGTCAGGGGCCTGGCCGTTCCAGTCCGGATTCCGCCGGGCCGGGCGGTCCAGCAGTCGGTTGAGGGCATCGACCACGTCGTCGATGTAGGTGAAGTCGCGTTGCATGCGGCCTTCGTTGTAGACGTCGATCGGCTTGCCCGCGAGCATGGCCTGGGTGAACTTGAAGTAGGCCATGTCCGGCCGGCCCCAGGGTCCGTACACCGTGAAGAAGCGCAGGCCGGTGCACGGAATTCCGTAGAGATGCGCATAGGTGTGCGCCATCAGCTCGTTGGACTTCTTGGTCGCGGCGTACAGCGAGACCGGGTGATCGACGTTGTCGGCCACGCGCCAGGGCAGGCGCTCGTTGGCCCCGTAGACCGAGGATGAGGAGGCGTAGAGCAGGTGCTGGACGCCGCTATGGCGACAACCTTCGAGAACGTGCGCGAAGCCGACCAGGTTGCTGCTGACGTAGGCGAGCGGGTTGTCGATGGAGTAGCGCACGCCGGCCTGGGCGCCGAGATGCATCACCTGGTCGAAGCGGCCTTCGGCGAACAGCGCCGCCATGGCGTCGCGGTCGGCGAGGTCGAGCTGGACGAAGCGGAAACCGCGCTGGCCTTCGAGTTGCGCGAGGCGGTCGCGCTTGAGCTGCGGGCTGTAATAGTCGTTGAGGTTGTCGAGGCCGGTCAGCTCATGGCCTTCGGACAGCAGTCTCAGCGAGGTGTGAAAACCGACGAAGCCGGCGGCGCCGGTAACAAGGATGCGTGCCATGGGCCGGCATTATCGCGGTCTCCGGCTGGAACCGGGTAATAGGGGTGGGTGTGCGGACCGGCCTGCGCCGCTATTTCGCGGACAGGGTGTCGTCGATGGGTGCAGCGTTGCCGCGACCGGGCCGGCGCATCGGCAGTTGCAGCAGTCGCGGCGCGCGAAACTTCGCCAGGCGGCGGTACAGCAGGCCGTAGCTGACGCCGAACAGAACCGCGAAGCTCACGCAGCCTGCGGTCGAATCCCAGAACAGCACCGCCGGCACCGCGCACATCAGGCCGAGCGCCCACACGTACAGCGAGGTCAGGGAGTTGGGCACCACCAGGTCGGTATCGCCATCGAGGCTGAACGGTCGTACCAGGCGGCGATAGATCAGGTGGTGCAGGTGCAGCGCGTCGGGCGAACTCCAGGACACGCGACGCTTGATCTCGCGGCGGTAACTGGAGAACAGCGTGTCCCAGATCGGGTAGGCCATCAGCAGGAAGCAGAACCAGGGCGAGACCTGCGGATTGCGCGCGACCAGCAGCACGCAGATCTCGCCGAGCGCAAAGCCGAGGAAGTAGGCGCCCGCATCGCCGAGAAACACGCGTCCGAACGGAAAATTCCAGGCCAGAAAACCGAGCAGGGTGCCGGCGAACAGGAGCGACAGGCCCTGCACCAGCGGATCGCCGACCACGGTGGCGACGATGAACAGCGCGGCGAAACAGATCACGCAGAAGAAAGTGGACAGGCCGTTGAAGCCATCGATGATATTGATCGAGTGCGCCACGCCGCCGACCGCGAACGCAGTGAACAGGAAGCCGAAGACCCCTACGTTCTGCAACAGCCAGTCGAGACCCGGGATATCGACGCGGACGAGCCGGCCGTCCAGCAGGAACCACGCGAGCCATGCGGAAAGAAACGTCGCCAGCAGACGCGCGTTGGGACCCACCCGGTCCCACAGGTCCTCGATGAAACCGGCGACGAAGGCGGGCAGGGCGCAGACCAGCAGCATCAGCGCAAGCGAGCGCTCCGGCATGTCGGTCCAGACCAGCACGCCCAGGGCCATGGTCAGGAAGATCGGCGCGCCGCCGACACGCGGGGCCCAGTGCCGGTGCACGCTCTGCACGCCGTGGGGCCGGTCCGCGACGATGCCGAAGCGGCGGCAGGCGGTGATCGCCAGTCCGGTGAGCAGTGCGGACGCCAGACCGCTGGCGATGATCAGTACGAATCCTTGCAGGCCCAGCATGCGTGGCGTGTTCTGTTGATCGGAAGGGGGGAATTCCAGGCCCGTCGATGCGCATCCCCGTGGGCCTGGGACGCGATGATCGCCGACCGCGCGCGGATGCGCCACTCTGCCGTTTCGGCGGTAGTCCGTCAGTTTGAATTCCAGAACCCCGTTCGGCCCGAGTAGCGCCGGCCCGTTCGTCCCGAGTAGCGGCGCAGCAGCGTATCGAGGGAAGCGTCGCGTATCGAGGGCACGCCCGGCACCTCGATACGCGGCATTGCTGCGCAATGGCGCTACTCGGTGCGAACGGATTTCATACTGATGCACTACCGTTTCGGCGGAGTCCGTCGCGCGCTTCATGGATAATTCGCGCCCCATGACCTACCTGCCCCTGATCGCCACTATCACGGCCCTGCTGTGCGGGCCGCTGTTGTATGCGGTGGCGCGCCGTCGGGCAGGCGTGCTGGCGTTCCTCGATGGGTTCGTGCTGGTGAGCATTGCCGGCCTGGTGCTGCTGGAAGTGGTGCCGGGCGCGTTCGGTGAAGGCGGCGCCTGGAGTCTGGGATTTCTTGCCGTCGGAGCGATCGGCCCCAGCCTGCTCGAACGGGCGCTGTATCGCGCGCGGCGCGAAGCCCACCTCGCGACCCTGGCGCTCGCCGTCCTCGGACTGCTGCTGCACAGCATCGCCGATGGCGCCGCGCTGTCCGCGCAGGGTGATCCTGCGCAGGAGGCGCTGGCCATCGCCGTGGTGGTCCACAGCATCCCGGTGGGGTTGGTGGTGTGGTGGATCATGGCGCCGGTGTTCGGTGCGCTGTGGCCGGCACTGACGATTGCGGCGATGTGCGCGGGGACGGCGTCGGGGTTCCTGTTCGGGATCGAGTTGAACCAGGTGCTCGGCGCGCAGGCTTTCGCCTGGTTCCAGGCCCTGGTCGCCGGTTCCATCCTGCACGTCGTGTTCGGCCGGCCGCATCTGGATGAGCATGAGCACGAAACCCACGCAGCGCCGCCGTTTGAAGGTCTGGGCAATCTGGCGGCGCTGTTGGCGCTGGCGCTGCTCGACAGCCTAGACCCGCAGCATGGGCTGCTGGGCGGTTTCGTCGAACGGTTCCGGGACCTCGCCGTGCAGTGTGCGCCGGCCCTGGTGCTGGCTTACCTGATGATGGCGCTCCTCGGGACCGGGCGATCGGGATGGGGTTCGCGATGGATTCTCCGCGGCGCCCCGCTCGGCCGGGCGATCCGGGCGACGCTTCTGGGGCTGGTGCTGCCGATGCGCAGCGGCGGGGGATTGGTGCAGTACCGCGAGCGGGTGCAGGCCGGGGAGTCGTCGCTCACCTCGATGCCGTTTCTGGTTGCGACGCCGGCCGTCGGCCTGGCCGCCTTGCTGTTGTCGATGGCTCTGCTGGGATTCGAGTTGACGGTCCTGAGAGTCGCTTCGGCCGCCGCCTTGACGATCGCCCTGGGTCTGACGATGAGTCGATTCAAGACCCTCGAAAGCGAAGCGCCACCACCGCCGGCGCTACAGGATCGGCCTTGGGGCGGCGCTGTCTGGCGCGCCGGTCTGGCCGATCTGGTGGACGGAACCGCCGCATGGATCTTGGCCGGACTCGCGCTGGCCGTGTTTGTGTCGCCCTATCTCGATGCGCTGGCCTTGTCGGCCTGGCCGCCTGGCCTGGACGTGCTGCTGTTTGCGCTGCTCGGCTTGCCGATGGTCCTGTGCGCCGCGGGGGCCACGCCGGTGGTGGCGGTGCTGCTGGGCGCGGGTCTTTCGCCGGGCGCCGGGCTCGCGGTCCTGCTGATCGGGCCGGTGGCGAACCTGGCGACACTCGATGTCTTGCGGCATCAGCACGGCACGCGCTTCGCCGTCGTTTTCGGTGCTGCCGTCTGCGTGGCCGCGATCGCGCTGGGCGGGCTGGTCAACGCACTCGCGCCCGGCCTGGAGACTCCCAGGCTCGAACAGGAACCCACGACCTCGATCCTTGGCGCAAGCTGCGCGCTGGTGCTCGCCGGCCTGTTCACTGCCTCACTGCTGCGTAGCGGCGGCCGACGTTGGATCAGTGGCCTGCTGGTCTTCCCGCGTGCTGTGGAAACTTCTTCATGAATCAGATGCTGTTCGTGCGACCTGCTTCGCGTGCCGATTACGCCGCCTGGGTGATGATGGCGTCCGGCCTGGCGATGATCCTGTATCTGCACCTGCTGCCGGCCCTGCTCGGCGGGCTGCTGGTGTTTGAACTCGTGCGCATTCTGACCCCGCTGGTGCGGCGTACCGAGGTCAGCGGCGACTGGGCCAAGCTGATCATCGTCACCGCGATCTCGGCGGTGGTGGTGCTGGCGGTGACTTTCCTGATTCTGGCGATCCTGTCGTTCTTCCGCAGCGAGTCGGGAAATCTTTCCGTGCTGTTGCAGAAGCTGGCCGAGATCATCGATCAGTCGCGCAACCGGCTGCCCGCGTGGCTCCTGGCCTTTGTGCCCGACACCGCCGAAGAGTTGCGTGCGGCGGCTTCCGCGTGGCTGCGGGCGAACTCCGGCTTCCTTCAGGGCATCGGCGCCGACTTCGCCCGTGCGCTGGCGCACATCCTGATCGGCATGGTCGTGGGCGCCCTGCTGTCCCTGCGCGAGATTACGGCTCCGGGCGACCAGCCACCGCTTGCGGCGAGCCTGCTCGAGCGCGCTGACCGTCTCAGCACCTCGTTCCGGCGCGTGGTGTTTGCGCAGATCTGGATTGCGGCGGTCAATACCACCCTGACCGGCCTCTATCTGGCGGTCGCTCTGCCTCTGATGGGCGTGAACCTGCCGCTGACCAAGACCCTGATCGCGGTCACCTTCGTGTGCGGTCTGCTACCGGTGATCGGTAATCTGATTTCCAACACGGTCATCGTGGTGGTGAGCCTGTCCAATTCGCTGGTCGTCGCGGTCGGTTCGCTGACCTACCTGGTGGTGATCCACAAGCTCGAATACTTTCTCAACGCCCGCATCATCGGCTCGCGCATCCGCGCCAAGGCCTGGGAAATGCTGCTCGCGATGATGTTCATGGAAGCGGCGTTCGGCATCGCCGGCCTGATCGCGGCGCCGATCTACTACGCCTATCTCAAGGACGAGTTGAAGAACCGGGGGATGGTGTAGCGGGTGTGGGAGTGGCGTGAGCGGCGACCGTCGTTCGGGGAGCGCGAGGGTGGATGCGCTTCGCTTATCCACCCTACAACGACTTCACTGCTGCGAGGGTGGATAAGCGAAGCGCATCCGCCGAGTCCCCACGAGATGGCCACACGATAACGGAGCCGCACGCGCGCTCGGCGGGTTCCTACGACGCCTCGACCATCGCGGCCACGCATTCGGCAATCGCCAGCGAGGCCGTGATGCCGGGCGATTCGATCCCGAAAAGCTGGACCATGCCCTGGACGCCGTGCGTTTCCGGGCCCTCGATGCGGAAGTCGGCTGCGGGATCCAGACGCCCCGAGATCTTGGGTCGCACACCTGCATAACCCGGCGCAAGCTGACCGTCGCGCAGCCCGGGCCAGTAGCGCCGGATCACCGCGTAAAAGGAATCGGCGCGACGCGGGTCCACCGCGTAGTCCGGCGCCTCGACCCACTCGACATCGGGTCCGAAGCGCGCCTGTCCGCCAAGGTCCAGGGTCAGATGAACGCCGAGCCCGCCTGGTTCGGGCACGGGATAGACCAGTCGCGTGAATGGGGCGCGTCCTGTCAGGGTGAAATAGCTGCCCTTGGCGAAATACGTCGGCGGCACCTGCGCCGCCGGGAAGCCCTCGGTGCGGCGCGCGAGATCCGGCGCATGCAGGCCGGCGGCATTGACCACCCAGCGTGCCTTGAGCAGCGGGTCCGGATCCCCATTGGTGAACACCGCCGTGCCGTCGGAATCGACCCGCAGGCGATCCACCGGGCTGAGCAGGGCCAGGGTCGCGCCCGCGTCCTCGGCTTCTCCAAGCAGCGCGAGCATGTAGCCGTGCGAATCGATGATGCCGGTCGAGGGCGACAGCAGCGCCGCGGTGCAGTGCAGCGCCGGTTCGAGCGCAAGCGCTTCGCCTGCGCTCAGGCGCCCGAGATCGGCGACGCCGTTGCGCGCGGCCGCCTGGGCGATCTTTTCCAACTCTGCGGCCTGCGATTCCTGCGTCGCCACAATCAGCTTTCCACAGCGTCGATGCGCCACACCCCGGGCCGCGCAGTAGTCGTACAGCAACTCTCTGCCGCGAACGCACAGCCGGGCCTTGAGCGAGCCCGCCGGATAGTAGATGCCGGCATGGATGACCTCGCTGCTGCGTGAGCTGGTCTGGGTGCCGAACGCTTCTTCGCGCTCGACGATCAAGACCTCGCGACCGGCAAGCGCCAGTTCCCGCGCGATGGCCAGTCCCACGACACCCGCGCCGATGACGACACACTCGATCGAATCCATCTGATGGTGAAGCTCCCTGGGTTGATGTGACGCCCGTTGCCCCCGGGCCGGGGCACAAGTCTGGCCAGGACTGCCGCATCCGTCGATCCATCGTCCTGATCGGAGCGCGACGAGGCCCAACTGCGCCCTTGACGAATCTGTCCGTCCGCCCGGACGATAGGGAGGTTTCGCCTGTTGAGAGATCTTCTGACCTGGGCCGTTTTGCGCGTTTTGTGACATACATGGGCGCTGTTGGCCGTCCGTTGAATGACCGCGATACCTGACCGGCCGTGACCGCGGGTTCGGCTCAAACCTTGCCTTGGCGCATACTCGGTTTGTACAAGGTGACAACAAACCATTGGGGACCTATCAAATGAATCGTCGTTTTCTTATCAATGCGATGGCGCTGACCTGGCTTCTGACCAGTGCGACGGCGCTGGCGCAGAAGGCAGAGCCCTCGAGGGCCGCGCACTACGGTCTGAAGCCCGGCGACACCCTGGAGATTTCGGTGTGGCGCGAAGCCGATATGTCGCGCGAGGTGCGGGTGCGGCCCGACGGCGGTATCTCGTTTCCGCTGGCGGGTGACCTGATCGTCTCGGGGCAGTCGGTCGAGCAGGTGCGTGCCGAGCTGAATTCCCGGTTGCGGCGCTTCATCAGCGAGCCGGAAGTCGCGGTCGCGGTGAAGGAGACGGGCGGCAACACCTTCTTTGTCATCGGCAAGGTCAACAAGGCCGGTGAATTTCCGATGCGTGGGCTGGTGGACGTGATGCAGGCGCTGAGCATTGCGGGCGGGACGGCGACCTTCGCTCAGCTCAGCGATATCAAGATCCTGCGACGCAATGGCGATAAGCAGGAGGCCATTCCGTTCCGCTATGCCGAGGTGGAATCCGGCAAGCGGCTGGACCAGAACATCGTGCTCAAGAGTGGCGACGTGGTGGTGGTTCCCTGATGCGGGCCGCGGAGGGGGGCGGTGCCCGTTTTGCGCGCTCGGTTCTACCTGGTGCGGTGCTGGTGCTGTCTGGCGTCGTGCAACTCTCCCCGGCGCAGGCTGCGGAGTATTTCCTGGATCCGTTGCTGAGCCTGAGCGGGCTGTACGAAACCAATCCGCGGCTGCGGCAGGACAGTGAGGAGGTCGGCGGTGGGGTGCTGGAGGCGGCGCTCGAGTTTGGCGCGCGCAGCCCGGTGTCGTTGCTGTCGCTGACGCCGCGCATTGAAACCTTCCGCTACAACGACGACAAGACCCTGAATCGAACCGACGGCGGCGTGGGACTGACCCTGGAACGCGCGTTGTCGTCTACCTTCAAATTGGGAACGACGGCCCTGGGAAGCCGGGTATCGACGCTGGTCAGCGAGGCAGACGACTCCGGCGTGGTCGGGCGTCGCGACCGTGATACGCGCTCGGTGTCGCCTTATCTGAGTTGGCGGGTCGGGGTTCGCGACGAACTGGTGACCCGTTTCTCGTACACCGATATCGAGTACGACGAGGAAGACATCGACCGCAGCGGCCTGGTCGATCACGACCTGCGCGTGGCGACGCTGCTGTGGAATCGGCAATGGACGGCGTCCACTCAGGGTTTCGTCGAAGCCTTCGGTTCGGAATTCCGGAACAAGGAATTCGACTGCCAGACCCGCAGCATCGGCGGCAAGCTTGGCCTCGAAGTTGCGTTGACGCCGACGGTGACGATCAACGGGTCTGCGGGTTATGTTGCAAGCGATGCCGATTTCGAGACGCTGATGTCCTCCGCGGGAAGCACGCAGTGCAACAGCCCTCCCCCAGGCGATGCGGCCCCCACCACATCGCCGGGTTCTGAAACCAGCGGCAATCCGCTCGGAAGCATCGGCATTCGCAAGGAATTCTCCGCGGTTTCCTCGGCCCGCGCCGGCTACGATCGGGCGATTTCGGCGAGCGGCGTCGGTGTGCAGACGATCCGTGACCGGTTTTCGGTGGGGTTTGACCAGACGCTGACCGAGCGTCTGCGGCTGTCGCTGGACGGGTCGTACCAGAAGAGCGAGGCGGATGTGGACGAGGGCCCGGTGCCGGTGCGATCCAACGACGTCGCGCTGATCGATCTGGAGTTCCGCTACAAGCTCTCGGAGGACTTCTACATCGGCACCGGCTACCGCTACCGCTATAGGAAGAGGGAGAGTCTGGTGGTCGGTGAATCCGATGACGACGAGGAAAACAATACCGCCACCGTCTTCATCGGTTACGACCCTAAACCGCGCACGCTGATGCGCTAGCAGGCTTTGACAGACAGATAGACAGAGTGACCATGGAACTGGAAGCAAGAACGCTCGGCGATTATTTCTCCGCCATCAAATACCGAAAGAAGCTGGTCTTTGGGCTGTTTGCGGCGGTTTTTTCGGCGAGCGCGGCCCTGGCCATGATCTTGCCGTCGGTCTACCGGTCCAGTGCGACGATCCTCATTGAGCAACCGGAGATTCCGGCGGACATGGTCCGCACCACCGTGGTCTCTGCGGCGAGCGAGCGGGTGGATGTGGTCACGCGAAGGGTCATGACCACGGAAAATCTGGGCGCGCTGATCCACAAGTACAACCTCTATCCGGAAGAGATTGCCGAAGGCGGTATCGAAGCGGCCTCCGCGAAGATGCGGACGTCGCACGTCCTGATCGAGGTGATCGAGGCGGAAGGCGCGGATCCGCGTGCAAAAATCCAGCCCTCGATCCCGTTTACCGTGGCGTTCGAATCCTTCTCGCCCAGCGTCACCCAGCAGGTTACGCGGGAACTCGGCGAGTTGTACCTGGCCGAGAACATCAAGAACCGGACCGAGCAGGCCGCGGAGATTTCGGGGTTCTTCAGCAACGAAGTGGAACGGCTCAACCAGGTGCTGGCGGACTACGAAACGCGGCTGGCGAAATTCAAGGAAGAGAATGCGGGCAAGCTGCCGGAACTGGGGTCGCTCAACATGCAGGTGCTGGAGCGCGCGGAGAACGATCTGCGCGAGATCGACCGGCAGATCCGTTCGGCCGAAGGGCAGCGCATCACGCTCCAGGGGCAGCTTGAAGAGATCGAGGCCGCGGGGGTTCCCGTCGGCGCGTCCAAGATCGTGACGCCAGGACAGCGCCTGCTCGAAGCCCAGACGGAGTATTACGCGCTGTTGTCCAAGTATTCGGAAGGGCACCCGGACGTGGTGCGGGCGCGCAAGGAACTCGAAAGCCTGCGCGGTGCCACCGGCGGCAGCGAGGATCGCAGCGCTCTCGAGGCGCAGTTGGCGCAGAAACGCCTGGATTTGCTGGCCGCGCAGGAACGCTACGCACCTGACCACCCTGACGTGCGTCGCCTGAGTGCCGAGATCGCGGCCATGCAGTCGCAGATGCAGTCTGCATCGTCGGGATCGAGCAGCAGCTATGCGCTCGATCCGGTGCGCTCCAGTGGCGCTTACATCCAGATTCAGACCGGGATCAACGCGGTGAACGCGGAAATCAGCTCGCTGCGCGGCAAGCAGGCCGAGCTGGTCGGCAAGCGTGCCGATTTCGAATCGCGGCTGGCGCAGTCGCCGCAGGTCGAACGCGAGTACCGGGAGCTGTCGCGCGGGTACGAGGCATCGATCGCCCAGCTCAAGGACGTGCAGAACAAGCAGGTCGGAGCCCAGTTGGCCGAGAATCTGGAAAACAAGCAGCAGGGTGAGACGTTCAAGCTCATCGCCGCGCCGCTTCTGCCGGTCGCGCCGGTCCGTCCGAATCGCCTGGCCATCCTGTTTCTCGGCGCGGTCTTCGGGCTTGCGGCCGGAATCGGCGCGATGCTGATGGCTGACGCGATGGACGATACGGTCAGGGGCAGCCGCGGTGTCGCGGCCCTGCTCAATGCACCGCCACTGGCCGTGATCCCGATCATTGACGCCCGTGGCGACAAGCGTGGCGCAGCGCAGGCGGCGGCGATTGCGGCCATCGGGCTGGGCCTCGCGCCCTGGCTTTCGGGGCTGCTGATGGAAGCGGGTCCGGCGCTGGGTCTGACTTAAAAGTTATTCGAGACGATTGACATGGAACGCATCAAGCAAGCGCTGGATATGGCGCGTCAGGCACGCGAGACCGGCACGATGCCGACGATTCCGGTGGGGCGCGAGTTCGGCGGCGTGCCGGCCGGCGGGGCCAGTCGTACCGGCACGGCACAGGATGCCGTCGGCGAGTTTCGCGTCAATTACACGCAGACCCGGGTGGAACCCCTGTCGGCAGACAGGCTGCGGCGCAACCGCATCCTCACCGGCAAGGATCACGACGACGCGACCAGCGCCTACAAGATCCTGCGCACGCAGGTCTTGCAGCGCCTGGCGGCCAGTGGCGGCACCACGCTGGCCATCACCAGCCCGGGAACGGGGCAGGGCAAGACCCTGACCTCGATCAATCTGGCGATGAGCCTGGCCGCCAAGGTGGACTACACCGTCCTCCTGGTCGATCTGGACATGCGCCGGCCGAGTGTCCACCGCTACATGGGTTTGACGGTCGAATACGGAATCGGCGATCTGTTGACCGGTGCGGCGACGATCACCCAGGTTCTGGTCAATCCCGGGATCGAACGCATGGTGATCCTGCCGGGCAAGGATCGGGTGCACAATTCCTCGGAGATGCTGGCGTCGCCGCGCATGTCGCGGCTGTTGACCGACCTCAAGACCCGGTATCGCTCCCGGCTGGTGATCTTCGATCTGCCACCGGTGCTGGTGGGTGACGATGCCTTGGCCATCGCGCCGCAGATGGACGCCGTGCTGATGGTGGTCGATGAAGGCCGGACCAAGAAAAACGAGGTGACCCGTTCGATGCAGATTCTCAAATCGAGCAACGTCATCGGCACGGCGCTGAACCGGTCGCGGGAAACGGTCAGCGACTTCTATTGAATTCTTGCTACTGTCAAGCCTGCCGAACAGGTACCCTCAGCGCTGCGTAGCCATCAGGGCAACTCATGTATCAGGATTTTTACGGACTCAAGGAGATGCCATTCTCCCTTGCTCCCGACCCCAGCTTTCTCTATTTGAGCGAACGTCACCGGATGGCGTGGACCATGCTCGAATACGGGCTGATGAGCCGCGCCGGGTTCGTGCTCATCACCGGGGAAATCGGCACCGGTAAGACCACGCTGGTGCGGCACCTGATGAACCAGATGGGCAGCGAGTCGACCGTTGGCCTGATCTCGAACACCCACCGCTCCTTCGGCGACCTGCTGCAATGGGTCTCGCTCTCCTTCAACCTGCCGATCGAAGGGGTGGACAAGGTCACGCTGTTCCGCCGGTTCCAGGAGTTCATGATCGAGCAGTACGCCAAGGGACGGCGCACGGTGTTGATCGTGGACGAAGCGCAGAACATGAGCGCCGAGACGCTGGAAGAACTGCGCGTGATCTCCAACATCAACTCCGAGAAAGACCTGGTGTTGCAGGTGCTGCTGATCGGGCAACCGGAATTGCGCCGCACCTTGCGCCGCCCGGACCTCGAACAGTTCGCCCAGCGCATCGGGGTGGACTACCACCTGCGACCTTTCGCCACGCCCGAGGACACGGATGGCTACATCAGCCATCGCCTGGTCGTGGCCGGCGGACGTCCGGATACGTTCGACCCGGTCGCCAAGCGCTTCATCCATCACCAGTCGGGCGGTGTGCCGCGCATCATCAACACCTTGTGCGACATGTCGCTGGTCTACGGGTTTGCCGAACAGAAGCGGGAGATTTACGCAGATCTGGTTTTTGCGGTGGTCAACGACAAGATCAACAGCGGCCTGTTCGGCGCCGGCAAGCGTGCCGGTGTCAACGGTCCCGACCAGGTCGATCCGGAGGATGCGGACCGGCTGGAGCGGTCCATGGCCGCGCTCCAGGCCAACGCCGGGTAAGCGATCCGATCGATCCGAAAGGATCGGTTTCCGGGAGCGTCATGCGCCCGCTTTCAGAGCCTGCTGCCAGGCCAGTTCCGCTAGCGGCTCCACCTGCGTCGCCATCTGCCGCGCGTGTGCACTCGCTGCGGTGCCGCGGACCACGCGGCCACGGATGCCGTGAAGGATAGCGCTCAGCCGGAACAGGTTGAACGCGATGTAGAAGTCCAGGTTCGCAATGCCGCTGCGCCCGGTGCGACGGCAGTAGGCAGAGACGTATTCGTCTTCGGTGGGGATGTCGAGGTCCCTGAGGTTGGCGCCGACGAGACCGGCGGTGGTGCCTGGCGGCATGCGGTACATCATCAGGTGGTATGCAAAATCCGCGAGCGGATGGCCGAGCGTGGACAGCTCCCAGTCCAGCACCGCCAGCACGCGCGGTTCGGTGGGATGAAAGATCATGTTGTCGCTGCGGTAATCACCGTGCACCAGGCAGCACTCGTCTCCCGCCGGTATGTGCGCGGGCAACCACTCGGCCAGGCGATCCATCGCCGCGACGCGCCCGGCGGGCTCGTCCGCAAGGTATTGCCTGGACCAGCGACCGATCTGGCGCTCGAAGTAATTACCGGTCCTGCCGAAGTCCGTGAGGCCGATCGCGGCATGGTCGAGCGTGTGCAGGCGCGCGATCGTCGCATTCATCGCGTCGAAATAGGTTCGGCGCTCCTCGCGCCGCGCATCCGGGAACCGCGTGTCCCAGATCACCCGGCCTTCCACGCACTCCATCACGTAGAACCAGGTGCCGATCACGGTCTCGTCCGTGCACAAGCCCCAGGTTTTTGCGACCGGATAGCCCGTCGCATGGAGCGCGGTGATCACCCGGTACTCCCGGTCCACCGCGTGTGCTGAAGCCAGCAAGGTTCCGGGCGGCTTGCGCCGCAGGACGTAGCTGCGCGCCGGCGTGATCAGCTTGTAAGTCGGATTGGACTGGCCGCCCTTGAACTGCTGCACGCTGAGCGGGCCGGCATATCCCTCCACGTGGGCCTGCATCCACTCGGCGAGTTGCTCCTGGTCGAAACGATGCGGCTCGCGGACGTCGCCGGTGCCGGAAAATTCGGTTTGCTTGTCCATCCTGCCTCCAGAAAAAGCATCTGCCACGGGACGACGGTGCATAGCTTCGCTCCGGCTCGTAGGTCGGTTCAAGCCGAAGGCGGAACCGACGCTGCGCGCACTCGACGAAGGGCGGCGCATGTCGGCTTCGGCCACGAAAAGCCGTGGCCTTGAACCGACCTACACCCGACCTACACCCGACGAGACTGTTCCCTGGTTCAGAGCAGGATCAGGGTCCCGAGACCCAGGAACATGAAGAAACCCATCACGTCGGTGATGGTGGTGACGATCACGCTGCCGGCCAGCGCGGGATCCAGTCCCAGTCGGCGCAGCAGCAGCGGCACCAGCAGGCCCGCCGTCGCGGCGAGCAGTAGGTTGAGCAACAGTGCGAGCCCGATCACCAGGCCCAGCAGTTTGGAGTCGAACCACCAGGTTGCGACGGCGGCCACGGTCAGGCCCCACAACAGGCCGTTGATCAGTGCCACCGACAATTCCTTCCGGAGCAGGGCGCCGGTGTTGCCATCACCCACCTGTCCCATCGCGATGCCACGCACCATCAGGGCGACGATCTGGTTGGCGGCGATGCCGCCCATGCTCGCCACCACCGGCATCAGCACCGCGAGCGCCACGATTTCCGTCAGCGTCGCTTCAAACATCCCGACGACCCTGGCCGCGAGCAGGGCGGTGCAAAGATTCACGCCCAGCCACAGCGCACGCCGCCGCGCGGCGCGCCAGACCGGCGCGAACAAGTCCTCGTCTTCGTCCAGGCCGGCCATCGACAACAGGTTGCGCTCCGCGTCGGCGCGGATGACGTCGACCACATCATCCACCGTGATGCGGCCCAGCAGTGTCCGGTCGCTGGTGGAGACCACCGGCGCAGACACCAGGTCCGAGGACTCGAATTTCTGCGCCACGTCGCGAGCCGACATCGATACCGGCAGCGCCTCCAGGCTGCTGTCCATGACGTGGAACACATTCTTCTCGGGGTCTGTCGTGAGGATGCGGTCCAGCGGCAGGCTGCCCAGGTAACTGCCGTAGCGGTCCACCACGAACAGCGCGTCGGTGTGCGCCGGCAACTCGCCGCGCATGCGCAGGTAGCGCATCACCACTTCCAGCGTCACGTCGGGGCGGACGGTCACGGTATCCGTGTTCATCAGGCCGCCGGCGGTATCGGCTTCGTGCACCAGGACCGTTTCCAGTCGCGCCCGATCGGCCTCCGACAGCGCCCGCATGACCTGTTGGGTCACCGTCTCCGGCAACGCGTCGAAGAAATCGGCGAGGTCGTCGATGTCCAGTTCTTCTGCGGCGGCCACCAGTTCGGCCGTGTTCATCTGCCGGATCAGGTCGTCGCGAACATCCTCGGGCAGGTGCAGCAGGACCTCGCCGTCGTCCTCCGGGGCCACCATCTCCCAGACCAGGTTGCGCTCGCGTGGCGGCAGGGACGCCAGCAGGCTGGCGACCTCCGCAGGGTTGAGCGAGGCCAGCAGTCGCTTGACCGGCGCCCAGCGGCCGCTGTCCAGCGCCGCCCGCAGGCGTCGCACACGCGATTCGGCACCGGTGTTGGCCATGGCATTCGCGGGACGGGCAAAAGGGTGGCGACGCTAGCGAGTTTGCGCGTCAACGTCCAGCGGGTGCGAGAGTGGGTAGTGCATCAGTTTGAAATCCGTTCGCACCGAGTGGTAGCGCCGCGACAGCGGCGCTGATTGCGCAGCAATGCTGCGTATCGAGGTGCCGGGCGTGCCCTTGATACGCGACGCTTCCCTCGGT
>JBQTIX010000005.1:0-22561 GCA_052387695.1 Panacagrimonas sp. | reverse complement strand
GGGGGGGTTTTGTCTCTTCTCATACTTCCCCCTGTGGTTTGTGTGTGGGGGGGGGTTTTGGGGCTTTTTTTTTTTTTGGGGGGGGGCTGCCCCCGCACACACCGTTGTGGTGTTGGGGGGGGCCCTCCCCCGCGACAGTCCCCGACACCTGTGCAGAGTTTGCTCAGGGACTGGCCGGTTCCAGCGACACAGAGCAGGCGAAATCACCGCTGGTGCCGAACACCGACAGCATGATCGTGCTGCCGACCTGCTGGAGGCCGACCGGATACCGCAGGACATCGAAATTCCTGCACCCACCCAGGGTGTCGAACTGCGAGTTGGTCGGCAGGGTGACGAGCCCCCAGAAGAAATTGTCGACGTCAGGCCGCTGGTCTATTTCCGCGTCCTTGAGGTTGGCTTCGTAGGGGTGACCCGGGCCGATCACGCCGGTGGCGACGTTGATGGTCAGCGGCTTGCCGGGCTCATCGGCGTCATCGCTGTCGGTCACGCATTGCAGACGGGTCTGGGTGCGGGCGTTGGCGAGCACGAAGTTGTCGACCACGCAGGTACCGCCCTGCACCGTGCGGTATCGTCCCGGCACCGCTGCCCGGGTATCGACGCGCGGTGATGGCTCGATGACCACGCTCGCCCGCGGCAACAGCCTGCCGTTCGCGTTCTTGGCGATGTCGATCACGAAATCCTGGTACGCGATCCGCCCGTTGGCCAGCCGCACCGGTACCCGGTAGGCGTAGATCTGGTTGCCGATGCCGTAGATCGTTCCGTGCTGGAACAGGGCGCCGGGCTCGGTCGCCTGCGCCTGAACCTCGGCCAGGGGAGCAAGTGCGCCCAGCATCAGGGCGACGGCGAGGAGGAGGGTTTGCAGAGGGAGGTTCATGCGCTTGTTCAAGGGTGTCTCCTGGGTGGACTCGAGGGGGTGGATGACGGCGGTGCAGCGATTCAAACCCAACCGGCGCAAAAAAGTCCTCACCCAGACAAAACGAATTTGAAACGGATGAATAATCCTTCATCCTCATATAGCTACGACGCACCCCCAAGAGGCCGGCGGGCCGTATCCCGACCCCGAACCGGGATCTACGTCACCGTTCGGCGCGAAACAGCCGCCCACCGGCAACCGCTTCGCGAGACAATTTGCGGCAGGCAAGAGGCAAGAAGGGGGAGTGATGGAACCCAAGGTCAAACCGGAAACCGCCCTGTACCGCTACCGGTTCGGGGACGCGGAATTCGACGAGGCCCGCCTGGAGTTACGGCTACGCGGGCTGGTGGTCGAGCTGGAACAGAAGCTGTTGCAACTGCTCGCCGACCTGCTGCGCCATTCCGGCGAAGTCGTCACCCGCGCCGAACTGCTGGAACGGGTCTGGCCGGGGCGCGTGGTCGTCGAAGCCGCCCTGACCAATGCCATCGTCAAGCTACGCAAGGGTCTGGACGACGACGGCGACATGATCCTCACCGTCCGGCGGGTCGGCTATCGCTTCACCGCCCCGGAAAGCCCTGACGACCCAACGCGATGTTTACGCGCGGTCGGCGCGACGCTGGGGCGCGGAGAACCAGTTCACCCTCGTCGAATTGCTCAACCTTGCGTACTTTCAGCGTGACATCGGTGAGCTGACCGGAGCGCTGGCTGATCTCACCAAGGCCGAGGAAGGACTGGCCCGGGTCTCCGGTGAATCCAGCGCGGTAGTACAGGGGGCGCGCTACGGCCGCGCCGGGGTTTTCCACGCACTGGGCCGGCACGCGGAAGCCTTGCAATTGATCGAACGCATCGACGCCAAAGCGTTTGGCAACGCCATCAGCGGCCCCGGTGCCGGCGGGAGGCTGGCCGCACTCAAGGGCAGGATCCTGATCGCGCTCGGCCGGGTGGAGGCCGGCGTGCCGATGCTGGCCCAGGCGGTCGAATCGATGGAGCGCGACGGCATGCCGGCGGAAGAACTGACGACGGTGAAGGAGATCCTTCGGAAGGCGGGCGGCCGGTAGGAGCCTTCAGCGCCCAGGTGGGTGCCGTTATCGCGGGGCAAACGGGTCGGTCGGCGGTCGGTCGGCGCTGTGGATGCGCTTCGCTTATCCACCCTACAAGGCTGATTCACCGACGACACGGGAGAAGGGCGGGCCGCGAGCGCCGTAGGTCGCGTTGACGCGAAGCGAAACCCAGCGATTGCGGCGATCGCTTCGACCCCGCCAGGATGTGCTGCGTTTCATCCCGGCCTGCGCGCGGACGGACAGCGCTGGCCGTTGACCATCGGATCGAATCCGTCTCGCTCGGGCAGTGTCGTACCATGCCGTCGTGATTCGCCGGAAGAACCGCGCCATGAACCAGCCCGCCATCCCGCCACCTGTCAAACGCGCCGCGACCTACGCCGACATCGTGGCGCTGCCGGAGAATCTTGTCGGCGAGATTCTGGACGATGAATTGCACGTGCAGCCAAGGCCGGCCGGGCCGCACGCGCTGACGGAAGGTGGTGTAGCGACAGACCTGACGAATCCTTTCCAGCGTGGCCGTGGCGGACCGGGCGGCTGGTGGATTCTGGTGGAACCCGAGCTGCATCTCGGTCGCCATGTCATCGTCCCGGACCTTGCCGGATGGCGGCGCGAGCGCATGCCGCTGATTCCGCAGGATCACCGGTTCATGGTCGCACCGGACTGGGTTTGCGAAATTCTTTCGCCGTCGACGGCGCGCAAGGACCGCATCAAGAAGATGCGCATTTACGCCGAGCAGAGCGTGGCGCATTGCTGGCTGCTCGATCCGCTGGCGCACACGCTGGAGGCATTCACACTGCGCGATCAGCACTGGCAGCTCGACGCGACGTTCGAGGACGACGAACGCGTACGTACGCCGCCGTTCGAAGCGGTGGAGCTCGAGATGGGCTTGTGGTGGACGCCGACCGGGTAGACGACGCTCAGCCCCCTCCGCCCGCGCCCGACCGTCCTCGAATGCCACCCCGCGTGAGCAGGGCCGGATCGAGCAGACGGCGCAACTGCTTTTCCGGCAAGCCGCTGTCTTCGAGTGCCACGTCGAACACCGGGCGCCCTTCTCCGTACGCGCGCTTGGCGATCGCCGCCCCCTTGTCGTAACCGAGCACCGGGTTGGCGCCGGTGATCAGCACCGGATTGCGGGCGAGGGTCTCGGCGATGCGATCGGCCCGCACCGTGAATCCGGCGATGGCCTGGTCCGCCAGCAGGCGCGAGACCCTGGCGAGCAGTTCGATCGACTGCAGCAACTCGTACGCCACCAGCGGCAGCATGACATTGAGCTGGAAATTGCCGGACTGCGCGGCCACCGTGATCGCGGCGTCGTTGCCGATGACTTTTGCGGCGACCATGCACACCGCCTCTGCGATCACCGGGTTGACCTTGCCGGGCATGATGCTGGAGCCAGGCTGCAAGGCCGGCAGCTCGATCTCGCCCAGCCCCGCGAGCGGTCCGGAATTCATCCAGCGCAGATCGTTGGCGATCTTCATCAGCGAGCAGGCGATCACCTTGAGCTGCCCGGACAGTTCGCAGGCCGCGTCGACGCTGGACAGGCTCTCGAAAAAATTGGGACTGGTGACGAATTGCAAGCCGCTGCGCTGCGATAGCCGCTTCGCGAACCGGGCCGCAAAACGCGGATGCGCATTGATGCCGGTACCCACCGCGGTGCCGCCCTGGGCCAGGCGCAGCAGCCGTGGCAATGCGGCATCCAGCCGCTCGATGCCGTTGCGAACCTGCTGCGACCAGCCCGAGAGTTCCTGGTCGAAGCGCAGCGGCATCGCGTCCATCAGGTGGGTGCGGCCGGTTTTGACCACGTCGCGCAGTTCGTGGGCGCGCGTCTCGATCCGGGTTGCAAGATGATCCAGAGCGGGTTTCAGCCGCTCGTGCAGTTCCAGCGCAGCCGCCAGATGGATGGCGGTCGGGAGGGTGTCGTTGGAAGACTGGCCGAGGTTGACATGATCGTTGGGATGCACCGTCCGCCGCAGCCGCTTCGCGGCGAGATGGGCGATCACCTCGTTGGCGTTCATGTTGCTGGACGTGCCGGACCCGGTCTGGAACACGTCGACCGGGAAATGCGCGTCGTGCCGGCCCTCGCTCACCTCCAGCGCGGCGTCGCGGATCGCACTCGCGAGCCGCGGTTCGATCTGCTTGAGCTGGACATTGACCTCGGCCGCCACCGCCTTGATCAGGCCCAGCGCGCGGATGAAGGATCGCGTCATGCGCAGGCCGGAAACGGGGAAATTATCGACCGCGCGCTGGGTCTGTGCGCCCCAGAGCGCAGCCGCCGGAACCTGCACGGCGCCCATGCCATCGCGTTCGACACGGAAATTCTTTTTTGCCATGAGCGTCTCCTTGTGCGTCGCACGTCGGTTGTAGGTCGGATGTAGGTCGGTTCAAGCCGAAGGCGGAACCGACACTGCGCCCTTCAAGGGATGGCGCCCGTCGGCTCCGCCCGCGAAGAGCACGCGGGCTTGAGCCGACCTACGCGCCATCGACAGCGCGACTTCGCGCCGACGGCTTCCATTAGACTTCCCGCACAGCCCGCCCACCACCTCAAGCCGACCCGCCACGGATGAATCTGACTTCGCTCTCCGCCGTCTCTCCCATCGATGGCCGCTACGCCGAACGGACCGTCGAGCTGAGATCCATCTTCAGCGAGTACGGCTTGATGCGGTACCGCGTGACGGCCGAGGTGCGCTGGCTGATGCATCTGTCGGCGCGGTCCGAACTCGCCGAAGTTCCACCCCTGTCGCCGACGGCCCGGGCGCGGCTGGAGCAGATCGCGGGCAATTTCACGATCGAGGATGCGCAACGCATCAAGACCATCGAGGGGACCACCAACCACGACGTCAAGGCGGTGGAGTATTTCCTCAAGGAGAAGATCGGTCTGAATCAGGAGCTGGCGGCGATCAAGGAGTTCATCCATTTCGCCTGCACCTCGGAGGACATGAACAACATCTCGCACGCGCTGATGCTGCGCGACGCGCGAACCGACGTGCTGCTACCCCATCTCGACAAGCTGATCGGGATGATCGGCGCGCTGGCCGTGCGCTACGCCGAGCAGCCGATGCTCGCGCGCACGCACGGCCAGCCGGCCTCGCCGACCACCCTGGGCAAGGAGATGGCGGTGTTCGCGCAGCGTCTGAAACGCGCGCGCGGGCAGTTCGCGCAGGTCGAGTGCCTGGCCAAGATCAACGGCGCGGTCGGCAACTACAGCGCGCACTACGCCGCCTATCCGGACGTGGACTGGCCGGCGCTGGCGCAGGAATTCCTGACCGGCCTGGGCGTGGGCGTCAGCGCGGCAACGACGCAGATCGAGCCGCACGACTGGATCGCCGAATACTTCCACGCGCTGACCCGGCTCAACACCATCCTCATCGACTTCAGCCGCGACATCTGGGGCTATATCTCGCTGGGTTACTTCCGGCAGAAGACGGTCGAGGGCGAGGTCGGATCCTCGACCATGCCGCACAAGGTCAATCCCATCGACTTCGAGAACGGCGAAGGCAATCTGGGCATGGCCAACGCGGTGATGCAGTTCCTGGCCGAGAAGCTGCCGATCTCGCGCTGGCAGCGCGACCTCACGGACTCCACGGTGCTGCGCAACCTCGGCGTCGGCGTGGCGCACGCGGTGGTCGCGTATCACGCCATCGAGCGCGGCATGCGCAAGCTCGAAGCCGACGCCTGGCGCATGGGCCGCGACCTCGACGAAAACTGGGAAGTCCTGGGCGAGGCGATCCAGACCGTGATGCGCCGCCACGGCCTGCCGGAACCCTACGAGCAACTCAAGCGCCTCACGCGCGGTCACAAGATCGGGCGTGATGCGCTGCGCGACTTCGTGCAGGGACTCCAGATTCCCGAGGCCGACAAGCAGCGCCTGCTGGCGATGACACCGGGCAGCTACACCGGCAACGCGACCGAACAGGCACGCAGCCTGCTGTCGCGGACCTGATCCGATCCGGCCGATGTATCCGAGCGAACCCACTCCCGACACGCCCGCCGGCATGGCGTTCACCCCGGTCAGCGGCCACGGCGGGTATGCGGACGCGGCGCTTGCGGTGGTCGCGTCCGCCCGGCACCAGCTCGTCCTCATGACCGTGGACCTCGACGGGCGCCTCTATGGCTCGGAAGTGTTCGTCGAACGCCTGCGTGGTTTCATCCTTCAATACCGCCGCGCGCGCCTGCGCGTGCTGGTGCAGGAGCCGGCGCAGGCGGTGCGCAACTGCGTGAGGCTGGTCGAATTCGGCCGCCTGCTGTCGAGCAGGATCGAGTTCCGCCAGACGCCGGGCGCCAAGCGGCGGCTGCGCGAGGAAATTCTGATCGCCGACGAGCGAACCATGCTGTACCGCGGCGCACCCGAGCAGACCGAGGCCAAGCACTATGAACGCGCGCCGCTGGTGGCGCGCAGCCACCTGCGCGCTTTCGAAGCGCTGTGGCAGGAGGCGGTGGCCGCGCGTGAGTTCAGCGCGCTTGGGCTTTAGAGGAGCGCGCACACCCGTTCGAGAACACGATCGCGGGCATGGCCCGCTCCTACACGTCTCGGGTTCCGTAGGAGCGGGCCGTGCCCGCGACGGAGTTGTACTGAGTTTCGCTTCGCACTCCCCTGCCCGTCTTGCCATGACCCTCATGCCTACCCCCCCCGTCCCGTTTCGCGAAGCCCTGCTCGTCTGGCTCAAGATCGGCTTCATCAACTTCGGGGGGCCCGCCGGCCAGATCGCGTTGATGCACCGCATCCTGGTCGACGAGAAGAAATGGATCTCCGAAGCTCGCTTCCTGCACGCTCTGAATTACTGCATGTTGCTACCCGGTCCGGAGGCACAACAGCTCGCGACCTACGTCGGCTGGCTGCTGCACCGGACGCTGGGCGGGCTGGTTGCGGGCCTGCTGTTCATCCTGCCGGGCTTCATCCTGATGACGGTCATCGCGATTGCCTATGTCCTCTACGGCGACCTCGGCTGGATGCAGGGGTTGCTGTTCGGCATGCAGGCCGCGACCCTGGCCATCGTGCTCGAAGCGGTGGTCCGCGTCGGCCGACGCGCATTGAAGCATCGCGTGCACTGGTGGCTGGCGGGTGCCGCGTTCGTCGCCATCTTTGCGTTCGGCCTGCCGTTTCCGCTGATCGTACTTGCGGCTGCGCTGGTGGGACTCGCGGGTGCGCGCTTCGCGCCGCGGATATTTCTTCCCGCACGCAAGGGCGAAGTGGCCGATGAAGATCCGGTACCGGCGCACGCTCATCCGCATGCGAGCTGGACCCTGCGCATCCTGCTGGCCGGCGCGGCTCTGTGGGGTCTGCCGGTGCTGCTGTTGCTCCTCACATTGGGCGCACAGCACGTGTTCACGCAGGAAGCGGTGTTCTTCAGCAAGATGGCCGTGGTGACGTTCGGCGGCGCCTACGCGGTGCTGGCATACATGGCGCAGCAGGCGGTGGAACGTTACGGCTGGCTGCTGCCGGGCGAGATGGTGCAGGGCCTGGCACTGGCCGAAACCACGCCAGGGCCGCTGATCCTGGTGCTGACCTACGTGGGCTTTCTGGGCGCGTACCGCGATCCCGGCACGCTGGATCCGCTGGTGGCTGGCGTGCTGGGCGGGGCGCTGTCCACCTGGGTCACGTTCGTGCCGTGCTTCCTGTGGATTTTTCTGGGGGCGCCTTACATCGAGCGGCTGCGCGGCAATCCCTGGCTGAGCGCCGCCCTGACCGGCATCACCGCCGCGGTCGTGGGCGTGATTCTCAACCTGTCGATCTGGTTTGCGCTGCACGTGCTGTTTCGCGAGGTGCAGGACTGGCACGGTGCGGGCGGGATCGAACTACCCCTGCCGGTCTGGTCGTCGCTGGATCCCTGGGCGCTGCTGCTGGGAGCGGGCGCGATGCTGGCGATGCTGCGGTTCCACGTCGGTCTGCTGAAGACATTGGCGGTGTGCGCCGCGCTGGGGCTGGCGATCAAGCTGGGCGGGCTTTAAGGAAGCTCCGCGCCGGGTTGATCGCAGGTCGTCGTAGGTCGGTTCAAGCCGAAGGCGGAACCGACACTGCGCGCCCTTCAACGAAGGGCGCATTTCGGGTCCGCCCGCAAAAAGAATGCGGGCTCGACCCGACCGACGCCCGACCTACGCGGTAGCGGACCCGCGTTCGATCTCCTCTTCGGGCTTCACGAATTCATGGTCGCGGATCGCGACCCTCAGACTCTCCGGGATCGGACTCGGGGCTTGCGCCGCGTAGTCGAACCAAACCAGCACGCCCTCGGTCCGGGCAACGCAGGCATCGCCGACGAACATCCCACCGATGGTGCTCATGCTGGAGCGTCCGATCCGGGCGACGCGGATCGCGGCGTCCACCTCGGCCGGGTGCTTGAGCTGCGCGATGAAATCGCAGGCGATCCGCGCCAGGATGATGCCCTGCCCTTTCCAGGTCGGTGTTCCGCCGAACAAGCGGCTGAAATACTCGATTCGCGAGGACTCATCGTAGGTGAAATACCGCGCGTTGTTGACGTGGCCCACCACGTCCATGTCGCTCCAGCGCGTGGGAATGCGGAGGACATGGCGAAATTCGTCACGCTGTGGAATCTTCATGATGATGAGGGCCTGCCGATCAGGCTTTGAGCCGCGCCGGCCAAGCGTTGCCGCGCAGCCTCGAAGATCTGACGGCGGCGGGCTTCGCTCGCCGACGACCATTGCGCGATCTCGCCGATCAGGCGCCCGCAGCCGAGACAGACCGCGCCTGCACCGTCGAGCGTGCAGACTCCGATGCAGGGCGACTGTACCGGCTCCGACCCAGCATTCTCCATCACTGCACCACCACCTTGAACTCGACCCGGCGATTCAGCTCGCGACCTTCCTCGGTGTCGTTGGGTGCCACCGGTGCAGCCTCACCGACGCCGATCGCGGTCATCCGCTCGGGCCCGACGCCGCGGCCGATCAGGTGCTGGCGTACCGACTCGGCACGCTGCTGCGACAGCAGCAGGTTATAGCCGTCGTTACCGAGGTTGTCGGTGTGGCCGGAGATCTCGACGTTGAAATTTTTCTGGTTCTTGAGCGTGCGGCCGACTTCGTCGAGCGCGCCGCGCGCCTCCGGCAGCAGCCGCGCCGAACCCGGTTCGAAGCGCACGCCGCGCAGGGTCACGGTCTGCTCGATCAGGCAGCCGGTGCCGTCCACCACCATGCCGACCGGCGACTCGGGGCAGGCATCGGCCGGGTCGATCACACCGTCGCCGTCGGCATCGATGTCGCCACCGATCGTGCAGCCGCTGGCGTCCACCGCCTTGCCGCTCGGCGTGCCGGGGCAGATGTCGGTGCTGTCGTCGACGCCGTCCTTGTCGGAGTCGGTCGAGCAGCTCGACTCCCCGCTGACCGGATCGACCACGCGTACCGGACATTCCGGTGCGGGCTCGACTACCGGTGCGGCGCGACCACCGCCGAGCGGAATCTGAAGCGCGACGCGCAACTGCACGTCGATCAGCGCGTCCTCATCCGGCACCGATTCATCGTTGAGCTGTGCCTGCGCCACCGCTTCCGCCCGCAGACCCCAGCCGGACTCGCTGAAAAGGATCAGCGCGCCGAGCCCGCCGTCCAGACCGAAGTGAACATGCTCGTCGCCATCCACGTCCTCCTGCACCGCGCCCGCGCCGAGCAGGATGTAGGGCTGCAGGCTGCTGGACGGATCGGCCAGCGACTTGAACCAGTTGGCGAAAACCGAGAGCTGGTCGTCCGAGCCCAGATCGATCGGGCGGCCAAAGCGCCCGCTGCCATCGTCGCGATCGCGCTCGATCGACTTGAACGTGAGCTCAATGGATTCACCCGGCCGGCTCGGCAGCGGCAGACCCGCGCCCACCTCGAAGCCGGCGCCGTTGTCGGAATCCCGCGCCGAATCCGGGAACTCGTAGATGCCGCCGCCGAACAGGTACGGCCCTTCCGCAAATGCCGACGACGTCCCGCCAAGCAGGCCGCAGGACGCGGCGACGACGGTGAGGATTCTGCGTTTCATTGCTTGCTGACCCGCTACTGGAGGACGGCGACTCTAACGGAGCCTCGCGAACAGCATCAATGATGATTGGCCAGTGCGCGCGCGCAGTCATGCACGAGGCCGGCGCCGTGATAGATGAATCCGGTGTAGAGCTGCACCAGGTCGGCGCCGGCCCTGCGCTTGGCCAGGGCATCCGTGGCCGAGACGATGCCGCCGACACCGACCAGCACGAAGTCCGACCCGAGTTTGGTTCGCAGCATCGCCAGCGTTGCGTCAGCCAAAGGTCGCAGCGGCGAGCCGGAGAGACCGCCCGTCTCGGCGGCATGAACGTGCCCGGTGATCGAGGGACGGGAAAGGGTGGTGTTGGTCGCGATCAAGCCATCGATGCCGTTCGTGCGCGCAGCGACAGCGACCGCTTCGATCTGCGCCTCGCTGACATCGGGCGCAATCTTCACCAGCAGCGGCACGCGACGACCCAGGCGCTGCGTCTGCGCCTCGCGCTCGGCGGCGAGCGCGGACAGCAGTTGATTCAGCTTCTGCTCGTCCTGCAGGTCGCGCAGGTTCTTCGTGTTCGGCGAAGAGATGTTGACCGTGATGTAGCTCGCATGCGCGTAGACCTTGCGCAGGCAGATCAGATAGTCATCTGCCGCGCGCTCGATCGGCGTGTCCGCGTTCTTGCCGATATTGATGCCGAGCACGCCGCGGAAATCCGATTGGCGCACGCACGCGATCAGATGATCGACGCCCTTGTTGTTGAAACCCAGCCGGTTGATCAGCGCTTCATGCTCGGGCAAGCGGAACATGCGCGGGCGCGGGTTACCGGGCTGCGGCCGCGGCGTGACCGTGCCGACCTCGACGAACCCGAACCCGAGTCGTGACCAGGCTGCTAGGCATTCGCCGTTCTTGTCGAGACCCGCTGCAAGACCCACGCGATTCCGGAAGCGCAGGCCGAGCAGCGTGACCGGATCGTCGACCGCGGCCGCGCAGAACGGCGCGGTAGCGAGTCGCGGGAAACGACGGAAACTCATCATCGCAAGTTCGTGCGCGGTTTCCGCGTCGAGGCGGAACAGGGCGGTGCGGGCCAGTCGGTAGAGCAAGGTGGAGTCTCGTAGGTCGGTTCAAGCCGAAGGCGGAACCGACACTGCGCGCCCTCTCCGGAGGGCGCGCAGTGTCGGTTCCGCCCGCGAAAAGCGCGCGGGCTTGACCCGACCTACGGGGACGGCGCCCGGCACAGTTTTCCCTCGGACATCGTTGAGACTAGCGTTCCACCGCCGCGCTCCGCGGCGGCGGCACGATGATCGGCTGCGGCGGCGGTCGCCCGATGTACTTGGCCGCTGGCTTGGGCGGCGGCACCAGGCGCCGGCGCAGGAAGGCTGGCATCGGGAGCACGCGAATCAGGCGCTTGCGCCAGCTCGCAACTTCCTTGTGCAATACGTCCTGCGTCGCGGTCAGCGGCAGGCGCATCAGGCTCAGGAGCATGTCGCGCGCCATCAGGCGTTTTGACGTGTCCTCGTACAGAGAACCGAAGCTGCCCGCAGCGGCAAACAGCGCGCGCGACAGATGCAGGTAATCCCGCTTGAGCACCACGCCGGACTGCTGCGTGTTTGACATCAGGTGCAGCACGGTCTGGCCGCGCTTGTGCAGACCTTCGAGCCCGCCACGACGCAGCTCGGCGACGAAATTCCTGCGTGTCAGCGGCGTCACACCTTTCTTCGTCAGCGTGTCGTCGAGCGCGGCCTTGATCTCGCCCCAGCGCTGGGCATTGGCCTCGGGCTGGGTGGACATGCGCACCAGGGAATCCGCGATCAGGGAGGTGTCGGCCATCACGGCGGCGGCGAGGTAGTCCCATACCGGACCCCACTTGCCGTCGAGCTGCACGACGTTGCCCCAGTCGATCAGATGCAGCGATCCGTCGGATCCGATCATCACGTTGCCGGGATGAAGATCGCCGTGCACCTCGCCGTACACGAAGATGTGGTGCAGCACGGTGTAGAGCAGGCGTTCCATCACGTCGAACTGGAAACGCCGCCGGTCGCGCCGGTTCATGCGCTGCAAGGCGCGCGTGAGACTGGCTGCATCGGAGAGATACTCCATCTCCAGAATGCGGTGCGAGTGGCCGTACAGCTCGGGCACCTTGAACACCGCGGAGTCGATGCTGCGCTCGTAGAAACGCAGGTGGTTCTGCGCCTCGGCCTCGAAATCCAGCTCCTCCATGAAGCCGGCGACGAACTCGTCTACCTGCTCCTGCATCGCGCGCAGGAAGGGCGTGAGCTTGGAGTGCGGCGCCCAGTACTGGCTCGACATGATCGCGAGGCCCAGTACCATCTTGCCGATGGCGAACTCGCGGTCGATGTTGTGACGTCCGACCTTGATGACCACCGGCCGCAGCACTTCCTTGCCGTCTTCGAGGAAAGGCTTTTTCGCAAAATACACGCTGCCGATGGAGCCGGATTTCACCGGGCGGCCCGCGTCGAAATCCATGAACAACTGGTGCGGCGGCTTGCCGTAGCACTCCATGAAGGCGGTGTTGACCTCGTCCGCGCTCATCGCCGGCACATCTTCGTGGAACACGGCCAGTTCGCGCGCGATCTCGTCGGGCAGGAAGTTGGAATTGGCGGCGGCGATCTGGGCCATCTTGATGAAGAACGGCCCGAACTCGCCGACCATCGCTGCGACAATCTTGGCCTGCCCGGAAAAATCCTTCGGATCGGTCTGGAAGAACGGCCGGATGTAGCGCAGCGCCTTGATCTGCCGACGCATGATGGCGAGGTCGTGCTTGACCGTGCCGGCGCGACGCAGCACCTCGCGCACCTGCCATTCGTTGAAACGGCGACCGGCCTTGAGCACGTTGACCACTTCGACCAGGATCGGCTCGTAGGTGCGCAGCACCAGGCGCACCATGTCGAACGTGAGTTCTCCGAGCCCCTTCAGTTCCGGGGTCGAGAACAGCTCATCGAAGAAATCCCAGAACTCGTTGACCAGCGCGGGCGGCACCGGCATCGGGCTGCGCGACAAAACCTGATCGACGACGTAGCGGATCAGTTCCTCGGTGGATTGCTCGTTGGGGATGATGCCCTTGCCGCGCAGGTAGGACGTGAGCTTGCCCGCGCCTTTCATCAGCGGGTGGTGGTAGAAGCCGTCGAACGCGGTGTCGATGGCGCGGCCGAGTTCGTCGCGCGTCACGTCGTTGTCGGCCGCCAGCAGCTTGACCAGCGGCCCGAAGCCGCGCGTGAGCTTGTAGGTGGAAATCGAGAAGCGGCTCAGCTCGCGCAATACGCCGCGTTTCTGCGGCGAGGCAGGCACGGGCAGCGCGTCGGCGGGCAGCGAATCGTTCACGGCAAGGTCAACCAGTGCCCGAGCTTGTCGGCCTTGGCGCGCAGGTATGCCTCGTTGTGCGGGTTACGTCCGGATTCGAGCGCGACCCGCTCCACCACCTCGATCCCGTCCTTCTGCAAGGCATCGAGCTTGCGCGGATTGTTGGTCATCAGGCGGATGCGTCTCAAGCCCAGCACGCGCAGCAATTCGACGGCGAGGTCGTATTCGCGCGCATCGGCGGGAAAGCCGAGCTGGTGATTGGCCTCCACCGTGTCGCTGCCGGTGTCCTGCAGCGCGTACGCGCGGATCTTGTTGCCCAGACCGATGCCGCGACCTTCCTGGCGCAGGTACAACACCGCACCGCAACCCTCCTCCGCGATCGCGACCAGCGCCGCATGGAGCTGGAAGCCGCAGTCGCAGCGCAGGGAGAACAGCGCGTCGCCGGTCAAGCATTCGGAATGCACGCGGATCAGGGGCGCGTCGGCCTTTTCAAGCTCGCCGAGCGCGACCACCACGTGTTCCTTGCCATCGGCAGCGACGTACACCTGGATGCGAAACTCGGCAAACGGCGTCGGCAGCCGTGCCTCGGCGATGCGTTCGAGCTCGCTCATCGGGTTGATTCGGGGGCATTCATCGGATTCAGGGCGCGAATGGTAGGCGAGTTTTCCGATGCCGATGAGCAGACCGGGCCGCACGGGCCGCTCAGGCGCCGATGAAGCTCTGCCCGCACACACGCAGGGTCTGGCCGTTGACGCCGCCGGACAGCCTGGATGCGAGGAACGTCACCGCCTCGGCTATGTCGACAGGCAGCCCGCCTTGAGACAGGGAATTGAGACGGCGCCCGACCTCGCGATTCATCAGCGGCATCGCTGCGGTCATCTGGGTTTCGATGAAGCCGGGAGCCACCGCGTTGATCGCACCGCCGCGCCGCGCCATCTCGGGCGCCAGCGCATCGACGTAACCGATGATGCCGGCCTTGGTCGCGGCGTAGTTGGTCTGGCCCGGGTTGCCGCCGATGCCACCGATCGAGGAGATGCAGACGATGCGCGCGCCGCTCTTCAGGCCGCCGTCGAGCAGCCGCTCGTTGATCCGCATGATCGCGCCCAGGTTGATGTCCAGCACCGTGTCCCACAGGTGCGGCGCCATGTTGCGCAGCATCTTGTCGCGGGTCACGCCGGCGTTGTGCACGATCACGTCGAGCGGTCCACACTCGGAGAGGATGCGCTCCGCCGCGTCCTTCGCGGTCACGTCCAGCGCCAGCCCGCGACCCCCGATGCGGCTCATGGTTTCGCCGAGCACGCCTTCATCCGCGGGCCGGTCCATGCCGATCACCTGCGCGCCTTCGCGCGCCAGCGTCTGCGCGATCGCCGCACCGATACCGCGCGCCGCGCCGGTGACCAGGGCGAGCCTGCCTGCGAGCGAGGCGGAAAACGTCTGTTCGGGTGCAAGGCCAGCCGCTCCCAGACTGAGGACCTGGCCCGTGATGAAAGCAGCGTGTCCGGTCAGGAAAAAACGCAGCACGCCGGCGAGATCGGGCTCGGGACTGGACTGGCCACCTCGTTGCACCTCGATGAGGTTGACGGTCGAGCCCTTGCGGCCGATCTCCTTGCCGAGCGAACGCACGAAGCCGCGCAGTGCCACCGATGCCGTGCGTGCGCCGACCGGCTCAGATGCCTGCGGCGCGCGCGAAACCAGCAACACGCGGCCGTGTGCGGACAATCGCGCCATCCTGGGTTGCAGGAAGTCGTAGAGACTGCGCAGATCGGCCGCAGACTGCAGTCCGCTGGCGTCGAAAACCAGGGCTCCGGGCGAGAAGCTTTCGCCCAAGGGTTCGCCCTTCAGTGCAACTCCGAGTCCGGCGGCGGCAGCCTTGATCGGCGCAAGACCGGAATGCTCGGGTGCGACGAACAGTTCGGCCCCCGTTCCGGAAATATGACGGATCAGCGAAACCGATAATTCACCCGCCGGTGAGCCGCCCAGCAAGAGCTTGCACCCCGCCAGCGGAAGCGCGACGCAGGGGCCTGAAGCGCGACGCAGCCGAGGTGGCGCGGGCAACCCCAGCAGGCTCGACAACTGCCTGCCGAATGCGGTCTGGGTGAACTCGAGGAAACGATCGCTCATCAATGATCCTGTGGACGGGGCCAGTGCCTGTTCAGACCGGGCACCCGGTCCCACGGCAACGGCGGAGGTTAATCGCGGACCGGAATTCGGACACTGACAAGAGCGCCGACCGTTGACGGCCGGCAAGCCCTGCCGGATAGTGCCGCGCCTGCCGTGCTGCGGGAGAGATACAAGGCGTGCGCGGCGACCGGGCAACCCTACAGACAGAATCATCGACAGACTAGATTGGGAGAGCAGCAAATGAATGCGAAGGCACCCATCCTCGCGGCCTTGACCGCGGGAGTGGCGATCGTGACCTTGGTCGTCCTGAATCTCGTGGCGCCGATCTCCCACGCACAGGAGGCGCAGGCGTCCGGTGTCTCGGCGGACCAGGTGTTTGCCGCGTCCATCGCCGAAGCCGGCGACTCGACCTCGACGCCCGTCATTGAAGTCGCCCTGGCCCAGACCGACGAACCGGGTGAGCCCGCAGCGGATAAAGTGGCGGCTGCGGTGGCACCAGCGTCAGGCGGCGGTGCCTGCACGCAGGGCGTCGCGCACGGGAGCGAGACCGTCGTCGCAATGGCGAAAGCCGCCGAACCCGCGGCGGCACCGACTGCCCCCGCGGAATCAGCTCCGGTTGAAGTGGCCCAGGCAGAGCCGGCGCCGGTGGAAGTCGCGCAGGCTGAAGTCGCTCCGGTCGAAGCGGCCCCTGCAGAAGCGCCTCCCGTCGAAGCCGCGCCGGTCGAAGAGCCGGCGCCGGTCGAGTCGGCGGCTGTGGATTCCGTGCCGTCCGCACCGGCCAGTGCCGGCGGCGCGTGCAGCACCGGCGTCACCGCCTCGGGCGAGAAACCGGTCGTCGTCATGGCGGGCGGCGTGCCTGACGATGCCGCCGCGGTCGACGCCACACCATCTCCGGCGCCGAAAGCGGCGGACAAGCCCAAGCCGGTGGTCGTAGCAGATGCAGGATCGGAGCCCCAACCCGCGAAGTCCAAGCCGAAACCGGCCAAACCCAAGGCGCCTCCCGCGGTCGTCAAGAAGGCCTGGTGGCCGGCCCAACAGGCGGGCAAGCTGAACATCACCTACGGTGGAGAAGCCTCGTTCACCAAGGCGATCGTCCTGCTGTTCGACGGCACCTTCGACTCGCCTGACAGCGCCAACCAGAACGTGGTGGTCAAGAAGAAGGGCGGCGATCGGGTCAAGGGTCAATGGCTGGTGGCGACCAATCGGCAGATGCTGCTGTTCAACGTCGGCCCGGGGCTCTACACCGTCGAAGTCGGCGCCGGCCTCACCGACAAGGGCGGCCGCGTGATCTCGGCGGCCTCCAGCGGGCCGGTCTTCGTCCCCTGAAGTAGAGCCTCCCGCAAGGGCGAGCGCAGGCCGCGGAAGCTCACACGCTTCCGCGGCCTTTTTATTTCACGACCGGATATCCGTCCCGGATGGCGACCCCACTCTTCGATCTCACCGGCCGCGTGGCCCTGGTCACCGGAGCCTCGCGCGGAATCGGCGAGGCCATCGCCCGGCTGCTTGCCGAACAGGGCGCGCACGTGGTGATCTCCAGCCGCAAGCAGGACGATCTGGACAAGGTCCGCGCCGGCATTGAGGCCGCCGGTGGTCAGGCCACCGCCATCGCTGCCCACCAGGGCGACTCCGCCGGCCTCAGGCACCTGATGGACCGTATCGCCGCAGAACTCGGCCGGCTCGACATCCTGGTCAACAACGCCGCTACCAATCCCTATTTCGGCCACATCGCCGACACCGACCTGGGCATGCTGGACAAGACCCTGCAGGTCAACATCCGTGGCTACTTCGAACTCTCCTCGCTGGCGGCCCGGCAGATGAAGAACAACGGCGGCGGCTCGATCGTGAACATCGCCAGCATCAACGGTCTCAGACCGGCCGTGTTCCAGGGCATCTACTCGATCACCAAGGCCGCAGTGATCAACCTCACGCAGGCTTTCGCGAAGGAATGCGCGCCGTGGAATGTGCGCGTCAACGCCGTGTTGCCGGGCCTGACCGACACCCGGTTCGCGTCCGCCCTGATCCACAACGAGCAGATTCTCAAGTCCTTCCTCGACCAAGTGCCGATGGGTCGTGTCGCCCGGCCCGACGAGATCGCCCCGGCGGTGCTGTTCCTGGCCAGCGATGCGGCCAGCTACGTGACGGGCACCACGCTGACCGTGGACGGCGGTTACATGGCCTGAACCGAATGGGCCTGAACCGAACGGGCCGAAAACGAACGAGCCTGAACCAATTGCGACGAGGCGGAATCCAAGGTCGTACACTGACGGCCCTGCGCTGGAGTCTCATGCCCCGTTCGCTCGCAATCCTGTTCACCACCGCCGTCGTGATGGCCGGCTGGGCCTCGGCTGCGAGGTCGATCGAGACGCCGCTGGAACCTCTGGGATTGCCCAGCGGCGCTGCGACCGAACTGGACCTGCCCCAGATCGGCGATCCCGCCGATACCGCCCTGTCTCCGGCGGAAGAAGCCCGCATCGGCAGCCAGGTGGTTTCCCAGTTCTACGCCTACGAGTACGTCCTCGAAGACGCGCAACTTTCCGAGTACCTGTCGTCGATGGGCTGGCGCCTGGCCGCCGCCAGCGGCGCGCGCCCGGCACACCTCGAATTCTTCATCGTCAAGGACAACCGCATCAACGCCTTTGCGTTACCCGGCGGATTCATGGGGTTCAACGCCGGACTGCTCACTGCAAGCAACAGCGAGAGCGAACTGGCCGGCGTGATGGCGCATGAACTTGCGCACGTCACCCAGCGCCACATCGCGCGCAGCGCCTCTTCCGGCGGAGGGCTGACCACCATCGCCACCTGGGCGGCGGTCTTGGCCGCGATCATCGCGGGTTCGGCCGATCCCGACCTGGTGATTGCCGCGCTGTCGGTCGGCCAGGCCAGCGCCTATCAGCGCCAGGTCAACTACACCCGCGCCCACGAGATCGAGGCGGACCGGGTCGGCATCAACACGCTGTCCCATGCCGGCTTCAACTCCGAGGGCATGGCGAGCTTCTTCCAGAAGCTGGAGCAGCAGTCGCGCCTCTACGGTGGCGGGGTGCCGGAGATTCTGCGCACCCACCCGGTCAACACCACGCGAATTTCCGAAGCCCGCAGTCGCGCCGCCGCGCTGCCGAAGGTGACAACCGCGGATTCGATCGAATACGGCCTGATGCGGGCGCGCACCCTGGTCTTCGCCGCCAACCAACCCAGCGACGCAGTGGACTCGTTTTCCGCGCTGATCGCCGCAGGCCAGGACACGCCGTCCAACCGCTACGGACTGGCCTTTGCCCTCCAGCAGCTCGGGCAGAACGCGCGCGCGCTGGAAGTCCTCAAGCCGACAACGGAAAAATACCCGCGTCAGCCCAACATCAGCCTGCTGGTCGCCTCGATCCAGCTCGCATCGGGGGACGTCAAGAACGGGCTGGACAGCTTCGAAAAAACCCTGTCCGCCTATCCCCGCTTCGCGCCGGCCATCCTCGAATATGCAGAAGCCCTGATCCAGGCTGGCGAGCCCAACGAGGCACGCGCCGTCCTGCTTTCGCACGAACAGGCCCTGGGCACACGGCTGGACACCTATCGCCTGCTCTCGCACGCCGCACGCGAAGCCAACAACGATGCCGAGGCCAGTTACCAGATGGCCAATTTCCTGTTCCTGCGTGGAGACTCCGGCGGGGCCCTGTCCCAGCTCGACGCCGGCCTGCGCATCGCCAGTCTCTCCTCCCAGGACCGGGCAAGGCTGTCAGCCCGTCGCGCCGAAGTGCGTGAAACGCTGCCAAAGAATTACGACCCGGACCGGCAGGAGCCGCGCGAGCGACGACGGTAGGTCGGGTGAGCCGAAGGCGAACCCCAAGGAAGATCTATCCGGCTCGCAGGTCGGTTGTAGGTCGGTTCAAGCCGAAGGCGGAACCGACGCGGCCCGCGAAGAGCACGCGGGCTTGGCCCGACCTACCCACGAATTCAGCATTCTCGAATCCATGCAGGGTTTCGCCAATCTACGAGCCCATTCCGTCAAGCAGAAGCCGGGCTATCCGCCGCGCCGACCCCGGTGCCAAGCTGATCCCCAGGCGGTAATGCCCGCAGTTGAGCAGCCGCTTGGGGTGCCCATCCGACCACTGCATTTTGGGCAGGACCCCCATCAGCGGCGCGGGGCGCAAACCCGCCCAGTGAGCCATGGGTTCGCGCCGCGCCAGCTGCGGCGCGAACTGGCGTAAGGCCGTGAGGATGCGCTCGCGTCCCGCCACGCTGGGCATCGCATCGAAACCCGCCCGCTCCAGCGTGCTGCCCGCGACGATGCGTCCGTCGCGGCGCGGAATCAGGTACATGTCATGGTGCAGCAGGATGCGTTCGAGACGCTCGCCAGCCGCTTCGAACAAGAGCATCTCGCCCTTGACCGGCGCCACTTCGGCAGCGGCATCGAGCTCGCCCGACCAGGCTCCGGCGGCGAGCACCACGCATCCCGCATGCAGCCGGCGCCGGGTGGTCCGCAGGCCCGATTCCTCCAGCGCGACCACCGCCTCGTCCTCGATGATGTCGCCGCCCCGCGCGCGCACCGCGGCGGCCAGGGTGCGGAGCAGGCGCGGACTGCGGACCTGCGCGATGCCCGGCAGTTCGAACACCGAAGCGCGTTTGCCGCCAAAGTTGTTCTGGGGCCTTCCCGGGTCGATGCGCAGCGCGCAACCCTGGGCCCACACTCGCCATGCAGGTTCATCCGCAGGTTCGAGCACAGCCAGCCCGCTGACCGTGTACTCCGGATCGACGCCGCCGTCCTCCTTCAACTGCGTACACCAGTCGGCGTAAGACGCGAGGCTGTCACGCAGCAGCGGTTCGAGGTCGGCGTCCAGCTCGGCCGGTTCCAGCGGCGCAAGGATCCCCCCACCCGCCCACGAAGCGCCGCCCGGCCCGATCCGCCCGCGCTCGATCACACTGACCTTGAGCCCTCGGCACAGCAGTTCCCAGGCTGTCGCCAGGCCAATGACGCCGGCGCCGACCACGAGCACGTCGGGTATCGGCGCGGTCCCCTTCACCTCGATACGTTCAGGCACTGCGACGCAACTGTCCCTGCTTCTTGAGGTGCACCAGCAGCAGGGACACCGCAGCCGGCGTGATGCCCGAAATGCGCGCGGCCTGCCCGAGCGTCTCCGGCCGGTGCGCCAGCAGCTTGGCGCGGACCTCGTTGGACAGGCCACGGATCGCGGCGTAATCGAAGTCCGTCGGCAGCAGCGCCTGCTCGTAACGCCGGTTGCGGTCGATCTCCTCACGGCTGCGTGCGAGGTACCCGCTATATTTCATTTCGATTTCGACTTGGCCGGCGACCGCATCGTCGAGCGCGTCGTCGGCCAGACCCAGACGGCGCAGCACCGCCGTCGATCCTTCGGGCCGACGCAGCAGATCCATCGCGGAAAACGCGGTCGAAACCGGCGGCTCGCCGAACACTTCGACGAACCCGGGTTCGCACAGTTGCGCCGGCTTGATCCACAGCGATTCAAGCCGCGCGGTCTCGGCGACGATCGCATCGCGCTTGCGCGCAAAGACGCCCCAGCGCCGATCATCGACCAGTCCCAGCTCGCGGCCGACCGGCGTCAGCCGCAGATCGGCGTTGTCCTCGCGCAGCATCAGGCGATGCTCGGCGCGCGAAGTGAACATGCGGTAGGGCTCGGAGGTGCCGCGCGTGATCAGGTCATCGACCAGCACGCCGATGTAGGCCTCGTGGCGCTCCGGGCACCAGGACTCCCGATCCCGCGCAGAACGGGCGGCGTTGATGCCGGCCAGCAGGCCCTGCGCCGCGGCCTCCTCGTACCCGGTCGTGCCATTGATCTGGCCGGCAAAGAACAGTCCCGGCAGCGACTTGGTTTCCAGGCTGCGACGCAGGTCGCGTGGATCGAAGTAGTCGTACTCGATGGCATAGCCTGGCCGCGTGATACGCACGTTTTCCAACCCGCGGATGCTGCGCACGAAGCACTCCTGCACCTCGTAGGGCAAGGACGTGGAAATGCCGTTGGGATAGATCTCGCGCGTGTTGAGGCCCTCCGGCTCCAGGAAGATCTGGTGCGAGCTGCGGTCGGCAAAACGGTTGACCTTGTCCTCCACGCTCGGGCAGTAGCGCGGGCCCACGCCCTCGATCCTGCCCATGAACATCGGCGAGCGATCAAAGCCGCCGCGGATGATGTCGTGCGTGCGCTCGTTGGTCTGGGTGATGTGGCAGCAGACCTGGCGCGGATGCTGATCCGTCGAGCCCAGGAACGAGAACACCGGCGTCGGCGTGTCGCCCGGTTGTTCGGTCAAAACCGACCAGTCGATGCTGCGGCCGTCCAGCCGCGGCGGCGTGCCGGTCTTGAGCCGGCCGGTGCGCGGCATGCGCTCCCGCAAGCGCTGGGCCAGCGCGATCGAGGGCGCGTCGCCCGCGCGACCACCGGAATAATGGTCGAGCCCGACATGAATGCGGCCGCCGAGAAAGGTGCCGGTCGTGAGCACCACGGCTCTTGCCTTGAACCGCAATCCGAGCCGGGTCACGACGCCGCAGGCGCGATCGTTCTCCACGACCAGGTCTTCGACTTCCTGCTGGAATAGCGTCAGGTTCGGCTGGTTCTCCAGCGCCTCGCGCACGACCCAGCGGTAGAGCATGCGATCGGCCTGCGCACGCGTGGCACGGACGGCCGGCCCCTTCGAGGCGTTGAGAATCCGGAACTGGATGCCGGCGCGATCCGCCGCATGCGCCATCAGGCCGCCGAGCGCATCGATCTCGCGCACCAGGTGCCCCTTGCCGATGCCGCCGATCGCCGGGTTGCAGGACATCTGGCCCAGAGTCTCGATCGACTGCGTCACCAGCAGCGTCTGACAACCCATGCGCGCCGCCGCCAGCGCGGCCTCGGTCCCGGCATGCCCGCCGCCCACCACGATCACGTCGAACTCGTTCACCGCCTCAATCCCTTCTGACTGAATCGTCGGCGCGCAGTTTAGGGCAGCCGCGTCAGGGATTCTCTGCACAAGTCTGTCGCGGGCATGGCCCGCTCCTACAAAGCAGCGGATTCCGTAGGAGCGGGCCTCCTGAGCTTGTCGAAGGACCGCGACCGTGTGCTCGAACCTGTGCAGGGTTTCCTTATTGATGCGGCCCTCAAATAGCGAGATTCGCGTTGATCCTCTGGTGGATGGGGTCCGCATATACACCCGAAGCCCCCCCCGGGGTTGTTGGTGGGTAAGAGGAGCGCCACCACCCGTTTGAGCCCAACC
>JBQTIX010000004.1:0-66514 GCA_052387695.1 Panacagrimonas sp. | reverse complement strand
CGGGCATGGCCCGCTCCCACAGGCCTTGGGTTCCGCAGGAGCGGGCCATGCCCGCGACAGACCAGCGCAGCGATTCCTCAGGAGTCCCGGTGTCAGGGATTCTCTGCACGGGTCTGAATTCACGGGTAGGTCGGGTCAAGTCCGCGTGCTGTTCGCGGGCGGACCCGACGGGCGCCCTTCGTCGAGGGCGCGCAGCGTCGGTTCCGCCTTCGGCTTGAACCGACCTACGAGCCCGATTCCCCCGGAAGACGCCACAAAACGTTACAAATTCGCACAAAAGTACACACGGAATTCGGTCCTGTCCGTGGTTTAATTCTTCTGCGGGGCGATTCAGAAGGTGGGCCGGTGCAAAGACGCACGGAGTCTGCGAAAAATCATCCCGGTGGTTCTCACAACACAACTCAGGGGGCAGCGGACATCGATGGGTCGCTCTTGCTCACGAAGAAATTCTTCGCCTGGGAAAAACCTTCCTGCCGAGGGTGTTGTGGTGAGCAAGCTCGCTCTCCCAACGACGGACTCCCTGCCCGTCGTGCGTCTCCCCGGTACGGAGCGAGCTTGCTCTTCACAGCGCCCTCGGCATCCATCGAACGGCCAACGCGAATCCACCACCGCAAGGTGCCGGACGACATCCATGATTTTTTCATGACCGACCCAGGGGCCTGAGGCCCGCGGTTTGCCAGAACACCATCGCCCGAGGAAACGCGATGGATGGTGTACCCCCGCGACACCCCGTGTATAGATAAGGAGAGCCATCATCATGAAACGTGAATCTGTAGTCCTGGCCACAGGAGCCCGCGCACTCGCGCGGCTCGCTATGGCCGCAAGCCTGGTCGGCGGTCTGACGATCACCACGACCGCCAGCGCTGCGACCTTCAGCAATGGGTCGTTCGAGACGCCCAACATCGGCGGGAGCTTTCAGCAGATCAATACCGGCGGCACGGTTGGTCCGTGGTCGGTGATCGGCGGAAGCGTCGATATCGTCTCCACAATCTGGACCGCGGCGGACGGAGATCAGAGCATCGATCTCTCGGGTAACGCCAGCGATCCAAACGGTGCGATCTGCCAGGCCTTCGATACGCAAGTGGGCACCGCGTACAACGTAGGCTTCTCGCTATCGCGCAACGGCACGTTATCGAGCACCGCGACGATGGCCGTTTTTGCCGACAGCAACAACATCGGCACCTTCACCCACAACGCGGCCTGGACCGCCGCCAATCCGGCTTGGCAACGCAAGACCGCGACCTTCACCGCGACTTCCACGGCCAGCGTGCTGTGCTTCGCGCACGTTTCGTCCACGACGGCCGGCGGTGGCGCAGCCATCGACGCCGTGACCCTCAGCGTCGCGCCGCAGAACGCCTGCACCTCCGCACAAACCATCGCCACGCAGCGCAACTGGTTCTTCGGCAATCGCGTGAAACTGGACTTCGGCGTGAACGGCAGTGCTCCGGTCGCCTCGCAGAACCCGGTCAGTTACAACATTCCGGAGGGCACCGCGGTCATCACCGATACCAGCGGCAACCTGCTGTTCTGGACCGATGGCGTCAACGTTCGCGACAAGAACAGCGCCGTCATGCCTAACGGAACGGGACTCGGCGGATCGTCATCGGCCACCCAGACCGCGCTGGCATTCCCGTCTCTGACGCAGCCCGGCATCTACTTCGTGATCGGGAACAGCACGGTCACCGCAGGCGGCGGCTCGCTGCGCTACTCGGTGATCGACATGAGCCTCAACGGTGGCCTCGGCGATGTCGTCGTCGGCTCCAAGGCGATTCTGCTGGGCGTGGCCGGCTCGGCCTCCGAAGCCCTCAACGCCGTGCCCAACGCGGACGGAACAGGCTTCTATGTGCTGACCTCCACCGTCGGTTCGCCGAACGTGCTGGCCTACGAGTTCGACGGCAACGGGCCGGTCACCGGCAACGCCATCGTCAGCGTCATGCCCAACAACAATCCGGACGGCTTCGGCACCATCAACCTGTCTCCCGATCTGAGCCAGGTGCTGTTGATGGTGGGCGGACGGCTGCGTGTGCTCGATCTCGACGCCAGCAGCGGCCAGTTGACGCAGCGCTTCGGCTTCGATCCGGGCGCGGGCGGCAGCCCGTATTCGGCGGACTACTCGCCGAGCGGCGACTACATCTACTACAGCACCATCTTCGGCAACGACAAGATCGTCCGCTACAAGCTGGCCGGTGCAGGCAGCTCGGCGGAAATCATGGCCAGCGCGATGAATCTCGGCACTGCGCTGGGTAACGGGGGCGGTATGCGGCGTGGCCCGGACGGCAAGATGTATGGCGCCAACCAGAACCAGGCGTTCCTGGGCGTGGTCAGTCAGCCGGACGATCCGGTCAGCCCGATCTACGTGAACAACGGCTTCGCGCTGGCGGCCGGTACAAACTCGGTGTTCAACCTGCCGACCTTCGTCACCGGTTGCCCGGTGACCGCGGTGGCCGACCTGGGCATCACCAAGACCGCGTCCTCGCCGGCCCTGCCGGGCACCACGATCACCTTCACGATCAAGGTGCAGAACTTCGGACCGGACGACAGCTCGGGTTACACGGTGGTGGATGAGGTGCCTGCGTCGATCACCAACGTGGCCAGCAGTACGCCGGGATGCACGGTGGTGGGCAACACCGTGACCTGCGTCGGCGACGCGCTCGAAAACGGCGGGATCGACACGATCGTCATCACGGGCACGACCCCGACCAACGCACCGACCACGGTTGGCAACACGGTAACGCTGACGGGCAACGACAACGATCCGACGCCGGGCAACAACTCGTCCACCTCGACCAGCTCGGTGGACTACGGGCCCGGCCTGTGCCGCGGCACGCCGGTGGGACTGCTCGGCAAGGCCCTGACGTTTGGAACCGCCAACGCCCCGACCACGCCCTGCGTGACCGCGGCCAACACGGTGTACAACCTCAACCAGCCCCTCGGTGATCCGCCGAGCCTGCTCAGCCCGCTGGCCAGCAGCGTCAAGGCCACCGTGATCACCGGCACCTCGACCCGTAGCTTTGGAGTCGCGGCAGCCAAGACCAACGTCGCCAAGGCGGACATCGTCGCGGTCGCCCTGGTGACAGTGTCGGCGGTCGGGGTGGAAAGTGAGGCGACATCGCAGGCGGTGAGCGGCTGCGCGGTGGTCACCAAGACCGGCAAATCCAAGATCGCCAGTCTCAAGGTCAACGGTCTCACGGTGGTTGTCGGCAGTGCACCGCTGTCGGTGCCGCTGCTCGTCGGCGGGCTGTACCTCAACCAGACCGTCATCACCGGCAACACCGTCACCCAGCGCGCGCTGTTCCTGGATCTGCCGGGGACCTTGCTCGACGTGGTACTCGGCGAGACGGTCGCCGGACTGGGCTGCTGATCCTGGTCGCGGGCCTGATGTAAGCAGAACCCGAAGCTGCCCCAAATCATCGGGGCAGCTTTTTTTGTGCTCGCGAAGGCCGTGCAGTCGGCCCTGGTGGATGCGCTTCTCTTATCCACCCTTGGTTGGCGCGGCGTAGGGTGGATAAGCGAAGCGCATCCACCATCGCACTGGACGGGGCTACGCGGACTGCTGCCGCATGAGCGCCCAGGTCACGTGTTCACGCACCACCTCGTCGGGGTGTTCGCGGCGCGTCTCCAGGGCCGCGCAGATCTCTCCGGACCGCGGCGCGTTGCCCAGCGCAATGGCCAGGTTGCGCAACCATCGGCGGTAGTCGAGCCGGCGCAGCGGCATGCCTTCTGTGCGTTGCAGCCACTGCGATTCGGTCCAGGCCCAGAGCTCGAGCAGCCGCGCGGAGTCGAGCCCGTTGCGCGGCGAGAAGTCGCTCTCGGCAGAGGGTGGGGCGTCGCGATTCCAGGGACAGGCCAGTTGGCAGTCGTCGCAGCCGAAGATGCGGTTGCCCATCAGCGCCCGCAGATCCTCGGGGATACTTCCGTGGTGCTCGATGGTGAGATAGGAGATGCAGCGGCGTGCATCCAGCGTGTAGGGCGCGACGATGGCTTGCGTGGGACAGGCGCGCATGCAGGCATCGCAGCGCCCGCACAGATTCTGCGCGGCCGGGCGCGCATCCGGTGGCAGTGCCAGGTCGGTAAACAGCTCGCCCAGGAAAAACCAGGAGCCGTGGTCGCGACGGATCAGCAGGGTGTGCTTGCCGATCCAGCCGAGGCCGGCGTTGCGTGCGAGCGCCTTTTCCAGGATCGGCGCGCTGTCGGCGTAGACGCGATGCCCATGCGGTCCGGCAAGCCTTTCGATGCGTCGCGCCAGCTTGAGCAGGCGTGCGCGCATGACGCGGTGGTAATCGCGTCCCAGCGCGTAGCGCGAGATGTAGGCGCGCCCGCTGTCGGCCAGCACCGTGCCCGCATCGGCGGCGTCGGCCGGCCAGTAGGGCAGGCGTACCGAGATCACCGACAGGGTGCCGGGCCGCAATCGCGCCGGGTCGGTGCGCAGTTCGGGGCCACGCGCCATGTATGCCATCGACCCGTGATGGCCGGCGTCCAGCCATCGGCGCAGATGCTCCTGGTCCGGGCCCAGTTCGAGGCGGGCGACGCCGGCATCGGCAAAGCCCAGTTCGAGCGCCCAGCCGCGGATGGAATCGCGCAGCGTTTCCAGCCCGGCCGCGGACAGACTCACGAAGGACTGCGTCCTGCCGGCATACTTGCGGCATGAAAGAAGAGGCAGACGTTTGTCATCGGCCGCGATTGTATTCGGCCGAACAGGTACGCGAACTGGATCGGCGCGCGATCGAGGAACTTGGAGTGCCCGGTTACACGCTGATGCGGCGCGCGGCGCGCGCGAGCTTCGGGATTCTGCGTGAACGCTGGCCCGATGCGCGCCGCATTGCTGTTCTGTGCGGACCGGGCAACAACGGCGGCGACGGTTACGAGATCGCGCGCCTGGCACGCCGCGCCGGGCTGGAGGTTTCGCTGGCCCAGGTCGGCGAGCCCGCTGGGCGCGGCGACGCGGTGCCGGCGCGCGCGGCCTGGTTGGCCGACGGTGGCGAGGCGCCGTCGTTCACCGACGAATTTGCCCGTGGTCCCATGTCTGTTTCTGATGTGATTTGCGACGCGATCTTCGGCATCGGCATCACGCGTGAGGTAGGCGGCGTGGCGCGCGCGGCGATCGAGGCGATCAACCGGCGCAGGTCGGGGCAGGGGGTGATCGCGATCGACCTGCCGTCCGGGCTCGACGCCGACGACGGGCGGGTTCATGGCGCGGCCGTGCGCGCCGACCTGAGCATCAGTTTCATCGGACGCAAGCTGGGGCTGTATGTCGGCCAGGGCCCTGACCATGCGGGCGAACGACTTTTCGCGGCGCTCGATCTGCCTGCGGAACTCGCTGACTCCTCGCCCGCGCTGGCAGACCTGCTCGAACCCGCCGAACTGCGTGCCGCCCTGCCAGCTCGCGCGAGGACCTCGCACAAGGGTCGTCACGGCCATGTGTTGCTGATCGGCGGAGACAGCGGCATGTCGGGTGCGATGCTGCTCGCCGCGCGCGGGGCGCTGCGCGCCGGCGCGGGGCTGGTCAGCGTCGCGACCCGGGCGGTCCACGCGGCGTCGTTGACGATCGCGCAGCCCGAGGTGATGTTCCGGGCGGTCGAATCGGCGGATCAGCTTGATCCCCTGCTGGCTCGCTGCACCCTCGTCGCGATCGGTCCGGGACTGGGGACGGGTGCCTGGGGTGCGTCCTTGTTGGAACGCGCGATCGCGAGTCGCAAGCCGCTGGTGCTGGATGCCGATGCCCTCAATCTGCTGGCCGATTCGCCGCCGCGTGGCCTGCCTGCGGACAGCGTCCTCACGCCGCATCCCGCTGAGGCGGCACGCCTGCTGGGCAAGTCCACGCCCGGCGTGCAGTCGGCGCGGCCGGAGGCGGTGGACGAGTTGCACGATCGCTACCACGCGGTGGTTGTGCTCAAGGGAGCGGGCACGCTCGTCCGCGGCGCGCGGCGCGCGCTGTGCGCGTACGGAAATCCGGGCATGGGCGTCGGGGGTATGGGCGACGTTCTGACCGGCGTCATCGCGGCCTTGCGCGCGCAAGGCCTGTCGGCCGAACGGGCCGCGCGTTGCGGGGTGCTGGCGCATGCGCTGGCGGGCGACGCGGCGGCTGCGGGTGGCGAGCGCGGCCTGCTGCCCTCCGACCTGGTCGAGCACCTGCGTGCCGTGGTGAACGCTTGATGTGCGTTGAACTGGCCGACGCCGAGGCGACCGCCGATCTGGGCGCCAGCCTGGCGCGCGAACTGCTGGAAACCGCAGGGGGCGTGCTCTACCTGATCGGCGATCTCGGCGCGGGCAAGACCACGCTGGCGCGCGGGTTTCTGCGCGCCGCGGGCGTGACGGGCGCGATGCGCAGTCCGACCTACACGCTGCTGGAGCCCTACATGGCCAGGGGTCGCGAGTTTCTGCACCTGGATCTGTACCGGCTCAACAACCCTTCCGAGGTGGAGGAACTGGGTCTGCGCGATTATCCACCCGAGCGCACGATCTGGTTGGTGGAGTGGCCGGATCGTGGCAAGGGTCATCTGCCGGCTCCGAGCATCGTCATCCATCTCGAGCACACGGGCGCCACCCGGGTGGCGTTGATCGAGCGACCGACCCGATCCATCGGCTGATCGGGGCATGTCGCCTCATCCTGCTGTTACACCGGCAAAAAATCTCTTGCATCCGATAAATAGTCACGCTACGTTCCTCGGATCGTCCGGCCTGCCACCCTCTTGATGCGTTCACTGATTCCCATCGGTTTGCTCTTGGTCTCGACTGCAACGTCGGCCGCCGAGCTTCGTGATCTCAGACTCTGGGATTCACCGGAAGGTACGCGCGTGGTGTTCGAATTCAGCGCAGCGCCACGACACAACGTCTTCACGCTGGAGAACCCGGACCGCATCGTCATCGACCTGCCGGACTCGACCGGCGCCCGGCTCGCCAACAAGGTCATTGGAAAAGGCGAGGTGGCGCACGTGCGCGCCTCGCAGCGCGAAGATGGCTCGCTGAGAGTCGTGCTGGACATGAGCGTGGCCCGGCAGGCCCGCAGTTTCCTGCTGGAGCCGGCGGCGGATTACGGCCATCGCCTGATTCTCGACTTGCAGGACGCGGGATTCGCCGCGAAAAGCGCCACCGCGTCAGTACCCGCCGCGAAGCCGCCGGTGCCGGTCATGGGGCGGGCCATGCCGTCGAAGCCGATCGTGGTCGCGATCGATGCTGGACATGGCGGTGAGGACCCTGGCGCCTCGGGTCATGGCGGCCTTCAGGAAAAGGAAGTCGCCCTGTCGATCTCGCGCAAGCTGGCGGCACTGATCGATCTCGAACCCGGCTACCGAGCTGTCCTGACCCGTGACGGCGATTACTACCTGGGTTTGCGCGAGCGCATGGATCGCGCCCGCAAGGCACAGGCCGATCTGTTCGTGTCGGTTCACGCCAACGCGGTGACCAACCGCAGGGCGCGGGGTTCGTCGGTCTACGTGGTGTCGCCGCGTGGCGCCAGCAACGAGCACGCGCGCTGGCTGGCGCAGAAGGAAAACGCGGCCGACCTGGTCGGTGGCATCGAGATCGACAGCAAGGACGACGAACTCAAGTCGGTACTGATCGACCTGTCGCAATCCTCCACGATGGAGGCGAGTTTCGACGTCGGCGGCCGCATGCTCCGGGCGCTCGGCTCGGTCAACACCCTGCAGAAGAACGTGGTCCAGCAGGCCGGGTTCATGGTGCTCAAGGCGCCGGACATCCCCTCGGTGCTGGTCGAGACGGCGTTCATCACCAATGCGCAGGAAGAGCGGCTGCTGGGCAGCGCCTCGTACCAGGACAGGATTGCGCTGTCGCTGCTCAAGGGTATCCAGGGTTATTTCGATAGTTATCGTCCCCGTGATCCGGGGACGGTGGAGCCTCGCGATCCGGGAACGGGCAGTCCGCGCGAGCAGCGTAAAGACGGTCCGCGCCTGCAAAAGGTCAAGGGCAAACCGGTTGACGTGTCAAACAGCGGTATCGAGCCGCGACGATGATCTGAAGAGTGCGAGCTGGGGGAGTGGGTCGGTGCGGCCGCACAGAAATGTGCGGCCGTTTTTTTGGGGCACTCCGCCGCGCGGCGATCCTCGATAATCGCGACCATGCCCATCCGTCTCCTCCCTGACACCCTCATCAACCAGATCGCTGCCGGCGAAGTCGTCGAGCGGCCGGCTGCGGTGGTCAAGGAGTTGATGGAGAACGCGCTCGACGCCGGCGCCACACGCATCGAAGTCGAACTGGAGCGTGGTGGACTTGGCCTGATCCGTATCCGCGACGATGGATCGGGCATCGCCCGGGCCGAGTTGAGCCTGGCTTTGACCCGCCACGCGACCAGCAAGATCGCCGGGCTCGATGACCTCGACCAGGTCACGAGCCTGGGCTTTCGCGGCGAGGCGCTGCCGAGCGTTCTCTCGGTATCGCGGCTGAGCCTGACCTCGCGCCGCGCCGGTGAAGACGCGCACGGCTGGCGCCTCGCAGGTGCCGGCGGCTTGGACGAGGGCGTCGAACCGGAGCCCGCTGCGCACGCGCAAGGCACGACGGTGGAAGTGGCCGACCTGTTCTTCAACACGCCGGCGCGGCGCAAGTTTCTCAAGAGCACCAGCACCGAGCTTCGCCACGCCGAGCAGTGCCTGCGTCGTCTGGCGCTGGGGCGCGCGGACGTGGGTCTGATCGTCCGTCACGAAGGGCGGCGCCTGCTCGACCTGCGCCCCGCGCTCGACGAGCGGGCACGTGAACTTCGGGTCACCGAGGTCTGTGGAACGGAGTTCGCGGACGCGCGGGTGGAGGTCGATGAGTCGCGATTCGGCATGCGCCTGAGTGGATGGTTCGCGCGGCCCAGTTTCTCGCGGGCCTCCGCGGACCTTCAGTATTTCTTCGTCAACGGTCGCTGCGTGCGCGATCGGCTGGTCGCGTTCGCGATCCGTCGCGCGCTCGCCGATGCCATGCACTCGACGCGGCATCCGGCCTTCGTGCTGCACCTGGAACTGGACCCGCGCAGCGTGGATGTCAACGTGCATCCGCAGAAGACCGAGGTGAGGTTTCGCGAGTCGGGGCAGGTGCACGATTTTCTGTTTGGTTCCGTGCAGCGGCGTTTGCGCGAGCTGCGGCCCGGCGCCGAGCAGCACCGGGTGCAGCTCGCGACGGCCGACCCGCAGCCCTGGTCGGGCCGGTACCCCACCGGGTATGGGTACACCGCCCAATCGCGACTGGTGATGGGGGTGCGCGAACCCGCACTGGAGAACACGGCCTGGGCACTGCTCGCGGCACGCTCGCCAGCCGGGGCAGCGCCGGCGTGGCCGCTCGTCAGCGATGCAGCCATCGAATCGTCGCAGTCCGTCGTCGATCGTCCGCTCGGTACCGCGCTGGCGCAGTTGCACGGGGTCTTCATCCTGGCCGAGAACGAACGCGGTCTGGTGCTGGTGGACGCGCACGCCGCGCACGAACGGGTGATCTATGAGCGCATGAAGCGCGAGCTTGCGACGCAGGCGGTGTCGTCGCAGGTGTTGCTGGTGCCCGAGCGGGTGACGGTGGATGAGGACGCGGCAGAGGGGCTGGAGAAGCGTCGTGACGAACTCGAGCGGCTCGGTCTGGTGGTCGATCGCGTTGGGCCCTCAAGCCTGCTGGTGAGAGCGATACCGGCGGCGCTGGGACGTGAGGATGTGGTCGAGTTGGTTGCGGGACTCAGCCGCGAGGACGGACGGCCGACGCCGCATGCGCACCTGGGCGAAGTGCTGGATGCGCAGCACCGCGTGCTCGCCGACGTGGCCTGTCGCGCCGCGATCAAGGCGAATCGGAGATTGACTTTGCCGGAGATGGACGGCCTGTTGCGCGACATGGAGCGCACTGAACTGGGCGACCAGTGCAATCACGGCCGGCCGACCTGGGTGCAGCTCGGCATGACGGAGCTGGATCGACTGTTCCTGCGCGGGCGGTGATGAAGCAGTTTCCAGTGTCTGGCGGGTGGCAGCCGGCCGTGAGTTCTGGAAGCCGGAACCTGGAAACCGGACCCTGCGTCATCCTGCTCATGGGTCCGACCGCGTCGGGCAAGACCGGCCTGTCCTTGCAGATTGCCGATCGACTCGCCCGGATCGGACGTTGCGTTGAAATCATTTGCGTGGATTCGGCGCAGGTGTATCGCGGCATGGATATCGGTACCGCCAAGCCCGATGCCGCGATGCGCGCGGCGGTCCCGCATCACCTGCTCGATATTTGCGATCCCGCGCAACCGTATTCGGCGGCGCGCTTTCGCGCCGATGCGCTCAGGCTGATCGGCGAGATTCACGCGCGCGGCCATGAGCCGCTGCTGGTGGGTGGGACCCTGCTGTACTTCCGCGCGCTCACGAAGGGATTGAGCGAGCTGCCGGCGGCCGATCCGCTGATCCGCGCCCGGATCGAGGCAGAGGCCGCAGGGACCGGTTGGCCGTTACTCCATGCGCGCCTTGCCACACGCGATCCGGTCACGGCCGCGCGGCTGCATCCCAACGACGGCCAGCGCATCCAGCGGGCGCTGGAAGTGCTGGAAACAACCGGCCAGCCCTTGAGCGATTTGCAGACCGGCACGAGCGAAAGCGGCCTGCACTTTGTGAAACTCGCGCTCATGCCGCCGGAGCGCGCGCGGCTGCACCAGCGCATCGAACAGCGGCTCGGGGACATGATGCGCGCCGGGTTTCTGGACGAGGTGGCCGTTCTCCACGCCCGCGGTGATCTTCATCCGGGGTTGCCCAGCATCCGTGCCGTAGGGTACAGACAGCTCTGGGAGCACCTGCAAGGATCTATTGGTCTTGCCGAGGCCGGGGAGCGAGCGCTGGCTGCAACGCGCCAGTTCGCGAAGCGGCAGATCACCTGGCTACGATCTGAGCACGATCTTTGCTGGGTCAATCCTGAATGCGACCGCGCGCTGGATGTGGCGCTGCGGCAAATCGGAACAGGATCGTCAAATATTGCGTGTTAGACTCAAGCTCCGTGCGGGCGGCGAACTCGCAGCGCGGTGCATATAAAGACCTCTGGGGACTCAAAAATGTCGAAAGGCCATACGCTTCAGGAACCGTTTCTCAACGCCCTGCGCAAGGAACGCATCCCGGTTTCCATCTACCTTGTCAACGGGATCAAGCTGCAAGGCCAGATCGAATCCTTCGACTCTTTCGTGGTGCTGCTCAAGAACAGCGTCAGCCAGATGGTCTACAAGCATGCGATCTCCACGATCGTGCCGGCTCGCGCCGTGCGCCTGCATGACCCGGATGCGATCGAAGAAGGCGACGTCGCCCCGGTCTGATCGGCACTGATCCCCCGAGAATCATCCGCTGTCCGTCCAGACCCTTTTCGAGCGGCCGCCCATTGGCCAGCGGGCGATCCTGGTTCACCTGGAGTTTCCCGGCGTGGACTTCCAGTCCGACCGGCGCGAGTTCGAGGAACTGGCGCGCTCGGCGGGTGCCCAGATCCAGGCAATCATCGGTGGTTCGCGATCGCGGCCGGACGCGGGATTGTTCATCGGCAGCGGCAAGGCCGATGAGATTGCGGACGCGGTGAAATCGGCAGAGTGCGAACTCGCCATCTTCAATCACGATCTTTCGCCCAGCCAGGAACGCAACCTCGAGAAAATTATCGAGTGTCGCGTGCTCGACCGGGCCGGATTGATCCTCGATATCTTTGCCCGCCGCGCGCGATCGCACGAGGGCAAGCTGCAAGTGGAACTGGCGCAACTCCAGCACCTGGCAACGCGACTGGTTCGCGGCTGGACCCATCTCGACGGGCAGAAAGGCGGCATCGGCATGCGCGGGCCCGGCGAGACGCAACTCGAAGTGGATCGCCGCCTGGTGCGTGCGCGGATCGACACGCTCAAGCGTCATCTTGAAGACGTGCGCAAACGCCGCGCGCAGAGCCGTGCGTCGCGGCGACGCAACGAAATTCCCTCAGTGTCCCTCGTGGGGTACACCAATGCCGGCAAGTCCACCCTGTTCAACGCCCTGACGGGCGACGACGCCTACGCCTCGGCAAAGCTGTTTGCGACGCTCGACACCACGGTGCGCAAGCTCGAACTTCCGACTGGCGAGCCGGCGGTGCTGGCGGACACGGTCGGTTTCGTCCGCGACCTCCCGCATGACCTGATCGCCGCGTTCCGCGCCACTCTGGAAGAGTCCCGCGATGCCGACCTGCTGCTGCACGTCGTGGACGCGGCGGATCCGGAACGCATGGTGCGCATCGACCAGGTGGACGAGGTGCTGACCGAAATCGGCGCGGGCGCGGTGCCACGGCTGACCGTGTTCAACAAGATCGATCTGCGTGAAGCCGAAGCTGCGCGTGTCGAATACGATGCCGCCGGAAGACCGCAGCGGGTCTTCGTCTCCGCCAAGACCGGTGAAGGATGTGCGCAGCTTCGCGAGGCGATCGCGCGATGCCTGCGGCCCGACGTCGCCGTGCACGAAATCGAGATTCCGCCCCATGCGGCGCGGCTGCGGGCGCAGTTGTTCGAGCACCGCGCCGTGCGTTCCGAGACGCTCGACGAGAGCGGTTCGTCCCGCCTGCAAGTGGTGATGCCCTGGGAGCGTCTACGGGGCCTGTGTGTCGCCGCCGGAGTCCCGCCGCCACCCGCCCCGCGTGAACTCGAAGACTGGGAGGTTTGAGAGCGAGGTTTGAGGATTAGGGGGCAGCCCCCTAGAATTCACGGGCTTCGTACCCATCCTCCTCACGGGAACAAGCGTGGAATCACCCGGTCTTCAGACCGGACCCTCAATCTTCCGGCCATCGGGCCGGCGTCGCAGTCACCGCGACATCAAACGATCAGAACGAAATGGCCTGGAACGAACCCGGACCCAACCGCGACCCCTGGAGTCAGGGGCCCGGCGGCAACAAGCCCGGAGGCGGTGGACCGCCTGACCTCGATGAAATGCTCAAACGTCTCAAGGCCCGCTTCAGCGGCGGCGGGACGGGGGGTGGCGGACGCGGGGGCTCCGGTTCTCCGGTGCCCAAGAGTGTCGTGACCCTCATCGTCGCTGCGGCGGTCGCGATCTGGCTGTTCAGCGGCACCTACATGGTCGATGAGCAGGAACGCGGCGTGGTCCTGCGCTTCGGCGAATACGATCGCACGGCCGATCCGGGCGTCGGCTGGCGCGTGCCCTGGCCGTTCGAGTCGCTCGAGCGCATCAACATCACCCAGGTGAGACAGATCACCGATCGGCAGAGCATGCTGACCAAGGACGAGAACATCGTCGACGTGGAACTCACCGTGCAGTACCGCGTGTCCTCGGCCGAGGATTTCCTGTTCAACGTCGATAACCCCGATCTCACCCTTCAACAGGCGACCAAGTCCGCCGTGCGCGAAACGGTGGGTCGCAGCGAGATGGACTTCATCCTCACCGAAGGGCGTCAGGCCATCGCCGACCAGACCAAGCAGATCCTCCAGGAGACGCTCGATGTCTACAAGGCGGGGCTGGTGGTGACGGAGGTCAACTTGCAGCAGGCGCAGCCGCCGGAAGCGGTGCAGGCCGCGTTCGCCGATGCGATCAAGGCGCGCGAAGACCAGCAGCGCCTGAAGAACGAGGCCGAGGCCTATGCCAACGATCGCCTGCCCAAGGCGCGCGGCGGCGCGGCGCGGCAGATTGCCGAGGCCACCGCCTACCGCGACCAGGTGGTGGCGCGCGCCGAGGGCGATGCCTCGCGCTTCGTCAATCTGGTGACCGAGTACCGCAAGGCGCCGCAGGTCACGCGGGACCGTATGTACCTCGACAGCATGAAAGACATGATGACCGGAAGTTCCAAGATCCTGATCGACGTCGATTCCAGCAACCAGATGCTGTATCTCCCGCTCGATCAATTGCTGAAGAACGCAACGCGGGGTGAGGGCTACACCGCGGATTACGTCACCGCGCCGGCGGGTGTGGGTAGCGGCGGTGCGGACGCATCGCGCTCGCGCGAACGGGGTCGCCCATGAAAAGCCAGCCGATCCTCTGGCCCGCGCTGGCCGCGCTGGTGCTGGTGCTGGTGGTGGGATCCTTCTTCACCGTGGATCAGCGTGAGCGCGTGTTGCTGTTCCAGCTCGGCGAAATCAAGGGCTCGGATTTCGAGCCCGGCCTGCACATGAAGCTGCCTATGGTGCAAAACGTGCTGCGCTTCGACGGGCGCGTGCTGACGCTGGACAACCAGACCGAGAACTTCCTGACCGTCGAGAAGAAGAACGTCGAGGTCGATTTCTTCGTCAAGTGGCGCATCGTCAACACCACCAACTACTACCGCGCGACCGGCGGACAGGAACTGGTGGCGATGGACCGGCTGGCCGCCATCGTCAACCCGGGCCTGCGCGCCGAGTTCGGTTCGCGCACGATCCGCCAGGTGGTTTCGGGCGAGCGCAACGAGATTCTCGATGCGCTCGAAAAGACCGTGAAGGACAAGGTGGCCGAGCTGGGCATCGAGATCGTCGACGTGCGCGTCAAGCGTGTCGATCTGCCCAAGGACGTGAGCGAATCGGTTTATCAGCGCATGCGCGCGGAGCGCACCCGCGTGGCCTCCGACCTGCGCGCGCGTGGCGCCGAAGAAGCCGAGCGTATTCGCGCCGAAGCCGACCGCGAGGCCGTGATCACCGTCGCCAATGCGTACAAGGAATCGGAGACTCTGCGCGGCGGCGGCGATGCCAAGGCGTCTGAAATCTACGCCAAGGCTTATGGCCAGGACGCGGAGTTCTACAAGTTCTACCGTTCGCTGGGTATCTACCGCGATGCCTTCGCATCGCGCGACAACGTGCTGGTGCTGGAGCCCAAGGGAGAGCTGTTCAAATACTTCCGGAGCGAGGGCGGCAAGTAGAGTGAAGCAGCGGGGTCGAGGATGCTCAACGCGGTAAAATGAACCTGCGACGCAGTTTGCGCTGACCCCGACGTCACCCCCGATTCGAGAACCCATGTCCACTCAACGCTGGATGCTGCCCGATGGCATGGAGGAAGTGCTGCCGCCGGTGTCCTGGCAGCTCGAACGCCTGCGCCGTCGTCTGCTCGATCACTATCGCGAAGCCGGCTACGAGCTGATCCTGTCGCCCCTGGTCGAGCATCTCGATTCCCTGCTCACCGGAGTCGGCAAGGATCTCGAACGCCAGACCTTCAAGTTCACCGATCCGGCCACCGGACGCATGCTCGGCATCCGCGCGGACATGACACCGCAGGCTGCGCGCATCGCGGTGCGGCGCTACGCCGATGCCCAGGTCGTGCGCCTGTGCTATCTCGGGACGGTGTTGCACACCACCGCCGACAGTCCAGGCGGACCGCGTTCGCCGCGTCAGGTGGGGTGCGAGCTGTTTGGCGAACCCGCCCTGTCCGCCGATCTGGAAGTGCTGCGCCTGATGCTGCGCTCGCTGGAACTGGCGGGTGTCGCGGACGTGCACCTCGATTTGGGACACGTCGGCATCTATCGCGCGGTGATCGGACGACTGAATCTCGACCCCGAGGACGAGGCGCAGCTCTTCGGCATTCTCCAGCGCAAGTCGCACCCGGATCTGGCGGATTTCTGTCGCGGAGGCAGCTTCAACGGCGTGGCCGAAGCGCTGGCGGCGCTGATGGATCTCAATGGCGATGTCACCGTTCTGCAACGCGCGCGGCAGACGCTGCCGGCCGATCCGGGGATCGTGAGCGCGCTGTCGACCCTGGAGCAGGTCGCCACGCAGCTCGCCGCCGTAGCGCCGAAACTGCCGATCCACGTCGATCTCGCCGAGTTGCGTGGCCTGCGCTATCACACGGGCCTGGTGTTCGCGGCCTTTGCGGCCGGGCACGGACGCGAGATTGCGCGCGGTGGACGCTACGACGGAGTGGGACGGGAGTTCGGTCGTGCGTTGCCGGCGACGGGGTTCTCCGCGGACATGAACGAATTGTTGCGTCTGGGAGTGGAATGATGGGTAAGAGTGTCGTCATTATTGGCGCTCCCGGCCGCGTCTCGACGCGGCTGACGAACAATGAGGGGTCTCGCCCCATTGGGCGCCAGGAGCGGAATCATGGGTAAGAGTGTCGTCATTATTGGCGCTCAATGGGGCGATGAAGGGAAGGGCAAGGTCGTCGATCTGCTGACGGATCGCGCGCAGGCCGTGGTGCGTTTCCAGGGCGGCCACAATGCCGGCCACACGCTCGTCATCAACGGCGTGAAGACCGCGCTCAACCTGATTCCCAGCGGCATCATGCGACCTGGTGTTGCCTGCCTGATCGGCAACGGCGTGGTCTTGTCGCTGCCGGACCTGATCAAGGAGATCGAGAAGGTCGAGGCGATCGGCGCGTCGGTACGCGACCGCCTGCGCATCTCGGAGGCCACGCCGCTGGTGCTGCCGGTGCACGCGCAGCTCGACCAGGCGCGTGAGAAAGCGCGCGGCGAGGCCAAGATCGGCACCACCGGCAAGGGCATCGGCCCGGCTTACGAGGATAAGGTCGCGCGCCGCGCGATCCGGGTCGGTGACCTGTTTCATCGCGAACAGCTCGCGGCCAAACTGGGCGAGCTGCTGGCCTTTCACAACTTCGTGCTGGTCAACTACTTCAAGCAAACCCCGGTCGATTTCCAGCAGACGCTCGACGCTCTGCTCGGCTACGCGGAGGTGATCCGGCCCATGGTGGCGGACGTGACCGAACTGCTGCGCCTGCATCTGCGTCGTGGCGACAACGTGCTGTTCGAGGGCGCGCAGGGCGCGCTGCTGGACGTGGACCACGGCACCTACCCGTACGTGACTTCGTCCAATACCACTGCGGGCGGTGCATCCACCGGCACGGGCGTGGGTCCGCGCGAACTCGATTACGTGCTCGGCATCGTCAAGGCCTACGCCACCCGAGTCGGTTCGGGCCCGTTCCCGACCGAGCAGGAAAACGACATCGGCCAGCACATCCGCGAGAAGGGCCAGGAGTACGGCACGGTCACCAAGCGGCCGCGCCGTTGCGGCTGGTTCGACGCCGTGGCCGCGCGCCGGTCGATCTTCAACAACAGCGTCACCGGTCTGTGTGTGACCAAGCTGGACGTGCTCGACGAGTTGGACGTGATCCGTATCTGCACCGGTTACCGGGTTGATGGCAAGGCGGTCGAAGTGCCACCGATCGGCGCCGAGGGCTTCTCCAGGGTCGAGCCGGTGTACGAGGAATTTCCGGGCTGGCAGAGCAACACCTTCGGCGTGACCCGCTACGACGAGTTGCCCGCAGCGGCGCGGCGCTATCTGGATCGAGTGCAGGAGATCACCGAAACCGAGATCGCGATCATCTCGACCGGCCCGGATCGCGAACACACGATGGTGTTACGCAATCCCTTCGACTGAGCGACGAAGGCAGGTCCCAGTCTACGTAATGTGTTGCCTGGGTGACGCGCCGCGTCGGCCGCGCCGTGCGCGTTGCCTGGAACTTCGTCTCTCGAAAGATTCGATGACCGCGCTCGCGCCGAGCGATAGGCATGCCTGCGCGAACGTCGATTTTCTGCTCCCTCGGTTTGATCGACAGGCTTCCTGTCGTCGTGTAGCCACCGGATCGGCTGTTGGCGATCGGCTGATGACTTTATAAAATACTATATATATCAAATTATTATAATAAATTATCGAGCAACGGCCGTTGCCTGGCGACCCTCAGGACAGGTCTGGAACCTGTGATGGGCAGGGCAGTATCTGTTTCAAAGCCGGGCAGCAGCCCCCAACCACAAGCCTGCGTGGGTTCGTCAACGGGTTCAGAGATTGCAACGTCCCTTTCGTCGGGCATGGTGCAGCGGTCGCCATCGGTCTTGATTGCCCGTCGATTGAATCTCCAGCCGTCCATTCCGGACCAATCCCCTGTCGGGGAAGGTAAATCATGTTTCTGCGGCACGTTCCAGCAGCCTGTCGGACTTGGGTGATCGCACGCGAAAAAGTGGATGCGCGAGGACAGATTTTGACGACTTTGAAGACTCATAGAGGTTCTATGGATCGAGAAGGCGGCGAAATACCGGCCGCGCAGCCGCTTTTGCAGTCGATTAATCCCAAGTCCGACAGGCTGCTACTCGTCGCAAGCCTGCTGATCGGGCTGCTGCCCATTCAGACGATGGCTCAGACAGTGGCCGAAATACCGCTCGCTGTTCCGACGTTTTCCAGCATCGGCCTCTACTGGAAAGGGGTAGCGCCACAGGAATCCAACGGTGACGCGCAGGTGCAGTTCCGCAAGACCGGAGAAATCCAATGGCAGGACGGCCTGCCGCTCTGGTACGACAGCCGCGAAGGAGAGTACCGAGGCAGCCTGGTGCAACTGAAGCCGGCAACGAGCTACGAGATCAGGGTCACCCATGACGATTCGCTCAGCCAGACCATCACGGCGCGTACGTGGTCCGAGCAGTTCCCGATCGTGAAGACCGTTTTGCTGCCGGAGCAATCCGGCGAGACCTTGACGATAACGGAATCCGGTTCTCCGGCCGGGTACGTCCTCTACACCGCCGCGCCAGGGTCCTCGGCGAGCATCAATGTCGGCAAACAACGGGACTTCAACATCAACATCAGGGCCAGCTACGTGATCATCCGTGGCTTGAGCCTCAGAGGCGCGTCCAGGCATGCCATCGTGGTGGGAGATGGCTCTGCAAGTGCTGCGGGGGTGACCGATGTCGTCATCGAGGACAACGACATCAGCGCTTGGGGCAGCGCATCCGCGGCAAACCCGAATTTTGGGAGGGACAGGGACTCCGCGATCTATTCGAGTGCGCCCGATCTGCAAAGAATCGTCATCCAGCGCAACCGCCTGCATCACCCCAGCCATGATGCCAACAGCCTCGAGGAAGCGCACGGAAGCAGCCATTCGCCGCGTGGACCGATCGCGGTTTACCTGGACAGCAGCGCGGGAAACCACGTGATCCGGTACAACGAAATCTACTCGGACTCCGCTCATTATTTCCGCGACGGCATGGCGGGTGGTTCGGACTTCTCCAATATCGGGTTCCCGAATCGCGACAGCGATATCCACGCCAACTATGTCGCCAACGTCTGGGACGAAGCCATCAGTTCGGCCGGCGCCAATCGCAACGTGCGTATCTGGGGCAATTACATCGACCAGGTGCTCTTTCCCATCGGGATGGCCCCCAACCATGGAGGGCCCTTGTACGTCTGGCGGAACGTCAGCCACTCCATCTCGTCGGGACCGGCCAATTCAAAGGGCTCGGCGTTCTTCAAGATTCGCAACATCGACCCCGCGACGGGCATCAATTGGGGGGGTGGTCGTGCCTACGCCTTCAACAACTCCGCCCTCGTTCCGAGGGTCGGCAAGGCGCCGACGAATTTCATCGCCCCGTTCGGGCCTGCCGATCCGGAAGTTACGAATCTGTGGACCCTCAACAACCTGATGATGGTCAAGGGACCGACCTACTTCAGCATCCGCGCCGATGTGGCACCCAGCAGTGCGTTCGACTACGACCTGTTCAACGGCAAGATCGGCACGCCCCCAGGACAGGAGGTCAATGGCATCAAGGGAACTGCGAGGTTGGTCGATGGTGGGGGATTCGACCCGGACAGTTTCACCGGCGTGTTCGCGCTCGACAGCAGCAGTCCCGGCTACGACGGCGGCGTCCGCATCCCGAATTTCGTGAACGATGTGACGGGCCGGGCCCCGGACCTGGGCGCCCATGAAGCGGGTACCGCGCCGATGCGGTTTGGGGTGCATGCGAACCTCAGGATCGGTCTGGTCGGAGATTCCACGGTCACCAACCTGCGCGGTTGGGGTCTGGGGTTTGACACAAGGGGCGGGGAATACGTCAGCGTGCTCAACGAGGCGGTGTCGGGCACGAGTTCAAGGAGCTATCGGGAACTCGGGTACTGGGACCAGACTCTGGCCCTGAAGCCCGATTACCTGCTGATCCAGTTTGGTCACAACGACCAGCCCGGCAAGCCGGACGAAAAAACCACCGACCCGGAGACGACCTACAAGGACAATATGACGAGATACGTTGCCGAGGCGCGCGCCGCCGGCATCAGGCCCATCCTGGTGACGTCCCTGACGCGCCGGAAATACTCCGAAGCCGGCTTGATCAGGGTCAACAACGTCCCGCTCACCCCGTATGCAGCAGTGGTGCGCGCGCTCGCGCCTCAGCTCTCGGTGCCGTTGATCGATCTGCATGCAAGCTCAATTGCCTTCTTCAATATTCTCGGTCCCACGTGCTGGCAGCACCTGGCGGCGACACCGGAGGACATCACCCATCTCAATGCGGCCGGATCCCACGAGGTATCCCGGCTGGTGGTGCAGGACCTGCCGTTGGAATTGAGGCCCTACTTCGATCTGCGCTGAACGGGGCTGTCGGAGCCCCGGTGCCGCTGGAGGGGGCTTCGGAATAACCGGACGCGCGCGAGTTGATGCGCGAAACCCGCAGGGCACTCCCGGGCGTGCGGCGGCTGAAATCCCGCGTGCTAGACTCGCGCGCGTTTTTCAGGACTAAAGCTCGTGCGCCTGCTCGTTGGTCCGGGTCTTCCGGGCCGAATGCCTGCATCACAAGCGCATGGATGGGCAGCCAAGTTCTTCAATTAACTAGAGACGGGAGAATTGCCGATGTTGGTGGACAATGGGTTGTGGATCGCGCTGGTCTGCGCACTGGCAGCCATCGTGTACGGCGCAGTGGTCGCCAAGTGGATCGTCGGCATGCCGGCCGGCAACGCGAAGATGCAGAGCATCGCCGCGGCCATCCAGGAAGGCGCCGGAGCCTACCTGCGTCGGCAGTACACCAGCATCGCGGTGGTCGGCGTGATCCTGTTCCTGGTCATCGGCTTTGTTCCCCAGCTCGGCTGGCCGACCGCCATCGGTTTTGCCATTGGTGCGGTACTGTCGGGCCTGGCCGGCTTCATCGGCATGTTCGTCTCGGTGCGCGCCAACGTGCGTACGGCCCAGGCGGCCACGGTCAGCCTCAACAACGCGCTCAACGTCAGCTTCAAGGGCGGCGCCATCACCGGCATGCTGGTGGTGGGCCTGGGGCTGCTGGGCGTGGCGGGTTACTTCATGGTGGTGATGGGCGGCGCGGCACCGAGCAAGGAAGTGCTCACGGCGGCCCTGCAACCCATGATCGGCCTGGCCTTCGGTTCCTCGCTGATCTCGATCTTTGCGCGACTGGGCGGCGGCATCTTCACCAAGGGCGCGGACGTGGGCGCTGACTTGGTGGGTAAAGTGGAAGCCGGCATCCCCGAGGATGACCCTCGCAACCCGGCGGTGATCGCCGACAACGTGGGCGACAACGTCGGCGACTGCGCCGGCATGGCGGCAGACCTGTTCGAGACCTACGCGGTCACCGTGATCGCCTCGATGCTGATCGCCGGCATCGTGTTCGAGACCTACGGCTGGGCGGGTGCCATCTACCCGCTGCTGCTCGGCGCGGTGAGCATCCCGGCGTCCATCATCGGCACCTTCTTCGTGAAGGCGCGCGAGGGCGGCAAGATCATGAACGCGCTGTATCGCGGCCTCGCCGTCTCCGGCGGGCTGGCGGCCATCGCGTTCTGGTTCGTCACCGCCTCGGTGTTCCCCGACGGCACGGGTCTTCCGCTGTTCTATTGCACGATGATTGGCCTGGGCCTGACCGCCGCGCTGGTGGTCATCACCGAGTACTACACCGCCACCGAATACGGTCCGGTGCAACAGGTGGCGAAGGCTTCCGAAACCGGCCACGGTACCAATGTCATCGCCGGCCTGGCCGTGTCGATGAAGTCCACCGCCGCGCCGGTGCTGGTGGTGGCGCTGGCTATCTGGGGCACCTACGAGATCGCCGGGCTGTTCGGCATCGCCATCGCGGCGACGGCCATGCTGTCGATGGCGGGCATGGTGGTGGCGCTGGACGCCTACGGTCCGATCACCGACAACGCGGGCGGCATCGCGGAAATGAGCGGCATGGACAAGTCCATCCGCAAGACGACCGACGCGCTGGACGCGGTGGGCAACACCACCAAGGCGGTCACCAAGGGCTATGCCATCGGTTCGGCCGGTCTGGCGGCGCTGGTGCTGTTTGCCGACTACGCCCACAAGCTGAGCGAGAAGGGCACGGTGGTGGATTTCTCCATCAACAATCCCGACGTGGTCATCGGCCTGCTCATCGGCGGCATGATCCCCTACCTGTTCGGCGCCTTCGCGATGCAGGCGGTGGGTCGCGCAGCGGGTGCGGTGGTGGTGGAAGTGCGCCGCCAGTTCCGCGAGATCAAGGGCATCATGGAAGGCACCGGCAAGCCGGAATACGGCGCCGCGGTGGACCTGCTGACCAAGGCCGCGATCCGCGAGATGATCATCCCTTCGATGCTGCCGCTGTTCATCCCGATCATCGTCGGTCTGACCCTGGGCGCCAGTGCGCTCGGTGGCCTGCTGATGGGCACCATCGTCACCGGGCTGTTCCTGGCCATCTCCATGTGTACCGGCGGCGGCGCTTGGGACAACGCCAAGAAGTACATCGAGGAAGGCCATCACGGCGGCAAGGGTTCGGAAGCGCACAAGGCCGCCGTCACCGGCGACACCGTGGGCGACCCCTACAAGGACACCGCCGGCCCGGCCATCAACCCGCTGATCAAGATCATCAACATCGTGGCGCTGTTGCTGGTGCCGCTGCTCTGATCGCTTGCTGAGCTATAACGAAGCCCCGGCAGTGCCGGGGCTTTTTTGTTGCGCCGTATGCGGCCTCGACGCGCGACGCTGACCGCTGGCTCATTGACCGGGGACTGCAAAACATGGCGCATGTTGATCGTCCGGATCCAGGTCCAAGGCCAACTGATCCATTGCGGCCGCGGTACACCACGAGCTTGGGCGATGCCCGGCGCCATACTGGAATGGGACGACTCTGACCCCAGATGTGATGGACCTAATTCGCGTTCAGGCCCGACACTCTAGATCCCAAACGGGCTTTCATCCGCTTCTCGCACTCCAGAACCTGACTCTTCAGTGCTGTACCTTCGAACACCTTGAGAATCGAAAACAAGAAACGGTTCTGGGAGCCTGGAGACTCAGTCATCCGCTGCTTCAGTTTGGCGTTTCCGCCATGTCCATCGGTGCGCGCGTAATCTATCCATCGGCTTAGCAGCCCATTTTTTCCGGTGGCAGAGCCCACGTACTGCTGGCCAGTTTTCTGATCCAGAATCAGGTAAACACCCTGCTTGCCGTTGAGCTTGTCATGCCACAGCGCATGACCGGCCGGGTCTTTCATGATCACCTTCAGTTCCGGAAATGGCACGCATACCTCGTCGTACTCGGTGAAGGGCGTTACGCCCTCCCGCGCCCGGATTTCCAGCACAGGCTTTTCCAGCCTTGCCTGGCACCAACTCAGCATTGCCTTACCCCAGTCGATCACCAAGCGTTTACGGTAGACCTCAAGTAGCGGTGACGGAACCAACTCATAGAAAACGTTTTCCGGCACAGCCGAATTCTCGTAACCGGTGAACTGCGTCAACGGATTGCCGGGGAACAGTTCCAGATAGCGTTCCTGGGTCACTACTCCACGATTCGCGAAAGCGCCCATAAACAATGATCTGGTTCCCCCACCTTCCGGCACGAACGCGAGGACCGTGCGGTTTCCGAAGACATCCTTCAACTGCTCGCTTTGATAAGCATTGAGCAGGGTCTCGTCGTAGCGGAATTGCGCCTGAAGAACCGTACTTTTTTTCGCGACATGACGGCAAACGACGATTTGATCCAGCGCCGGAAGAGTCGCCAGGCTCGCCATTTCAATCTGTAGTAAATTTTTCAATGTCAGGCTTTTCATGGGGTGCATGGTGCTGTGTGTGGTCTAGGGCATGGACGATAACTGCTTGAAATGGCGGATTTTAAAATCGACACTCCGAGCGATGCGTAGAACATCCATCAAAGATTCTTTTTTAAGTTGACCCGAACTGGTGGGGGTAACGATCCATGATTTCGATGCGCGAGCGGATTGAAGGCGGCCTGATTGGCCTGTTGGTGGGCGACGCGCTCGGCGTGCCTTATGAATTCCATGAACCGGAGGATATCCCGCCTCCTCACCAGATCGAGATGACGCCCCCCGCTGGATTTCGACGTTCCTATCCAGACGTACTGCCTGGCACTTGGTCGGATGATGGGGCGCAGGCGCTGTGCCTGCTGGCGACGATCCTGCACTGCGATAGATTCGATCCCGATGACTTCGGCCGACGTCTTCAGAACTGGCGGTATCTCGGGTACATGGCCGTAGGCGGTGACGTGTTCGACGTGGGCATCACGACCCAGCAGGTGGTCCAGCGGCTGGCGGATGGGGTCTCGGCGCTCAAGGCCGGGGCGCGCGGAGAATCCAGTAATGGCAATGGCTCACTGATGCGTGTGCTGCCGCTCGTGCTCTGGCACCGCGGCAGCGACGCGGAGCTGGTTCGCGACGCGATGCTGCAATCCCTTGTGACGCATGCACACATCCGTTCCCAACTCTGCTGCGCGCTCTACTGCCTGTGGGCGCGCGGTGCGCTGGAAGGACGTGTGGAAGCATGGGAACAGGCGGTACGGGTGATCGAATCGGAGGTGAGGAATGACCCAGTCGCGATCCGCGAGCTACGCGACCCTATATTGGCAGCCCGCCTCGCGCCGACGCGCGGGACGGGCTACGTAGTCGATTGCTTGTGGTCGGCGCGGCGTGCCTGCGACGCCACTGATTTCGAGTCTGTGGTCCGTGCGGCGATCAGCTTCGGCAATGACACCGACACCACCGCCTGCGTGGCGGGCGGCATCGCCGGGATCACTCATGGCCTGTCGGGCATCCCGATGCGCTGGCGGGTAGCGCTGCGCGAGATGGAGACGGTGCAAGCGCTGCTGACGCGATTGCTGAAGCACCGGCAGATCTGATCGGCCCGCCCTCGCGCCGCCCTGACTCAGACCAGCGCCGTCTGGTTCTCATGCAGAAGCCTGAGGTAGTTTTCTAGCTTCGGGGAAGAGCGCGAGGGATGGTTCCGTGACGGCGGTCTGTATAATTTTGAGTTTGAAATAACCCTGATCGAGGATTCCTATGGCCCGTTTCCGGATCATGCCGATGGAGACGTTTCCGGCTTCGATACGCACGGTGATGAGCTTGAATCGGGCGTAGGCACAGATGGGGTCCGTGACGCACTGCCAAAATATCCCGTTCCAAGTCCGCTCTATTTGCGGGCTAGCCAGGCAGCGTCGCGACGAACGCTTCCAGCGGCGGGCTGGACCACATGCCTTTGCGCTGGATGCGATACAGCGGCCGGTGAATCGTCAGGCCCTTCATGCGCACGACGGTCAGCGTCTTCGCCGCCAGTTCGGTCCGCACCGCGAACGCCGACAGCACCGCGAGGCCGACGCCGGTCGCCACCGTGTGCTTGATGGCCTCTGTGCTGGCCAGGGTCATGGACGGACGTAGCGCGATCTTCTTCGTCGAGAACGCTTTTTCGGTGACAGCCCGGGTGCCCGAGCCGACCTCGTGCATCAGCAGCGGATGCTGGACGACGGCGGCCAGCGGCGCAGGCGTGTGCTGCGTGATGGGATGCCCTGGCGCCGCGATCAGCACGAGTTCGTCGCTGGCGAAAACGCGGTAATCGAGCAGCTCACTGCCGACGATGCCCTCGGTGAAGCCGATGTCGATCTCGCTCGCAATCAGTCTCTGCTCGATCGCGGCGGTGCTATCGACGTGCAGGAATAGCTCGACGTCCGGATATTCCCGGCGGTACTGAGCCAGTAGCGAGGGCATCAGGTAGGCGCCCACGGTGCGGCTCGCACCGATCCTGAGACGGCCGCGCACGCCCAGCTTGAGATCGCGGATCGCGGCCTCGGCCTCCGACTCAACCGCGATCAGGTTGTTGGCGTACCCCAGCAGCAGCCGACCGGCCTCGGTCAGTCGCACCCCGCGCGGCAGCCGGTCGAACAGCATCACCCCCAGCGTGTGCTCGAATTCGCCGAGCTGCTTGGAGACGGCGGACTGGCTGATGTTCAGGGCTTGCGCCCCGGCACTGACGCTGCGGTTGGCAGCCACGGCCTGGAAGATCGACAGGTGATTGAGGTTCATATGCGGCGAGTTTTGATATGATATTTATAGATGCCTTACATGAATATATTCCGTTTTCAACATACCTTCTTCTTGCGTAAGCTGGCCCCCTCGCTGGCCATTCGCCTATAGAAGACGCTCCGTTCCATGGAATCCGCCACAGCCTCACCGAGGTCGCCGACCGTGCTCACGCACCTGCAAAGACTCGAAGCCGAGTCCATCCACATCATGCGCGAGGTGGTCTCGGAGTCCGAGAAGCCGGTGATGCTGTACTCGGTGGGCAAGGACAGCGCGGTGATGCTGCACCTGGCGCGCAAGGCGTTTTATCCCTCGCCGCCACCGTTTCCGCTGTTGCACGTGGACACCACCTGGAAGTTCCAGGCCATGTACGAACTGCGCGACAAGATGGCGCGCGATTCGGGCATGGAGTTGCTGGTCTACCAGAACCCCGAGGCCAAGGCCAAGGGCATCAATCCCTTCGATCACGGTGGCTTGCACACCGATCTGTGGAAGACCGAAGGGCTCAAGCAGGCGCTGACCCTGTACGGGTTTGACGTGGCTTTCGGCGGCGCCCGTCGCGACGAGGAAAAATCCCGCGCCAAGGAGCGCATCTTCTCGTTCCGCTCCGCCAGCCAGCGCTGGGACGGCAAGAGCCAGCGGCCGGAACTGTGGAACCTGTACAACGCCAAGAAGGCCAAGGGCGAAAGCATCCGCGTGTTCCCGATTTCCAACTGGACCGAGCTGGACATCTGGCAGTACATCCACCTGGAGAACATCCCCATCGTGCCGCTGTACATGGCCGCGGTCCGGCCCACGGTGGTCCGTGACGGCTTGATCCTGATGGTCGATGACGAGCGCTTCCGTCTGAAACCTGGCGAAGTGCCTACTCCGAGATCCATCCGTTTCCGCACCCTGGGCTGCTATCCGCTGACCGGCGCGGTGGAGAGCACAGCAGCGACCTTGCCGGCGGTGATCCAGGAAATGCTGCTGACGACGACCTCGGAGCGCCAGGGCCGCGCCATCGACCACGACCAGACCGCGAGCATGGAGAAGAAGAAGCAGGAGGGGTATTTCTGATGGCCGCCACCGAAACCCAGGACAGCGCCAAAGACATCGTGTATCAGACCGACGCGCTGATCGCCGCGGACATCGACGCCTACCTGATCCGCCACCAGCACAAGAGCCTGCTGCGCTTCATCACCTGCGGCAGCGTGGACGATGGCAAGAGCACGCTGATCGGCCGCCTGCTGTACGACTCGAAGATGATCTTCGAGGATCAACTCGCCGCTCTGGAAGCAGATTCCAAGCGCGTCGGCACGCAGGGCCAGGAGATCGACTTCGCGCTGCTGGTGGACGGTCTCGCCGCCGAGCGCGAGCAGGGCATCACCATCGATGTGGCCTACCGTTTCTTCGCAACTGAAAAAAGGAAATTCATCGTCGCCGATACCCCCGGCCACGAGCAGTACACGCGCAACATGGTGACCGGCGCCTCCACCGCCGACCTCGCCATCATCCTGATCGACGCGCGCAAGGGCGTGCTGACGCAGACCCGGCGGCATTCGTATCTGGCGCACCTGATCGGCATCCGCAATCTGGTGCTGGCGGTCAACAAGATGGACCTGATCGGCTACGACCGGGCGAAGTACGAGGGCATCGTCGAGGACTACCGCGCGTTCGCCACCAGCATCGGCATCACCGCGTTCACGCCCATGCCGATCTCCGGCTTCAAGGGTGACAACATCACCGCGCTGTCGGCCAACATGCCCTGGTACACCGGCTCGCCGCTGATGGCGCACCTGGAGACGGTGGAGCTGGACACCACCGTCGATCAGGCCAAGCCCTTCCGATTGCCGGTGCAGTGGGTCAATCGCCCCAACCTGGATTTCCGCGGCTTTTCCGGCCTCATCGCCAGCGGCACGATCCACGTCGGCGATGCGATCCGCGTGCTGCCCAGCGGCAAGACCAGCACCGTCAGCCGCATCGCCACCTTCGACGGCGATCTGGAACAGGCGGTCGCTGGGCAGTCGATCACGCTGTGCTTTGCCGACGAGATCGACTGCTCGCGCGGCAACGTCATCACCAAGGCCGAAGAGCCGACGCAGGTCGCCGACCAGTTCGAGTCCACCCTGGTGTGGATGTCCGACGAGGCCATGATTCCCGGCCGGCCCTACTGGCTGAAGATTGGCACGCAGACCGTGACGGTCACGCTCCAGGCGCCGAAGTACCAGATCAACGTCAACACGCTGGAACACCTGGCGGTCAAGACGCTGGACCTCAACGCCATCGGCGTGGTGAATCTGACCACCGACCGCGCGATCCCCTTCGAGTCCTACGCCGACAACCGCGCGCTGGGCGGCTACATCCTGATCGACAAGTTCAGCAATGCCACGGTCGCCGCCGGCATGCTGCATTTTTCCTTGCGGCGCGCGCAGAACGTGCATTGGCAGGCGCTGGACGTGACCCGCGAAGTGCGATCGGGCTTGAAGCATCAGAAGCCGGCGGTGCTGTGGTTCACCGGGCTGAGCGGGGCCGGTAAATCCACCATCGCGAATCTGGTGGAGAAAAAGCTCGCCTCGCTGGGCCGCCACACCTTCCTGCTCGACGGCGACAACATCCGTCACGGCCTCAACAAGGATCTGGGCTTCACCCAGGCGGATCGCATCGAGAACATCCGCCGGGTCGGCGAAGTCGCCAAACTCATGACCGACGCCGGGCTGATCGTGCTGACCGCCTTCATCTCACCGTTCCGCGCCGAGCGCGAACTGGTGCGCGGCATGCTGCAGCCGGGCGAGTTCTGGGAAATCCACATCGACGCGCCGCTCGCCGCGGCCGAGGCGCGCGACGTGAAGGGCCTCTACAAGAAGGCGCGCAATGGCGAGCTGAAGAATTTCACCGGCATCGACTCGCCCTACGAGGCCCCCGACACACCCGAAATCCGCATCGACACGACCCGCGTCACGGCGGAGCAGGCGGCGGATCTGATCGTAGCCAGGCTGCTGGGCTGACGCCCGTGTTCCGGCGAAGTCGATCACCTCCGAGCAACATGTCAGCCACTATCCATGGCGTGAAATAGGCGAGATGCGACGAGTCGGCGCAGATCGCCGCAATTCAGGTGGATTCGGCAGCGTCGATCCAGTGTGCTGCGACCGGTCACAGCCCGACGCGGACCGTCGAAGCGTGGCTCAACAACGTCCCCTTGGAGATGCTTAACTGGTCTAGACTCCGGCCAGTCCGCTTCGGGGAGTCAGAATGCTCGTACCCACATCCGCCGCCCAGGATTTGCTGCTAGCAGTCGGCGCCCAAAGGTTCGCGACTGTGCTGGCCGATCCTCCGTGGCAGTTTCAAAATCGTACCGGGAAGGTCGCACCTGAGCATCGACGACTCAACCGTTACAGCACTTTGTCGCTGGAGGAGATCAAAGCTCTACCGGTGCTCTCGACCCTTGCCGAGACCGCTCACTTGTACCTGTGGGTTCCCAACGCGCTCTTGCCGGAAGGCATCGAAACGCTGCGCGCATGGGGATTCCAGTACAAGTCGAATATCGTGTGGCACAAGATTCGGAAAGACGGCGGCCCTGATGGACGGGGCGTCGGTTTTTACTTCCGCAACACCACAGAACTTGTCTTGTTTGGCACTCGCGGCAAGAACGCACGAACACTAGCCCCTGGTCGCAGGCAAGTGAATATTGTGAAGACCAGAAAGCGGGAACACTCTCGAAAACCCGATGAGCTTTACGACGTGATCGAAGCTTGTAGCCCAGGCCCTTACCTAGAAATGTTTGCGCGTGGCCCGCGGAGGGACTGGACGGTATGGGGCCACCAGTCGGCGGACTATTACCCTAGCTGGAACACCTACGCTAACCATTCCCAGTCCGAGGCCCAGACTTCCCTGACTTTGGAGGAGCCGCGCCGATTGCGCTTGGTATCTTCGCGCTGACCGCGGGCGGTTCTCTGTCGTTGACATACAGCTTCTTGGTGATTCCGAAAACCAAAATCGGACATCCAGCCCCACCGCCACCCTGAATCCGTGGCAGCAGCTTGCTCATGTGCGTTGTGCTGTTGCCGTAGCTCGAACCGCGTCCCAACGCATCAAATAGATCTTGCAAGTCATCGCAGCGAGTAAGTACGACACCGACGCTCACCGCGCGCAGTTCAAACAGCAGACGGAAATTATTCAGGTCGCGGTCGAAGAAGGGATCCTTGTTATTCCATTCCAATTCGAGCGCGACGCGGTTCTTGAAGCAGTCGATCTTGTGCGTCGGAGAATCTGAGCGAGTGTCGTCCACCTGGATGCTGGTCTTGAACTGTTTCTCCACCCACCCGAATTGAGCAAATTCCTGGTCTATCCAGCCTGCTAACAGCGACCGATTGCCGCCGCCGCCGACGGCGATCCAGCTCTCATACAAACGGAATCGGGTCAGTACGTTGCAGAGTTCGGCCCATTCGTCCGGGAAATCCTGAGAAAGGATGGCGCACGCATGCTTCCATTCATGTACCTCGTAATGCTCGCGGATGAATTTCGGCAACAACTTGACGGCCATAGCAGCTCCCATTTGAGCGACGGATCTAATCGCCTCTGCGGGTTGAACGCAACGCCCAAGCAAAATGAAGCGCCCCCGAACTCTCGTCGCGGCTGTGGCAAAAATGATCGGGATCGGCCAGTAGGCTGAGGGACCGCTCCTGGCACTTCCTCGCCCGCCATCTCGGCATGGTTCCCGCCACGGTTGTTGTTTCAAGGCTGATGCGTGTCAGCTCAGTTTCGACGAGCAGCGGCCTTGAGCTTCGGTATGCGCGTGGCGCTGTTCGTGAGCGTCTGCGTGATCTGACGCCTCGCACTGTCAACGAGTTGCTTGCCGGTCTTCGACGTGTGAACGGCTCTGGCCAGGGTCACCGCACCCACGGCCTGTGCGATCAAGGACCAGGCCTCGTCTGCGGTGCCGCAGCGCCGCCGCATGGCTTGGTGGATCTGGAGCAGCCTCTGCTCGAAGATCTCCCGCACCAAGTCGTCGGCGCGCGCGATCTCGGCACTGAGCGCGGGCAGGGGACAGCCTCGCCGCGGGTGCTCGACATGCGCGACGCTGAGGTACGAGGCCAGGGCCGCGGCCAAGGCCTCGTCGGTATCCACATCGAACATCGCGAGCGAACGGCGCATCTCGCGATCAACCAGTGCAGCGAGCAGTTCGGATTTTGATCGGAAGTGCGCGTAGAAGGATCCGGCCGTGAGGCCCGCTGCGGCCATCATCGTGTCCACCCCGGTCGTGCCGAACCCTTTTTCCTTCGCGAGCTGGCCTGCCTCGTCGAGGATGCGCTGACGGGTGGTCTCCTTGTGCCTGGCTGAGTAGCGCATGGGTGTGCGCAGTACGGTCAATGGCGGTCGCGAGACGATAACATAACGTTCGTCATGCAAAAGATCCCGATCAGGTTCGCCGACTCGGCGCCGCCCGGGGTCCGGAGGAGAGCGGCGATGGCAACAGAAAAGACGGCCTGCATCCTGTGCTCGCGCAACTGCGGGCTCACCGTGGAGATCGAGAACGGGCGTTTCACGCGCATCCGCGGCGACGAGGACCACCCGGTCTCGAAAGGCTACATCTGCCAGAAGGCCGCGCGGCTGGAGCACTACCAGCATCACGATGACCGGCTGACGCACCCGCTCAAGCGCCAGCCCGATGGCAGCTTCGCGAGAGTGAGCTGGGGCGAGGCGCTGGACGACATCGCGGCGCGTCTGCTCGACATCCGCAAGCAGCACGGCGGCGATGCCTTTGCCTTCGTCGGTGGCGGAGGGCAGGGCAATCACGTCGGCGGCGCGTACAGTCGCCAGCTCCTCGCGGCCATGAAGAGCCGCTATGCGTACAACTCGCTCGGCCAGGAAAAGACCGGCGATTTCTGGGTCAACGGCCGCCTGTTCGGCAGTCAGACCTGCCACACGACCGAGGATGTGGAGCACGCGGATTACGTGCTGTTCATCGGCTGCAATCCCTTCCAGTCGCACGGCATTCCGAATGCGCGCGATACGCTCAAGGAACTGCGCAAGGATCCGGCGCGCACGATGGTCGTGATCGACCCGCGCCGCACGGAGACCGCGAAGCAGGCCGACATTCATCTGCAATTGCGGCCGGGCACCGACGCCTTCCTGATGGCCGCGATGCTCAGCATCATCCTGCGCGAGAACCTGCACGACCGGGTCTTCTTGCGCGAGCACTGCAAGGGCTTCACGCAACTGGAATCCCTGCTGCTCGCGGTGCCGGTGGAGGACTACGTGCGCCGCGCCGATGTGCCGCTGGAGGACGTGCGACGAGTCGCGCGCGGCTTCGCGCAGGCGAAGGCCGGCTGCGTGCGCATCGACCTCGGCATCCAGCAGACCCTGCACACCACTCTCAACGGCTATCTGGAAAAGCTGCTGTACCTCGTCACGGGGAATTTCGCGAAGCGCGGCGGCAATAACCTGCATACCTTCCTGCTGCCCATCCTGGGCAACACTGACGAGCGCAAGTCGCTGCGCGGGAAGAAGCTCAAGCGCACGGCGTGTCACGGCATGCATCCCATCGGCGGCATCTACCCGCCGAACATCCTGCCCGACGAGATCGAGCACGCGGGCGAGGATCGCCTGCGCGCACTCTTCGTGGACAGCGCCAATCCGCTGCTCACGTACGCGGACACGCAAGCGCACGAGCGCGCGTTCGCGAAGCTCGAACTGCTGGTCGTGGTGGACGTGGCGATGACCGAGACCGCGCGACTCGCCCACTATGTGCTGCCGGCGGCCTCGCAGTTCGAGAAATGGGAGGCGACGGGTTTCAATCTCGAATTCCCGGACAACTTCTTCCACCTGCGTCACCCGCTGTTCCCGCCCACCGGAGAGTCGCTGCCCGAGCCGGAGATCTACACGCGCCTGATCGAGAAGATGGGTGTGATCCCGACGCGCTTTCCGAAGCTCGAACGCATCGCGCGCCTGGAGCCGAAGGCGTCCGCGCATCTCGCGTACATGGCGGCGCTGGCCGCGACCCTGGCGCGGAACAAGCAGTGGATTCCGCACGCGGCGTCCATCGTGTATCGCACGCTCGGCAAGCTGTTGCCGAACGGCGCTGCGGCCGCAGCGCCGATTCTGCCGCTGGCGATGAGTTATGCGACCAATCACTACAAGCAGGTGAAGCGTGCCGGGCATCGCGGCAACCGGCTCACCCTGGGCGCTGCGCTGTTCCGTGCGATTCTCGATGGACGCGCCGGCATCATTCTCAGCAAGCACAAGTTCGACGAGATGTGGTCGCTGGTTCGCAACAAGGATGGTCGCGTGCACCTCGCGATTCCCGAGATGCTCGACGCGCTGCGCGTGCTCCAGGCCGAGGCCGCGCCCGACACGGACTATCCCTTCGTGCTCGCGGCCGGCGAGCGGCGCAGCTACAACGCGAACCAGATCTACCGCGACCCGTCATGGCGCAAGGTTGATGCGGACGGCGCGATGCGCATGCACCCCGAGGATGCTCGCGCGCTCGCCCTGGCCGACGGCGCACGTGCGCTGTGCGCGTCGGAGCGCGGTGAGATCGAGGTCAGTATCGAACTCGACGAGGGCCTGCGGCGCGGCGTGGTCACGCTGCCGCACGGTTACGGCATGCGCTACAAGGACAGCGCGCCGATAGGGCCGCAGCTCAACCGGCTGACTGCGGGTGCGCACTGCGAGCCGTTCTCGAAGACGCCGTACCACAAGTACGTGCCGGTGCAGATTCGTGCGCTGGACGCCGCCGCCTGATTCCCAACGGCTCCGCACTCCATCAGCGAATGACTGATGGGGTGCGGAGCGGCGCCCTCCCTACGGCCGTCGATTTTTCTCGCACCACGAGCTCTCAGAAATTCGCTTCCTCGAGCTCCATCAGGGTAGCGCTGCCCGAGCGCACCTGGTTCATCAGGGTCGCCGTCTCCGGGTAGAGCTTGGCGAAATAGAAACGCGCGGTGGTCAGCTTGGTCTTGTAGAACGGATCGCCCGAATCGAGCTTCTTCAGTGCTACGCCCGCCGCGTACGCCCAGGAGAACGAGTACACCATATGCCCGACCAGACGCAGGTAGGGCACCGCGGCGGCGCCGACCTCGTCCGGGTTCTTCATTGCCTTCTGCCCAACTTCCATCGTGACCTTCTGTACGTCGGCGGTGAGCTTGGCCAGTGGATCGGTGAATTCCTTCATCGCCGGGTTGTCGGCGTGGCTTTTCACCAAGTCGAAAATCACCTTGCCGAACTTCATCAGCTTGGCGCCCATGTCGCCGAGCACCTTGCGGCCCAGCAAATCCAGCGCCTGGATGGTGTTGGTGCCCTCGTAGATCATGTTGATGCGGGCGTCGCGCACGTGCTGCTCCAGACCCCACTCGGCGATGTAGCCGTGGCCGCCGAGCACCTGCATGGCCAGGGTGGTGGACTCGTAGCCGTTGTCGGTGATGAAGCCCTTGATCACCGGCGTCAGCAGCGAAACCATGTCGGCGTTGTCCTTGCGCGTCTTCTCGTCCGGGTGCTTGTGCTCGCGATCGATGGCCAGACCGGCCCAGTAGGTGAACGTGCGCGCGGCTTCTACATAGGCCTTCTGGGTCAGCAGCATGCGGCGCACGTCGGGGTGCACGATGATCGGGTCGGCCGGCTTGTCCTTCGCCTTGGAGCCGGTCAGCGCACGCGACTGCAAGCGATCCTTCGCGTAGGCCAGCGAATTCTGATACGCCACTTCGGCCAGCCCCAGCGACTGCATGCCTACGCCCAGACGCGCACTGTTCATCATCACGAACATCGCGTTGAGACCCTTGTTGGGCGCGCCCACCAGGGTGCCCTTTGCGCCGTCGAAATTCATGACGCAGGTGGCGTTGCCGTGAATGCCCATCTTGTGCTCGATGGAGCCGCACCTGAACGTGTTGCGCTCGCCCGGTTCGCCGTTCGCATCCGGGATGAACTTGGGCACGATGAACAGGGAAATCCCCTTGGTGCCCGGCGGCGCGTCCGGCAGGCGAGCGAGCACAAGATGAATGATGTTCTTGGACATATCGTGCTCGCCGGCCGAGATGAAGATCTTGGTGCCGGTGATGGAGTACGTGCCGTCGGCGTTGGGTTCGGCCTTGCTCTTGAGAATGCCCAGGTCGGTGCCGGCATGGGATTCGGTCAGGCACATGGTGCCGGTCCACTCGCCCGACACCAGCTTGGTCAGGTACACCTTCTTCTGTTCCGGCGTGCCGAAGGCGTGCAGCGCGTTGTAGGCGCCGTGGCTCAGTCCCGGGTACATCGTCCAGGCCTGGTTGGCGGAGTTCATCATCTCCATGAAGGCGCTGTGGATGACGTGCGGCAGGCCCTGTCCGCCGAAGTCCGGGTCCATGCCCAGCGCGCCCCATCCGGCTTCCACGAACTGCTGGTAAGCCTCCTTGAAACCGGTCGGCGTCGTGACCACGCCATCGCCCTGGTAGGTGCAGCCCTCGCGGTCGCCGACTTGATTGAGCGGAAACAGCACCTCCGAACAGAACTTGCCGCCTTCTTCCAGGATCGAATCGATGGTCTCGCGGTCTATGTCCGCATGCGGCGGCAACTTGCGCAGCGCGGTCTCGACATCGAGCAATTCGTGCAGGACGAAATGCATGTCGCGCAGTGGAGGGGTATATGTCGGCATGGCCAGGCTCCCGTCGGGACTTACGAATTTTCCGTACTCTAACTTACGTGCCGACAATAGAAGTAGCCGTGGAGACAGCACGGACAGGGCGTCATGGCCGGGGCAGCCGACATCCGCAAACCCGCACGGCTGCGTATCTGTGGCTACCATTGAAGGGTCCGGATCGAGCGCAACTCGTGTCTTCCCGATGAGCCCCCGTCGTCTGTTGATTCATCTTCTGAGCATCACTGCCCTGGCCGTGAGCGCCGGCGCCGGTGCCATCGAACTGCCGGCGCCCGCGAGTTCGGTGGAAATGCCCGCGCCACCGAGAATCCTGGACGACCAGGCCCGACCCGTCGACGCGCCGACGCACCTGGCGATTCAGGCGGCGATCGACGAGGGCAGCCCGGCAAACGCGGTGACGCTCGCCGGCCAGGCGCTGGCGGCAAGTCGCATCGCCTACGGTCCGACAGACCTCCGCATCGTCACTCCGCTGATCAACCAGGCGCACGCCAAGCAGCAGGCGGGTGACGTGGCCGGGGCGTTGGCCGACTACCGCGTGGCGATCGAGCTGGACGAGAACCAGGGCGGGCCGCGTGAGCCCAAACTCTTCGACGCCTGGTATGGCATCGGTCACACCCATCAGCTTGCCGGCCAGTTCAGCATCGCCAGCGAGGCCCTCGGGACTGCGCTGCAACTGCACCGCGTCAATCAGGGCTTGTACAGCGCCGGGCAACTGGAGGTGATCAACGCGCTCGCGCTCGCCTACCGCGGGCAGGACAAGGCCGAGGAAGCAGACGAGCTGCAACTCAAGCGCGTCGAAGTGGCGGAGCGCATTTACGGTCTGGGCACACCCGAACTGGTGCCGACCTATCTTTCGGCGGCGCGTTGGTATCGTGCGGGCGGAAGAATCAGCGACGCCGTGGCACTGCAAGGCCTGGCCGTCAGCATCCTGGAGAAAGCGTATTCCAGGGACGACCCGCGACTGGTCGATCCGTTGCTGGAAGTGGTACTCACTGCCTCGCTGCGCCGTCCCAACCCCGACGAGCGCCCTCTCCCCAACTACGCGCACCCCGCCACCTCGTTGACGCGCGCGCGGCGCATTGCCGAAGCGCAGAAGACCGGCACGCCGGTCGAACAGGCGCGCACCCTGATCCGGATCGCCGACGTCAATTTCGCCACCGGCCGTCGCGACGTCGCCTATGAGCTGTATACCAAGGCCGAAGCCCTGCTGGCCTCGGTGCGCGAGCCTTCGCCGCTGGCGCAGCCGGCGTTCATCAGTTTCCAGCCGCCGGTGGCGACCGCACCGGCGGGCGCCGGGACAGGATTTGTGCTGGCTGAATTCTCGGTGGACGCACAGGGTCGCTCACGCGACGTGCGTATCGTCGAATCCACTCCGGCGGGCCTGCCCGCCGGAGTTGGCTCCCGTCTCACCAGCGCCTTGCGCGAGGCCCGGCTGCGGCCGCGTATCGACAAGGGCAAACCGGCAGCGACTTCGGGGGTACGCTACCGGCTGCCGGTCCGTGAAGGTTCAGCTTGATTGCATGAAACTCGCGCGACCCGGATGCGTCCAAGCCTGCATCGTTGCCGTTCCATCGAGGTGCCCCCTATGAACGCGAATCGAATGAACGCGAATCGACGCCCGCTTTGTCGCACTCACTCCGGTTTGATCCTTGCCGCCCTGGCGGCCTTGTCTACGCTGGCGGCCTGCGCATCGAAGTCGCCCCCTTCCATGCCATCGGGGTCGTCAGGATCCTCGATGCCCGGTTCCTCGGGCGGATTCCCTTCCTTTCCCAGCGGCAGTTCGGGACAGCAGGGCTCCAGTTCCTCGTCGTCGGGTTCTTCGGGATCCTCGATGCCCGGATCGTCGGGCGGGTTTCCCTCCTCGCCCTCCGGAGGTTCGGGCCAGCAGGGAACCGGTTCCGGTTCGTCCTTCCCCTCACCTTCTCCGTCGGGCCCCAAGGGACAGGGCTCTTCGGCCGGGATGCCCGGCTTACCCTCGGCAGGGACCGGCTCATCACCCGGTTCCGGCACGGGTGCAGGAACCGGGTCCGGCGCACAGAAAGCTGGCGGCGATGCCGGTTCTGGGGCGGGCAAGGGCGGTGCCGCCGGTACGGCGGGTGGTGCGGTCGCAGGTTCCGCGGGGAGTGGAAGCTCCGGGGCAGGCACATCGAAGACCGCAGGAGGAAAAGCCGGCTCGACCTCCGGCGGCGGGTCCGCATCGGGCACTGCAAAGACCCAGGCCGAGCGCGACGCCGACTGGGACCAGGCTTTCGACGGCGGCCTGATCGCCTTCGAGGATCGTCTCGGGCGCGAGCAGGCCGAGATCGAGCGACAGGGTGCAGCGGGCGGTCGAGGCGGCGCTGGGGCCGGCAACGGCACGGGTACCGGTCAGGGTGAACCCGGTGGCAGTGGCTCGGGGGGGCAGATGCCTGGCGAAAACGGACCGGACGGAAGCGGCGACGTCGAGGTCGGAACCGCTGGCGGCGGAATCGGCAATCCGCAATCGGGCGGACCGAAATTCCCCCCGCCCGAAGGCACGCCCGACGGGCAGGATGACGACGTGGTCGCGCTCCAGTTGCGTGAGGCCGCCGAGAAGGAGGCGGACCCCGTGCTGCGCGCCAAGCTCTGGGACGAGTACAAGAAATACAAGTCGCGCAAGGCCTGAGCCATGAACACCCTGATCATCCGCAGTACATTTCTGGTGTGGGCATGCTTCCTGGGCAGTGGCTGCGTGTCCAAGCAGGTCAAGCGAGTCAACGACGTGCAGGCCAGTCACGCGGAGCAGGACCTGCCTTCGGCGGAACTACTCGACCTGGTGGTCACGCGCTTCGATCCCGGCGTCCCGGCCTCGGTCAAGGAGCAGCAGGACCAGAATGTCTTTCCGGCAGTACGCGAGGCCGAGGCCAACTACCTTCCCCAGGCGCTACGTCAGACCCTCGATGGAACCGGTTACTGGGGCACGGTGCGGGTACTGCCCCAGGCGACGCCCGCTTCCGAAGTGATCGTCACCGGCAAGATCCTGCACTCCGACGGCGAGAAACTGCGGCTGCTGATCCAGGCGAGCGACGTCACCGGGCGCAAGTGGATGGAACGCACCTACGAGGAACTCGCAGCGGAAATGTCCTACACCGACCGCATGGCCGCCGGTACCGATCCGTTCCAGGATCTCTACAGCCGTATCGCGAACGACCTGCTGGCCGAGCGGCGCAAGCTCACCGCGGCGCAGACCCTGGAGGTCCAGCGCGTGGCCGACCTGCGCTTTTCCGCGGACCTGGCACCCGCGCGCTTCGCCGGGTACCTGAAGCGGGACAAGTCGGGTCGCTACAGCGTCGCGCGCCTGCCACCGCAGGGTGATCCCATCGTCAGGCGCGTGGCCGACGTCCGCGAGCGCGACGATCTGCTGGTGGATACGCTCGATGCGCACTACGCCGCATTTCGCCAGTCCATGCAGCCGAGTTACCAGGAATGGCGCAAATCGAGCTACAACGAGGTGATTGCGGAACGCGAACTCTCGCGTCAGGCGCTCGGCCGCAAGGTACTCGGTGCGGTCGCCGTCATCGGCGGCGTGTACGGACTGACGCAGGCTGAAAACTCCGGGACGGCGGCGGCCGGATCGCTCGGCATCGGCGCCGGCATCTACATGATCCAGAGCGGCATTGCCAAGGGCGCCGAGGCCAAGGTGCACGCCGAGGCGGTCAAGGAATTGAACCAGTCGATCAATGATGACGTGGCCCCGCGCGTGGTGGAACTGGAAGGCAAGACGGTGACGCTCAACGGCTCGGCCCAGGAACAGTACGAGCAGTGGCGCAAGCTGCTGCATGAGCGCTACGCATCCGAGATCGGCTCGGCGCCGTGACGTCCGCCCCCGATCCCGGATCGCCGGCACCGTTCGAGCGCATCGTTCCGCAGGCGCTGGCCAACAGCGCCGTGCGCAGCCAGAGCCAGCCTTCGCGCACGCGCAAACCAGCCGGGGTCAGCGCGCCCACGGTTTTTTTTGGCCTGGTGGCGACCGTCGCGCTAGGCCTGGCGGCGATCTACCTGCTGCCCTCCGACGATCGTCCGTCACAGCCATCGGCGCTCGAGTCGCCGGTTGTGGCCGGGACGGAAGCAGAACCTGCTGTCCCACCGTCCGTGGCGCCAGCGGCAACGACGCCGATCTGGGACGACCCGGCGCTGCTGGAGACTCGCGCTGCGGCGCAGGCACTGCAGAAGAAAATCGACCAGCAGGCCACTCAGCTCCGCGGCAAAGGCGTCGAACGATGGGCCGGCGAGCCATTCGCTAGCGCAGTGGCGCATGCCGAAACCGCGGCCAAGGCTTTCGCATCGCGCGATTTCGCGGCCGCCCGTTCCGGGTATGAGGCCGCGGCCGCGACGCTCGACACGCTGATCGGCGAAGTGCCGGGGCGCCTGTCCGAAGCGCTGCGAGCGGGACAAAAATCGCTGGCCGAGGCTGACAAAGCCCGCGCACAGGGCGCGTTTGACCTCGCCCTTGCGCTCGATCCGGGCAATGCCGCCGCCATCCGGGGGCTGGAGCGCTTGAAGAGCCTGGACGCCGTCGCGGTCAAGCTCCAGACCGCTCGCCGGCTGGAGCAGGCGAACGACGTGGCGGGCGCTGAATCCGCGTACCGCGCGGCACTGCAACTCGACGCCGACACGGAGGAAGCGAAGACCGCGGTTGCCCGCATCCAATCGGCCCGGGTGGACGAGGAGTTCCGGCGCGATCTGGGGGAGGCCCTTGAGGCGCTCGACCGCAACAATCTCGGTGTGGCGGCCGCGCGAATCGCGCGCGCGCAGGCGCTGCGCCCGGGTGATGGCGGCGTGCAGCAGGCCGCCAGCCGGCTGGCAGAGGCCAGGCGCGGCGGGCGGCTCAGCCAGTTGCAGCAGGAGGCCCAGGCCCAGGCGGCGGCCGAGGACTGGGCTGGCGCCGAGAAGACCTATCAGGCAGCGCTGGAAATCGACCCGAGCGTCGCTTTCGCGCGGGAAGGCCTCACGGTCGCCGAGCCGCGCGCACGTCTGTCCGCGAAAATGCAGGATCTGATCAACCGCCCGCAGCGGCTCACGTCCCTGGCCGTTGCCGAAGAAGCCGACGCCCTCATCCTCGAAGCACAGGCGACGGCAAATCCTGGCCCGCGGCTCGCCGAACAGATCGCCGGCCTGCGCCTGGCGCTGGACCAGGCCGCGCAACCGGTCGTCCTGCAATTGCGCTCCGACGACCAGACCGACGTGACGGTCTATCGGGTCGGCCCGCTCGGTCGGTTTGCGACGCACGATCTGGAACTCAAGCCCGGCCGCTACGTCGCCATCGGCACCCGGCCCGGTTATCGCGACGTACGCCGCGAATTCGAAATCAGCGCCGGCAGCACCCGACCCGTCGTCGAGGTGCGCTGCGAGGAAACCTTATGAGCGAAGCGGGCGCGCGCATCACGCCCGTGGCGTATCAACCGCCCTCATCATCGGGTCCCGTCGGCGGACGAGGGCGGCGCGGCCCGGTGGTCTGGGTGCTGGCCGCGATGGGCCTGCTCCTGGCGCTGGCCGTCCTGCTGTTTGCGCTGACACGCGCGGTCCGGCTGGAGATCACACCCGACCCCGATTCCCTCAATCTCGATGGCGGATTCGGTCTTGTGATTGGCGAGGGCCGGCTGTTGCTGCCGGGTGACTATTCCCTGATCGCGCGCCGCCAGGGTTACGAGGACTTGGCGGCGAGCTTCACGGTGACTAATGCCGACCAGCAGACCTTCCGGTTCGAACTCAAGCTCCTGCCGGGCAGGCTCACCCTGGTTTCCGACCCCCCGGGTGCCGAGGTCTTCGTCGACGACAACCCTCGCGGTACCACGCCGCTGGCCGACCTAGAACTCGCAGCCGGCCCGCACCGCCTGCTGCTGCGCGCTCCGCGCTACCAAGCCTACGAGGCCGAAGTGCTCATGGAAGGTGGCGGCGTGGCGCAGACGGTCAACGCGAAACTGGAACAGGGCTGGGCACCGGTGAGCATCGCCTCCAGGCCAGGCGGCGCTGAAATTCTTGTCGATGGAGCGGTCGTTGGGCGCACCCCACAGACCGTCGAGGTGGGTGCAGGTGCGCATGAACTCACTCTGCAACGGGCCGGCTACCAGACCTGGCGCGACCGCTTCACCGTGCGCGCCGGCGAGCCGCTCAAGCTGGCAGAGGCGAAACTCGTTCCCGCCAGCGGCAATCTGCGTATCAGCAGCGAGCCGGCCGGCGCCGCAGTGACGGTGAACGGCGAGTTCCGCGGCCAGACGCCGTTGAGCCTCAGCCTCGCTCCGGGGCGCAGTCATCGGCTGCGCCTGTCGGCGCCGGGACATCAGCCGGCCGAGCGCAGCCTTGAATTCACGCCCGAGCAATCGCAGGATTTGCGCGTCGTGCTCGAACCCATTCTCGGCGCCGTGGTGCTCGCCATCGAACCGGCGGATGCAAAGGTCAGCATCGACGGCCGCGCTATCGAGGCCGGCACCACGCGGCTGCAACTCACCGCGGTTGCGCACCGCGTGGAAGTCGCCAAGGCCGGCTTTGCGACGCAGTCGACCACGGTGACGCCGCGCCCCGGGCTGGAACAGAGAGTCGAGGTGAAACTCGCCAGCGATGCGGATGCCCAGGTCGCGCGCGCACCGGCCAGCGCCACCAGCCAGAGCGGACTGAAGTTCGTGCTGATCAAGCCCGGCGCGTTCACGATGGGCTCGGAGCGCGGCACCCAGGGCCGGCAAGCCAACGAGGCCCAGCGCAAGGTGCGGCTGACGCGTCCCTTCTATCTGGCTACCACCGAAGTCAGCAACGCGCAGTTCCGTATGGTGACCGCCGAACATTCCTCCGGCATCCACATGCGCAACACGCTCAACAACGAGGGCCAACCGGTGGCGCGCGTGAGCTGGGAGGACGCCGTGCGTTACTGCATCGCGCTGTCCGCACAGGATGGTCTGCCTGCGGCCTATGTCGAAGACAGCGGCAGCTTCAAGCTCGTACAGCCGGTCAATACGGGCTACCGGCTGCCGAGCGAAGCCGAATGGGAGTGGGCCGCGCGCTTCGCCGGCGGCGAGGTGCTGCGCTATCCCTGGGGAGGATCGATGCCGCCGACGGACAAGTCCGGCAACTTCGCCGATCGAGGCGCCGACGGGCTGGTGCCGCAGGTCCTGTCGAACTATGACGACGGCTATGTCGTCGCCAGCCCGGTCGGCAGCTTCGCAGCAAGCCGGCTGGGGTTGTTCGATATCGGCGGCAACGTGGCCGAGTGGGTGCACGACCGCTACACCGCCGTCCCCTCGCTGGGCGGCACCGAGCTGGCCGATCCGTTCGGACCCGACACCGGGGAGTTTCGCGTCATCCGCGGATCGAGCTGGGCGCACGGGACGCTCATCCAGTTGCGTCTGGCATATCGCGATTCCGGCGACGGCGGGCGCCAGGATGTCGGGTTCCGGGTGGCGAGGTATGCGCAGTGAGGGGCCTGCCAACCTGGACCTGCGTCTTCGGTGCGGGACTCGTGTTCCTCACCCCCGCCACGTTCGGGCAGACTGATCCCGGGCCGGTGAAATCCCCGTCGACGACGGTCGAGCCGACCGAAAGCGGGGACGAGCCCCCCCCAGGCACTCCCGCGAAGGCCGACGACCGCGAGTTCAAGCCCACCGAAAAAGTCTCGCCCGATCAGGAAGTCGATTTCCCCGCCGATCTTTGAGCCTCCCACCCTCCTTCATGCGCAAGAATTTTTCCGTCGAATTCGTCTTCCAGGTTTTTGCCCTGCTGATTGCCGGCATTTTGGTCCACGCGGTCTATACCGCCCTGGTGCGTCCGCAGGCACGCGCGATCCTCGACGAGTTCAAGCAGAAGGTCGAAGCGAACACCGGCGAGTACATCCAGCTCGAACAGAGCGTCTACATCGTCATCAAGGGCGCGGAACAGCAGCTGGCGATCACGTTTGCAATCTGGGCCGCCGCGATCATGGGCTACAAGTTCCGCAACGTCGCGCGCGAGCGCAAGCTGTTCGAGGCCGATCTGGTCAACGTCGCCGAAGGCGAAAGCATCCTGCCGGAGGACGCCCGCGCGCACGCTCGCGCGATCGAGTCGCTCGCGCCCGAGAGTCGCGAACGCCTGCTGCCACGCCTGTACCTGGGCGCGTTGCACCGCTTCCGCATCACCCGAAGCGTGCAGGACGCCTCGGACGAGGCGCGGCGGGTGGCCGAGTCGGTCAATGATCGACTCGACGCCGAGCTGGCCGTGGTCCGCTACATCTGCTGGGCCATTCCCTCGATCGGTTTCGTCGGCACGGTGCGCGGCATCGGCGATTCGCTGGGCCACGCGCAGGCGGTGCTGCAAGGCGACATGACCGGCGTCACCGAGGCGCTGGGCGTGGCTTTCAACTCCACCCTGGTGGCCCTGCTGCTGAGCCTGCTGACGGTGTTCCTGCTGTACCAGCTACAACTCGTACAGGAGCGTCTGGTGCTCGATGCGCACGCCGATTGCGAGCGCAAGCTGATCGAGAATCTGCAGGCGCCCGCTTAAAGCATATGAACCAACACCAGCATTTTTGGCCACGGATTACGCGGATGAACGCGGATCAATCAAATCGGTCGTGGAGTTCGATCCTGTACCGATGTCGTGATTGGAAAGTGGACCGTAGGTGGGTGATTCAATCCGCGTTCATCCGTGTAATCCGTGGCTAAAGATTTTCTTTCGCGATGAACGTCCTCGAACTCAACGACACCGGCCTGTTGCTGAGCGACGGCGCGCGCCTGTTGATCGAGAGTCCCGGCTTCGCCGCGCTGGACGGCAAGCACCTGCTGGTCGGCGAGGCTGCGCGTGCGCGCAGCCGGCTCGATCCGCGGCGCACCAGCAGCCGCTACTGGTACCAGCTCGAAGGCTCGCATGGCGCGCCGCTGGGGAACGCGCGGACGCACGCCGATCTGGCCTACGCCCAACTGCTCGCCTTGCGCGAAAGCTGCGGCGACGAGCCGCTGATTCTCGCCGTGCCGGGCGGTTTCACGCGCGAGCAACTGGGTCTGTTGCTCGGACTGGTCGAGGCCAGCGGCCTGAAGGCGCAGGGTCTGGTCGATGCCGCCGTGGCAGCCACGAGCACGGTCGACAACGACCCTCGCGTCCTGCACCTGGACGTCGAGCAGCACCGCTTCCTGCTCACCGTGCTCGACGGCGGCACCACGCTCGCGCGCCAGAGCGTCGAAGAAATCGCCAAGCCCGGCCTGGTAGCGGTCTGGGATGCGGTGTCGCGCAGCGCGGCGCAGGTGTTCGTGCAGCAGACGCGCTTCGACCCGCTGCACAGCGCCAATACCGAGCAACTCCTGTTCGACGCCCTGCCACGCTGGCTGGAGGCGCTGTCGTCGGCGCCGAGCGCGGTGCTGGAGCTGGCCAGCGGCGGGCGCACGCATCGCGCGAGCCTGGCGCGCGAAGACCTCGTGCAACGGCTGACCGAGCGTTTCGAGACCATCGCCGCGGCCGTCGAGGCCAGCGCGCGACCGCGACCGACGACCTTGCTGCTCAGCTCTCGCGCCAGCGCCGTGCCGGGTCTGGCCGAGCATCTCGAATACGCCACCGGGCTTGCCCCGTTGAAGCTCGACTCCCTGGCCCCGGCGCGCGGCGCGCTCGCACAGATCGACCGCATCGTCATTCCCGGTTCGGGGCTGGCGCACATCACGCGCCTGCCAGGGCGAGCCCGGGTCAAAGGTGCCGATGCCGGCTCCAGCGAACCCACTCACGCGCTGGTGGGCGACCGTGCGCAGAGTCTGCCGCGCACGGATCGTGATCCGGCGCTGCCTCTATCGAAGCTGAGCGCCAACACGCCCGGCATGCTCAGACGACTCGACGGCAAGCTCTGGCTGGACGGCACCGACCGGCCCGGGCTGCTGGTCAACGGCAAGGCCGTTCGACTGCCGGCCCGGGTCGGCCTGGGCGATCGCATCGAATGCGCCGGCCTGGCCCTGCGCCTGATCGAGGTGATGCCGTGAGGATCGCCCCGTGAAGCGGCGCCAGGAACTGGCGATCTTCAACATGTCGTTCCTGGACTGCATCTCCTGCGGCTTCGGCGCGACGGTGCTGATCTTCCTGCTGATGAAGCACTCCGCACCCAACCCGGACGCGATGGCAAACATCCAGCGGCCGCAGGTCAGCGGCATGGAAGACAAGCTGCTCGACGATCGCCACCAGTTGCTGGTCCTGCGCGCCGCGCTCGACGACGCTGAGGAGGCGCAGGAACTGGCCCAGGCCCAGGCCGAGCGCCTGCGGCAGAAAATCGAGGAGGCGCGCGCCGCGATTCTGCGGGAAGGTCCGGGCGCCGAAGACGGCCGCATGCGCGTACTGGACCTGCAAAACGAACTCAAGGCGCTGGAAGCCCGGGTGCAGGCGATGCGCGCCGCCGCCAAGGACGACTCCGGCGATTCCGCCCGCAGCATCGTCGGCGAAGGCCGCCGCCAGTACCTGTCCGGCCTGAGCGTGGAAGGCCGCCGCATCCTGGTGCTGGTGGATACCTCCGGGAGCATGCTGGCCGACACCCTCGTCGAGGCCGTGCGACGACGCAACATGAGCGACTCGGCGCGGCTGGCCTCCATCAAATGGCGGCGCACCGTCGCAGCGGTGGACTGGATCGCATCGCAGATGCCGCCGGATTCGCAGTTCCAGATTTACGGCTTCAATGAAGACGCAAAGCCGGCCGTTCCCGGATCGGCGGGCCAGTGGCTGCCGGTTGCCGGTGGCAAGCAACTCGACGAGGCCGTCGGCCAGTTGCGTCGCACCGTGCCGGGCAAGGGAACCAACCTGCTCAAGGCTTTCTCCGTCGTCGGCAGCCTCAAGCCGGCGCCGGATCACGTATACCTGATCACCGACGGCCTGCCCACCGCCGGTCGCTCGGCCGGCAGCGGCAGTGTCTCCGGCAAGCAACGGGTGCGATTTTTCGAGGAGGCGACCGAGGCGCTGCCGCGTGGCCTGCCGTTCAGCGTGATCCTGATGCCGATGGAAGGCGACCCGCGTGCGCCGAGCGCCTTCTGGCAGCTCGCACAGGCGACCGGCGGGTCGTATTTCAATCCGTCCCGCGACTGGCCTTAGGCCAAGCCCATGGCGATCAAGCGGCGGCACGAAATCCAGGTGTTCTCGATGTCCTTCATCGACTGCATCTGCTGCGGCTTCGGCGCCATGATCCTGCTGCTGGTGCTGAGCCAGTCCAAGCCGCCGCCGGTGTCGGAGCCCGTCATCGAGGATGACCGCGGCCAGTCCGCCGAGATGCGTCTGCTCGGCGAGCAGACCGCCGGTGAACTCCAGGCGCTTGAAGAGGCGCTGGCCGCCGGGCGGGATGACCAGCGCGACGCCGAACAGGAATTGATCCGCCTGCGCGTCATGGCCGATTCGCTGAAGAACAAGACCACCGAAAGCGAGGTCGATCGCCAGGCGACGGAGGCCGTCGAGAAACAACTCGCATCCGCGCGCCAGACCCTGACCGAGGAGATGCGCCGGCTCCAGGCACAGGGCGTCCGGGTCAAGAACGATGCCGCGGTTGGCGGCATCCCGGTGGACAGCGAATACATCGTGTTCGTCGTCGACACCTCCGGATCGATGCAGCGCTACGCCTGGGCCACGATGCTGAGCACCATGATCGAAATCCTGGATCTGTATCCCAAGGTGAAGGGCATCCAGGTCATGAGCGACGAGGGCGACTACCTGTTCAGCTCCTACCGAGGGCAGTGGATTCCAGACACGCCGGGCCGGCGCAAGGCGATGATCGAGGCAATGCGCAACTGGAAAGCCTTTTCCGACTCCAGCCCGGTCGAGGGCATCGAAGCAGCGATCCGCGCCTTCGCCGCGCCGGACAAGAAGATCAGCGTCTACGTGCTCGGCGACGACTTCACCGGAACCTCGGCCTCCGACGCGCTGTCCCGCATCCGTCGCGTTAATCCCAAGGACTCGCGCGGCGTCCCGCGCGCGCGCATCCACGCCATCGGCTTTCCCACGCAGTACACCAGCAGCGGCATCACCCCGAGCGGAATCCGGTTCGCCAACCTGATGCGTATCATGTGTTCGGAGAACGGAGGTGCCTTTGTCGGACTCACCAGCAGTAGCTGAATTGGATCGATGTCGCGGTCGGTGGCGTGTCCTGGCATTGATTGCGGTCGCGCTGGCCAGCGCCTGTTCGACCGACCCGGTGGTGCCGCCCTCGAAATTTCCCCCGCCCGTGCTCGCAAAGGTGCCGGTGTCGATGGGCCTGTACATGGATGAGACCTTCCGCAAATACGTTCACGACGACAAGCCGACCCAGGAGTCCATCCTGCAGCAGGTGTCGGTGGGTCCAGCTTCGCAGGCCCTGTTCTCGGAGTTTCTCTCCGCCCAGTTCGCGCAGCTCACCGTGCTGGACCGGGCGCCCACCGCGCAAAGCGCTGCATCCGGCGTCGAGGCGGTGCTGCAACCGGTGGTGCAGGACGTGCAGATCCAGAGTCCGCGCACCGACAAGGACGAGTTTCACGAGGCCTGGATCAAATACCGCCTGCGCCTGCTCACGCCGCAGGGCCGCGAACTGACGTCCTGGGACCTGGCCGCCTATGGCAAGCATCGAGGCCAGTTGATCGGCGGCACCCATGCCGGGCTCACCGCCGCAGTCACCGACGCGATGCGCGACGCCGCCGCCGGCATGGCGCTGATCTTTCGCGACGGCAACGGTTTTCGCACGCGCCTGACCAACGCCGCGGCCCTCCCGGCCAACCCGGCGCCTTCCACCCCCGGAGGCTCGACCCCGTGAAACCCTACGGGTTGTTCGGTCTGACGCTGGTGCTCGGCGCCTGCGTGACGTCCAAGGTCGAACAGCTCCGCACCTCGCCGCGAGCCGTCGCGATCGGCGCCGGCGAATCGGTGGTGGTGCTGGGTCGTCGTCACCGCGGCGATCGCGAATCCGAAGAGAGTTTCAACACCTGCATCGCGGACTCGCTGCGCAGCCGGAAACTCCCGGTCTACGCCGAGAAATCCTTCGTCGATGCGCTGTTTCCCTGGCTGGAGCCGCGCACCGCACCGATGTCGTCCGAAGGTCTCAACAAGCTGTTCGACCAACCGCAGATCGCCGAGCGGGTACGTGCCACCGGCGTGCGCTTCATGGTCTGGATCGACGGCGAGACCGAGAAAATCGACGGCGGTGGCAGCATGGGCTGCGGGATCAGCCCGACAGGCGCGGCCTGCCTGGGCTTCGGCTGGTGGGAGAACGAATCCAAGTACGAGGTTTCGATCTGGGACACGCGGGATCGCACTTCGGTCGGCAAGGTTTCGGTCACCGCCAGCGGCACCTCGTACATGCCCGCCCTGATCATTCCCATCCCCCTGATCGCCCGCACCGAGGCCGCGGCCTGCGCCGGCATCGCCGGGCAGATCGGCGAACTGCTGGGGCCGGCGGTCAGGCCCAAGCCCAGAAGCTGAGCCTGCGAGTCCTGCCATGAGGAACGTACTGAGGGGGAAGTCCGCTTGAGCCCGGCCGCGACCGTCCTGCGCATCGTTTCCTACCTGCCGAATCCGCGGATCTGGAAGGCGACCATCGCGGCGCGACTGTGTGGCGTGGAAGTCGAAGTGCGCGGCGCCTCGCCGCAGGAACTGGCCGACTGGCTGTGGGATTTCGACGCGCGCCCGCTCTCGCCCGAGGAGAAGCTCGCCGCGGCGGGCTTGCAGCGCACCGCCAGGACCGGCTTCGGCGGTCGCCTGTTCAAGACCGACGCATTTCTCGCGGCGCATCCCTTCGGTACGGTGCCGGCCGCGTTCAGTCCGGACGGACGCGTCGGCATCTTCGAGTCGAACAGCATCATGCGCGGGGTCGCGCGGCTCGGCGCAGACCGGTTCGCGCTCTACGGCCACGACGCCTACAGCGCCTCGCGGATCGACAGCTTTCTCGACGCCAGCCTGGTGTTCGCGCGTGACACGCAGCACTACATCCTGGCGCTGCGTGCGGGTTTGATCGCGACAGAACTGCACGCGCAAACGCAACAAGCCCTGGGGGCCTGGCTGGCTGCCATCGAACGCGCGCTGGTGCAGACGGGAGACTGGATCGTCGAAGCAGGCCTGAGCCTTGCCGACATTTGCTTCGCCTGCGAGCTGGCGCTGCTGCACAACGAGCATCTGCACCGGCGCCTGCTCGAACAAAATGGCCTGGAGCCGATCCTGGGTCCCGCGCTCAGGACCGGGTATCCGGCGGCGATGAAGCACTTCGACAAGCTGTGCGCGCATGCGGCCTTTGAGCCCGACATGGCGCCTTTTCTTCGACGCATCGCCGAGGCCTCCGCCTAGATCCGCGTTCAGGCACCCAGCCCGGGCGACTCCTTCACCACCGGCAAGGCCGCCGCTCTCAGCGACGGCGCACGTCGCGCCGCCCAGGCGCCGAGCAGGGCAAACCCGGAGGCTGCGAAAAATACCGCCTCCGGCGACACCCGCTCCCAGAAATACCCGCCAAGCAGACTTCCCAGAGACCCGCCCAGCCCGAAGCTCACCGCCGCCAGCAGCGCCTGCCCGCGGCCTTGCAGGCGGCCGGGGAACAGCTCGTGGACGTAGTGCACGGTCACCGCGTGGTACACGCCGAAGCTCAGGAAATGCAGGACCTGGCTGAGCACCAGCAGGCTCGGCGAATCCACGAACAGGCCCAGCATCGACCAGCGCAGCGCCGACGCGCCGAGACTCGCGATCAGGACCGGCCGCGCGCCGAACCGGCGGATGATGCGGCCCGTGAACAGAAACACGATCACTTCGGCCGCCACGCCGAGCGCCCACAAACCGCCGATGGTGGTCCGGTCGTAGCCGTGGCTTTCGAGGTAGATCGAGAAAAAACCGTAGAACGGCGCGAACGAGAGTTGCGACAGAAAGGCTGCCAGCAGCAGCGCCAGCACCGCCGGCGTGCGCACGCGATCGAGAAAACCGCCGAGCGAGGGATCGTGCACGCGCGGATCGTGCACGTCCGGCACGTGCAACGACAGCCAGGTGATCGCCAGCATCCCGCCGACGACCAGCCAGGGCACCGGCCCGACACCGGTGCGGTCGAGAATCGGCCCGAGCACCGCCACCGCCGCGACAAAGCCGATGCTGCCCCACAGCCGGATGCGCGTGTAATCGGTGCCGGTGCGCGCCAGATGATTCAGGGTCACGACGTCGAACGCCGGCAGCGCCACGTTCCAGAAGATCGCGTAGATCACGTGCAGCGCGACCAGGGTGGCGAAGTCGGGCGAGAACGGTACCATCCCGAAGAACACTGCCGAGGCCAGCATGCCGCCGGCGATCCAGGGCATCCGTCGGCCGCTCCGATCCATGATCCAGCCCCAGCCCACCGGTACCGCGACCCGCACCAGGCCCGTGGCGGCGAAGGCCGTGCCGATCTGTGCCGGCGTGTACCCCAGGCTTTGCAGATACAGCGGCCAGTACGGCAGGTAAGCGCCGACGATCATGTAGTACAGCGCGTAGAAGCCCGACAGCTTCACGTGCAGACCACGAGTCCCGGCCCCGCCGACCTCCAGACTCATGGAGCGCGCGAGGCGATCCGGGGTATCGGCGGAACCACGTCCGCGTTCTGGGCGCGATGGCGCAGGGCATGGTCGATCAGCACCAGGGCGACCATCGCCTCGGCGATGGGCACGGCGCGGATGCCGACGCAGGGGTCGTGGCGGCCGGTGGTGCGCATGTCCACCGCTGCTCCGGTCTCGTCGATCGACTTGCCCGGCGTGGTGATGCTGGACGTGGGCTTGATCGCGAGCGCGCAGAGCAGGTCCTGCCCGGTGGAGATGCCGCCCGAGATGCCGCCCGAGTGATTGGACAGGAATCCCTCCGGCGTCATCTCGTCGCGATGCTCGGTGCCGCGCATCGCAGCGACGCGCATTCCATCACCGATCTCCACGCCCTTGACCGCGTTGATGCTCATCAGCGCATGCGCGAGATCGGCGTCGAGCCGGTCGAACACCGGCTCGCCGAGGCCCGGCGGCAGATGGCTGGCGACGACATTCAGGCGCGCGCCCACCGAGTCGCCCTCGCGGCGCAGGGTGTCGATCAGCGTCTCCAGCTCGGGCACGCGATCGGGATCCGGCGCGAAGAAGGCATTGCGGTTGACCGCATCCCAATCCTTCAACTCGATCTCGATCGGACCGATCTGCGCGACGTACCCGCGCACCTCGATGCCGAACTTCTGCCGCAGCCATTTCCTGGCCACCGCACCGGCCGCCACTCGTACCGCGGTTTCGCGTGCCGACGAGCGCCCGCCGCCGCGATGATCGCGTATGCCGTATTTCTGGACGTAGGCGTAGTCGGCGTGATTGGGCCGGAAAGTCTGCTTGATCTTCTCGTAGTCGTAGCTGCGCTGATCCTTGTTCTCGATCAGCAGCGCGATCGGCGTGCCGGTGGTTCGCCCCTCGAACACGCCGGAGAGAATGCGCACGGCGTCGTCTTCCTTGCGCTGGGTGACGTACTTCGAGGTGCCAGGCTTGCGCCGATCGAGGTCCGGCTGGATGTCGGCCTCGCAGAGTTCCAGGCCCGGCGGGCAGCCGTCGATCACGCAGCCGATCGCCGGCCCGTGCGACTCGCCGAAGCTGGTGACGCAGAACAGACGGCCGAAGGTGTTACCGGACATGACAGACCCAGAAAAAATTACGCGTAGGCGAGTGCTTCGCTATCAGCGTTCATTGTCGCGCATTGCTGCAGTCCGCCTCGGCGCCGCAGTCCTCGCGCTCGATCTGCACGGTGACGTGGCCGATCCGGTGCCGGTCGCGCAGCCAGTCACGCACCCCCGCGACCGCGCGATCCGCGTCCATTCCAACCGCGACCACGGCGTGTAGGGTCATCAGGCTGTCCCCCGGCGTCAGCGACCAGGCGTGCAGGTGATGCACGCCTGTCACCCCCGGAACCGCACCCGGAAGATCGGCAGCAACGCGCGCGAGGTCCAGCCCCTTGGGCGCACCTTCGAGCAGGACGTGAGCGGATTCGCGCGTGATGCGGATGCCGGTGCGCACGATCAGCAGCGCCGCCAGCATCGACAGAAGCGGATCGGCGCGGGTCCAGCCGGTGGTCCAGATGATCAGGCCGGCGCTGACCGCCGCGATCGAGCCGAGCAGGTCGGACAGCACGTGCGCCGCCGCGCCCTGGCGGTTGAGATCGTGCTCGTGTCCGCCGTGCAACAGGCCTAATGCGGCAAGATTTCCCACCAGCCCGATCAGGGCGATGGCGGACAGAGTCAGGCCATCGACCCGCTCGGGCGCGATCAGCCGCTGCACCGCTTCCATCGCGATCCAGGCGCTCACGGCCAGCAGCAGCAGGCCGTTGACGAAAGCAGCGAGCACCGGGAAACGGCCGTGGCCGTAGCTGTGGGCGGCGTCGGCAGGCTTGGCCGCCTGGCGCAGCGCGAGGATCGCCAGCAACAGGCTGCCCGCATCGGCCAGCACATGGCCGGCGTCGGCGATCAGCGCCAGCGAGTGGGTCCACCAGCCGCCGATCGCTTCGATCAGCAGGATCGCCAGCGTGATGCCGAGTGCCAGCTTGAGCCGGCCCGCGCTCTGGCCTGCGTGGTGATCGGCGTGATCGGTCTGGTCATCGTGCACGTGCTTCGGATGCGAATGTCCGTGATCGTGGTCATGCCCGTGGTGGTGATGATGTCCCGCGCTCACCGCGTTTTCCTCGCGTCGAGCAGCGCGCGCCGGCCGATCGCGAATACGCCGTCGCCTCCGCGCTCGAACTCGATCCAGATCACCGGCAGCCTCGGCCAGCGCGCTTCGAACTCTTCCATGCTGCCGCCCACCTCGCAGATCAGCAGACCCTCGTCTTCGAGATGATCCGGCGCTTCGCGCAGGATGCGCGCCACCACGTCCATGCCGTCTGCGCCCGCGTCGAGCGCCAGCCGAGGCTCCCGGTGAAACTCAGTCGCCAGCATTTCCCATTCGAGCGTCGGCACATAGGGCGGATTGCTGACGACGAGGTCGTAACGCCGCTCGCCCAACGCCGCGAACAGGTCCGACTGCACCGCGCGCACGCGATCTGCGACCCGATGCCGCCCGATGTTGCGCGCACAGACCTCGAGCGCGCCCGGGTCGATCTCGCCCAGATCGACCTCGCAGTCGAAGCTCAGCGCGCAGGCGATACCGATGCAGCCCGAGCCCGCGCACAGATCGAGCACTCGCGCCGGCGGCTGCTCCAGCCAGGGCGCGAACCCGCGCTCGATCAGCTCCGCGATCGGCGAACGCGGAACCAGCACACGCTCGTCCACATGGAAGGCATGCCCGGCAAACGCAATCTCGCCGATCAGGTACGCGGCCGGCTTGCGTGTGCGGATTCGTGCATGCAGCAGGTCGATAACCGTTGCGCGCTCGCTGTCGGTGACGCGGGCTTCCAGATACAACGCGGGCAGATCGAACGGCAGGTGCAGCGCGTGCAGCACCAGGTGGTAGGCCTCGTCCAAGGCATTGTCGGTGCCGTGGCCGAACACCAGTTGCGCCTCGCGAAAGCGGCTCGCGCCCCAGCGCACGAAGTCGCGCACCGCGCACAGGGCAGCGGTGTCGGCGGGCGGATCGGGCGCGGTGGGCATTCAGTGAGTGGATGATTGAAGCGGCGGGACTTTGTTCGAACTCAGGAGTGGCTGCCGATCAAATTCGCCCGGCCTGTTCGAGCGCAGGGCAGCCGCTTCAATAGCACAGAGCATTGCTTGATTATTGATCCGGCCACTAAGCTCCCCGCTCGATTGAGTCGAGGTGCTACAGACAAGCTCGCTTCGATATCAACTCTCATGGGGCCGGATCAATAAGGGTCGGCCTGGAATTATGCCCGCCTACCGAGAATCCCGACGCATGTCCGCTGTTTCGAATGTCTTCAAGCTGGGGCTGATCGCCGTCGTCGCAGCGGGTGCCGGCCTGCTGCTCGCCTCCTGGGTGTTCCAGCCCGGGAGCGGGTCCGACAACGCCGTCGCCCTCAGCTCCGGCACCTTGCTGCCGCAGCCCCGGCCGCTGCCGGAGTTCAAGCTCACGGACGCCGACGGCAAGCCCTTCGACCGCAGCTCGATGACCGGTCGATGGAGCTTGGTGTTCGTCGGCTTTACCCACTGCCCGGACGTATGTCCCAGCACCTTGGCCCTGCTCAAGACCGTCAACACGCGTCTGCAGGCCGAGAAGAAAAATCTGCACGTCGTGTTTCTCTCGATCGATCCGGAGCGCGACACCGCCGCGGCCCTGGGCACCTACGTGCGTTACTTCAGTCCCGATTTCGCCGGCGTCACCGGGCCTGAAGATCAGCTCACGGTCCTGGGCCAGGCCATGGGTTTCGTCTTCGCCAAGGCGCCCGGCCCTACCCCCGAGACCTACTCGATGGATCATTCGTCGGCCCTGATCCTGGTCAATCCGCAAGCCCAGGTGGCGGCTTACTTCACGCCGCCGCTCAAGGTCGATGCGTTGACGACCGACCTCGCCAGGGTACTGCCCCGCGCATGATCGGCGATCACCTGTTTGCGCTCGTGCAGCGCTGCCTGCCGACGCGCCTGCTGTCCTGGCTCATGTTCAAGCTCACGCGAATCGAGTCGGTCGGCTTCAAGAACGCTTTCATCCGCACCTTCATGCGCCTGTTCTCGATCTCGCTGGCCGAGGCCGAGCACCCGCGGGCAGAAGACTACCCGCACTTCAACGCCTTCTTCACCCGCGCGCTGAGGGAGGGCACGCGGGCGCTGGACGAAGCACCGGACAGCTTTGTCTCGCCGGTGGACGGCCGCATCAGCCAGCTCGGCCGCATCGACGGCACGCGCATCTTCCAGGCCAAGGGCCATACCTACACCGCGGCGGAACTGCTGGGTGACGAGCGCCTCGCCGTGCCGTTCGAGGATGGCGGTTTCTGCACCATTTATCTCGCGCCGAACAACTACCACCGCATCCATATGCCGGCCGACGCGCGCCTGCGCGAATGGCTCCACGTTCCGGGTCGGTTGTTCAGCGTCAATCCCGCAACCGCAAGGGCGATGCCCGGCCTGTTCGCGCGCAACGAGCGCGTGGTCGCGATCTTCGACACCGCGTTCGGGCCGCTGGCGATGGTGCTGGTCGGTGCGCTGTTTGTCGGTTCGATGGAGACGGTCTGGGCCGGCCTGATCACCCCGCCGCATCGCCGCAGCGGCATCACGCGACGGGGCGGGGAAGGCGTCGCACTGGGTCGTGGTCACGAGATGGGCCGCTTCAATATGGGCTCCACCGTGATCCTGCTCGCCGGGCCCGGAGCGCTCGACTGGGAGACCCACCTGGGTCCGGGAGCCCCGCTGAGGGTCGGCGAGCGCATTGGCCAGATCAGGACGCAAGCCCCGTGAAGCGCCTGACGATCACGTCCGCACAGCCCGGCGACGTGGGTCAGATCCTCGACTTCATCCGCGGCCTGGCCGAGTACGAGCGCTTGGCGCACGAAGTCGTCGCCACCGCCGAGGCGCTGCGCGAAACCCTGTTCGGCGAACGGCCCGCGGCCGAGGTGCTGATCGCGTATCTCGACGGCCGGCCCGCGGGCTTTGCCCTGTTCTTCTCCAGCTACTCGACCTTCCTTGCCCAACCCGGCATCTATCTCGAAGATCTGTTCGTGTACCCGGAGTGGCGCGGGCAGGGCATCGGCAGGGCCCTGCTGGTGCGGGTCGCCCAGCTCGCCGCGGAGCGCGGTTGCGGAAGGCTCGAATGGTCGGTGCTGGACTGGAACGAACCCGCGCTGCGCTTCTACGCCCGTCTGGGCGCGCGACCGATGAGCGAGTGGACCACCCAAAGAGTCACCGGCGAGGCGCTGCGTTCGCTGGCTGCCGACTCTGCCGGCGGGCCGGGCCCACTCGCCGACGATCGCGCCGATAAGATTCGATAATCCCGTCGCCGTCATCACCGACCCCGTGTCCAACATCCTCGAATTCCATCAGGTCAATCACCGCTATCCCGGCGGAGCCGACGTGCTGGACGGCCTGAGCCTGCATCTGGGGCAGGGCGAGATGGCTTTTCTGACCGGCGCCAGCGGTGCCGGGAAATCGACCGTCCTGCGGCTGGCGGCCTTGCAGATGCGCGCCACGCGTGGGCAGATCGTTATGGACGGTCGCGGTCTTGCGCAGGTCCGTAACCGCGATATCCCACGGTACCGGCGTCAGCTCGGGCTGATTTTTCAGGATTTCCAGCTGCTCCACGATCGCAGCGTGTTCGATAACGTCGCGCTGCCCCTGGTGATTCGCGGGTTGCCGTATCCGGACGTCGCGCGGCGGGTGCGCGCGGCGCTGGACGTGGTGGGTCTGCTCGATCGCGAACGGCTGCTGCCGCGCCGGCTGTCGGGTGGGGAGCAGCAGCGGGTCGGCATCGCCCGCGCGGTAGTGGCGCGCCCTGCGCTGATTCTCGCCGACGAGCCCACCGGCAACCTCGATCCGCGGATGGCACTGGAGGTGATGCGCCTGTTCGAGCGGCTCAACCAGAGCGGCGTGAGCCTGTTGATCGCCAGCCACGCGATCGACCTGATCGAGCGGCTCGGCCATCGCACCATCCATCTGGATCGCGGTCGCGTGGTCGATGGCCGCGCCGAACCGGCGTCAAGAGTGGAGGCACCATGAACCTGCTGCGCCGCTGGGCCGCCGAGCACGCGCGGGTCTGCATCGCTTCGCTGGGCCGGCTGTGGCTCGAACCCGTCGGCACGATGCTCACCGCGCTGGTGATCGGTCTGACCCTGTCTCTGCCGGCGGGCCTGCATCTGCTGGTCGACAATCTTCGCGCCGCGGCGGGCGGCTTGAACCAGACCCGCGCCATCACCCTGTTCCTGCACGACGCTGCGAGTCCGCGCCAGGGTGAGGAACTGGCGCAGTCGCTTGCCGCACGAGAGCAGGTCGCGAGCGCCGATTACGTGTCGCGCGCCGCGGCGCTGGACGAGTTTCGCGCGCGTACGGGCTTGTCCGAAGTCCTCGACGCGCTCGGCGACAACCCCTTGCCGGCGTCGATCCTGGTGGTGCCCTCGGTATCGCTCGACGACGCTGGCCTCCAGGCGCTGGCGGAAAGTCTGAAGGGCGACCCGAACGTCGCGGACCTGCGACTCGATGCGGCCTGGACGGCGCGCCTGGACGCCGCGTTGTCGGCGTTGGGCCAGTTCGGCAGGCTGCTGGGACTGGCGCTGGGACTGGCGGTGGTGATCGCCATCGGCAATACCATCCGGCTGGATATCGAAGCGCGGCGCGAGGAGATTGCCGTGATGAAACTGATCGGTGCACCGCCGGGTTTCATCCGTCGGCCGTTTCTGTACGCGGGGCTCTGGTACGGCCTGGTCGGAGGGCTGCTGGCGGTGATCGCGGTGCAGTTCGCCGTGATGGCCATGTCCGCGCCAGTGGCGCGACTGGTCGAGTTGTATGAGGGCTCGTTCGCGCTGCGCGGGCCGGGCCTGGAGGACGGGCTGGGTCTTATTGGACTGGGCGTCCTGCTCGGACTGGCGGGGGCGTGGCTGGCAGTGTCCAGGCACCTGGGGCAGGCCGCCTGACACGGGCGGCTTGCACCGATGCACCTGGCTGAATTCGATCCGCTCAAAAAAAAGGCCGGCAATGCCGGCCTCTTCCCCTCCCCCCAGCGCCAATGACGACGTGGTCTTCACCTGGCCTTGTGTTCGGGAATTCTCGGCGTGTACAGCGGCGTCGGCTGCTGTGAGAAATACTGCGCCAGCGCCTTGATGTCGGCGTCCGAGAGCGGCGACGCCTGGGCCGCCATGATGGGGTTCTTGCGCTTGCCGTCCTTGTACTCGTGCATCGCGTGCGCCAGATAATTGAAGTACTGCCCGGCGAGAACGGGATACTCGGGAAGGATGGGCTTGCCACCGCCTTCGCCGTGACAGGCCGCGCAGATGACGGCCTTTTCCGGCACGGCAGTCTCGGCCGCGACCGACAGCGACAGGGCTGCTCCCAGACCGGCCAGAACGATGTGTTTGATCATGGTGGTCGCTGCCTTCACTTGTGCGCCGGGGCGTCGGAGAGATACGCGGCAACGTCCGCGATGTCCTGGTCGCTCATGCTCGCGGCCTGTGCATGCATGGTGGCATGCGGCCGCTCACCACTGCGATAAGCCTTGAGCGCGGCTTCCAGGTATTTGGCCGACTGTCCGCCCACCTTGGGCACGCGGTAGCTCGGGTAAGCATTGTTATAGCCCGGGATGCCATGGCACCCCATACAGGTGTTGGCCTTCTCCATCCCTGCTTCGTTTACGTCCCCCGCCCAGACCGGCAGGCTAAGGGCCGCGACCAGGGCTGAGGCGCCCCAACGCGCAAATTTCATGTGTACTTGCTCCCGTGAATTTGCTGGCATCGTGCGGGTCTTCAGGCCCGCGACTGCGCCTATGTTCGGGGAATGGAGGGGTTGCGGTCAACGAATCCGTGCGATGGCAAGCGGGATCACATCGGAGCGCAAAAAACTTGACCCCGGAATCCGGGGCCAAGTCAGCAGATGAATCTTCAAAAACAAGTCATGGTCAGACGCACCGCCAAGCGGGTCGGCGGAGCTTCGGAGCAGACCCGCTACCTCCGGGTCCTGCTCCAAAGCCGCGTGACCTGGGCCTTACTGGATCGGCGTTGCGATCCAGTTGAAGCTCGTGCCCTCCCTGCGGGGTTCCACCAGCCCGCCGGTCGCAACGTTCCTGATGGCGATCCAGAATCCATTCTTCGTTTTGTCCTCGACCGAGAAATAGATGCCCGGGACTGTCAGCTGGATGCCGTTGAGATCGCCATCCACCGCGACGGTTACGACGTATTGCTTGTCGGGCATCGGCGAACTGAAGGCCACGTGGATGTTCGCGCGCGACCGCGGAATCGAAGCCAGACCGGCTCTTGATCCGACGACGCCGACCGGACCCTGAACACCGGCAGCACCGGTATCACCTTTGGCACCTGTGGCGCCCGCAGCACCGGCTGCACCCGTATCACCCTTGGCCCCTGTGGCACCCGCAGAACCGGCTGCACCCGTATCGCCCTTGGCCCCCTTTGCACCTGTCGCCCCAGTAGCCCCGGCCGAACCCGTGTCGCCCTTGGCTCCCTCAGCACCCGTTGTACCGGCAGGTCCAGCAGGACCCGTCGCGCCGTCAGAGCCATCAGCACCCGTCGCACCGGCAGGCCCAGCAGGACCTGTCGCGCCGTCGGAGCCATCAGCGCCCGTGGCACCAGCAGGTCCAGCAGGACCCGTGGCACCGTCAGAACCATCAGCGCCCGTCGCGCCGGCAGGCCCGACAGGACCTGTCGCGCCATCAGAACCATCGGCGCCCGTCGCACCGGCAGGCCCAGCAGGCCCGGCAGGACCCGTCGCGCCGTCAGAGCCATCAGCACCCGTTGCACCGGCAGGTCCAGCAGGACCTGTCGCGCCGTCGGAGCCATCAGCGCCCGTGGCACCAGCAGGCCCGACAGGACCCGTTGCGCCATCAGAACCATCAGCGCCCGTCGCGCCGGCAGGCCCAGCAGGACCTGTTGCGCCGTCGGAGCCATCAGCACCCGTGGCACCGGCAGGCCCGACAGGACCCGTTGCGCCGTCAGAACCATCAGCGCCCGTCGCACCGGCAAGCCCGGCAGGACCGGTCGCGCCGTCAGAACCATCAGCACCCGTCGGACCGGCAGGTCCAGCGGGACCGGTTGCGCCGTCGGCGCCGTCAGCGCCCGTAGCTCCGGCAGGGCCGGCTTCACCCGTGGCTCCGGCGGCGCCCGTCGCACCCGTCGGACCGGCCGCCCCCCCATCCGGGACCGTGTCGACGGTCAGGGAAAACTGAGCCGTAGTCTCGACCCCGGTTACGGCTGTGATGCCGATTAGTGGCACGAGGGTTGTCACCACATTGAGCTGTGCCGCGCGTGCAGCGATGTGACGGGCGGCCGGGTCGGTAATAGCCGAGGAAACATGCGACACGAAGACCTGAATCTGGTCGCCCTCGAAGAACAATCCTGGAGGGACGGCGGCCACGATCGTGGAATTATTCGGGTCACTCGTGACCAGTTCCCGATCGCCGATCGCGACGTACAGTTCCTGGTCTCCGACGGCGCCCAGCAACAAATCCTCGCCATCGATCGTCAGAGTGCCGCCGTCGTCGGTAATGTCTTCGGCCGTCGTCAGCAGAACTTTCTCGATGAAGGTTTCCGCATGGGCTGAACCCGTCCAGCCCACCACGGTCATCAGGACCGCTTGACTCCAAGTACTGCGATTGAATTTTTTCACCAGATACTCCCTTTGCCGCCATTGAGGGTTGTCGTTCGCGATTGGACGACAACGGTCTCCGCGGGCCCGGAAGGAGTCGGCGGCTCGACCGGACGGCGCAAGTGCAAGTCCTAGTCCAGTACCGCATCCAGTACTCATCCAGTCCTCATCCAGTCGATGTGCCTTCGCCCGCGATTGAGCGACTGAAAATCGTCGCCCCGTGCCCGGTTTCCGGCGCGTCCCGCGCTTGGGTATAGTCCGCGGCGCCCTTTCGCCGCCTCCCTGATGCAACATGCCGAATTCGACGCCGCCCGCGGACTCCGGCATAGAGGTCGCCGCCGTCGATCTGGGTTCCAACAGCTTTCACATGCTGGTAGCGCGATCCAGCGGCTCGGAGTTGCAGGTGATCGACCGTCTGCGCGAGCCGGTGCGCCTGGCCGGCGGGCTCGACGTGGACCGACGCCTTCGACCCGACGCGCAACTGCGCGCGCTGGCTTGCCTGGAGCGCTTTGGCCAGCGCCTGCGCCACATTCCGCCGGAACGGGTGCGCGCGGTCGGCACCAACACCATGCGCAAGCTGCGCCGCGGCGCCGATTTCCACGCCGCCGCCGCGCAGGCGCTGGGCCACGTGATCGAAATAATTTCCGGCGTCGAGGAAGCGCGTCTGGTCTACGGCGGCGTCACGCATGGGATGGGCCTGACCACGCCGCGCCGGCTGGTGGTGGACATTGGCGGCGGCAGCACCGAGGTGATCATCGGGCGCGGTCCCGAGCCGCGGCTGATGGAATCGGTGGGGCTCGGCTGCGTGATCCACCAGGCGCGGTTTTTCGAGGATGGCGTGATCACGCGCGCCCGGTTCAAGGAAGCGCGACTGGCCGCCCGGGTGGCGCTGGAATTTCTCGAACATCGCTATCGGAAAGCCGGCTGGGATCTGGTGATCGGCGCCAGCGGCACGGTCCGCGGCGTCTGGCGCGTGATGCGTGAACAGGGTTGGGCGGACGAGGAGCTGACCCGCGAGGGCCTCGAGAAAGTGGTCAACCTGGTGATCGAGCGCGGCCTGGTCGCAAAGATCGATTTCCCCGCCCTGCGCGAAGACCGCCGGCCGGTGTTTGCCGGTGGCCTGGCCGTGCTTGCGGGCGTGTTCGACTCGCTCGCGCTGGAGCGCATGGCGACCTCGGAGCGGGCCCTGCGCGAGGGCCTGGTCTACGACCTGCTGGGCCGCCTGTCCGATCACGATGTGCGCGACGAGGCGGTGCAGGCCGTGGCGACCCGCTACGGTGTGGACATGGCCCACGCCGGTTCGGTGAAAACCACCGCGCTCAAACTGCTCAAGCCGGTGCAGAAGCCCTGGGCGCTCGACCCGCGACTATCGACGATGCTTTTGGGCTGGGCCGCGCAGCTGCACGAGATTGGCCTGGTGATCGCGCACTCTCAGTACCACAAACACAGCGAGTACATCGTCAAGCACGCCGACCTGCAGGGCTTCTCGCAGACCGACCAGCGACTGCTGGCGGCGCTGGTGCGACTGCATCGCAGCAAGTTCGGCGTCACCGCTTTCGACGAACTGCCGAGCGCGTTCGTCGAGCCGGTGCAGCGCCTCGCGATCCTGTTCCGGCTGGCCTGTCTGCTGCATCGCTCGCGCGATCCGGAGCTGAAGCCGCCGGTCAGGATTTCGGTCAACCGGCGCGTGGTGCACCTGTTTTTCCCGCCTCGTTGGCTGGCCGCCCATCCGCTGACGCGCGCCGATCTTGCGCAGGAGGCCGAGTATCTCGAAACCATCCAGGTGCGTCTGGAATTCGAATAGCCCGGTGCGCCCCCTTGCACCGGCCCGCGCCGGAGGGCGGGGCGGGTCATCCCGGTTTCCGATTATTCGCTCCATCGGCGGCAATGCTTTGAACTGCTTGCAGACTGCATCGATAATGCGGTTCGCGGGATCGTCCAGCCCTGCGCGCCCGGCCGCCGTCCGGGGAAGGGGAGCGGCGGAATCCGAAGGAGCAAAATTAAGTGAAAGCGACCGAGACGCAAGCCTCGACGAGTACGGCAGCCACCCCCGCGCAACCCGCTGCGGGCAAGACGGCGGAGGACACGCTGGCGCTGGTCGAGGATCTGCGCAGCCTCGCGGTGGAGGTGCTGGGCAAGGGGATCGAGCGCATGTTCGATGGCGCCGACGACATGTTGTTCGAGATGGCGCGCCGCGCCACCAACAACAAGGATCAGCGCGTCTACTTCGACACCATGCGGGTCGTGCGCCTGGGCCGGCCCAAGATCGGGCGCATCTTCCGCGAAGAGATCGCCAAGGGCTTCAACCCTGCGGTGCCGGACGACGAGGAAACGCAGCAGAAGAACGCTGAGGTGGCCTTTGAAAATCTCAGCATGCAGGCATCCAAGTCGGTCGAGGAGTCCATCGCCATCTCCAACATGGCGACCAAGGCCGAGGGGCTCTACACGCAACTGCTGTTTGAACTCAACCGGCGCATCGACTGGCTGATCAAGGACCGTCGCGCCCCGATCGCCGCCACGGCGCTGGCTCCCGTCACGATCTCCAACGCCTTCCGCAAAAGCGCCGAGGCGCTCGACGTGGAGTTCGAAGTCGAGATCGTCATCTTCAAGCTGTTCGACCGGCTGGTCATCAGCGATCTGGGCGAGCTGTATACCCGTGCGCTGCGTTTCTTCGAACAGCGCGGCGTCGGCGCCTCCAAGATCATCGGCATCCCGCCGCGCGCACTCGCCAGTGGCGGCATGATCGCCGCCGGCAGCGGGCCGATCGACCCGGCCATCGCTGCGGCTGCCACCGCCGCAGGCATGGTGCCCACCGCCAACGGCTACGGGTTCACCAGTCCGCCGATGATGGACGCCACCACGCTCAACACCCTGCGTGGCATGGGGTCGATTGGCTCCGCGGTGGCGCCCACGGCGACGGGCATCGCCTATTACAGCGACTCGCAGCTCAGCGCCGATCTCGCCGCCGCCGCCAGCGGCCAGGTCGTGCCCGGCTGGGAGGCGCCGCGCGCCTACGCCTACGTGCAGCGTGCCGGCGTGGTCGGGCGCATGTTCAACGAGATTCTCGAAGACCCCACCCTGCCAGTCACGCTCAAGCCGCGCTTTGATCAATTGCGCTTCGCGGTGATCAAGAGCGCGCTGCGCGACACCAGTTTTTTTGCCGATCGCCGGCATCCGGTTCGCGGCTTGATGAACGAGCTGGCGACCATGGCCGCGCAGGCGCGCGCCAGCGGCGTGGACGCGCTCAAGCGCATCGAGGAACTGGTCGGACAGATCCAGTCACAGTTCGACATCGCGGCCGAATCCATCCATGAGCAGCAAAACGCGCTGCCGGGGCCGGTCGACGAAAAGACGCTGGAGGATTTCTTCTTCCAGCAGAAGGACGAAGCGCGCGGCCGCCGCCAGGCGATCATCGACAAGACCCGCCGCATCGTCGCCGAAGAGCTTCAGCTCCAGACCCTCAGCCGGAGGATTCCGGACGACGTCTGGCCGCTGCTCAACTCCGGCTGGGCACCTCTGATGGCGCTGCGCCTGCTCAAGCAGGGCCCCGATAGCCCTGCCTGGAAAGACGGCCTGGACCTGTTGCGGCGCCTGCTCGACTCCACCGATCCGCGGCGTCCGGACGCTCGTGGGCTGAGCGTTTGCGAGGCGCTGGCGAACGATCTCGACAAGCAGTTGCGCGACATCGGCATGCTGCCCGAGCGGGTGGCGGCGCTGATCCGCTGCTGGCAGGACGCACTGGTGGAAATGGAGCAGGCCACGCTGCTGCGCGCCTCGACCGACTCCGCGCCGTCCGCCTCGGTGCTCAGCACCGACGAGATTCCCATTCTGGGTTTTGCGAACAAGGCCGGCCAAGCCGTTCCGACCGTCTCCGGGCGCATGCCGCCGAGCCTTGAGCCGGCCGCCCCGGAGCCGGCACCGACCGTTCCTCCTGCCGAGACGGCCGAAGACGAGGACAAGGTTCCCGACGCGGTAACGCTGATGGATCTGCTGATGGTCCTGAGCAGCTGGTTCCGTGTCTACGACCATGACCGCGCACAGAACCGCTGGCTCAAGGTGGTCTCGCACCACCCGACCGATGGGACCGTGAGCTTTGCGGAGTTCAACGGCCAGAACAAGTTGCAGATGCGCACGCAGGTGTTTCTGGACGATCTGGTGGCCAACCGTGCGGAGCCGATCGATCTCGGCCCGGCCGCGCGCCGCGCGCTGGAGGCTTATCTGAATTCGCGGCGCGCCGACAAGGACATGCAAGCTGCGGGAATGCCTAGCGATCCACTCGCCGCACCAGAGCGCGCGACTTGATGCCCTCCACCGACATCAGGGTCTGGCCGATGAAATCGCGCTCGATCACGACCTTCGGCGACTCGGCTTTCGAATAGTGGGTGCCGGCGCCCACGACCTCCCAGATCTGGCCGTTGTCTAGCACGAACCGGGTGCCGCTTGACCAGCCTTCGAATCGACCGACGATGCGGGCTTCGATGCGCCTGGGGTTCGGCTGCGGCGCGGATTCCACGGCGGCAGGAGCCGGTTCGGGTGTCGGGGTGGAGATCGTCGGAGCAGGCGGCGGCCCGGGCGTGACCGGCTTCGATGTTTCTGCCGGGTCCCCTGCGGCATTCGATGGCACGGGCTCGGTCACGCGGCCGGCCGCACGGTCATAGCAGAACAGGCGGACCACGTCGTCCGAAATGCTCACGCACTCGCCCGGATCGGCCGCCGGCGCCAAGCCGCTGACGACGAGCAGCAGGACGGGGGCGAATCGGGCGCGCAAAGATTTCACGCAGGCATTTCTTGTGATGAAACGATGCCCTGCGCCTGCTGATCGGCGTGGTAGCTGGAGCGCACCATCGGTCCGCTGGCGACATGAGCAAAGCCCATCTCCCCGCCGAGCACGCGCAGCCGCTCGAACTCGTCCGGATGCACAAAGCGCACGAGCGGCAGGTGATTCTTCGACGGTTGCAGGTACTGACCCAGCGTGAGCATGTCCACGCCATGCGCGCGCAGGTCGCGCATCACCTGCTCGATCTCGCCGATCTCCTCCCCCAGCCCCAGCATCAGGCCGGACTTGGTCGGCACCTCCGGATGCAGACCCTTGAAGCGCTCCAGCAGGTCCAGGCTCCATTCGTAATCCGAACCCGGCCGCGCCAGCTTGTAGAGTCGCGGAACCGTTTCGAGATTGTGGTTGAACACATCTGGCGGCGTGTCTTTGAAGATCACGAGCGCCGGGTCCATGCGGCCGCGGAAGTCCGGCACCAGCACTTCGATCTTCAAGCTCGGACTGGCGGCGCGCGACTCGCGGATGCACGCCGCGAAATGCGCCGCGCCGCCGTCGCGCAGATCGTCTCGATCCACGCTGGTGATGACCACGTAGCGCAGTTTCAGCCTGGCGATGGTGTCCGCCAGCTTGCGCGGTTCGTCGGCATCCAGCGGCTTGGGCCGGCCGTGGGCGACGTCGCAGAACGGGCAGCGGCGCGTACAGATGTCGCCCATGATCATGAACGTCGCCGTGCCCTTGCCAAAGCACTCCGAGAGGTTGGGGCAACTGGCCTCTTCGCAGACCGTGTGCAGACCCTGCGCGCGAAGAATCTCCTTGATCCGCGCGACCTCGGCCGGATGGCTCATGCGGGTGCGGATCCAGGCCGGCTTGCGCAGGGTCTCGACGGTCGCTTCGAACTTGACCGGGATGCGCGCCATCTTGTCGGCGCCGCGCAGCTTGACGCCGGTGACGACAGGGGCGGGAGAGGAAATAGGCGTGTTCATGTGCCTAGTTTCCGGGTTCCCGCTCGCGGGTGCCAGTCAGCATGACCCGGGGAAGAACTGCGCAGGTTCGGGAACACGGTCGCGGGGGGGGGGCGCGCCGGCGGGGGGAGGGATATGGGTGTGGGGGGGCGAGCCCCCCGCAGGCCGGGCCGGAGCGTACGGGGGGT
>JBQTIX010000003.1:0-12528 GCA_052387695.1 Panacagrimonas sp. | reverse complement strand
GTTTTCGGGTTTTGGGCCTTTTTTTTGGGGGGTCTCCCTCGGTTCCTAACCCGGGGGCGGGGCCCGCCCCCGCCCCTCCGCGGCCCGCTCCCCTTTGGTCGGGCCCCCCCCCCGCGACAGACCTTTGCAGAGCTTCCTTATACGAGCAGCAGCCTCCCCGACTTGCCGGGAGGCTGCCTCTCAAGGCTGCCACGCGATCCGCGTCTCGCGCCGCGCCGCCTCTGCATCGATGAAATCCCGGTAACGCTCCTCCACCACGTTGCGCTTGACCTTGAGCGTGGGCGTCATGAAGCCGTTGTCGATGCTCCAGGTCTCGGGCACCAGCAGCAGCTTGGCGACCTTCTCGTGGTCCTCGATCGCGGCGTTGACCGTCGCGAGCGTCGCGAGCAGGCCGGCTTCGACTTCGGTGCGCGGCCGTGCCCGCGCCGCCGCGGACAGGGTGAGCACCAGCACTGGCTGGGTGAGGTTCATGCCGACCAGGCAGAGCTGGTCGATGTCGGTGTTCTTGGCCATGGCGCCTTCGATCGGTGCCGGCGCCACGTACTTGCCCTTCAAGGTCTTGAAGATGTCCTTCACGCGGCCGGTGATGTAGAGGTACCCGTCGGCATCCAGCCGGCCCTTGTCGCCGGTCTTGAGCCAGCCGTCCTCGGTGAAGGCCTCGCGGGTCTTCTCGGGCTCCTTGAAATAGCCTTTCATCACGGCGGGGTTGCGGACCTGGATCTCACCTTCCGGCGACAGCCGGAAGCCGGCGTCCGCGTGCGGCTTGCCGACGCTGCCCACGCGCGTCTGGCCCGGCAGGCCGCAGGAGACGTAGGCGCAGTTCTCCGTCATTCCGTAGGCCTCGAGAATCTCGATGCCCATCACGTCGCGGAAGAATTCGACCGTGGCCCTGGGCAGTGGCGCGGCGCCGGACAGGCAGGAGCGCAGGTTCTGCAAACCGAGCTTGGCCAGCAGCTTGCGCCGCAGCAGCCGACCCAGGATCGGAATGCGGATCAGCTTGCGCAGACGCGCTTCCGGAATCTTCGAGGTGATGCCGGCGTGAAACCGCGTCCACACCAGGGGCACGGCCGCAAAGCGCGTCGGAGCGACCCTGGGCAGGGTCTCGGCCATCAGTTCGAGCCGTTCGAGAAAATGCACCTCGGCGTGCCACAGCAGACTCGCCATCTCGACCGCGCCGCGTTCCATGATGTGGGCCAGCGGCAGGTAGGAGAACAGGCGCTCGCCCTCTCCGCCCGGCAACAGGCGCAGGATCGCGCGGGTGCTGAAACTCATGTTGCGGCGCGTGAGCATCACGCCCTTCGGATGACCGGTGGTGCCCGAGGTGTAGATCAGGGTCATCGGCTCGTCCGGATCGACCGGCACCGGCTCGCGCAACGGCGAATGTGCAGCGGCCAGCGCGTCCCACTCGACATCGCCCGCAGGCGCAGAGGGATAAGGGAAGCGGATCTTGAGCAGGCCCTCCGGCAGCGCCTCGAGGAAGTCCGCGCCATCGAGCATGGGCCCCAGGAAGACCGCCCGGGCCTCGCAGTGTTCGAGGATGTAGCGGGTCGCGCTCGCCGCCTGCTTGGGATACAGCCCCACCGGCACGTGTCCCGCCATCTGGATGGCGAGGTCGGCGAAAAACCAGTGCGCGTTGTTGAATCCGGCGATCGCGACGCGGCTGCCGCCCGGCCAGTTCTGCGCCTGAAGCGCGGCGGCGACGCGGCCGACCTGCTCGGCCGCCTGCGCCCACGAATAGCTTGTGATCACGCCGTTCACCGGCTGAAACAGCCAGAGCTTTTTCGGCGTGGCCGCCGCGTGTTCGAGCAGCAACTGGACCGGCGGCTTGTTGTCTTCTTGACTCATGCGATCCCTGCCCTCACCCGAACCTTCCGTGGAATAGTAGGTCGGCTCAAGCCCGCGTGCTTTTTGCGGGCGGAGCCGACATGCGCGGTTCGTTGAAGGGCGCGCAGTGTCGGTTCCGCCTTCGGCTTGAACCGACCTACGACCGACCTGCCACCAGACCCACGAGCGGCCTACATCGTCCGCGCAATCAGTTCCTTCATGATCTCATTGGTGCCACCGTAGATGCGCTGCGCGCGCGCATCGATCCAGGCCCTCGCGATCGGATACTCCAGCATGTAGCCGTAGCCGCCGTGCAATTGCAGGCATTCGTCGATGATCTTGTTCATCAGGTCCGACGTCCAGTACTTGGCCGTCGCCGCGTCGTCCACGCCGAGCTTGTTCTTGAGCGTCAGCTCGATGCACTTGTCCACATACACGCGGGCGATCGACAGCTCGGCCTTCATCTCGGCGAGCTTGAAGCGCGTGTTCTGGTAGTTCGCGACCGGCTTGCCAAAGACCTTGCGATTGCGCGTGTATTCCAGCGTGTGCTTGAGCGCGACTTCCGCACCCGACACGGAGGTGATCGCGATCATCAGGCGCTCCCAGGCCAGCTCCTTCATCAGCATGATGAAGCCCATGCCCTCCATGCCGAGACGATTGGATTGGGGCACACGCACGTTGTCGAAGAACAGCTCGCAGGTGTCCTGCGCCTTCATGCCGATCTTGTTCAACGGCCGGCCCTTGGTGAAGCCGGGGCGATCGGCCTCGACCACGATCAGGGAAATATCCTTGGAACCTTCACCGCTGTTTCCGGTGCGAGCCACCACCACCACGAGATCGCTGAGATAGCCGTTGGTGATGAAAATCTTGGAGCCGTTGATCACATAGTCGTCGCCATCGACGACGGCCGTGGTCTTGACCGCCTGCAAGTCCGAGCCGGTTCCAGGCTCGGTCATGGCGATGGCGGTCACCCATTCGCCTAGCGCCATCTTCGACAACCACTTGGCCTTCTGTTCCCTGTTGCCGAAATTGTTGATGTAGTTGGCGACGATGTCCGAGTGCAGCGAGAAACCCGAGCCGGAATCTCCGGCGATGGACTGCTCTTCCATCAGGATCACGCTGTAGCTGCGGTCCACGCCCAGGCCACCGAATTCTTCGGGCATCGTCACGCACAGCAGGCCCATCTCACCAGCCTTGTTCCAGACCTTGCGATCGACGTGCTGCTGTTCTTCCCAGGCCTCGCGGTGGGGCACGACTTCCTCAGCGAAAAAGCGCGCAACAGTCTTGCGGAAGTCATCGTGCGCAGCGGTGAACAGGGTACGCGGGATCATCAGGAACTCCGGAGGAAGCGTGGCATGAGGCGCGACCAATCGGTACGATTGATTACACGCATTCAGACCTTTATGAAACTACATGACATCCGGGAATGTCAATAATTTACAGATTTATCGGTATCAATAATTACCGTAACGGACCATGTGAACCCACCCTCCACAGGTTGGCGGTAAGCGAAGCGAACCCCAACACACAGGGCGTTCGGAGCGGGCGGTCGCTGGAGATCGCCTCTGGCTTATCCCCGGCCTGCGTCAACGCAGGCCGAGCGCTTCGATCACGCGCGCAAAGGGCACGAGCTTGAAGTTCTGATTTGCCGTCGGCAGCGTGTTGTAACCGTCCTGCACCACCAGCAGGCCACGGCCGTACGGCCCCCCGAGCGCAATCGAGGTGACGTCCAGTCCATCGGTCTCCTGGCTGCCGTCGATCCCCGCCGCCGCGTCGTCCACGATCGCGAACTTGCCGAGATAGCGATTGGGCGCCTTGCGCTCATACACCGCGTAGGCGTGCTCGCCCTGGCTCGATACGATCAGATATCCACCGCCATCGGAGCCCAACCACAGGGACATGCCCTCGACATCCGCGACCAGACGGCCGCCTGCACCGGTCTGATCGATCAACGCGCGCGCCTCGCCGCCGTCCGCTTCGGCAGCCATGCGCCAGACACCGCGGCCTTCCTCGCCGAGATACAGCAGGCCGTTCTGGTCGTCGGCGACGCAACCTTCGGGTTGCGAGTCCAGACGAAACTCGCGCAGCTTGTCGATGCCGATTTTTCCGTTGCCGCGCGCCACCAGCTTCCACTGCTGCACGCGGCCATCCTTGTCGTTGACGAAGACCTGCACGCTGCCATTGCCTGCGCTTCGGTAAAGGCAGAGACCGTAGGGATCGGCGAGGCCGAGCGGCAGCGCACCGTCCGCGACGTCGACCAGTTGGCGCGTGGCCGGATCGAGCGCCCACAGGTCCAGCGACTGGTCGCTACGGTTGCTGCCGGCGACGATGGCGACCGTCTTGCTGCCGAGCGGGAACGCCTGCCGCAGATCGACGTTGTTGATGCGCCCGGCCGGGATCGATTGCAGGAGCTTTCCCGACAGCTCGTAAAGCAGCACGCCGTACTGCTTCTGCGAAGCGACGATCAGCGAGCGCCCCGGATCGGCCGGATCGACCCAGATCGCCGGATCGTCGGCCGCGTCGTCCTTCGAGTTGACCGGTTCGGTTTCGACCACGGCCCGCACCGCGGGCAGGGACAGATCGGCAACCGGTACCGGGTCGGACCACCCTCCGCAGGCGGTCAGACCCAGCGCGAGCAGCAACCCCACCGCGGGCTTCATGAGTCCATCAGAATCGCCCGCGCAAGGTGAGGACCGTGATGCGGCCGATGCGCTCGGTTTCGTACTCGATCTGCTCGATGGCGCCGTCGGGACGCGGGTCGTCGAACTTGCGGAAGAACTCGTCCTTGGAGGCATCGAGCAGGTTATTGCCGTTGAGCTTGAGGCTGAAATTCTCGCTGATTTCGTATTCGACGAACGCTTCGAGGTTGCCGTCGTACTCGACCCGCACAATCTCGTCACCCTGGAACTCCTGTGCCTTGCCCTGCTGCTGGAAGCTCGCGCCCCAGGTCAGGCGCAGCGGCTTGATCTTGTGGGTCAAGCCGAGGTTGTAGACATACACCGGCTGCCGGTTGAAGCGCCGTTCCTCGCCGGAGAAAGGGTCATCCACCTCGGACTTCAGATACGTGTAGTTGCCGTAGAGGTTCACGCCGGGCAGGCCGGCGAAGGCCAGTGGCAGGCTCGAATCCAGTTCCACGCCGTAGACGGTGCCGTCGCCGATGTTGTCCGGTGAAGTCGTGTCGTCGATCTCCACATCCTGAATGAGATCGTCGATGTCGCGGTGGAACACATTCACGCCGACGATGCCGAGCTGTCGCGCGAAACGGTGCTCGTAGCCGAGGTCATAGCCGATCGAGGTCTCGGGTTCCAGTTCAGGATTGCCGACGAAAAACTCCTCGTCGTCTTCGATCACGAAGGGCACCAGGCTGTTGAAATTGGGCCGCCGCACCGTGCGGGCGACGCTGGCGCGCAGCTGGTCGTTGCCGGTGAGCGAGACCAGCAGGTGCGCGTTGGGATTGAACTCGGTCTGGTCGTCCTCGTCCGAGCGCGGGTTGCCGTCAGAGTCGAAACCGTCCTGCTCCATCTGCGTCAGCTCGACGCGCAGGCCGAAGTCCAGCGTGACCTCGTCGGAGACACGCCAGTTGTGCTGCGCGTAGGCGTCGTAGCGATCCTCCTGGATTTCGTAAAGGCCGTTAGCGGCACTGGCGTCTTCAAATTCGGGCTCGGTACCGACATCGGCCTCGGCCTCGAACACGCGCTGCTCCGAGTCGCGGTCCTTGGTCGCGAGCTGCACGCCCAGTTTGAGCCGATGCGCCGCGGCCAGCGGGACCAGCACATGGCCCGACAGGCGCAGCTCGTCGTCGTCGGTCTCGATGGTTTCGCGCCCCAGTTCCATCGTGTCTTCCTCGAGAGCCAGGGTCTCGTTGTCGATCTCCAGGTCCAGCCGGCTGTAATCGAGACCCACCGACATCTCACCATCGCCGAAAGCCGGCACCCGGTAGCGCGTGCCCACGCCCAGGGTGTTCTCCGCGATGCGTTCGGCCTCGGTTTCAGTGACTTCCAGCCCGCCCTCACCGTCGAACGCCCGCGCAAGCTGGTCTTCGTCGCGATCGGTATCGATGTAGAAACCATTGATGCTCAGCGAGGCGCCCGAGCCGAACAAGTGGGTCGCACCACCGTTGAGGCTCACATCGAGCGTGTCGCGCACATCGTCCTCGATCACGCTTTCGACCTTCACGAATCCCAGGTCCTGTTCGAGCCGGCGTGCCGACGCGCCCTCCTCGTCCGGTTCCTCCGGCGCCTCGAAGGCCTGCGACTTCTTGTCCTTAGGGTTATAGCGGCCTTGCACGTTGACGCCGCCGAGCCAGCTCCAGCGCCCCGATTGCCCCGCGTAACCGGCGTAGCCGCTGCCTCGGGTGGTGCCGTCGCCGGAGTTGAAGGCGCCGGCCCGGAACTGTCCTCCGCTGAACTCGCCGGTGGTCTTGAGCACGATGTTGATGCTGCCACCCACGCCCTGCGAATCCAGATCCGCCTGAGGGCTGCGGATCACCTCGATGCGCTCGACCAGTTCGGCCGGGATGCGATCGACGAATACGCCGCGATCGGCGTTGTCGGCATCACCGCCCGCGCCCGGCACGCGCTGGCCGTTGATCAGGATCTGCGTGTACTCGGTGCCGATGCCGCGCAGTTGCGGCGCGTCGTACTCGCCGATGTCGCTGGTGAAGGCCACGCCCGGCACCTGCTTGAGCATGTCGCCCACGGACAGCGGCTCGAAGCGCGCGAAGTAGTCGTAGTCGTAGATCAGTCGCGGCGAGGTCGAGTCGCTGCGGAAGCGGTAGTGATCGGCGGTGTCGCCGGTGACGACGATCCTGTCGAGCTGCGTCGCCGCATCTTCCTGCGCGGCGACCGCGACCGACCCCAAGCCGGCCAGCAGGCCGGCCATCCAGATGCTGCGCATGCGAATCCCCCGGGTGCAGGCTAGATGAAGCCTGCAAGCTGATGAAGGCGCGCAGCCTAGGGCGGGTGGATGACCGGTCGATGACGGTCGTCTGACCGCCGGATGGGATCAGTCAGGCGTGGCCGCCGAGCGAGATCCCAGCACCTCGTCGTTGTGCTGCCCCAGCTTCGGGCTCGGTCCGGAACGGGGGCTCGCGTGACTGAACTGGATGGGCAAGGCATACGCCGGCTTGCCGTTGAGGGTCTCGACCATGCCCCGCGCCAGCACTTGCTCATTCTGCAAGACCTCGGCCGGCGTCAGGACTCCCGAACCGCAGGTGTCCAGGTGCGCGAGCAGGGTTTCCCACTCGTCGCGCGTGCGGGTCTTGAACAGATTCACGAGTTCCTGCCGTAGCGGATCGCCTTTGGGGCCGGCGGCCATCGGCAGCTTGAGCAGATCGGGACGACCCGCGGTGTGCATTGCTTCCTCAAAAAACTTGCGCTCCAGCGAACCGAGCGCGAAGAACCGCCCGTCGGCACACTCGTAGACCGAGTAGTTGGGCATCGCCCCCGACAGAAAATCCTTGCCGCGTGGCATCGGCTCACCCATTTGTCGCAGGGTGGACAGGGACAGCACCTGCAAGGCCAGCGTGCCATCGAGCATGGCAACGTCGACGAAGGTGCCGACTCCGGACGCACGCGCGCCGAACAGCGCAGCGAGAATTCCCGCGAGGCAGGTCAGCGCGCCGCCTGCCAGATCCGCCACCTGCAAGTTACCTGGCGCCGGCGACTGACCCACCGCACCGGTCTGATCGAGTTCGCCGGCATAGCCGCGATAATTCATGTCGTGGCCGGGACGGTCACGATACGGACCGGTATGGCCGTAGCCGGTCAACGCAGCGAACACGATGCGCGGATTGGCCGCACGCACGGCCTCGAAGCCGCAGCCGAGCTTGTCCATCACGCCGGGCCGGAACGATTCGAGCACCACGTCCGCGCTTTTCACCAGCCGGAAGAATTTCTGCCGGTCCGCGTCCTGGCGCAAATCCAGGGTCACCGACTTCTTGCCGCGATTGACGATATCGAACATGTCGGCCGACATGCTGCGCGCGTAGTCGCCGCCCTTGGGCTCCTCGATCTTGATGACCTCCGCACCCATCTGGGCGAGATAGAGCGAGCAGAACGGGCCCGGCAGCAGGCGCGAGAGATCGAGTACGCGGATACCGGCGAGAAGAGGATTTTTTTCTTCGGACATGGGTTTCGAGAGTCGGGCGGACGGGAGGAGGTGAATTGTCCGCCAGGCACAAAGGAAACGGGTATTTCCGACGGCCGCGTGCGCGGTTCAGCGCCCACAACGCCAATTGATATCACGCAGGCTGCGCGCCAGATCCGCCGGTACCTGCGACCACTCGAAGCGCCAGGCCCAGTTGCCGGTGGCGGTGCCGGGCGTATTCATGCGATGCCCCGCACCGAGCCCGAGCAGGTCCTGCATCGGGATGATGGCGAGCCGCGCCACCGACCCCAGCGCGGCGTGAATCACCGGCCAGGGCGTTGGCAGTTGCTCGCGCGCAAAGTGCTGCTGCACGGCCAGGCGCGTGTGCGGATCGAGCGCCTCGAACCATTCGCGGGCCGGGGCATTGTCGTGCGTACCGGTGTAGCAGACCGTGAGCGGCTCGAAGTTCTGCGGCAGGTTGATGTTGTGCGGCGAGCCGTCGAAGCCGAACTGGAGCACGCGCATGCCTGGAATGGCGAACCGCACGCGCAGGGCATCGACCTCCGGCGTAATCAGGCCCAGGTCCTCGGCCACCAACGGCAAACGGCCATGCGCGTGCTTCAGCGCAGACAGCAGGCCGGCACCCGGTGTCGTGACCCATTCGCCGTCCTTGGCCGTGAGCGCGCTGGCCGGAATCTCCCAGCAGGCTTCCAGACCGCGGAAATGATCGACGCGCACCAGGTCGAACAGCGTCAACTGCGTGCGCAGCCGCTCGACCCACCAGGCGAAGCCGTCACGTTCCATCGCCGCCCAGTCGTACAGCGGGTTGCCCCAGCGCTGACCCTCCTCGGAAAAATAGTCCGGCGGCACGCCGGCAACCTTGCTCATGCCGCCCTCGGCGTCGAGTTGGAAGCAGCTGCGGTGGCTCCAGACATCGGCGCTGTGATGACCGACGAAGATCGGCAGATCGCCGAACAGGTGGACATGGAGCTTGTGCCCGTACGCGCGCAGTTCGGCCCATTGCAGGCGGAACACAATCTGCTCGAACTCGACCCGGGCGATGGCCTGCGCGCACAGCCCGCGCGCCGCCGCCAGTGCAGCCGGAGCGCGATCGCGCAAGCCCTGCGGCCAGGTTGTCCACGGTGCGCCGTACTCGGCGTCGAGCGCGACGAACAGGGCGTAGTCGTCCAGCCAGCACGCCTGCGCGGAACGGATTTCCTCGAAGCGCGCCCGCCAGTGGGAATTGGCCTCGCGGCGATACCCTTCATACGCGTCGCGCAGGGCCTGATAGCGACCGGCCGCGCCGGACCCGATCGAGGGCTTGGCAGCCAGCCAGCCGCGATCCACCAGCCAGTCGAGGCTGATGATGAGCGGGTTGCCGGCGTGGGTGGAACGGGACAGATAGGGCGAACCGGTTTCGTCGGTGGGTCCGATCGGCAGCACCTGCCAGACCGTGAAACCGCTCGCGGCGGCGAACTCGACGAAGCGGTAAGCGTCGTGACTCAGATCGCCGCCGGGCAATGAACTGATGTGGGCGAGCACGCCTGCGCGGCGTCGAGCCAGGAGGTCGGCTGGCGGCGCGATCGCCGGCCTGGCCTCGCCGACGGCGGCCATGCGCATGGTGCCGCCGCCGGCCGGGTCGCCCTGCCCGCGGCTGAGCACGTCGTCAAGCAACGGCGGAGCAGGCTCGCCGAGCATCGCGTACAGCGATCTGAGGTGACGGCGGAACAGGCTCTCGAAATCCGCCACCGCGCCGGCCGGGTTGTAGTCCCCCAACCACCAGAACCAGTCGGAGCCTTCGCAGACACCGAGCTGGCGCGAGGCCTGCTCCAGCGCCACGGGCGCGACCTGCGGATCGGCGGCAAAGCGGTCGAACGCGAGCTTGGCGTCGATCAGCAGGTCCCAGCCGCGGTTCTTGTCGGCCGACCCGATCCAGGTCGAGAGCGTTCCGTAGACCCAGCTTCCGGTCACCAGCTTCTGCAGCGGCATCAGCCCGGCCGACGCCGGAGCGGACGCCAGCACATCCTTGAAGGTGGTGAGGTGCAGACGCGGATGGGACGCCAGCCGGGCGTAGAGCTGCGACAGGAAACCCCAGCCGTTCTCGGCGTAATGCTCCCAGGCGTTCTCGCCATCCAGGAAAATTGTGATCACACTGCCGGGCGCGCATCGGGTGGCGCGATCCTCCAGCGCGGCGACCAGATCGCCAACCGCATCCTCCGCACTCCAGCCGGAATAGCGGAAACCGATGCGATCGGACAGATCGTCGTCGCGGAAAAAGATCGCCGGGTGATCGGCGCTCAGGCGGTACGGTGCGGAGGGAAACGGCGGCGCGGCCTCGCCCAGGGAATTGGCCAGCACGCCCTGCCCGGTCGCGGTCCAGTGCAGGCCGTAGTCCGGTAGAAGGCGGATCGCCGCGGCGCTGACGGCGCCCTCCGAGCACCAGCAACCGGAAGGCTTGAAGCCAAACGCTTCCTCGAAAGCGGCCACCCCCTCGGACAGGTGCCAGCGCGCACGCACGTCACCGCCCGGGTACTCGCGCGCGGGCAGCGGCGCATCCGGCATCGCCTCATGCGCGCTGTCGATCTCCAGCAGCAGCGGCAGGATCGGATGGTCGTAGGGGGTGACCGACAGCTCCACCCGACCGGACCCGGCCAGCCGCCGGTAACGCGGCACGATGTCCGCCACGATCTCGCCGATGAGGCCGAGCAGCTCCAGTCGCTGCGACAGGGTGAAGCTGCGCTCCTGTGCCACCAGCGTCTGCACCAGCAGCGTGCTGCGCTTGAAGCTCTCGCCCATCCAGGCCAGGTGGTACCAGACCAGCAGATCGGAGAGAAAACCCTCGCCGATGTCCTGGGGCCGCTCGCGCAGAATCTTGCAGCGCTCGACCAGCGCGGCGTACGCAGGATAACGCGCGATCAGGCGCCGCTCGTTGGCGCGCAGGCAGTCTTCCATGAGTTTGAGCCGCTGCAGCATGTCTCCGGGCAAAACCGGGGCCGCCAGGGCTGCCAGCAGGGGATCGCGCAGCAGTGCGCCATGCTGCCGATGCGCCGCGATCTGCCCGGCGTAATCTGCAAGCTGGTCGAGCAGGATGGGGGCGAAGTTCACCACCGCGCGCGCACCCTCGACCTCTTCAAGGTGCGCTGCCATGTCCGCGTAGTCCTTGATCGCGTGCAGGTAGGTCCAGGGCAGGATGAAGGCGCCGGTGCGCGGACCGTTGCCGGGTTCGCGATATTCCGGCTGGTGCATGTGCCAGCCCAGTACGACGCGCAGGCCTTGATCGTTCATAGGGTGGTTGTGCTGTGGTTGAGAACGCCGGAATTGCGGTAAATTAGTCGCGAACCAATGCACAAGGCATACCGCGATGATCCTTGTCGGCGATGTGGGCGGCACCAACACGCGTCTGGCAACGGCCCAGTTCGTCCGGGATGGCTGGCAACTCGAAGCACTTCGCGTCTACCCCACTCCCTCCGACCTTGCTTCGCTGGTGGCGGAGTATTGCAGGACGCTCGGCGTGATCGATCTTGTAGGCGCGGCGCTGTGCGGCGCCGGGCCGCGTCAGGCCGATGGCCGGCTCAAGCTCACGAACCGCGACACCTGGCTCGACCCGGCTGCGCTGGCCGCGGCCACGGGCCTCAAACGGGTGCACGTGCTCAACGATTTCGAAGCCGTGGCCTGGTGCCTGCCGGCGCTGGGGCCGGCGGACCAGCGGATGCTGGGATCGGGCACCGTCGATTGCACCGCGCCACGGCTGGTGCTCGGTGCCGGGACGGGCCTGGGGGTCGCGAGCCTGGTCCCGCAAGGCGCGCAGGGTTACGTCGTACTGCCTGGCGAAGGCGGACACACGGATCTCGCGCCGGTTGATGAGGTCGAGCACGCGGCGTGGACCTGCCTGCGCCGCGACCTCGGCCGCGTGACCGCCGAACACGTCTTTTCCGGGCCCGGCCTGGAACGGCTGCACGCAGCCCTGCACGGCGGTGAGGCGCTCGGCGCTCCCGCGATCAGCGCGGGCCTCGCCGCGGGCGAGGCACGGGCCACGCGAACCATCGCGATTTTCACACGCTGGATCGGCCGCTTTGCCGGCAACCAGGCCCTCAGCCTGGGAGCGCGCGGCGGGATCTACATCGCCGGCGGCGTGATTCCGTCCTGGGGCGAACGTTTCGATGCCCGCATTTTCCGCGAGGGATTCGAGGACAAGGCCCCGCACGTCGGCTGGATGCAGCGCGTTCCGGCCGCCGTCGTCACCCATCCGCAACCGGGGCTGCTGGGGCTGGCGGCGTTTGCGGCGATGGCCTCGGGGTAAGCTAGGCGCCTGACGCGCCGTCGATCAGCGGTCGATCAATCGACCGAGCGCGGCTTGTAGGGCTGGGTCTGGCGCTTGAGATTATTGCTCACCGCGATGCGCGCAATCATTTCGCGATCAGGGATTTCCGTGGTGCATTCCCTTGAGTCATAACCCGCGTCAGGTTCTCGGCCCGGTTGCGACACGACCGCCTCATTCTAATTCCCAATAGATATTGAATTAATTATCCACGACCATCCGGTCATGGATTTGACGGTAAGAGGGTTGGTTTCGAGATGCTGCAGGCCGGCTACGAGCTGATCTTCCAAAGCATCGAG
>JBQTIX010000002.1:0-143294 GCA_052387695.1 Panacagrimonas sp. | reverse complement strand
CGTTTGCAGCGTGATGCCGGGGGTCTTCATGTCGAGAACGAATAGCGACATGCCCTCGGTTCGGTGCTTGACCTCGGTGGCCTTCTGCGTGCGCGCGATCACCAGCATGATGTCGGCGTCCCGGGCGCCGGAGATGAACACCTTCTGGCCGTTGAGCACCCACTCGTCGCCGTCGCGGGTGGCGAAGCTGCTCATGTTGAAACTGTTGGTGCCGGCGTTGGGTTCGGTGATCGCGAAGCAGAGCTTTACCGAGCCGTCGCAGGTCGGCGTCACGAACTTCTCGATCTGCTCCGGCGTTCCGTGCCGCACGATAGGCACGCGACCGAGGCCGGTCACGACAAGGAACAGCGTCGGTACGCCGCCCAGAGCGAGTGCCTCGGCGAGTGCGACGATTTCGACCACGCCGCCGCCGGTGCCGCCAAATTTCTCGGGCACGGAAAGACCCAGCAGGCCGTACTCGCCCATCGCCTTCCACATTTCCTCGGGGAAGACGTCTTTATCGATGCATTCGCGAATGTACGAACGCGGGTATTGCTCGGAGATGCCGCGCGTGGCTTCCTGCACTTGGCGAATGCGGACGCTCAGGGGTTCGACGGTGGGGGAATTCATGTCGTTCATGGTGTAGATCCTGGTGAAGGTTTATTCCAGCGGAAACAGACGTTCGCCCTGCTCCAGGGGAAGCCGGACGGTGGCCGAGGCGGGCACGCAGAGGCCACGCGCGGTGTCGATGTGAATGTCGAGATCCACCAGGCCATGGCCGCTGTCGTCGCGGTAGTGACGCAGGACGTGACCCTCTGCGCGCATGGTGTCGCCGGGATGCACGCTGGCGACCATGCGCAGCCGTCGACGGCAGATGAACGTCGATGGGCCGCCCCAGTCGGTGATCAGGCGGTCGACGAAGCCGTGGAAGAAAATGGTGCTGACGTAGATATTCGGCTGGCCCTGCGCGCGTGCGTACTCGGGGTTGTGATGACCCGGAAAGTAATCCCAGGTGGACGCTGCATTGAGGATGATGCGCGAGTACTCCACCAGGAGTTCGATGGGCGGCAGGAGGTCGCCGACCTTGACCTCGGACCAGAGTCGCTGGGGGTAGATCGCCGTCGCACTCATGCCGCGGCCGCCTCATAGCGGTACAGCACGTTGGTGAGACGCGCGACCAGCCGACCCTGGGTGTCGAGCAGGTTCATGCACGTCGTGACGAAGTGGCCGCGGCCCAGGCGCGTGTTCTTTTCCGGACTGATGTCCACGATCTCTTCGTACACGCTGAAGTGATCGCCCCAACGGATCAGACGCAGGAATTCGCAGTCGGTGTCCACGTTGATGAAAGTCTGTCCCGGCAGGGGCACATCCACCGCCAGCGAGGGTGGGGAAGGCGGCGCGCCGCCCGGCTTCCACGGCAGCGACATGATCAGACTCATGGTCATGCCGCTCGGCGCCAGCGGTGCGCCGAACTGCGCAGTGGCCCATTGCCGGTCCCAGTACGCCGGGTTGCCGTCTTCGGACAGGGCGGCGAACAGCTTGCAGCGGGATTCATCGACCGCAACGTCGGTCAGGCGTAGTTCGCTACGGCGACCGATCCACTCGCGCGCCTGCTCGTAGCTGCCCAGTACCGTGCCGACATCGCTGCGCTGTGTCGTCGACTTCATGGCCGCTTCAACCGATCATGCTGTAGCCGCCAGAGACCGAGAGCACTTGCCCGGTGATGTGGCCGGCGGCGACGGGCGAGGACAGGAAGACCACCGAATTGGCGATGTCGCGCGGCCGTCCGACTTTCTTCAGCGGCAGGGACGCAGCGACTTTCTCAAGCTGATCGGGGGTGAACAGCGGCTTGGCCCACATGCTGTCCTTGCCGACTTCATCCTCGGTTTCCGGAATGGTCACGCCCGGGCAGACGCAGTTGCAGCGGATACCGTAGCGACCATTCTCCTTGGCGATGGTTTTCATGAAGCTGTTGACGGCCGCCTTCATGCCACCATAGACCGCTTCCTTCGGCTCGCCCTGGCGGCTGGCGTCGGAGCTGATCGAGACGATGCTGCCGCCGCCCGCAGGAATCATTTTCTCCAGTGCCGCGTGCGTGCAGTTGAGCACGCCGTGGAAGTTGATGCGGATGATCTTCTCCCAGAAATCAGGGGTGGTCTGCATGAAGAACATCAGCTGATCCCAACCCACGTTGTTCACCAGCGCGTTGATGGCGCCGTAGCGGCTCATGGCGGCGTCCATCAGCGCCTTGGCTTGGTCGAGCTGGGTCACGTCCGTGCGCACCACCTGCACGTCGGCAGCACCGGCCGCCCGCGCCAGCTCCGCCACCTTGCCGGCCTGGGTCTCGTCGATGTCGCCGATGGTGATCCGCGCACCTTCGGCGGCAAAACCGAGCACCAGGGCCCTTCCAATGTTGGAGCCGCCGCCGGTGATGACGACGGATTTGTCCTTGAGTCCGAGATCCATTGATTTCTCCGGAGTTGTTGAATTCTTGCGAGCATCGTCCCGCCAATGCATTGGCAGGAAGCTTGACGCCATGAACATTAGCGCATCATTCTACCGAATGATAGTTAGATAAACATGACTTGACTTAGGGCCTGCACCTGCCCCGCGCGAAGGACGGCCAGGCCAGGCAGTCGCACGGAAAAGTCAGCCAACGGCTCATTGGTTCAATTGTGATGGCAGAATTGCGCTGGACCGGAGACGATGGACATGGTGATGGCGATAGCGAAGCGGAAGGCTAGACTTGCGAAGAAGGGTGCGGAGGCGCCCGCCGAACTCACCCGCGGACACATCCTGAAGGCAGCAGCGAAGCTGTTTCGCGACCAGGGTTATGTGGCGACGACCCTGCGTCAGATCGCAGATTCTGCGGGTATCCAAGCCGGTAGCGTGTACTATCACTTTCGTTCCAAGGACGAGATTCTGATCGAGATCCTCGACACCGGAATCGACGAAGTGCAGAAGTCGGTGGGGAAATACCTCGATGCCCTGCCCAAGAATGCTACGCCGAGGCAAAAGATTGCCGCGGGGATCGAGGGCCATCTCATCGGGCTGCTCCAGCACGGTGACTTCACGTCCGCCAGCATCCGGACGTACGGGCAACTACCGGCTCACCTGAAGCGATCGAACCAGTTGCGTCGTAAGGACTACAGTGCGTTCTGGGACCGCTTGCTTACGGAGGCGGCAGAGCGGGGAGGACTTCGTACGGGCGTCGATCTGCATATCGCCCGCTTGGTGATATTGGGCGCGGTGAACTGGACGGTGGAGTGGTACGACGCAAAACGGGGCTCGGTCCAGAAAGTGTCCCGGCAGATTGCGTCGTTGATTTCTGACGGGGTCTTCTTGAACGGGAAAGGTTAATGGAGATCGCGGGTTGTCTCCGCCCAATGCCGGAACCGTGGCTTGTTGAAATACTGAAATATAGTTTGTCTTACTTCTAACAAACGCTAGAGAGAACTAATGAAAGCATTGGTCAGCGTCAAGCGTGCGGTCGACTACAACGTCCGCATCCAGGTCAAGCCGGACGGCTCGGGCGTGGTCACCGAGGGCGTGAAGCACTCGATGAACCCCTTCGACGAAATCGCGATGGAAGAAGCGGTGCGTCTGAAAGAGAAGGGCAAGCTCACCGAGATCGTCGCGATCACGGTCGGCGGCGCGAAGAATGAGGAGACGCTGCGCTCGGCGCTCGCGTTCGGTGCGGATCGCGCGATCCACATCAAGGAAGAAGGCGAGATCCAGCCGCTGACCGCCGCCAAGGCGCTGGCCGCAGCGTTCAAGGCCGAGGGTGCGCAGCTGTTCATCGCCGGCAAGCAGGCGATCGACGACGACGCCAACCAGACCGGCCAGATGATCGCCGCGTTGCTCGACCTGCCGCAGGCAACGTTCGCCTCCAGGGTCGAGATCGATGGCAACAAGGCGGTCGTGACGCGTGAAGTCGATGCCGGCCTCGAAACACTGGAAGTCGATCTGCCCGCCATCATCACCGCCGACTTGCGCCTGAACGAGCCGCGCTATCTCAAGCTGCCGGACATCATGAAGGCGAAGAAGAAGACCATCGACGTCAAGAGCTTCGCCGACCTGGGGGTTACCCCCGGCGCGGGTCTCAAGCCAACCAAGACGGCGGCGCCGCCGAAGCGCTCCAAAGGCATCGTGGTCAAGACCGTCGATGAACTCGTCGCCGCGCTCAAGGCCAAGGGCCTCGTCTAAGCGCCCGCCAGAAGAATCAGGAATACGAACTCATGTCCAAGACTCTCGTCATTGCAGAACACGCCGACGGCAAGCTGTCCGCCGCCGTCTCCAAGACCGTTGCCGCCGCTGCCCCGATCGGCGGTGACGTGCACGTCGCCGTCTTCGCCGTCGACGGCGCCGCCATCGCCGCGCAGGCCGCGCAGATCGCCGGCGTGACCAAGGTGCTCACGGTCAACAACGCTGCGAACAACCACGCCCTGGCCGCGACGCTCGCGCCGCAGGTCGTGGAACTCGCCAAGGGCTACAGCCACGTGCTGTTCCCGGGCACCACGTTCGGCAAGGACCTCGCCCCGCGCGTCGCCGCCAAGCTCGACGTGCAGCAGGTCAGCGACATCATGCACGTGCACAGCGCCACCTCGTTCGATCGTCCGATCTATGCCGGCAATGCGATCTGCACCGTCGAAGCGCCGGCCTCGCCGCTGGTGCTTGGTACCGTGCGTCTCGCCTCGTTCCAGGCGGCCGCGGGCGGCAACAGTGCGCCGGTCGAAGCAGCGAGCGTTTCTGCCACGCTGCCGACGCACACGCGCTTCGTGTCCCTGGCCGCGCAGAAGTCCGAGCGTCCCGAGCTGCAGTCCGCGAACCGCGTGGTCTCTGGTGGCCGTGCGCTGGGCAGCAGCGATGCCTTCAAGATCATCTATGAGCTGGCCGACAAGCTGGGCGCGGGCGTGGGTGCCTCCCGCGCGGCAGTGGACTCCGGCTACTGCCCCAACGACATGCAAGTCGGCCAGACCGGCAAGATCATCGCGCCGGAGCTGTACATCGCCATCGGTATTTCGGGCGCCATCCAGCATCTGGCCGGCATCAAGGACGCCCGCACCATCGTGGCGATCAACAAGGATTCCGAGGCGCCGATCTTCGAGATCGCCGATTTCGGCATCGTGGGCGATCTGTTCACCATCGTGCCGGAGCTGACCAGCAGGGTCTGACGCAATCCTGGGACGGTTGCGCAGCCCCTACCGAATCACATCTTTCGGTAGGGGCGTGCGGGGATTGGGATTGGTGAAATGGCACCACACCAGCACCACCCCACCGGAGTTTCCTCGTGATCGCCACCTGCCTCGACAACCCCCATCCCTTCCCGGAAGTCACGGAACTCAAGCTGCCGTCCGGCTTGACCAACGGCGGATTCCTGGACACCGCCGTTGATTTTGCGGCCGCGCAACTGCGTCAGATCTCCGGCGCGTTCTCGATTGCGTCGGCCGCGGTCGACGAGCACCTAGACCTCGGTGTTCCTGCGCTGGCCGAGGCCGCCGCCAAGGCGTGCCGGCACTGAGCGGATACGGCGCGAGCCCGCGCGCCGTCGACGGAACAGTGCGCGGGTGCCACGAAACTTGATCGTCCCTTTCGCGCTCAGGAGACCCAGCCATGCCACTGCCGTCGCTGCTCGCCGACCACAAGGAACTGCTGACACTCAATGACGCGAAGTACCCGGACCAGCCGCAGACAGCCGGCAGTTATCGCTGTATGACCGCTTTCGGACGTGGCACCGGAGCGGTCGACAGTCTGTTTCGGGCTCGCCCGCACCATCCACCGGCCTGAGTTTTCCCTGGCGCCGGTAATGATCGAGCAAGGGCTGCACGTCGGCGTTGAAGCGGCGGATGCGATTGCGGATCACGTCCTCATGATCGTCGGAGCGGCCTTCGACCGAGGCGCGTGCGAGCAGCCGCGTTAGGATTTCGTCGTCGGAGACGCGCAGGTACAGGGCGTGGTTCAGCGCCGATTTCCCAGCAGCGGAAAGCCCCTCGTCCAACACCAGTGCTTGGCTAGCGTTGCGCGGAAAGCCGTCGAGGACGAAGCCCTTCGCGCAATCGGCGTCTGCCAGGCGATGGCGGAGGATGCCGATCGCGACGACGTCGGCGACCAGCCCGCCTGCGTCCATCACGGGGCGCGCCCGCTGCCCCAGCTCGGTTCCTGCCGCTACCGCGGCGCGCAGCGCATCACCGGTGGAAATCTTGGGGACACCGAAGTGGGCGGATAGCCGGTCGCCCTGTGTCCCCTTGCCGGAACCCGGACCTCCGAGCATCACGAGCCTCATCGCCTTCTCCCCGCTTGTCCCGTCGTGTCGTTCGATCATAGGACCGCGGTCGGACTGAAAAACCTGCCGATCGATAGGTTGTGAAGACCCAGTACGTTGACTAGATTGAACACTCAAGGCGCGTCGATGATCGCCTGAGGGGAGACCAGCATGGATCGACATCGCGTGGTCATCGTGGGGGGCGGGTTTGCCGGCCTCTTCGCGGCCAAGGAATTGGGTGACAGCGGCTTTGATGTGACCCTGCTCGACCGGCGCAACTTCCATCTGTTCCAGCCGCTGCTCTACCAGGTTGCGACCGGATCCCTCGCGGTCGATGACATCGCCACGCCACAGCGCGTGGTGCTGCGCCGCTACGCCAATGTCTGCACCTTGCTGGGCACGGCTTTCGATCTGGATCCGCACAACAGGCGGGTCCACCACGAGCATGGCGAGCTGTCCTACGACACCCTGCTGGTCGCCACCGGCGTCAAGCACCATTACTTCGGTCAGGAGCACTGGCGCGCGCACGCCCCCGGACTCAAGACCATCGAGCATGCGCTTGAGATGAGATACCGCGTGTTCCGTGCCTTCGAACAGGCCGAGGCCGAACCCGATCCGGTCAAGCGTGCGGCCTGCATGACCTTCGTGATTGTTGGCGGAGGCCCGACCGGCGTGGAGCTGGCCGGGGCGCTTGGCGAGTTGGCGCATCACACGATGCGCAATGATTTTCGTCGCATCGATCCCTCGAAATGTCGGCTGCTCCTGCTTCAGGGACCGGCGCGCGTGCTTCCCGATTACAGCGAGAAGCTCTCGGCGCGTGCACAGCGCGACCTCGAAGCGCTCGGCGTCACCGTGCTCACCGGCTCGCGGGTGGTCGATGTACAGGAGGGGCGCGTGACCTATCGCAGCGCTGGGACGCTGCACGAAGTCGCGGCCGACACCGTGCTATGGGCGGCCGGCGTCATCGCCACCGGGTTTGGCCAGGTGCTGCGACGGCGTACCGGCGTTGGCACCGCGTCCGACGGCAAGGTCATTGTCCAGCCTGATCTGAGCGTGCCGGGATACCCGGAGATCTTCGTCGCCGGTGATCTGGCCTGCTGTACCGACACCACCGGCCACGAGGTTCCCGGCCTCGCGCCAGCGGCGATCCAGCAGGGCGACTACGTGGCCCGTCTGCTCAAGGCGCGCGTCGCCGGCAAGACCCTCAAGCCCTTCGTTTACATCGACAAGGGCAGCATGGCGGTGATCGGCTCCAATCGCGCCGTCGGCGATCTTGGGCGCCTCAAGGTCACCGGGTTCACCGCGTGGTTGCTGTGGGTTGCGGTACATGTCTGGTCGCTGGTCGGCTTCGAGCAACGGCTGCGCGTGATGCTGCGGTGGACGTGGAAATACGCCACCCGCAAGACGGGGTCACGCCTGATCACGGGCGGTCCCGCCAACACCAGCCTGCTGGAGCGGGAGCAATCCATCCGCTACGGCTCAGCCGTGAACACCACCGAGCCTGCAGAAGAACCGTCCAATTGATCTGCGCCATTAAGGCGGCCGGCTCTGTCTCGGGCCGATGACTCAAAACGGGAAGGTTCGCTTGGCACTGACCAGGAACTTGGGATCGTCCTCGACGCCGCGAAAGCGACCTGCAGGTACAGTGCGTGGTCCAGCGGCGCTGCCCCGGCCGGACCGAAAAAAACCTGCCGATCGGTAGGTGTGAAGACCCGGCACGTTGACTAGATTGAGCCCTCCAGGCGGGTCCGATGGACGAGGCCCAGTGCTCCACGGCCGACCCGGCACGTGCCGCCGGTGACGCCATTCACGCCTGTTGCAATCCCGGGGAGAAGCTCATGAAGGCGCTGGTCTGCGTGAAGCGGGCGGCGACTACAACGTCCGCATCCAGGTCAAGCCCGACCGCTCGGGCGTCCTCACCGAGGGCATCAAGCACTCGATGAATCCCTTCGACGAGATTGCCATGGAAGAAGCCGTCCGCCTCAAGGAGAAGGGCAAGCTGTCGGAGATTGTCGCGGTCCCCATCGGTGGGGCGAAGTGCGAGGAAACGCTGCGAACCGCGCTGGCCTTCGGGGCCGATCGGGCCATTCACGTCAAGGACGATTCGGACCTCCAGCCGCTGACTGTGGCGAAGTTGCTCGCAGCGGTGTTCCGGAAGGAAGCGGCGTCCCTGCTGTTGTGCGGCAAGCAGGCGATCGACGATGACGCGAACCAGACCGGGCAGATGACCGCGAGCCTGCTCGACGTGGCACAGGCGACGTTCGCGTCCAAGGTCGAACTGAATGGGAGTACCGCCATCGTGACCCGCGAAGTCGACGCCGGGCTGGAGACGCTGGAGGTCGATCTGCCGGCCGTGATCACCACGGACCTGCGCCTCAACGAACCGCGCTATCTGAAATTGCCGGACGTCATGAAGGCCAAGAAGAAGCCCCTCACAGCGGAGACCTTTGCCAGCCTTTCCGTCGAGCCGGCACAGGGTCTGAAGGCGTTGAAGACCTCGATGCCTCCCGCGCGCGCCACGGGCGTGATGGTGAAGACCACCGACGAGTTGCTCGCCGCGCTCAGGGCCAAGGGCCTGGTTTAGATCTCCCGGAACGGAGCACAGAAACATGAGCAGCATCCTGGTGGTTGCCGAACACGCCGATGGCAAACTGAGCGCTTCGACGGCCCGCGCCGTGTCGTGTGCGGCGAACATCGGGCCCGACATTTCGGTCGCGATCTTCTCCTCCGACGGCGAGGCGGTCGCGGTGCAGGCGGCAAAAATCTCCGGCGTGATGCGGGTGCTGCGGGTCGACAATCCCGCGAACGCCCGGGCTCTGGCCGCGGTGCTCGCGCCCCAGGTGGCGGCGCTCGCTGCCGGCTACAGCCACATCCTTTTCCCGGGCTCCACCTTCGGCAAGGACCTTGCGCCGCGAGTCGCTGCGAAGCTGGACGTGCAGCAGGTGAGCGACGTCATGGCGGTGCATTCCCCGACCTCGTTCGACCGCCCGATCTATGCCGGCAACGCCATCGTCACGGTCGAGGTTCCCGCGGGAAGCCGCGTGGTCGCCACCGTGCGTCTGGCCTCGTTCGCGGCAGCCGGAGAAGCGGGGTCCGCCCACATCGAAAATGCGACGGTCGATGCAGCGCTGCCGATGCACACCCGGCTGTTGAAGCTGGAGACGCAGAAGTCCGAGCGACCGGATCTGCAATCCGCCGCCCGGGTCGTGTCCGGCGGCCGGGCCCTCGCAAGCGCCGACAACTTCAAGCTGATCTACGCGCTCGCAGACAAGCTCCGCGCTGGGGTCGGCGCGAGCCGCGCGGCGGTCGATTCCGGCTATGTGCCCAACGACATGCAGGTCGGGCAGACCGGCAAGATCATCGCGCCTGAGCTGTACCTCGCGGTTGGCATCTCGGGGGCGATCCAGCATCTCGCGGGCATCAAGGACGCGCGCACCATCGTCGCCATCAACAAGGACGCCGAAGCGCCGATCTTCGAGGTCGCGGACATCGGCCTCGTGGGCGATCTGTTCACGCTGTTGCCCGAACTCACAGGGAAGCTCTGAACCATGGCCAGCTATCAGGCACCGCTGCAGGAAATCCGCTTCGTCCTCGACGAGGTTCTCCAGATTGGCCGGCTGGCGGAGCTGTCGGCCTTAGCAGACGCAGGCCGCGACACCCTTCATGGTGCCATCGAGGAGGCCGCACGCCTGTTCGAGGAGCAACTGGCGCCCTTGCACCGGAACAGCGACGCGGGCTGCACCTGGACCGATGGCGAGGTGCGCACACCGGCGGGGTATCGCGAGTTCTACCAGCGCTTCCAGCAGGGCGGCTGGGGTCGGCCTTGCGCAGAGTCCGGAGTACGGCGGTTCCGGATTGCCCTACGTGGTCGGCAGGGTGATCGACGAGATGACCTGCTCGGCCAACGTCGCGTTCGCCCTGTACCCCTGCCTGACCACCGGCTGCTTCGAGGCCATCGAGCACTGCGGCAGCGAGGAGCAGCGCCAGCTTTATTGCCCAAAACTCGCCACCGGCGAATGGACGGGCAGCATGTGCCTGACCGAATCGCAGGCGGGTTCGGACGTCGGCGCGATCAAGACCCGTGCGGTTCCCGAGGCGGACGGCTCGTACCGCATCGAGGGCAACAAGATCTTCATCAGCTCGGGCGAGCACGATCTCACCGAGAACATCGTGCATCTGGTCCTGGCCCGGCTGCCGGATGCACCGCCCGGCGTGCGTGGGCTCTCGACCTTCGTGGTGCCGAAATTCCTGGTTCATGCGGATGGATCGCTGGGCGAGCGCAACGCCGTGCGCTGCATGTCCATCGAACACAAGATGGGGCTGCATGGGTCCTGCACCTGTGCGCTGGCTTTCGAAGGGGCAAAAGGATGGATGGTGGGCAAGCCCAACCACGGCATCCAGAACATGTTCGTGATGATGAACTTCGCGCGCATCGGGGTCGGCATCCAGGGGCTCGGCCAGTGCGAGCTGGCCACGCAGAATGCCATCCGCTACGCCAGCGAGCGCAAGCAGGGACGCGCCGAATCGGGTAGTGAATTCATCGTCGATCACCCCGACGTGCGACGCATGCTGCTGCACATGAAGGCGATCACCGAGGGTGCGCGGGTGCTGGCCTACGAGACCTCGATGTTCGTGGACCTCGCCAGGCATCACCCGGATGCCGCGGTGCGCGAGGAGGCGCAGGACTGGGTGGATCTTGGAACGCCGTTGACGAAATCGTTCTGCACCGACAGTGGTTTCGAACTCGCGTCGCTCGCGGTGCAGGTCTACGGCGGGCACGGCTATGTGCAGGAGTTCGGCGTCGAGCAGATCGTCCGCGATGCCAAGATCTTCTGCATCTACGAGGGCACCAACGGGATCCAGGCGCTGGACCTCGCGCGACGCAAGCTCGCCATGCACGGGGGCGCTTGCCCACACGCTTCCTCAAGCGGATCGACGCGGCGATCCACGCGGCAGACGCGGAGCTGGCGTTCATTTGTGAGCCCCTGGCTGATGCACTCAAGGCACTGGAGGGGGCCACAGTCGATATGCGACGTTCGACAACGACCTCACCAGACGACGCAGCCTTCGGCAGCACCGACTACCTGCATGCGTTCGCACTGACCTGGCTCGGTCACAACTGGTTACGCATGGTGCAGGCGGTGAAGTCACACCCCGATCCCCGTTTCGCCGCGGCCAAGCGGGCGACGGCCGAGTACTTCGCCACCCGGGTGCTCACCAGCGTGCCGACGCTCTGCGCCAACGCGGTTCGTCCTGCGGCCTCGCTCATGGCGCTGCCCGCCGAAGCGCTCTAGGAAAACTCTGCATAGGTCGGAATGCACGGGTCGGGTGTGTCTGATTTACGCATTCGACGAAGGCGAATGACTCGTACGACTTCAGTCTGAAATTGATTCGGGGTGGTAGGTGATAGCGTCCAGACTCAATGAGTTAACCGCCGTTTGCGCGGCACTCGATGCGCTAGAGCACATTTGATTTATTGACAGGCATCTGCGAGAACTTCTTCATGTGAGAGGTGAAGGAGCGTTCGATGGCGACTTATTCGCAGGATTTGCGTGACCGTGCGCTGGCAGCATTGAGGCGGGGCGAGCCGGTGGCTTCGATCTGTCGGCGTCTGGAAGTGGGTCGTCAGTGGGTCTACGACGTTCGGGATCGGTTTGTGATGGAGGGCGACCGGGCCAGCCACGCGGCAGGCGGATGCCGGGTCTCGCGGGTGGCAGGGTGTCAGGACGTGATTCGCGGTTGGCTTGCTGTCGATCCTGGACTGACGCTCAAAGCGGTGTGCGAGCGACTGGCCCGGGAGTGCCGGATTCGGATTCAGCCGCCGGCGTTGTGGAACCAGATGGATCAGTGGGGGCTGAGCCTTAAAAAAAACCCTGCACGCCAGCGAGCAAGAGCGACCCGACGTGCAGCAGGCCCGTCAGAACTGGCAGACCCAGCAGCCTCGACTGGCGACGTGCGGTCTGGTGTTTCTCGATGAGACGGGCGTCAATACCCAGATGACCCGCCGCTACGGTTGGTCGGATCGCGGCACCCGCTGCGTGAGCGCGGTGCCGCACGGTCACTGGAAGACCACCACGTTCCTGGCCGCGCTGCGCCAGAGCGGACTCACGGCACCGCGGGTCCTCGATGGGCCCGATGGACGGGCCTGCCTTCCTGGCCTACGTCCGCGACTTCCTCTGCCCCACGCTCAAGCCTGGCGATACCGTTGTCGCCGACAACCTGAGTTGCCACAAAGTCGCCGGTGTACGCGAGGCCATCGAAGCCAGAGGCGCCACGCTGCGCTACTTGCCGCCGTACTCGCCTGACCTCAATCCCATCGAAAAGCTCTTTTCCAAACTCAAAGCGCTGCTCCAAAAAGCCAATGCCCGCACCGTCAAAGCCCTCTGGAAAAAGATCGGTTCCCTGGTCGATCACTTCCCACCCCAAGAGTGCGCCAACTACTTCACCTCCTGCGGGTATGTCTGTAAATAATTCAAACGTGCTCTAAAGACGCTACAAGTTGGGCTCGAAATCTTCGCTGCTCACTGCTTCCCATTTTTTTGTCCTGGCGCTTCCCAGGAAAAACGGGCCTGCAGAAGGAAGCGGGAGTGCCTTCATGGAACTGGAGAATCGAGTCGAGCTGGACCGGGTCGCGTCAGAAAAAATCAGCGGTGCATCAGAAAAGAATCACGCGCGCTTTTTTTGTCGAACCACGGGCATCGGGCGTAGGCCCGAAAGAAAAATCGAATGGGACCCTGAGGAGCCCGGACTGGGACGACGGTTTCGCGCTGGGAGTCGCCGCGGGACGTGGGTTGTGCAATGGCGATGTGAGGGCCGATCCTTCCGGCGGAGCATCGGCTCGACACAGCACATGAGCCGCGCCGCGGCCGTGGTCATCGCACAGCAGCTTCGGCACCCCACCCCTGACGCCCCGCCCTTGCGGCTGGCGCCCTCGCCGACCGTGGCTGTATTTATCGAAACCTTTCAGCGCGACTGCGCCGCTCGATGGAAACCGGCGACGCGCGCCGCCATCCGGTTGCTGTGTGCCCATCATCTGGTTCCCGCATTTGGAGACCGGCGGGTCGACGCGATCACGCGCAGCGAGGTGGTGGCGTGGTTTGAGTCAAAAAAGTCTTCCGCGAACTGGTGCCTCTCACTCCTGTCGTCGCTGATGCTTCACGCTGAGACCCTGGGCCTGCGGCCGGACAACTCCAATCCCTGCGCCGGTCTACGGCGAAAGAAGTCTGGCTTCAGTGCACGCTACCCGACGGCGGAGAACTACCAGCGCGTCGGTCAGGCGATGGTCGATGGCTCTGTCGCGTTTCGTCGCTCGGTGCCGATCATCCGGTTCCTGGCCTTGACCAGCGCCCGCAAGGGCGAAGCCCTCGCCTTGCGGTGGGAGCATTTCAATGATGACCGCTTCGTCCTGCCCGACAGCAAGACCGGGCCCAAGACGATCTGGCTGCCTCGTGCGGCCAGAGCCCTGCTGAAGCGGACGCGTCGGCGACGCACGAGTCCCTATGTGTTTGGGGTCAGTGCCCAGGCTCAGCGTGAGCTTGACGCCGCCTGAAGGCAGATCCGCACCGAAGGCGGATTGAAGGAGATGCGGCTGCACGACCTGCGCCACGGGTTTGCTTCTGTCGCGGTGACACAGGGGATTGAGCTTCGCGTCATCGCGGGGCTGCTGGGTCACGCGGACTTCACGACGACCCTGGGCTATGCCCATCTGGCGCAGGCGCACCTGAGCGCCGCCGCTGATCGCGTCTCACGTCATCTGGCATCGGCCATCGGTTCAGCTGACGCCGAGCCGGCCGCCGATACGGCACCTCGGCCGGTGCGCCTTCCGAAACCGGTTCCGGTCGTGACCGGACCGCGGCGCTTGAAGCGGGAAGTCGAGCGCTACTACGCCATCGTCAGCATCGATCCTGATGACCCCGATGATCTCGAAACACCCAAAGAGTTCTGTGCCCGCAACCAGCTGGACTTTTCGGGCTTCAAGCTTGCGATGGCGCGGTACCGCAAACGGCATGGGAAGCAGCGCCGAGGGCTTCAGCGATGAGCCGCGGCCGTCGTTTGACCGACGCGGCGGTCGCGGCCTGTGTGGCGACCTCGAAGGAATACTCGGTTAGGGACGCCGGGATGAGAGGGTTGACGCTCCGGGTACAGCCGTCTGGCGCGAAGACCTGGGTGCTGTGCGGGCATCTGCCGGACAGGACGCGCCGCACCATGGTGGGGGATGCCCGCCTGCTGACTGTGGATCAGGCACGTGCGCGTGCGCATGTCCTGCTTTCCCGGGGTGAGGCACCACCGCCACCCCCTATCGAGCTCAGTCCGCGGTTCCGGGAGTTCGCGAAGCTCCACCGGGCACGCCGCAAGGACCAATGGAAGAAAACTACGCTGCAGAGCTACGACTCGTACATGAAGACCACCCTGCTCCCCGCCTTCCGCAGGAAACGGCTGAGCGAGATCAGCAAGGTCGAGGTGGCCCTCTGGTTTCACAAGTACAGCCGTCGGGCTCCGGGTGGCGCGAACCGCGCCCTCGATGTCCTGAAGGAGATGTTCAACCGCGCGAAGGAGTGGGAGGCGGTGCCGGTGACGTATACCAATCCCTGTCTGCGCATCAAAAGGAATCGACGGCCACCGCGGGGCCGACTGCTCAACCACGACGCCCTTACGAAGCTGGGCGCGGCGCTGGACTGCTGATTCTAGGCAAAGCTGTCGGCGATTCTGGCTCGAAAGCTGCCGCCTGCGCTTTCGAGCACGGGTCTGCTTTCAGCCCTTAGCTGACCTCAAGGCCGCAGGTCGAGCGCCCCTCAAAGCGGACCATCACGGTCTGCCATCGCTTGCGGTCAGCCATCGATCGATCTGACCCGTGCGTGCCGAGCTACGCGTGAAACCTACACAGGTCCGGGAAACTCCATCACGAAACGCGCCCCGCGGGCCGTATTCGGGTCGAGCGACAGGCGGCCGCCTTGCCGTTCCATGATGCACTTCGCGATTGCGAGCCCCAAGCCCGCGCCGGGGCCCGAGGCATTGGGATCGCGGCGGAACCGCTCGAACAGGGACGCAGCGGCATGCGCAGCGATTCCGGGCCCATCATCGGCGATGATCACAGCAGTTGAATCAGCGGACAGCGTGATCGACGTGCCGGCGGGCGTGTACTGAATCGCGTTCTCGATCAGGTTGCGAAAGACCAGGCGCGTCAGTGTTGCATTCCCGTGCGCGGGCACGGAAGCGTTGGGCGTCGCGGCGGTAACGTAGTGCTCTGATTCGAGCGCAGAAGGCGCCAGCTCCCGAGCCACTTCCAGCGCAACGGCGTAAGCGTCGAACGCGGCAAACTGGAACTCTTCCTGCGAATCGAGGCGCGCAAGACAGAGCAGTTGCTCGACGAGCCGCGCGAGCTGTTCGATTTCGAACGTAACATCGCCCAGTATCTGCGCCGAGAAGCGGGACTCGAGCCGTGCTCGCAACGTCGCAAGCGGTGAACGTAGCTGATGCGCAGCGTTGGCGGTAAATTCCCTCTGCACGCGATAGTCCGCTTCGAGCCGATCGAGCGACGCGTTGACTGCCTGAACCAGCGGAACGAGCTCCCGAGGGAGGTTCTTGGCATGCAAGCGCTCGCCCAAACGATTCAGCGACAACATTGAGGCCTGATGCGAGACGGCGCGCAAGGAGCGAAGCGATGACAGCACCGTCACGACCACGACGCCGACCACGGCGATCAGCAGCAGGGCAATCGGCGGATACAGCTCGTCCAGCGCGCCGAGCATGAGCTGGGCGACCAGGCTCTCCGTATCTTTGAGATTCCGCACTACACGTAACCAGTATGGGCCGTGACGATCCTCGAGAACGAGCGCGGCAGCCATGATGCTGTTGCCCGACAACGCATTCGTTTCCAGCTGCATGACGACTTGCCCAACGCCTTGAGCAACCGGCAATGGCAGATCAGGCGCAGAGAAACCGCCCGACTCCAGCACCGTGCCATCTGCGCCCAGCAATTGATAACCGTTCAATGTATCCGGTTGGGCGTAGAACTCTTGCAGGGACCGTGGCAACTCGAGCCGCGGTGGGCTCGACCCCGACACGATCGACGCACGCAGGTCCTGCACTTGGATGGCAATGCTCTGGCCTTCCAGACCCATCAGACCTTCGCGAAATTCGAAGTACAACACCAGATAGCTGCCGGCCAGCGCCAGCAGGACCACGATGGTTAGCCGAACGACGAGTGCTCGAAGTAGGGACGGGGCACGCATCGAGTTGCGATCAGGAGGCAAGATAGCCCAGACCGCGCAAAGTCTGGAGCGACACATCGGCGCCCGCGGCCGCGAGCTTCTTGCGCAACCTGTGCACTTGCGTCTCCACCGAATTCGCGCTGCGCTCCTGCTGAAAATCGTACATGGATTCGCCAAGTCGCTCCTTCGAGATGACACGTCCCTGATTGCGCAGCAGCGCTTCGAGCAACATCAGTTCCGAGCGTGTCAGATCGAGCTGCATTTCGGCGACGGTGGCGATGCGTGCGGAAGTATCGAGCTTCACGCTGCCAAGCGTCAGCGTGCGACCCAGTGCCGCGCCCGGACGACGCAACAGCGCACGCAGCCGAGCGATCAGCTCCTGCATCGCGAAGGGTTTGACGAGATAGTCGTCCGCGCCGCAATCCAGACCGCGCACGCGATCCTCGATCGCGCCTAGCGCGGTGAGAATCAGCACGGGTGTCTTGTTGCCTCGGTCACGCATTTCCTTCAGCGCATTGAGACCGGTGCCGTCCGGGAGCATGAGATCGAGCACGGCGGCATCGTAGTCGGCCGCTCGCCAGACCCGCAGTCCCTCGGACACCGAGGCCGCTGTATCGACCGCGAATCCTTGCGCACGCAGGCTCTCCGCGACGGCCTGACAGAGACGCTGGTTATCTTCGATGATGAGCAATCTCAATGAGCAATCTCGGTGGTCGGATCAAGTGCCTGGCGTCCAGGAGTATTCGAACCTGAGTCCAATGGTGGGCAGCGGCTCGTCGAGCCCTTCGATGACGTTGACGCCGCGACGTTCATCCCATTCATAAGCGTCGCCGTTCTTGCGACCGTAAACATTCAAGATGTCCAGATAGGCAACCAGGCTCAGTGGGCCAAAGCTGCGTTGGTAGTCCGCGCGCAGACTCAGCGAATGATAGACAGGCAGGCGCTCGGCGTTGGTGCGCGTCAGCTCCTTCGAGTAGCGCACGGGGCCTGCGGCACCCAACACGTCGCTGTGCACGACGAACGCATCGGTGGGCCGACCCGAGGCATATTTCCATTTCGCCGAGAATGTCCATCGATCGCCCGGCTGCCAGGCGCCAACGATGCCGAACGCATGCGGGCGATCCCAATCTGACGCATATTCCCCTTCGCCAAGCTTGTCATCGCGGCGCGCGCGCGAGTATGAGTAGGTCGTCGAAGCGCTCCAGCCTCGGATCATGCGCTTGGCAAGCATCAGATCTACGCCCCTCGCGGACCCCTTGCCGATGCTCGTCGCGGTGTTCGTGGTCCGATCATCGAACACCGTCAGATCATCGAGTTTCTGATAATAACCTTCCGCCGAAAACCGCAGGTCCTCGCGCAGGTGCCGGGAAAAGCCCAGCATCAGCTGCGTGGAGCGCTCGCTCTCGAGCGAGAGATTGGACGGATCGGCCGCGAAATCAAGATAGCGCGGCGTTTGATAATACAAGCCTCCCCCGCTCCACACTCGGGTGACCGCGTCGGGCTGCCAGCTCATTAGAAGGCGCGGGGCGATGTTGGACTTTCCAGAGAACCCGTCGCGCTCGTAGCGCAGTCCGGGACTCCATGTGACATCGCCGATGGTCCATGCGTAGTCGGCATACGCGGCGATCCGCGTATCTGCCGCGCTCAACGTCGAGTTGTATTCCTCGGGCGTCAGCACAATGTATTGTTGTGCCGGGTCGGCGCGAGAATCCGACTGATCGTACTCATACCGTGTCCAGTCACCGGAGAGACGCCGGTCGAAGTCGAGATCCACGCGAGCGACCTGCGCGCCCGCGGAGAAGATTCCATCCGAGGCGAGCATCGTGGTGAAATCGCTGCGCCAGCCGATCTCTGTTTCCCCCTCCTCGATGCGGAGGATGTTCTCGCGGACCGGTGTCGTCGCAGGTGTCGGGTCGGGACCCGCGAGATCCGGAAATGCCTCGCCCTGCGTGCTCGTCGTGTCGCTTTCGCGGTAATAGAACGTATTGCGCAACTGTGCGACATCACCGGGAGACCACCGCCACGTCACGCCGAGCAATGTGATGTCCTGCTCCGACTCGCTGATCCCCACGTCCTCGAAGTTTTTTGACTCGAGCACATTCTCGACCGTGCGCTTGAACTCCTCGCTTGCGTGAATCGCAAGCAGCTCGACACGATGATCGTCATTCAGCTCGGTGACGGATTTTCCGATGACGTCAGTCATGCGCGGCGTGCCGATGTCCTTCTCATCGATCGCCTCGAACAAGTTGCTGAAATCGAACTGGCGCGCCGACAGCAGCAAGCTGGTATTATCGGCCACGTAGCTCGGCCCTTCATAGTCCGCCTCGACCCCGATGATGTCGAGGCGTGCGCCGGCCGTGGAGTTCGCGAAGTTACCCTCAGCGATCTCGAGATCGAGTAACGAGCCATTCTTTCCGCCCTCCGCCGCCCGCCAGCCGCCTGGAGAAAACTTGGCGTTGCCAATGATGTTCGGTGCGAAGATCGAATAATTTCCGCTGCCATCGACGTCTGCCTGCTCGCCGAGCGACTCATCGAAATGCGTGACCTTATCGAACGGAATGCCATCGATCAGGATCAAGTTGTCCCGCGGCCCGTTGCCGCGAACGGTGAAGTTCGAGAACTCACCCGTCGCGACGACGCCAGGCAGAATGTCCAGCGCACGGAATACGTCGCCTGCACTGCCGGGATTGCGTCGTATCTCTTCACGCTCCAGCTGTACGGTGTTCGGCGTCGCCCGCGGATCCCCAGCCGGCGCGCGCGCCGTGACAACTATTTCGTCAAGCACCTCATCGCTCCCGCGCACCAGTGCGAATTCGACGGCAGCCACTCTGCGAAGCACGACCCGTACATCCGCCTGCACGGCTTTCACGTAGCCCTGCTCTTCCACCTCGACCGAATACACGCCTTCCGGCACTTGATCGAACGAAAACTCTCCGGCGGAATCGGCTTCAACCGTGCTGTGAACCTGCTGATTGCGCATTAGCTGCACAGTGGCCATCGGAATCGCCCGTCCAGTCACCGAATCCACGATGCGTCCACGAACGGCGCCCTCCGCCTGCTGTTGCGCCTGGGCATGCGCCGTAAGCGAGGCGGAAACAAATAGCATGAGCACCGTTAGCGGCAATAGTCTGTGCAGCATGTCTGGTTCCTCGGACGGTTGATCGTCATTGGAAGCCAGACTAGCAACCCAGTCTGTCGCGAAACTTGCGGCCGGCGCGGAAGTTGCCGACAAGAAAGTAGTGACTGGTGACCAAGTAATGGCGGCTGGCGAGAGCCACTTTCGTTCCTCGTGGATGAGGGCCCGACCAAATCTAGTGCCCAAGTAAAGGGGCAACTACACGCTGCGCCCGACATCCACGCGCCGCTCCAGCATTGCCGCGAGTGAGCGTGATCGTTGAGCGTGAAGAATTGGGGTACCGCAGAGCAGTCACTAACGTGCGGCTGAAACTGGCACCTCAGCGACTGCCGTTGACCTTGTTGGAATTGGTCTGTTGCAAAGAACTCTAGCCGGCTGCATCAATGCAGCATGATTGAACCGCTGCCTATCTCCTTCGAGTTGACGCCCTGGCGCTGGGACGTGAAGGTTGTACACCTTCCTGACCCGAAGGGATGAGGCGCCACGATCGAGGATACGCGCTCGTATTCCGCCTGGATTCGCGAATTTGCCGGCCCAAACAAGACGACTCAGGCATCAATCTGGCGCGTAGTGTCTGCCGGCCGTTTCTACCACGATCTTCGGGAACGGCTGGCGAAGCGTGGCCACCGCATTCCCGACTTGGGGCAGGTGCCTGAAGGTGTCTCGCCCGAATGCCTCGAACTCCTCGAAAAGATCTCCCGGGTAGCGCCGGCAGAAATCGTTAAGCCCCTCGAATTGAATGTGGTGGCTGACGAAGTCCCTCGGCGGAACTGCGCAAGCGCTGGGAAGCCTACCGGCCGGTGTTGGGAGGCCAGACGGCTCGGGGCCGCAACGTCGTCGCGCCTCGATTCGATCCGAAGGACAAGAAGCAGGTCCATAGCCTTCTTGAGGCAGATGTCGTGGCTGCCCGGCCGCGTGGTACGGCTGCCCGGACGCATCCCCTGTACGAGCTTTTCCTAAGCACACCGCCAATCCGCGCGTTGCGTACCGAATCGTATGCCTTCGACGCGATCGCGATCGTCCAGCCCGGCCTCAACGATCTCATCCAATATCCAACTAACGGCGTCGAAATCACCAGCGGACTGGCCGGCCGGCCTCTGGACCGGCGGCTCGAAACGCTGTCGGACGTTGTGGACGCGCTCTGGAAGGCACGACGGCAGCTTCCGGCAGCGTCTGATGCTGCTGACCCGGTAAAGTCTGCTGATCCTCGACGATCTTGGCGTCTCGGAGCGGCTGACGCCAACCGAGTGCGAGATCATGCTAGAGCTGCTCGACAGCCGGACGCCGGGCCGGTCGACGCTGGTGACGAGCCAGCTTCCGCTCGATCGCTGGTACGACTACCTCAGCGTCAGCAACCGGACCACGGCCGATGCGCTGCTCCACCGGCTGATCTCGAACAGCATCAAGCTGGAACTGGATGGTGATTCTCTGAGGCCGAAGTACGCGGCGAAGCTCGAATAGCCTGGCATGTCATCGCCAGAATCATTGACAGTCGGCAATGTCGGCTGTTTTCGTTTGGAATGGCCGGCAGGCGAATCAGGAGGGGTGGCAGGTTTCAGATCAGAACGGGTGGCAGACCCAGACTGGAATGAGTGGCAGCTATAGGCTAGTGCCAGCACTGGACCGCTACGCCGAAACCCATCCGGACATCGTCGACGCCATCCGGCTGATCCTTCTGACCGGATGCCGTTCGGATGAGATTCACCGGCTGCGCTGGGTCGAGGTTCTCCCCGACCGGCTGGAACTTCAATCCGCCAAGACCGGGCCGCGAACCGTGCGGATCGGCACGCCGGCTCTGAAGCTACTGGAGCGTCGGCGACAGTCCGCGTCTGCCTCTGCGACCTACGTCTTCGCGCATCACCGTAATGCGAAGCGGCCCCTGATGGAGATCTCAGAGACCTGGAAACGGATACGCGAAGCGGCGGGACTGCCGAACGACATCCGGCTGCATGATCTGCGGCATACGTTTGCGTCGCATGCGGTGATGAACGGGGAGACGATGCTGGTGACTGGAGCCCTACTCGGCCATCGGAAGGCGGAGAGCACGGTGAGGTACGCCCACTTGAATGATGCCTTCCTGCTGAAGGCCGCGGAGAAAGTGGCGCGGCAGATTCAGGGGTGGATGTCGGCGCCGCACGCCCATGCATGATTCGCCGTCGTGTTTAGCCCGAAGCGGAAGCTCGACATAGGCAATTGAGATCCTGGAAGGAGACGTTCGGAGACATGCTTGCGTCCACATGGTTCTCGTCGGTGCACTCGCTTCAAGCCTTCGAGGCAAAGGCCAACTCACCTCTTGCCCAGGCCAACGCGCGCCGCGAGATGCCGTGCACGCGGACCCACGACGAAGCTCGGATCGAACTGCGCCCTGACAGCAGAAACAACAATGGCGCCTGACGGCCCCTGCTATCCAGCAATCAGATCCTTCATTCGGGCGGCGCTCCCTCACGGCGCTTGAGAATCGTCTGAATGTGTGTATGATAAACATCATATGAAGAGGCCGACGACAACCAGCAAGAAAAAGACGCACGAGCGCATCGTCGAGACCGCCGCGCGCGCTATCCGGCGCAGCGGCTACGACGGCACCAGCGTCGCGGACATCATGAAGGAGGCTGGTCTTACGCACGGTGGCTTCTATGCACACTTCGCTTCGCGGGACGCGATGCTCGCCGAGGCGGCTGACCGCGCTGGTGCAGACGCCGTTGCATCGGTTGCGAGTATTGCCGCGCACACGACGCCAGAAGTGGCGCTGCAGGCCATGGTGAACGCGTATCTCTCCGATGCTCACCTCAAGAATGTCGAGAGCGGATGTCCTGTCGTGGCCTTGGGTTCCGAGATGCCGCGGCAAGCGCCCGAGGTTCGGCGTGCGGCCACCCGCCGCATTAAGGAAATGATCGATCTCGTGTCCCGCCAGTTGCCCGAATGGGGGCAGCCCGCTGCCCACGCACAGGCGCTCGTAATGGTGTCCACGATGGTCGGAGCGCTCCTACTAGCGCGCGCCGTCGACGATCCCAAGCTGTCCAAGGCGTTGTGCGAGGCGGCTCGGAATATTCATTCCTCTTCCGTCGCCGTCTGAGGCGCGCCCTATGCACGCAAATGCTCCTTCCGTCTTTCCGCAAATATGATGAATATCATATTTATCGACAGATAACGCCCGCGCTCGCTACCCAACTAATGAGGACTTCACATGAAGATTGAAAGCAACAACGGATCGAAGAAAAAGGTCGCGCTCGTGACCGGTAGTTCGTCGGGAATCGGCGAGGCCACCGCAAAGCGCCTCTCCAAAGCCGGCTATACGGTGTACGGCACCAGCCGACGCGGAGGGCAGGCGGGTGGGCAGGCGTTCACGATGCTGGCCCTGGACGTGACCAACGACGCGTCGGTGGAATCCGCCGTCAACGAGGTGCTGCGTTTGGAGGGTCGCATCGATCTGCTCGTGAACAACGCGGGATTCGGCGTGGCGCCTGCGGGCGCCGAGGAAAGCTCGATCGAGCAGGCCCGTGCGATCTTCGATACCAATTTCTTCGGGATCGTTCGGATGACCCGCGCGGTCGTGCCGCACATGCGTCGCCAGGGCAGTGGTCGCGTGATCAACATCGGGTCCGTGCTCGGTCTGCTGCCCATGCCCTACGGCGCGCTGTATTCGGCGACAAAGCATGCGGTCGAAGGCTACTCGGAGTCGCTCGACCACGAACTCCGTACGAGGGGCGTACGGGTTTCTGTCGTCGAACCTGCCTTCACCAAGACCCAGTTCGATGCCAATCTTCTGCAACCCGACGCCACGCTCGACGAGTATCGGGACGCCCGTGCAGGCATGAACCAATTACTGCCGAAGGCCTTGGCCAACGGCGACGATCCGGGTGTCGTGGCAGAGGTCGTCCTGAAAGCGGCGAACGATCCTCGTCCGAAGATTCGATACACGGCGGGCGTCATGGCGGGTCGACTGAGCCTGCTTCGCAGATTCGCTCCGACGCGATTGGTCGACATGGGCATCCGAAAGGATTTCGGACTCAACTCGCGGACGGCGGCGCCATCGGCTGCGGGGAACGTGGTACGAGGAGATGCAACATGACGTCGCCCGAAACGAGCGCAACGCCTCGCGATGTGCGGGACGTCGCACTGATCGTGGGTGGTGGTCCCGGCATCAGCTCCAGTTGCGCGAAGCTTTTCGCGGACCAGGGTATGCGCGTCGCTGTTGCCGCCAGGGATCCTGAGAAATCGGTCCTGCTGAATCTGGAGAAGACGCATGGCGTGCGGCGGTACGCCTGCGACGGGAGTGATCCTACAGCCGTCGGGTCGCTGTTCGAAGCGGTGGTTCGAGATCTCGGAACCCCGACCTTGGTCGTTCACAACATCGACGGTCGCAGCCCGGCGGTGTTTCGCAAGTCGATCATCGAAGCCGATCCGAATCTCGCGTTCGATGTGCTTCGAAACTCGGCGTTCAGCGCGTTCCTCGTCGGCCAGCAGGCCGCACGACTGATGGTGCAAAACAAGAGCAACGCCAATGGTGCCAAGGGGACCATCATTTTCACCAACGCGAGCGCCGCACTGAAGGGTTTCCCCTTGAGCGGAGCTTTTGCGATGGCCTGTCACGCCAAGTCTGGTCTCGCGCAGAGCATGGCCCGGGAACTCATGCCGCAGGGGATCCATGTCGCGAACGTTCCGATCGACGCCGCGATTGGCTGGACGCAGGAAGACGGTACCCGAGCGCACCGACTGGCAGGAACGACCGTTGACGACAACATGGCCGACCCGGACCGGATCGCGGAAATCTACCTGCAGCTACATCGGCAGCACCGATCGACATGGGCTTTCGAAATGGTGCTGAGACCGTGGAGCGAGAAGTGGTGAATCGCTCGGTCTGTCCTGTCGTCGGAAGCACTCACCGTCAAAGGCTGGAGAAGCCATGAACCTGCTAGAAGAAAGTGGAACTGCGAATGGCCTGGAGCAGTTGCGAAGCTGGATCGCGAGTGGCCGCCAACCGGCCATCGGTGAGACGCTGAAATTCTCGCTGGTCGAGGTCTCTGAGGGCCGCGCGGTGTTCGCTGCGACACCCGGCGCTCACGCCTACAACCCGATCGGTGCGGTGCACGGGGGCTACGCCGCGACGCTCCTCGACTCGGCCTGCGGCTGCGCGGTGCATTCCGCGCTCACGAGCGAGCAGCGCTACACGACCCTGGAACTGAAGATCGCCTACCACCGGGCGCTGAGCGACACCGTCGGCCCGGTGCGTGCGGAGGGCAAGGTTGTCTCGATCGGCAAGCGGGTGGCGTTCGCCGAAGCGCGAATCACCGACGACGCAGGGCGCCTGTACGCGTCCGCGACTTCGACGCTGCTCGTTTTTGAACGGAAGCCCTGAACAAATACTGATGTCCACTCGTCAACACCACCACCGCCAAGAGGTATCCAAATGAGCAACATCCACACAAATCCTCAAAAGACCGTTCCTGGTTTCTGGGCGAGGCTGGCATTCGCCGTCGAACCCTTGGGCGGGTCCTACCAGGAGCGCCTCGAAAAGCGAGCGCGCCAGCTTGAGGCCGAAGTAGAGCGCCTTTCAGAACCTCAGAAAAAGCTCGCGAAAGCCTGAGGTCTCGCGACGCAGGACCTGCGTCGCCTTGCCATATCACCAAGCGTTCAACCGCTCCAGAACTACACGAGTACCCATCATGGCCGACTCAACCCCGCCGGAAACCAACCTGCTGACGCAGTCGCTGCGCCTGCCCAATGGCAGCGTTCTCCGCAACCGCCTGGCCAAGGCATCCATGAGCGAGACCTTGGCGACTTACAGCAATCGGCCCACTCCGAAGCTCGTCGAACTGTATCGTCGTTGGGCCGCATCTGGCATCGGGCTTCTCATCACGGGAAACGTGATGATTGATCGCCGTGCGCTGGGCGAGCCCGGTAACGTCGTGATCGAGGATGAATCCGATCTGCCGCTGTTGCGGCAGTGGGCGAGCGCAGCCACCGACCAGGGTGCTGCGATCTGGGTCCAGCTCAACCATCCCGGCAAGCAGGCGACCAAGGGGCTCAACGCCAGCACGCTCGCGCCGTCTGCCGTAGCGTTCCGAGAGGATATGCAGGCGCTGTTCGAGACCCCACGCGCGGCGACCCATGCCGAGATCGAGGACATCATCCGGCGCTTCGGACGCAGCGCGGCCATCTGCCAGAAGGCCGGCTTCAGCGGCGTGCAGATCCACGGCGCACATGGGTATTTGGTGAGCCAGTTCCTGTCGCCGCACCACAACCGGCGCAACGACCAATGGGGCGGCAGCCCGGAAAATCGGCGTCGCTTCGTGCTGGAGGTTTACGCTGAAATCCGTCGGCAGGTCGGTCGCGACTTCCCCGTCGGTATCAAGCTCAATTCCGCCGATTTCCAGCGCGGTGGCTTCACCGAAGATGAGTCGCTGGCGACCATGCAGGCGCTGGTCGATGCCGGTATCGATCTGATTGAGATCTCGGGCGGCACTTACGAAGCCCCCGCAATGTCGGGCGCGGTTCAGCAACCGCCGAAAGCCTCCACCGTGGCGCGCGAAGCCTACTTCCTCGAATTCGCCGAAAAGGCACGTGCCTCGCTGAAGGCGCCTCTGATGGTCACCGGCGGCTTCCGCAGTGCAGCCGGCATGAACGCCGCGCTGCGCTCCGGAGCGCTCGATGTGATCGGCCTCGCGCGCTTGCTGGCCATCGATCCGGACGCCCCGGCCGCCCTGCTGAAGGGGCAGGACAGCCCTCAGCGCGTGCGCCCGATCAAGACCGGCATTTCGATGATCGACCGCATGGGGGTCATGGAAATTTTCTGGTACACGCTGCAACTCGGTCGTATTGCCGGTGGCGGCAATCCAAGTCCCAAGGAAAGCGGCTTGTGGGCTTTCCTCAAGGCGGTACTGAAGAGCGGATGGGGAACTTTCCGAACGCGGCGCGCGCGCGCCAAGACCTAAGCAGTCCTCGACGATCTTCAGGAGCAGCAGATGAGTGAAATGAAGTGGAAAGATGTACCGACCCGCACGGTTGACGTGGGTGGCGCGCCTTTCGTCTATCGGGAGCTCGGCCCCGCTTCCGGCGTGCCGGTGATCTTCCTGCATCACCTGATGGCGGTGCTCGATGACTGGGATCCGCGTGTGATCGACGGCATCGCCGCGCAGCGTCGGGTGATTGCCGTCGACAACCGTGGCGTCGGTGCGTCGGGCGGATCGGTACCGTACACGGTCGAGGAGATGGGGCGCGATGTCATCGCCTTCATCCGTGCCATGGGGCTGAAGAAGGTCGATCTTCTTGGTTTCTCCCTGGGCGGCGGCGTCGCGCAGATGGTCGCGCTGCAAGCGCCCGACCTGGTTCGCCGGATGATTCTTGCGGGAACGGCTCCCAAGGGCGGCGGTGGCGTCGACGAGGTCACTCGGGTCGCGGTCATGGCCTACATCAAGGCCGCACTCACCCTGAGCGATGCTCGAAACTTCCTGTTCTTTCCGCGCACCCCGGAAGGCAAGCGCGCCGCAAAGGATTACTTCGCCCGCCTGAAGGAACGAACCCAGGATCGTGACAAGGGCATTTCCCTGCAGGCCCGGCGCTCCCAGCTGAAGGCCATCATGACCGCGGGTCGCGGAACGCCCGACGATCTTTCGGTCATCACGCAGCCGGTCTTCGTGGTGAACGGCGACAACGACCTCATGGTCGCGAGCAGCCTGTCGGCCGACATCGCCCGTCGTCTGCCGAATGCCAAGCTCACGATCTACCCGGATTGCGGACACGGTGGCGTCTTTCAGCACCACCGTACCTTTGTGCCTGCGGTCCTGGATTTCCTCGCGGACTGATTGGACGCGCTTATCCGCGGTGTGAGAGACCACCGCTTCCGCAAGTTCCGCAAGGTATGCGAGCGCCGCTTGCATGAGCTGCCGACGCCGCGGCGCATTTGCTGCCATCACTGAATTCGAGAAGCACATGAAAGCATTCATCGTCGAACGGTACGGAAAGAAGAACGGCATGCGGATGGCAGAGATGCCCGAGCCCGTCCTGCGTGAAGACGACGTGCTGGTCGAGATCCACGCCGCGAGCGTGAACCCGCTCGACTCCATGTTGAGAGCCGGAGAATTCAAGCTCCTGCTCCCGTACAAGTTGCCGCTCATTCTCGGCAATGATTTTGCGGGCGTGGTCGTCCGGGTCGGAGCGCGAGTCCAGAGATTCAAGCCCGGTGACGAGGTCTATGCGCGGGCGGATACCGATCGAATCGGTACCTTCGCCGAGCGCATCGCCATCCGGGAATCGTCGCTCGCGCGGAAGCCGAAAACCCTCACCATGGAGGAGGCCGCTTCAATCCCGTTGGTGGGCCTGACTGCGTGGCAGGCGCTGATCGAAAAGGGAAACGTGAAAGCAGGACAGAAAGTCCTGATCCATGCCGGATCCGGTGGTGTCGGAACCTTTGCGATCCAGTTGGCCAAGCACCTCGGTGCGACGGTTGCGACAACCACCAGCACCGCGAACGTCGACTGGGTGAAGCGCCTCGGGGCCGACGTGGTCGTCGACTACAAGAAACAGGAGTTCGAGAAAGTCCTGGGCGGCTACGACTTCGCCTTGAACAGCTTGAAGGGCGATACGCTCGCAAGGTCCCTGCTCGTGCTGAAGCCCGGTGGAAAGGCTGTTTCCCTGTCCGGGCCTCCGGATAGGGAGTTCGCCCAGGAGCTTGGATTGAATTGGATGCTTAAGCAGGTCATGGGCCTGCTCAGCTTCAATATCAGGAGGAAGGCCGCGGCCCGCCAGATCCGCTATTCGTTCCTCTTCATGCGAGCCAGTGGAGAACAGTTGGACAAGATCTCCACCCTGATCGACGCCGGCACTATCCGACCCGTGGTGGATCGGGTATTTCCTTTTGAATTGACCCACGAGGCCGTGGCCTACGTCGAACAGGGTCGCGCGAAGGGCAAAGTGCTTATCAAGGTGAAATGACAATGCCTCGCCAACACGATCTCGGCGTCGCTCCGTTGGGACAAAGCGTGAAGAACGCCTACTCGAAATCGTTGATCGCTGCGGGCGCGCTGACGATGTTGCTGGTCCTGAGCGGCTGTCACCCGAACGAGCCTGATGCCCGCCAGTTGCCTCCCCTGGTGCGCATCGGACAGGTGGCCGCGAACACCCAGCCCGAACGGGAATTCACCGGCGTCGTGTCGTCTCGAGTCCGGAGCGATCTCGGCTTTCGCGTCTCCGGCAAGGTGATCGAACGCCTGGTCGACAACGGGCAGAGCGTGAAGCGGGGTCAGCGTTTGATGCGGATCGATACCGCCGATCTCGAGCTGGCACGATCCGCCCGCCAGAGCGCCGTAGAAGCGGCGCGCGCCCGCGCCTCGCAGACGGCCTCCGAAGAACAGCGATATCAGGCCTTGGCCGCGCGCGGTTTGGTGTCTGCGATCCTTTACGACCAATCGAAGAGAGCCGCGGAGTCTGCCGCCGCCGAGTTGCGAGCGGCGGAAGCGCAGGCGAATGTGGCCCGCAACGAGGCCAGTTACTCGGTGCTGCTGTCCGATGCCGACGGCATCGTGGCGGAAACGCTGGCGGAGCCCGGCCAGGTGGTCGCCGCCGGACAGACCGTCATCCGGCTTGCGCACGCCGGTCCCCGGGAGGCGAGCGTGAATCTGCCGGAGACCCTGCGCCCAGCTCTTGGATCGGTGGCGAGCGCAAGGCTGTTTGCCGGCGAGGGTCCGCGGGTGTCGGCCACCCTCCGGCAATTGTCCGAGTCTGCCGATGCATCGACCCGCACCTACGAGGCGCGGTATGTGCTCGATGGCTTGGCTGCAGAGGCGCCCCTGGGTTCCACCGTCACCATCCTGATTCCGGATACGAGGCAGGCCGCCGCGCTGCAGATTCCCCTGAGTGCCTTGGCGGATCGCGGACAGGGGACGGGTGTCTGGGTGATTGCAGCGGACGCGGATCAGCACACGACCGTGGCCTGGCGATCGGTGACGGTCGCCGCGTTGGGCGAAGAGACGGCGATGCTCGCCGCGGGCCTCAACGCGGGTGATCGCTTTGTCGCGATGGGCGCGCACTTGTTGCGGGCCGGGGATTGGGTGCGTCTCGCCGATCTCGATCCGGAGAGACCCGCACCGTGAGTGGCTTCAACCTTTCCGCGTGGGCCGTGCGCGAGCGCGGCGTGACGCTGTTCCTGATCATCGCGATCGTCGTCGCCGGCACCTACGCCTTCTTCAATCTGGGCCGCGCGGAAGATCCCAGCTTCAGCGTGAAGATCATGACCGTCGCGGTGGCCTGGCCGGGCGCCACCGCCGAGGAGATGCAGAACCTGGTCGCCGAACCGCTGGAAAAGCGGATGCAGGAACTGCGCTGGTACGACTGGACGGAAACTTTCACGCGGCCCGGCCTCGCCTTCATGACGGTATCGCTGAAGGACTCGACTCCGCCTTCGGCAGTGGCCGACGAGTTGTATCAGGCGCGCAAGAAATTGGGCGACGAAGCCCTGAAACTCCCTCGTGGCGTCATCGGTCCGCTCATCGACGACGAGTACGGCGACGTCACGTTCGTGCTCTACGCACTCAAGGCCAAGGATGTTCCGCATCGGGTGCTGGTGCGCGAGGCCGAGCAACTGCGCCAGCGCCTGCTGCACGTGGCGGGCGTCAAGAAGGTGAAGATCATCGGCGAGCGTCCGGAACGGATCTACGTCGATTTCTCGTACGAGCGCCTGGCGACGCTCGGTATCTCCCCGCGCGACGTCTTTGCCGCGCTCAATAATCGCAATGTGCTCACGCCGGCCGGATCGATCAACACCCACGGCCCGCAGGTTTTCATGCGGCTCGACGGCGCGCTCGACGACATCGACAAGATTCGCGACACGCCCATCGTGTCCCAGGGGCGCACGCTCAAGCTGTCCGACTTTGCCGAGGTCAGACACGGCTACGAGGACCCGGCAAGCTTCATGATCCGCAACGGCGGCGAGCCGACGCTGCTCTTGGGCGTCGTGATGCAGGACCGCTACAACGGCCTGCAGCTGGGCGAGAACCTGGAGAAGGAACACGCCGCGATCACCGCCGAAATGCCGCTGGGCTTGTCGCTCGACAAGGTCACCGATCAGTCGGTCAACATCAAGGAAGCCTACGGCGAGTTCATGGTGAAGTTCGCCGTCGCGCTGCTGGTGGTGATCCTAGTGAGCCTGCTCAGCATGGGCTGGCGCGTGGGTCTGGTGGTGGCTGCCGCCGTGCCGCTGACCCTGGCCGCGGTCTTCGTGATCATGCTCGCCACCGGCCGCGACTTTGATCGCATCACGCTCGGCGCCTTGATCCTGTCGCTCGGCTTGCTGGTGGACGACGCGATCATCGTGATCGAGGCCATGGTCGTGCGCATGGAAGAAGGCCTCGACCGGATTGCGGCGGTGACGCACGCCTGGAGCCACACCGCCGCGCCCATGCTGTCCGGAACCCTGGTGACGGCCATCGGGCTGATGCCGGTGGCCTTCGCCAAGTCGGGCGCCGGTGAGTACGCCGGCAACATCTTCTGGGTAGTGAATTTTTCCCTGCTCGCATCGTGGGTGGTGGCGGTGGCGTTCACGCCCTACCTCGGGGTCAAGCTCCTGCCCGAGATCCGCCGTGTCGAAGGAGGACACGCGGCCATCTACGGCACGCCGCGATATCGCCGGCTGCGCGCCTGGGTCGTCAAGGCGGTCACGCATCGGAAGAAGGTTGCGCTGGCGGTGGGCGCGACATTGGTGATTTCGGTGCTGGGCATTGGGCTGGCCAAGCAGCAGTTCTTCCCCAACTCTGATCGCCCGGAAGTGCTGATTGAAGTGCAGATGCCGGAAGGCACCAGCATCGAGGCCACCAGCGCGGCTGTGAAAAAGGTGGAGGCATGGCTCGACCAGCAGCCCGAGACCCGCGTCGTGACCAGCTACATCGGCCAGGGTGCCCCGCGCTTCTACCTGGCCATTCATCCAGAGCTGCCCGATCCCGCATTCGCCAAGATCGTCGTGCTCACGCCTGACTCGGCTGCGCGCGAGGCGCTGCTCCGTCGCGTGCGTAAGGCTGCCGCCGACGGATTCGTGCCGGAGGCGCGGATCCGGCCCGTCCGCATTGTGTTTGGTCCGCCGTCTCTCTTCCCGGTCGCGTTCCGGGTCATGGGTCCGGAAGAGGCCACGGTGAGGCGCATCGCCGAACAAGTGCTCGGCGTGATGAAGCAGATGCCCGAGCTGCGCCAGGTGAACACGGACTGGGGCGAGCGCGTGCCCACCGTCCACTTCGTGCTCGATCAGGATCGCCTGCGCGCCATGGGCTTGTCCTCGCGCGACGTAGGCGAGCAGATGCAGTTTCTCCTCAACGGCATCGCGGTAACCCAGGTGCGCGAGAACATTCGTTCGGTCGACGTGATCGCCCGCAGCGCTGGGGCGAACCGCCTCGATCCGGCCAAGCTGGCCGCGTTCACCCTGATCGGCGCCGAGGGACAGCGGGTTCCGTTCGACCAGATCGGCCGAACCGAAGTGCGGATGGAAAATCCGGTCATGCGCCGTCGCGACCGCTATCCGACCATCACGGTCAGAGGCGACGTGGGCGATGAGTTCCAGCCGCCCGAGGTTTCTCTGCAAGTCATCGAGAAGATTGCGCCGATCATCGAGAGCCTTCCTGCGGGCTACAAGATCGAGACCGGCGCTGCGCTCGAAGAAGCTGGCAAGGCCAACGCGGAACTCGCCAAGGTCGTGCCGATCATGCTGATCCTGATGATGGTCGTGATCATCTTTCAGGTCCGATCCCTGGCCGCGATGGCCATGGTGCTGACCACCGCGCCGCTGGGAATCGTGGGCGTGGTGCCGACCTTGCTCCTCTTCAACCAGCCCTTCGGTTTCAACGCCATCATCGGGCTGATCGGCCTGGCCGGGATCATCATGCGCAACACCCTGATCCTCATCGGCCAGATCAATGAGAACGAGCGGGCGGGAATGGCCACTGTTGACGCAGTCGTGGAGGCCACGGTTCAGCGCGCCAGACCAGTTGTCCTTACCGCACTTGCGGCGGTGTTCGCATTCATTCCGCTGACGTTCTCGGCGTTCTGGGGATCGATGGCCTACACCCTGATCGGCGGCACCATTGGCGGAACGGTGCTGACACTGCTGTTTCTGCCACCGCTGTATGTCATCTGGTTTGGAACTAAGCGATCTGTCGATCGCCGACAGCAAGCGGCATAGGCTTAAGGTTGAGCGCTGAGGATGTCGAAAAAACTGGGGGTCGTAGAGCAGCCACTCGCGAGTGGCAGGAACTGGCACTTTCTTACCGGCGTACTTTTCCCACTATTCATCACCTTGGTTCTTATTCATCACCTTGGTTCTTAAATGGCTGGTCAACGCCCGACGAGCAGAAAGCAGCAAACCGAACAATCCTTGTCAATCAGCAACAGCCGATGCAAACCATTTGGGTGAGATCGCCGAAATGGCTCGCTTCGGTTTCTGGCCTGATATGTAACCTCGGATAGAAGCCGGCTACGTCCGAGGACTCCCGTGAATATCGTGTTGCGTTATTAATGTATATATTGACATCTACATTGATACCGCAACATGCTAGCGTCCATGAAGCAGCCTGTTGCCACCATCGAGAAGTCCGCGCTAAGGCTTGCGCGCCGCAAAAGTCTGCTGCGCGCCCGTGATCTCAAGGCCCAGGGCCTCCCTACCGTCGTGCTCACTCGGCTGGTCGCTGCCGGGAAGATTCAGCGCGTGGCGCGTGGCCTTTACAGCCTGCCGAACAAACAGGTGAGCGCGCATCGCTCGCTGGCGGAAGTCGCCCTGCGCGTGCCGCGTGGCGTGGTTTGCCTGCTCTCCGCGCTGCGCGTGCATGAGATCGGCACCCAGGCTCCATTTGAGGTCTGGCTGGCGGTGCCGAATAACGTCGTGGCACCGCGCCTCGATCAACCTGCGCTGCGCATCGTCCGCATGTCGGAATCGACGCTGACCGAAGGCGTTGAACAGGTGAAGGTGGACGGCATCTCGGTTCCCGTTTTCTGTGCGGCCAAGACGGTCGCGGACTGCTTCAAATACCGCAACAAGATCGGTCTCGACGTGGCCCTCGAAGCGCTGCATGAAGGCTGGCGGCTGAAGCGGTTCACCATGGATGAGCTGTCGCACTACGCCACGATCAACCGGGTAGCCAATGTCATGCGCCCTTATCTCGAATCGCTCACCGCATGAGCCGCAATGCCGCCGCCTCGATCCGTGCCCGGCTCAAGAACGTGGCCGACGCGCGCAAACAGGATTTCAACCTGGTGCTGACGCACTATGGGCTGGAGCGGCTGCTGTATCGGCTATCAGTTTCACCGTACGCGCCCAACTTTCTGCTCAAGGGCGCGCTGCTGTTCTCGCTTTGGTATGACATTCCGCACCGGCCTACACGCGACGCCGATCTGCTAGGCGCCGGCCCCGATGACATCGATTCCGTGGTTGCCGTGTTTCAGGACATCTGTCGGATCGCGTCTGAAGACGGCATCGAGTTCGATCCCAAGCAGGTCAAAGGCAGCGAGATCCGCAAGGCGGTGGGTCCCAGCGCGGGAGTGACATTAAGTCACTCCCGCGTAAGCCCACCGGGTTACGGAGGTGTGCGCATCGAGATCCTCGCCAAGCTCGACGGCGCGCGTCTCACACTACAAGTGGATATCGGCTTCGGCGATGCCGTGACACCGGCACCGGAGGCGATTGACTACCCGGTGCTGCTCAACGACCTGCCATCACCCAAACTGCGCGCCTATCCGAAATACACGGTAGTCGCTGAGAAGTTTCATGTGATCTGCCTGCTAGGTATGGCGAACAGTCGCATGAAGGATTACTTCGACCTGTGGATTCTGCTGAGCGAGGACACGCTTGATCCGCGCGAGATTAAGCGGGCGATCGAAGCAACTTTCAACCGCCGGCAGATGGCGATGCCCGCAGTCACACCCGTGGGCCTGAGCGACGGTTTCGCAACCGACATGGCTAAGCAAGCGCAGTGGCGAGCCTTCCTCAAAAAGAATCGTCTGGGCGAGCTGGCATTGAGTGACGTGGTGCGGCGCCTGCGCGACGCCTTCGCGCAGGCACAGGTCATCCCGCCGCGCGGCTAGATGACCGAAACCTTTTTCCTCCACCTGTCCCTGCGCAAATCGGCCGCGCACCCGAGTGCCGATCTCCCGACTTGCTGGCACTCCCTAAGCATCTCCGTCAACGCATCTCGTTAACTCTCCGTTGCAAAGTGATCGTTTTTGCCCATTCGTCGGAAGATTTCCTTCCGGCGACGCATTCCCAAACAACTCGCGCCATCCTTCTCGAAGTAGAAGGAGCCGCATCGTGCGATTAGAATTGTCCTGAGTTGTAAAGTGGATTTTTCGAGCGCCGTCGAACCCTCGCCGTACCGGTTCGCGTCATGCTTCTGAACCGGCCGCGTAAATCAGACACGCCGCGCATCGCGGCGGCTTTCGCCGGTGCGGCGGGCCGCTGCGTCAGGTGTGTAGGTCGGCTCAAGCCCGCGTGCTTTTCGCGGGCGGAGGCGACATGCGTCCTTCGTTGAGGGGACGCGCCGTCGGTTCCGCCTTCGGCTTGAACCGACCTACAAATCGGATTGAACCTGCGCAGACCATCCCTAACAGAAAGCGCTTCATGGCCGGACTCTCGCGATCCGCTCAGGCCGTGACCTGCTCGTACTGACCAAGGTCGAGCCTGCGCGTGCGCTCGCGGTATTCGATGGTGAAGCCCGGCCAGTTGTTGGTGTTCTTGCCGCTCGCGGTCTGGTACCAGCTCGTGCAACCCTGGGCCCACACGGTGCGCTTCATGCGCTCCTGCACCTCGCGGTTGAACTCGCTCTGAACGTCAGAGCGCAGGTCGAGGTAGCGCAGACGCTTGCCCTGCATCTTCTTCACTGCGTCCACTTCTTGAACAGCGTCTTCTCGACGATCGGGTATTCGCGGTCGGGCTTGGGCAGCACGTAGGGCGCCGATCGCTGGTAGAGGTCGAGCTGCGCCACCTGCGGCGCGATCTCCGGCACGAACTGGATCGCGCTGGCGCCGGTGCCGATCACCGCGACACGCTTGCCCTTCAGATCGTAGCCGTGGTCCCAGGTCGCGGAGTAGAAGGCCTTGCCCTTGAACCTGGCTAGTCCTTTGAGCCTCGGGTATGCGGGACGGTTGAGCTGGCCGACGGCCGACACCATCAGGTTCGCCTCGAAGGTCTCGCCGCTCGTGCTGCGCAAGGTCCACAGGCCGCGCGTCTCGTCGAAGTCCGCGCCGGCGATCTCGGTGTTGAAAAGGATCAGCGGACGGATGCCGTACTTGTCCGCGCAGTGACGCAGGTAGCGGTGGATCTCGCCGGCCTTGCCGTAGCGGTTGGCCCAACCGCGATCCTGCTCGAAGGAGAAGGAGTACAGATGCGAGGGCACGTCGCAGGCCGCACCGGGATAACTGTTGTCGCGCCACACGCCGCCGACATCTTCGGCCTTCTCGAACAACGTGATGTTCTTGTAACCGGCCTGCTTTAGCTTGATCGCGAGGCCCAGGCCGCCAAAGCCGGTGCCGATAATCGCAATTGACGGTGTACCCATGTGTTTCCTCCTACGATCAGCCGATGATCGGAAAGCGGCGCTGATTGGCCAGCAGGCTCACCGCCTCCTGGATGCGCGCCTGCACCTTCCCGTAAATTTGGTCGACGTAGGCGTCGTCATCGGCGCGCTCCGGCTTGGCGCTCACGCGGATCGGCGGCAGGATCTCGTTGACGATCTTGGACGGCAGCGGGATGTGGCTGGGCAGCAGTTCCGGCCAGATGCCGAAGGGCAGCCCGGCGACGATGGGCGCCGTCTCCGAGCGCAAGAGTTTCTTGAGCTGTAGCGCCTTGGCCAGCCAGCGACCTTCGGACAACACGAACACTGTGTCCGCACCGCCGACCGTGGCGACCGGCACGATCGGCACGCCGGAGAGAATCGCCTGCTTCACGAAGCCGCGACGCTTCGCGAACAGCACGTCGTGGCGCTGCTTCCAGGTGCGCATTGCGTCCACCTCGCCACCCGGCCACACCACCACGTCGTGACCGGCGTCGAGCGCGGCGGTGACGGACTCGCGCGAAGCCGGCACCACGCCGACCTTGCGGAAGAACGCACCCAGGCCGGGCATGGCCATGAGTGCGTCGTGCGCCGTGCCGTGCAGCGGACGCGAGCGGCCGAAGTGGCGCCACCAGTCCAGCACGAGCGACCAGGCGTCCATCGTCAGCCAGGTCCCGGAGTGGATGCCGACAAGCAGGCAGGGGCCCTTCGGCAGACGTTCCCAGCCCGTGGTCTCGACGCGGAAATAGCGGTCGAGCATGAAGTCCACCACGGGGCGGATCCTCTCCATGTAGTCCGGATCGGCACCGCGCGTGTTCCAGTTGCTGCGCGCACGGTCGCCGATGGTCTTGCGTACGGTGTTGCCGGCGTCGATGGGGAGCGATTCTTCGAGACGGACTGCGTGTGCCGCGAGGAGAGTCATTGCGAGGGCTCGGTGGTAGACGCCGGTGAACTCTCCGGCCGGAGGCCGAACTGGCTGCCACGTGCGCTTCCTTGCGCCGTTGCGCTGTTCCAATCCGCGCTCGAATACTGAGGTTCCTGCGCTGGCGCTTCCTGTCATTCCACGCCATCATCTTGTCGTTTCCCGACAGCGGTTTTCGGGAGGAGAAACTTGGCGCGTCGTGACTTGCGGGTTCCCGTTCGCTATTACCTGCGCCTGGCCGAGGTTCTGGCGCGGTATGGCGTGGACGTGGCCAGGGTGCTGCACGACCTGGGCCTGCCGGACAGCCTGCTGACCGAGTCCGACGCTACGCTGAAGTTCTCGCAGGTGGAGGCGCTCCTCGGGCATCTCAACCAGCTCACCGGTCGCAGCGACCTCGGCTTCGACCTCGGCAAGCTGCTGAACGTAAGCACGCACAGCATCGTCGGCTTCGGCATGTTGAGCAGTCCCAACGTGGAGCGCGCGATGAGTTTCGTTGCGCGCTACTTCCGCCTGGTGATGCCGAGCTTTCGCATGCGCTACAAAAGTGGTGTGGATTTCAGCGAGCTGCACTTCATGCCGATCATCGCGATGGGGCACGAGTGCCTCGCCTTTCATCTCGAAGCCATTGCGATGGCGGCGCTGCGCGACGTGCAGGATTTGATGGGCGGCCGTGCCCCGCCCTGCCGAATCCACCTGTCGATCCCGAATCCGCCGCACGCCAGGCGCTACGCCGAACTGCGCGGTGTCGAGGCCGAGTTCGGAACGGAACGGGTGCCCGGTGCACGGCTGCGCTTCGCGGCCGATCTGCGCGCCTACCCGCTGAGGATGGAGGACCCCAATGCGCTCAAGGTGGCGGAGGAACGCTGCCGTGCGCAGGTCGCGCACGTCGCCAGCATCCGCCAGTTCGCGGACTGGGTGGCGATGACCCTGCGCGAGGTGAGCGAGGGACTGCCGACGCTCGCGGAACTGGCAGCCATGCTCAACATCTCGCCGCGCACGCTCAACCGTTACCTGGAACGCGAGGGCACCACGTTCCGAGCGCTCGCCGGTCGCATCCAGCACGAGCTGGCCTGCGAGCGACTGGCGGCAGGCAGCATGAGCGTCACCGAAGTGGCGTATTCGCTGGGCTTCAACGATCCCGCCAATTTCACGCGCGCGTTCCGTGAGCGTGCCCTGTGCTCGCCACGCGAGTACCGTGCGCGCCTCGGTCGTCAGGGGCACTGATCCGGGCCCGTATCGGGTTCGCCGCGTCAGGCGTCGTCGTCGAGGCTGACCATCAGAGCGTGCGGGTGCAGTGAACCTGGAAACCGCAGCTGAACTGACAAAAATCTTTTAACCTAGAAACCGCAGTTGGGGATCGATTCTCGGCGAGGCCGCAGCGAGGGATGGCGCCGGGCTGGAGCGAAACCCATGGTGGTTCCATGGGTTGAGCGAAGCCCAAGCCAGACCCGCGAGGGCCGTCGAGAATCGATTAGCGCGAGCAGCCATCCACCGTGCGGGTGAAGGCGCGCGCGTGGAAACTTCATCGTCATTTCCTACCCCAGCCGGGCTGCTCACGCGACCAACTGCGGTTTCTAGGTCCAACCTGCTTTTTTCCAGGGGTGGACCGTGCGCGCCCTGCCTGCAACTCGATTCGCCGATTTGGCAACGGGCTCGTCGCCAGCGCGCGACGCCCCCCGGTCAGTTCGCTCCGCCAAACACCTCGCTCTCAGGAACCATCTGCGTGTCGCTCGGCGGCGGCGGTTCACTGGCAGGGGTGTCCGCCGGTTCCGAAGCCGCTGGCGAGGCCGAGGAGCCGAAGACCTCGCTCTCTGGAACCATCTTCGCTTCGCTGGACGGCGGCGGTTGGCCGGCAGATGTGCTTCCCGCAGATGAACTTGACGGTTCCGAAGCTGCGGGTGAGGCCGACGAGCCGAAGACCTCTGATTCCGGCACTTGCTGCATGGCCTCCACCGACCCCGAAGGGGGCGGGCGCGCGGGCGCAGGTTCCGCGGTGCTCGCCGGTTCTGGCGCCGGAGGTTCGGGTGCCGGCTCTGGTGCGGGCGCCACCGCCGCCGGCTCCGAAGACGCGGGCGCCGGTTCCTCTGCTGCCGGAATCGCGGCCTCGGCCGGAGCCGGGTCGCTCATTTGCACGGCAACGGGTTCGCTCGGTGGGCTGGCTTCCGCGACAGGCGGTTCCACCGGATTCGATCTGACGGTGCGGGGCGCGGCCGAAGAGCAGGTACCGAGTCCCACCCCTGCCCCATCCAGAATCTTCAGCTCCACGCGGCGATTCAGTTCGCGGCCCTCGTCGGTTTCGTTGTCGGCCACCGGCTTGGACTCGCCGTAGCCCACCGGGCTCACGCGATCCTGCCCGATGCCCTGACCGCTGAGATTGCGGGCCACCGAACAGGCGCGACGCTCGGACAGGCGCTGGTTGTAGTCGTCGCTGCCTTTCGCGTCGGTGTGCCCACCGAGTTCGACATTGGTTGCCGGCGCGGCCTTCAGGGCCTCGGCGACGCCTTCGAGGATGGTCTTCGCGTTGGGTGTGAGGCGATCCTTGTTGAAGTCGAAATTGACACCCTTGAGGACGATCACATCACCGGTGCCGCATCCAGCGAGGTCCAGCTTCTCGCCCGGTTCAGGCGCTTTGCAGGTGGTCGCCACCGCGGCGGCAGGAGCCGGACAGCCCGCGGCGTCCACCGCCGTACCCGCCGGGGTATCGGGGCATTGATCAAGATCGTCGGCCACGCCATCCGCATCACTATCCGACGGCGATACGACGGGAACCACTTCGACCGGCTCCGCGGGTGGAGGCGGTGCCGGTGCCTCGCCGATGGGAACGTTCAAGCCGACACTCAGCAGGAGATCGCCGAAATCCTTGCGGCCGTTGGCGACCGTGGTGCCGGTGCGGCGATCATTGTGCGTATCGAGTCGGTATACCGCATCGGTGCGCAGCGACGCGCCCTTGAGAAAACCGGAATCAAAGGGCTTCCACCAATAACCACCACCCACGTTGAGCAGCAGGGTGCCGTAGCTCTCCTCACCGCCGGGATGCGAGCTGACATCTCCATATCCCACCCCGAGCAGCAGGTAGGCAGGCGCTTTCCTGGCAGGGAAGAACAGGCTGTTGACGCCGAGGCCGATGAGGTCCGCGGTGCCCGAGCCCTGTTCGTGATCGAAGCGGTTGTACTGCGCAAAGGCTTCCAGCGCGAAGACCTCGCCCCAGGGCCGGCCGACCGCGAACGTCACCGCCTGCCCGTGATCGGTCTGCCGCCCGGAGTCGGCAAAGACCCAGGACAGCGAGGGCGTGAAGTACCAGCAGTCCTGCAGGGCCGTCCAGGCGTTGCCTTCCGGCTCCGCTGCCGCGGCCGGCGAAGACGAGGCATCTTCTCCTTCGACCGGCGGCGAGGTCTCGACCGGCGGCGAGGTCTCGTCCTCCGCTATCGCGGCGAGACTCAGCAGACCCGCCGCGCATCCCAGCATGATTTTCTTTTTCATCGTGGCTCCCAGGAAGGGTCGGCGCTGCGTCGCTCGTCGGGGTCCCCACGAAGTGGTTTTTTACTTCGCGGGGTGACTCAGAATTCCGGCGTCGTTTCGAGTTCGCGCGTGACCACCGAGCGCACCGTGGGCGCCGACTTGGTCTGGTACGGCTGCACGCCGGACTCGCCGACCATCATCAGGCCGCCGGGCCAGCGCACGACGCCGTTGATGGTGCCGCTGCTGTCGACACCGGCGAAGGTCGCGACGCGCTCCACGGTCTCGTCGGCGAGCACGGTCAGCACTACCGCGTCGGCACCGACCAGGACGATCGAGCCGTCGACCATCACCCAGGCGCCGAAGATCGAGCTGATCGTAGCGAGATTTACCTTGCGCCAGGCTCCGGCACGCACGTCGTCGGTCACATAGGCGTTGCCGCGCAGGCCGAAGGCCAGCGCGCCCTTCTCGCCGCGCGGCACCACGCCGAAGAAACTGCCCTCGTAGGGCGATTCCAGCCGGTCCCAAGTCGTGCCGTCGCCCGAGACGGCGAGCAGACCGCTCTCGCCGACCAGCAGGAGCTGGCCGTCCTTGGTGCGCGTCATGCCGTTGAGGTGATAGCCCTCTTCGAGCACGGCCGGTGCGGCGACTTCCATCCAGGTCTTGCCGCCGTCACGAGTTTCCCAGAACAGGCCGAAGGAGCCGAACACGTAGCCGTGCGAGGCGTCGACGAAATACACGTCGTGCAGCGGTTTGAGCAGCCCCGGATTGAACGCCTGCACGCTCCAGGTCTGCCCGCCGTCGGCGGTGTGGATGATGGTGGCGTCGTGTCCGACCGCCCAGCCCTGCTTGCCGTCCACGAACGACATGCCGGTGAGCGTCGCGCGTACGGGCACCGACACCTGGGCCCAGCGGATGCCGTCGCGCGAGGCCACGATATTGCCGCGCTCGCCCACCGCGATGAGCCGCTCGCCGGTGTACACGATGTCCAGCATCAGGCCGCGGATCGCGCGCGGCGACATCTCGGCGGGCTTGGGCTGCCCGGTGGGCCCGAAGGGCGCCGCGACGGGCGCTGCCGGAACGGTCTCCGCGACGGCGGCGGCTGCGTCGCCCGCGGCCGCGTCGGTCGGCGCCGCTGTGGCCTCGTCCTGCGAGCAGACGGTCGCGACGGGAAGAAAAAGGGCCACCGCAAGAACGAGAGCACCCAGCGGACGGGAGCGGGCCAGGGGAATGCGGGTCGCGTTCATGGTGTGCGGGCAGCCAGGGAGGAGGTCGGGATGCGAAGGGCTGATGGGGTTCATGGCGTCGCGTGCTCCGGGTGGCCTGCGTGTCCGGCGTCCATGGCGTGTCCGCCGTCCTTGGGCGCCTTGAGCAGGAAGGTGGCGAACGCGGGCAACAGCAGCATCGCGGCCGCGGCGTTGGCGATAAACATGATCGTGAGCAGCACGCCCATGTTGATCTGGAACTGCAGGTCGGACATCAGCCAGGTCGCGACGCTCGCGGCCAGCGCCAGCGCGGTCACCATCACCGCCTTGCCGGTCTGGTGCAGCGTGTCGATGTAGGCCTCGTACAACTGCATCCGTTTCACCTTCACGTTCTCTTCGAGGATGCTGTAGATGTAGATGCCGTAGTCCACACCGATGCCGGCGGCGAACGCGGCGACCGGCAGGGTGGACACGGTGACGCCGATGTCGAGGAACACCATCACCGCGTAGGTGAAGATCGACACCGCGATCAGCGGGATCACGATGGACGGCAGCGCAGGGATACCGGGAAAGGACAGGAACACGCAGATCGCGATGCTGACGAACAGCACGATCAGCACCTTGTGATCGGCAGTGCGAACGGTGTCGTTGGTCGCGGCCATGACGCCGACGTTGCCGGTCGCGAGCTGGAATTTCACCGGCGCATCCGGCTCCTGCTCGGCGATGAATTTCTTCGCCGCAGCCACGATGCCATCGATGGTCTCGGCCTTGTGGTCCTCGGTGAATATGAGCACCGGCACCGCGCTGCAGTCCTTGTTGAGCAGGCCGGTGGAGGTCGGGAAGGGCTGGCCGGCAAGCACCAGGCCCTCGGGATCACGCGGCAGGTTCCAGTACTTCGGATTGCCTTCGTTGAAGGCCTGGAACACGCTCTTCTGCGCCTGTGCCAGCGACAGCGTGGACTGCACGCCCGGCGTGCCGCGCATGCGCCACTCGAAGCGGTCGATCTCGGCGGCCGTGGCGAAGTCGATGCAGCCGTTGGCCTTGCCTTCGGCGACGATCTTGATCACGTCCACGCCGATGGCGAAGTTGTCGACAATGGCCTGCGAGTCGAGGTTGTAACGGGTGTCGGGACGCAGTTCCGGCACGCCCGGCTTGAGTTCACCGTACTTGAGATCCTGGGAGATGAAGTAGGCGGTGGCCCAGATTCCGGCGCCCAGCATCAGGACGATCGCGGCGAACTTGCGCTCCGTGGTGTACTTCGCGAGGAACTTCCACAACGGCTCAAACATCAGGTCCTTTTTCAACTGCCTGGCGCGCCACTTCTCGGGGTTGTCGAGCTTGGCGTAGGTGAGAAAGAGCGGCAGCAGGATCTTCTTGCAGACGATCACGGCCAACAGACCAAACATGGCGTTGATCGCCATCTCGCGGATGATGCCGACCGGAATCAGCAGGATGGTGCCGAAGCCGATCACGTTGGTGAGCACCGCGGTGAGTCCCGGGATGACCAGGCGCTTATAGGTGTTGCGCGAGGCGTCGAAGCTGTTCGCACCTTTGTTCGCGACTTCCAGCAGCCAGAAGCTGGTGATCTGGATGCCGTGGCTGACGCTGATGGCGAGCACCAGGAAGGGCACCAGGATCGCGAACGGATCCAGGCCGTAGCCGGCCAATCTCAGGATGCCCAGCTCCCACACCACCGCGAGCAGGCCGCAGGTGAGCGGCAGCAGCGCGATCCAGGGCGAGCTGCAGTACCACCACAGGATCACCCACACCATGAAGATGGTGAGGGCGAAGAATCCGACCACGCCGAGCACGGCGTCGGCGATGTCGCCGACCACCTTGGCGAAGCCGACGATCTTGATGTCGATATCCGGGTTGTAGTCGGGATTGTCGACCTCGGCGATTTCCAGCCGGCTTCCCGGGATCTCGTGCCAGCTGCTCTCGCCTTCTTCGTTGCGGAACTCGGCCTTGATGGTCTCGAAGCGGAACAGGTAGCCGCGCTTGTCGGAGTAGCCCCGATGCACCACGTCGCCGGCCTTGAACGGCGCCTGGTCGGCGGTGATCTTGTACTCGTACATCTTCGGGTTGATGAAGCGCTGCCGCACTTCCTCGACCAGGGCGGCGATCTCGAAGTAGTCGTTTTTCTCGCCGGTGACCGGATCGCGCTCCAGCATCTCGGCGAACACCATCGCGCCGGTCTGATCGTTGGCGACGAAACGGCCGACGGCCTTGGCCTTGGCGACCTGACTGCGGATGCGCTCCATCATCTCCGGCGTCGGCGCGTAGTCGGCTGGAATCACGTTGCCGCCGCGGAAGCCGCCCTCCACCGTTTCGAGATAGCGCACGTCCGGTGTGAACAGCGAGCTGACGTGGGCGCGGTCGATGCCAGGCGTGAAGAACGCTGCCTGGGTGAGGTCGCGCAAGGTGCCGAGATACGCCGGCTGGTAAATGTCGCCCTTGCCGTCCTCCTGCATCAGCGCGAACAGGATCGTGTTCGCGCCGCCGAAATCCTTCTGGTACTTGTGGAAGATCTCGATGTAGGGATGACCGATGGGCAACTGCTTCTCGTAACCCGCGTCGAGCTCCAGGTGCGCCGCGTGCCAGGCCATGAACACGGTCAGCAGCCCGACCACCGCGAGCGTGAGCTTGCGGTTACCGAACACGATGGGCAAGGTCAGCTTGAGGAAGAGCTGCGAGAACTTGCTGTTGGAATCGCCGTGTGCCATGGGATCACCTGCAAGACAGTGGCGGGCGCGGGTGCGCGGGCCGGGGTTGGAGAGCGGAAGGAAGGGTCTGTTCAGGCAGCGGCGACGCCAGACGGCGCATCGCCGATACCCCGGACATCAGAAGGCGTACTTGAGAAACACGCGGGCCTCGTCGCGGTCGCCGAGGTTGTTGGCGACTCCGCCACCGGCGACGGTGCGATACCCGAAATTGAATGACAGATTGGCCTTATAGCGAACCTCGATGCCGGTATCCCAGATGATGCGGCCCTCGATGTAGTTCGAGGCCAGACCCGGCGTGGTGTTGTACAAGTCGTACTTGAAGATGATCTGCGGCTGGATGCTGATGCCCGGCAGCACCGACTCGTAGCGGATCTGCGAGACCAACGACATGCCCAGCGAGATGTCGTCCGGATAGAACCCTCGATCCTGCTGGTGCGGATTGAAGCGCAGGCCGTCGGGGCCGAGGTTGCAGGCGACGTTGGTCGAACAGGCCTGGCGCGACCCATCCGCACCCGTGCCGTCGGCGCCGGCGCTGGCGTGGTACTCGATACCCGGCGCTTCGAGCTGGAGTTGATCCAGCGAAGGCAGGTCCGGCACCCACACGCCGCCGAACTCCAGCAGCCAGATGATCTGGTCGGCGCGCAGCAGCTTGGCGCCGAAATTGGTATTGCCCTCGACATAGGTCAAACCGAGATCGAAGGTGAAGGTCTCGAATTCTTCCCAGCCGCGGATGTAGGAATTCGCGGGGTTGTCGCCGATCACGCCACCGCGGTAGGGAATGATGAAGCTCGGGAAGGAGCGACCCGCGCCGGGCAGCGCGCCCACCACGGCATCGATCGTGTCGGGGAACGAGCCGAGCACACCGTTGACGCCGACGAAATCGCTGGAGCCGTACACGCCGACGCTGCCGTCCGGCAGCACGCCCAGACCGGCCGTGCTGCCGACGCAGCCCGGGGGAAGATGGCAGTTGGTCAGGGTCGGTCCGTAAGCGGCGAACACGAGGTCCACGAGCGCAACCTGCAAGGGTTGGTCGGGGCGGTACGCGATCTCGCCCTGCACCGCGATGTCGCCGAACGAGGTGTTGGCGGAGATGCCGTACATCTGGATGTTCTTCGGGTACTCCAGAACCACTGCGGCACTGTCGAGCGCCAACGCGTCGCCGGTCTCGTCGGGGTTCGCGCTGGCCGGATCGTTGGGCGAGAGGATTCCGCGGAAGATCGGCCATCGAGCACAGCTCGTGACGAAACCGACCGGCGTTTTCACGTCCTTGGCGCAGGATCGGCTGGTCGAGTAGAAGCTGGCGATGGGCAGGCGCGAGTGGTAGTTCGCGTAGTAAAGGCCGATGTCGGTGCCGTTGTTGAGCCACTCGGCGTAATACTTGAACTGGATGCCGAACTGGTTTTCCCAGTCGGGCTCGCGGTCGTTCAGCCGGCGGATGCGGCTGGACGTATTGGTGATGGCGGTCAGCGGGCTGTCGAGCTGATAGCCCAGAGCGTCCGGATCGTGCGGGAACTGGCCGAAACCGGTGGTCACGAAATTGGGACCGTCGTTGTTGGTGCCGATGTTGACCGGCGAGTAGAACGTGCCCGCCGCGGGAACGATGAGGGGCTGCCATTCGAGCTGATAGAAGGCGGAGATCGACGCGCCATCGAACAGCCCGGTGGAAAGGGTCAGCATGTTCACCGGCTGGTAAAAATCATCCAGACCGTTGCCGCCGAGACGGAACAGGTTGTGCAGGTCGGCAGGATTGGCGACGTTCAGCGAGTCGAAGAACTCGATGGTCGATTCGCCCCAGTTCACCTGCTGGCGCCCGAGTTTGACCAACAGTTCCCGCTCGCCCGGCAGGGCGAACGTTCCGAACACGTTCAGGTCCTGCAACAGCAGGCCGAGTCCCGCCAGGCGACGTGTCTCCTTGTCCTTGCGCGCCTTGTAGACGGTACCGCCCGGCCCGTAGACCAGACCGCAAGGCCCGCCACTGGGATTGCGCGAAGCCGGGCAGGGCCGCGAGTCGTTACGCACGCCGAGCACCGGTATGCCGATGGGATTCGAAAGCAACTCGGTGACGATGTTTGCCGGCAATCCGAGCTGATCGATCACCGGCGCCAGCACGCTCAGATTGGCGCCCGCCCGGATCACCTCGTCGCCCGGCATCGAGGCGTATCCCACCTCGTCGACGTTGTCGGCGTTGATGTAGCTCGGGTGGAACTCGTCGAAGTTGTAGTTGAAGGGGTCGTAGAACGCGATGCCCTTCGCGAAGAAACCAAAATTGCCCCAGGTCAGCAGCAGGTCCTGGTTGATGCGGATGCCGCCCTGGGTGACGTCGCCTCGCGCGTAGTTGAGATTGCCCTGGTCGAAGTTGCTCGACGCATAGCCAGGCGCGTTGGCAATGCGCTGAGACGGAAAGATCTGATCCTTGAAGATGCCCTGGCAGACCTGGTAGTGCACTTTGCCGTCGGGACCACGGCCGCAGACCTCGGGATCGAGATGGCCCTTGCCGATGCCGCGTGTCTCGGGCGACTCGGTGCGCACGCCAACGCCTCCGATGACCGTCGTGTTGGAGGCGCCCTCGACGGCTTCGCCGCCGATGTCGAAGGTGAAGGTCATCGCATCGACCTCGGACACGATGCCGGTCATCAACAACGCGGTGAGGGCCATGCAGGACCGGCTCAGCGGCGTTCGGGTCGGAGGAACAACGGAACCGGCGCTCATGTGATCTCCCTCTCCTTTCCTTCTCACGATCTGTGATGACGCTTTATTGTTTTCAAACCGTAGCGAGCGAGGCCGGCCTCATCACCTATGAAACGATAGGTTTTGACGCGGACCGCGACACCCTGCCGCATGACGCTCGAAGCCTCCCGGAAGCCTTCCGCAGCACGAACGCCCCCCTGCGGCCTTCGCAAGCCAAACGATCGATCCCTGCCGTGAACGAACGACCCGGCGGTGCCGCCATTCGCCGAACCACGGCCCGGGGATTTCGAACCCATCTCCCGGGCCGCGGCGCGCGGATGCCCCGCCTTACTTCGACGCGCGCTTCTGCACCGAATCCGCGTCGAAGAAAGCGTCGGCGTAGTCCACCGAGTAGTCGTTGGGCTTGCCTTCGGCCGTCATGGCGGTGAGGAAGTAGCGACCGGAATCGAAGTGATAGATCACCTCCGGCACCGTGAACACGGTCTGCACGTTGTATTGCGGCGCCAGGTGGCCTTCCTGGAAGCGGAACAATCCACCACGGGCGTCGAAGCAATCGATCATCACGATGTTCCAGCTATCCTCGTCGACGTAGAACACGCGCTTGGCGAAGGTGTGAGAAGTGCCCGGCTGCAAGGTGGCTTCCACGACCCAGACGCGATGCAGCTCATAGCGCGGCAGGTCCTGGTTCATGTGCTTGGGCTTGGCCAGCTCGGCGTACTTCGTGCGGCCGATCTTGAAGGCGTCGTACGGGACGATCATTTCCTTCTTGCCGACGATCTTCCAGGTGTAGCGCTCCAGCACGCCGTTGAACATGTCTACCTGGTCGTAGAACTGGTTGCCGTCGGTACCTTCATACGGGTTGTCGCAGCACACCGCCGGCGCACGGCGGATACGCTTGAGTGCGGGCGAATACAGCCAGGCGGCGCGACCCTTCTCGCCAGTGCCGCCGCTCTCATGGACCAGGATCATGGTGCCAGCGGTACGCGGCGGCGAGGTGATCTTCGAGAAGTACTTGAGGAACTGGCCGCTGTCCTTGGTGATCGGGACCGGGCTCTTCTCGTTGGCGTAGTTGAACTTCACATCTTCGGTCAGCTGGGCCAGCTGCGAGCTGCCGTCCGGCTGCACGATCATCTGGTCGTTGTTGCGCCGCACGTTGTTGCCGCGCCACTTGAGGCGGTGGTTCCAGATCACCTCGGCACCGGATTTCGGAATCGGATACGGAAAGCCCAGCTTGCAATTGTCCGGCGAGTCGATGCCGACGAGGTCGCAGTTGACCGCGTTCTCGGCCGTGGCCTTGTAGATGAACTCGGGGAAAGCCGCGTCGCGGTGGCTCGGGTAGACATTGAGCTTGTACGTCGGATGGGTCTTGAGCAGGTACTTGTGGCCACCACTGAGCTTGGCCACGTACTGCGCGGAGTTGGCCTGGGTGATCGTATAGAGCGGCTTCTCCGCCTCGATCGCCGCATTGCTCGCGTAGATGCCGCTGAGTGCGCCTTCCTGCTTGGCGGGCGTCCAGGCGGGAATGCTTCCGTCGCCGTTGGCGACTTTTTCGGCACCGACAGGCGTCAGGTCCTTGCCGAGCTTGGCGGCTTCGTCCGGCGCCACCTTGGCGATTGCGGCGCCCGTACCAAACGTCAGCGCCAGGGTCAGCACCCCCGTCGCCGTCTCATGTACCACTCTCTTCCACGTCGAAACCTTCATGGTCTGCATCTCCTTATCGCTTCTGCTGGTGGGGTGAGGGCATACCGCTTCGCTTCCTGGAACCTGCCCGCCATTCCGGAACGATCGTCCGTATCAAGTCCCGCGCACGCGCCGCGAGGACCGGCGTCTTTCGGGACAAACAATCCCCTCAAAGCCTGCGCTCCGATCACTGGGGAAATCTCCTCCTCTCCTTTTGCTGCCGGCCCGTCGCCGGCGACAACGACTCTTGTTCTGTGATCGCGCCGTCCCCGCGTTTTTCGCGGACCGGTCCCGATCCCTCACGGGGTAGAGCTACGTTAAAGGCGGTCGAAGGCTTGTTCACCTATGGAACGATAGGTTTTGAGATAGGCCGCGCCCTCGCAGACATAGCCCCGGCTCAATCCGCGGCGGGATGGCAGCTGTCCCATAGCGACCGTCCCAGACGCGAGATCTTCAGGCTCCGCCGCACGATCCTTGCCTTCTGGCTGCCGGCGGCCTTGATCTGCGCAAGCGCCTCGGTGATGGCGGAATCGGTCTCGAGAATCTGGTACTTGACCAGCAGCGAGGGCTCTTCCGGACCGGTTTCCACCAGGCCGAGGTTGCGCAGGCGGGTGACGTAGGTGGGCGTCTCAATGGTCCACTGGGTGCCGGCCACCTTGCCGATGTTGGATACGTTCTCCACGACCTGGCGCGCGGGCGCGCCGAACAGGGAACCGGCCGTGACGTGGATCAGCGGGTGGGCTGCGCCGTCCGACAGCGCGGACAAGATTCGGGCCTCGTCCGGCACCAGGGTCTTCAGGACGACCAGGAAATACGCGGTCTCGCACTCCTCCTGGGACTGGTCGGTGGAGCGTTCCAGCAGCTCGCGCATGAGCTCCGACAGGTTCTCGCCTGAAGGCGGAGCGGGGGCTGTGGTGCCCGCCTTCAGCACAGCTTTCCCGGTCTCGACGGACGGCGGATTCTCGCCTTGCAGGTCTTCCCGCACATGCTTGATCTCGCCCAGCAGCACACGCTCGATCAGATCCAACTGGCGTCGAACCAGGCGCCGCGCCGGACGCAGCAGGTACCACATCAAGCCCGGTTCGGGCGCCGCGGCGTCCGGCTCGGCGATGTTCTTCGGCCCGCGATTCCGAACACGCGGCGGCATGTCGGTCATGGCGAAGGGGCCGCCTCAAGCCAGACCGCCGAACTTCAGCATGATCTGCACCTGCAACTCGCCGACGATGGCGCCGAGCACCGCGCCGACCGTGATCAGAATCCATTCGTCCTGCTGGAAGGCCGGGCGCAGCAAGCCCTCGAACTCTTCCGGGGTCAGCTCCTTCATTTTCTCCGAAAGGTTTTTCTCGATGGCCATCGCGTCGGCCGCGTATTTTTCCACGTGCTTCATCGTCTCCGGCAGCCGCTCGATGATTCGGTCCGCCACCATGACCTTCATCTCGTGGTACTTGCCGCTGCCCACGGCGAACACGACGAAGGGTTTGGCGATGCTGGCCTGGTCGTCCACGACTCTCTGCACCTGCTTCTGGATCATGGCGAAGAGCTTGTCGGACAGGGGACCGTGCAGGATGGAGTTGATGATGTTGGACGGCGTGAGGACTTCCTTGGCGATGAGCCGACCGTATTCGCTGGCCACTTCCTTGCGCCGCTTCAGGAACAGTCCCTGCCAGGTGAACACGCCGAGGTAGCGCGTCGGGTGCTTGGGTTCGAACACCATGCGCAGCGCCAGCCAGTCGGTGAGCCAGCCGGTGAGGCCGCCGAAGATCGGCATCACCCACGGCGATTGCGTCACCGCCCAGGTGATGGCCTGGATGCAGCCGAGCGCGAAGCCGAAATACAGCCCGGAATTGCGGATGAAGCGGAACTCGCCCGCGCCGACGTCGAGGAAGATGCGGTTCAGCAGCGGCTTGTCCTTGATCAGGTTGCTGACCACCATATCCTTGAGGTCGAATACCTTGCGGACGTTCTTCTGGATCTCCGCCATGATGTCGCGGATCAGGTTGGGCGCCTCCTCCTGGATGCGCTTGATCAGCATGCGCTTCACGGTTTCCGGCGCCGCCTGCCACAGACCGGGCGAATAGATCTGCGCGACCTCGCGCGTGATGTCCTCGACCGCTTCCAGCAGTGGCCCTTCGATTTCCTGCGCGACACGCTTGGCATCGAGCCTCGCAAACAGGTCCTCCGGCTTGAGCAGCTTCTGCGTCAGCGTATCCACCGCGATGCCGGCCATGCGTGCCGCGTTGCGCGGGACGATGCCCTGCCAGCCGAGGTAGGGCTTCTTGCCGAGGAACTCGATCGGCTCGAACATCATGTGAATGGCGACAATCTTGGTGACGAAACCGATGATTGCCGCCACGAAGGGCATTGATGCGTAGATGATCCAGTTCTGTTGAACGTCCGCGACAATTTCAGGAAACGTTTGCATGGACTCCCCTCCTCCTATGTCGGTCCCGTGATCAGGACGCGATTTGTATTAGTTCTCTTGGCGGTATCGTGTCGTCCGCCAGACGCTCCGCAGCGAGCACCGCCCGGTCCGCGATCCAGGCCTTGGCCAGCGCGAATTCGGCCGGCCGGTTGATCGCGTCCACCGCCAGCAAGCGGCCCGCGCGCAGGTAATAGACCGCGAACGAGCGCTGCGATGGATCGCCGCGCGTCGCGGTCTGATCGTGTCCGCGCTGCAGGCCGGCACTCTGCAGCTTCACGTCGTACTGGTCCGACCAGAACCAGGGCACGGCTCGGTTCGGACGATTCTTGCCGCAGATCGTGGCCGCCACCGTGCGCGCCTGCTCGATCGCATTGGGCACCGACTCCAGGCGAATCTGCGTGTGGTAGATCGACGACGGTTGCTCGGTGCAGTCACCGGCGGCGTAGATGCCCGGCACCGAGGTCCGGCAATGTTCGTCCACGACGATGCCGTGATTGCAGACCAGTCCGGCGTCGCGGGCCAGCTCGAGGTTGGGCAGGGCGCCGACGCCGGCGATGACCAGATCGGCGCCGAACCCGTCGCCGCCTTCGGTCACGACGACCGGACTTCCGCCTCGGTCTTCGATGCGCGTCACCGCGACGCCACAGCGAACGGCTACGCCCTGCTGTTGGTGGAGGTCGCGATAGAACGCGCCGACGACCGGACTGGTGACGCGGGCGAGCAGGTGCGGCGCGGCCTCCAGCACGCTGACCTGCAACCCGATTCTGCGCGCCACGGCGGCGATCTCGAGGCCGATGTAGCCGCCGCCGATCAGCACCAGACGGGCACCCGCATCAAGATGGGGCCGGATCGCATCGACGTCGGCCAGCGTACGCACATAGAACAGTCGCGAATGATCGGCGCCGAGCACGTTGAGAGTTCGCGGCCGGCTGCCGGTCGCCAGGATCAGATGGTCGAAGGCGAGGCTGCCGCCGTCGTCCATTTCGAGCGTTCGATCGGCCAGACGGATCTGGGTGACGCTGACACCCAGCCGCAGTTCCACATCCGACTGCACGTAGAAGTCCCGGTGCTTGATGAGAAGTCGCTCCGGCGGCACTTCACCTGCGAGATAGGCCTTCGACAGCGGCGGGCGCTGGTAGGGCGGGACCGGTTCGCCGCCGATCAGCACGATGCGGCCGATGAACCCCTCCTGACGCAGGCTCGCCACTACCTGTCCCGCGGCCTGTCCGCCGCCGACGACAACGACGATTGAAACGGACATGTCGTTCTTCGCATTCCTGACCTGGACCGCGTCCGGCTCGTGACGCGAAGAGGAGCGGACGTCCCGGGGTCCGCGGCGGTGCCGCGGCCGATGGTCAGGATCGTTGCAGAGCATCGGTGAAGCGACACCTATCGATCGGTCGGAAAGCGCAGGCGACCGGCTTCATCGCCCGCTACAACACCAACGTCGCTTGACGATCGCCTTCCTCGACTTCGCGAAAATTCGACAGGCCAACGCCGACGAGTCGGTACCGGGTCTGTGCCGGCAGGGCGACGCGCGAGCACAAGCTCACGGCGCGCTGTGCCAGTGCGTCAGCAGACTCAGGCGGATCGGGCTGCGTGAGACTCCGGGTCAGAATCCTGAAATCTCCCGTCTTCAGTTTGAGCACCACCGTATGCGCCGGACGTCCGAGCTTGCATGCGGCCTCCCAGGTGCGATCCGCCATGCGCCGGATGTGCGGCTCCAGTTCACCCAGCAGCAGGTCGCTGGGAAAAGTGTCCTCGGCGGACACCGAGATGCGCTCCCGGTCGGCGCTCACCGGCCGCTCGTCGATCCCGTGAGCGAGTTCGTGCAGGCGCCGACCATACCGGCCGAAGCGCTCCTCCAGCATCCGCGGATCTGCCGCCGCCAGATCCGCGATCTGCAGCAAACCCAACGCAGACAGTTTGCCCTCCATCACCCTCCCCACGCCGGGAATGCGCCCGACCGGTAACGGCGCGATCAGCGACTGAGCACGGTCTGGCCGGATCACGAACAGGCCATCAGGCTTCTTCCAGTCGGAAGCCAGCTTCGCGAGGAACTTGTTTGCTGCCACTCCAGCCGAGGCGGTGAGGTTCACCTCTTCACGAATCTGGGCCCGGATCTTTTCTGCCACCGCGGTTGCGGTCGGAAGACCCGTGAGGTTCTCGGTCACGTCGAGGTAGGCCTCGTCCAGCGAAAGCGGCTCGATCTTGTCGGTGTGTCGCTCGAAGATCGCTCGCACCGCTGCCGACGCCGCCTTGTAGCGAGTGAAATCCGGCGGCACGAACACCGCGTCCGGACACAGCCGTTCGGCCCGTACCGCTGGCATCGCCGATCGGATACCGAATTTCCGCGCCTCGTACGACGCAGCGCAGACCACCGAGCGCTTGCCGCGCCAGGCGACGACGACCGGCCGGCCGCGCAGGCTCGGATCGTCCCGTTGCTCGACCGACGCATAAAAGGCGTCGAGGTCTACGTGGACTATTTTTTTCACGGCATCTCCTATTGGAACAGACTCCAAGAAAGGTCTGCACAGGTTCCATCCGTCTCGTAGATCGGTTCAAGCCGAAGGCGGAACCGACGCTGCGCACGCTCGACGACGACCGGCGCAGGTCAGCTCCAGCCACAAAAAGCCGTGGCCTTGAGCCGACCTACACCCGACCTACCCATGAATCCAGACCCATGCTGAGCTTCCCTACACCGCGGTGGAACAGCGCGATGATCCCGCGCTGCGCGATCACGGAAGTCATCGACTGCACCCCATCGCCTGCGCGCATAATCCAGGCGCGCGACATCGATCGCGCTTCAAGCAACCAACGCGACACGACGGGGAACTCAAATGACTGGAATGGTGGCGGTGCTGTACTACGTGCTGTTGATGGTCGTGCTGGTGTTGTTCTACGCCGGCTATCGCATCCCGCTGGTGTTGAGCTTCAAGAAGCCTGCGGACAGCTGGACCCGGGGCAAGGCGGCGGAAGACCCCGGCGTGGTCGTGAGGGCAAGCCATGCGCATGCCAACATGGTGGAGAACCTGCCGCTGTTTGCGGCGGTTGTATTTGCCGCCGCCCTGATGGACCGGAACGCGGTGGTCGATGGATTGGCCTGCTATGTGGTCTACGCCCGCATCGCGCAGATCGCGGTGCATCTGATCGGTACTTCGTTCATTTTGGTGCTGCTGCGTGCAACGTTCTTCCTGGTGCAGCTTGGGCTCATCGCCTACATGGCCTGGCAGCTACTGCATCCTGCTGCGGTTGCCATCGCTTCCTGAGGACGACTCGGGGCTGATCGTCGCGCCCTCGGTCGATACTTCGGGGGGCATGGCAGGAACCCCGGCTGGCGGTGGTGGAATCGCCGCCAGCCGGATGGCTTCGGAACGCTCGCCGAGCAGCTTGCGGCAGGGCTCACAGGCGCTGCGCGCGATCAGGTCCGTGAGGCGCTCGCGCTTGCCGTCCGGCACTTCCTCACTTTCCGCGATCTGCTCCGCAACGCGTTCGTACGCCGGCACCAGCATCTCCTGCAACTGCGCCACCAGCGTGCTCAGGCTCTCGATGCTGGCCGCATCCAGCGCGCGCAATTCGGCGATCGCCATGATCTGCCGCAGCTTGCCCAGTTCGCGCTCGGCCTCGCGCAGAGCAGGTGCGTCGGGGTCCGCGCTGCCGCTCAACACGGTGTTCCAGGCCGGATAGGCCTGCGCCCGCTGGTACAGGCCGGTCGCCGTATCCCAGATCGCCGCGTACTGCGACTGCCCGCGCACGGCTGTGGTGCGGATGCAGGTTTCGACCTGGCTCGCGCGTTCCCGGAAGTGCTCGATCCAGTACGCATCTTCCGGCAGGGGCAGCAGCGCGGCCTGCTGCGAGTAGAACAGCAGGCGCCCGGCATAACGCGACTGCACGCCGTCGGACTGGGTGCGCTTGATCTGTTGCAGGAGCTCGCCCCGCGCGAGCACATAGCGCTCGTACTGCGTCTGCCGCCGTGCGAGCTGGCCGGACTGCAGGAGCGCGCGGTAATCGGCCCAGGTGCGCTCGTCGGCCTCGCAGGACAGCGCCGAGCCGATGAAGTCCTTGATCGAGCGGAAATCGGTGACATCGAGTTCGAAGCGCACGTAGGCCTGCGCCGGCAGCCAGGGCTTGCCGCTGGATTCGCACAGGCCGGTCGCGGACCTGGTGAAGTCGCAGCGACGCAGGTCCGGAGCCGGGCCTTGAAGCTCCAGCTTGCTGGAGTTGAGCAGCACGACGAACTGGCGTCCGTCGAGCGCGGCCAGGCCCTGCTCGGAGCGCAATCCCAGCAGGGTCTTTTCCTCCCAGGGCTTGTTCTCGGACTTGATCTCGTCGCTCAGCAACTCGCCGAGCCGCGTGGACAGGCTGCTGACGACGTTGCCGCCCGGCACGAAGTCCAGCCCGAACTTCAGGATCGGCTCGGCCGTCGCCAGCGACAGCAGGTTGGTCACCCACTTGGCCTTGTCGGCCGAGACGCCGCGCACCAGGATCTGCAAGTGCGGCGACTTCGACAGCGACTCGGGATCGACCAGCACGCCCTCGGACAGCAGCGCGTTGTCCACCACCGAAGACACGGTCTTGCCGGCCTGCACGTCGTACAGCAGCACCGGAATCTCCGGGTCCGCGTCCGAGGCGAAACTGGCTACCGTGCCCTTGCCGAACTTGGCCGAGATCAGCAGCATCGCCGGCCGCTGCGACTCGCTGCCGAAATCCATCGCGCGGCCGTTGGTGTCGAGATTCGAGCTGACGAAAATCCTTAGGTAGCCATCCTCGAATTTCGATCGCTGCGCCTCGGTGTCGCCCGAGGCCACCGGCGTCGCCACCGGCTTGACGAAGCGCCCGGAGCTGCCGGGACAGCCGGCCAGCACGGCGCAAAAGAGGATCAGGGGGACAGCGCGAGCGAAGAGCATCGGGTAGCCGGTAGCCGGGGAATCGGCAGCGCAGTAGAGCGCCACAGACATTTTAAGTTCATCTGGCGTGGTGGATATGGTGAGACGCCGGGCGGCTGTCCAGGGCTTGGCCAGGGCGGTAGTCCATCAGTTTGAATTCCAGAACCCCGTTCGGCCCGAGTAGCGCCGGCCCGTTCGTCCCGAGTAGCCGCGCAGCGGGCGTACCGAGGGAAGCGTCGCGTATCGGGCATGCCCGGCACCTCGATACGCGGCATTGCTGCGCAATCAGCGCCGCTGTCGCGGCGCTACCACTCGGTGCGAACGGATTTCAAACTGATGCACTACCGCCAGGGCACTGACTCCGAACGGTCACCGATCGTCACAGGGGAGTCACAAATCAGTGACGGGCCTGTCATCACCGCCCCCTACCCTGCGTGCGCCTATCAACCACCCTTCCACGGGGAGTCACATGAAACACGGTTCGTTTCGCCGTTTGCATCGCAGTTCGCTTACAACATCCATAAGCGCCATGACCTTGGGCGTCGCCGCTCTTGTCGCCGCAGCCCCGGCCAGCGCGCAAGTCAAGGTCAGCACCTCGCCGACCGCGATCTCCGCCCGCGAGTGCAGCCCGACGGCCGGCGTACAGTTCAAGCTTTCAAGGACCGCCACCGGGCCGGTCCGCGTCAACTACACCACGCAGAACCTCACCGCCACCGCCGGCAGCGATTACACCGCGACCACTGGCTTCAGAAACATTCCAAGAGGGAGCACCACGACCACTCTCGGGATTCCGATCCTCAACAACAGCCCGTTCGAGCCAAACGAGAATTTCCTGATTCGCATCACCTCGGTCAGCGGCGGCGGCGCAACCGTCGATGCCAGCAAGAGCCAGTCCACCATCACCATCGGTGACGACGAGATTCCGCCCGGTTCGCTGGTCGGCACCCTCGGCAACGGATCCAGCCTGCCCACCGCCGTCGGCGGCGTCGAGACGTTTTCGACCATCGATTTCCTGACCGCCAACGGCTACAACAACTCGGTCAGTCTCGGCGGCTCGCTCGACGTCAACGGCCGTCCGACCTGCACCACCGCGCCACTCGGACGCGGCAATTTCCGCGAGCCGGCCACGTGGCCGCCCGCGAGCGCGACCGGCTCCACGCCGCTGAACGTCCCGCCGGCCATCCTGGTCAACACCAGCTACAGCGGCGCCTTCGATCCGTCGCAGAGCCGCAGCCAGCACTGGGACCAGGGCTGGACCGTCGGCGTCAACGGCAACGATGATGTATGGCGCTTCTTCGGCGGCACGCTGACCACCGGCACCGCCCTGACCGGCAAGACACCGGCGACCCAGGTCGCCAACGGCACCTGCCCGGCCGGCACCACGCCCTCGGGAACCTTCGCCTCGCGCATCGGCAACACGCTGAACGACGAGGAAGGCCTGTTCACTGCCGCGGTCAACTACGACATCTGCAAGCTGCCTCGCGAGCGTCTGACCAATCTGGCGCTGACCAACGACAACGTCTACGAGTTGGCCGACGGTTTCCCCGGCAGCTACATCGGCAACGGCTACAAGGCACGTACCGTCGTTCCCACGCCCACGGCGGTCGCGCTCAACATCCAGGCCGGCACGCTGATCTTCGGCGAAGCCACCGAAGCGCTCGTGATCGGTCGCGGCTCGGACATCTTCTCGCGCGGCACCGCGGTGGCGCCGATCGTGATGACCTCGCTGCGCCAGTTGCAGCAGCGCTTCGACGCCAACGGCGCCACGCCGGTGGATTCGGGTTCCGGTGAATGGGCGGGTCTCGCGATCCTGGGCAACGCGCGCGACAACAAGTGCGCCGGCGCCAACTTCGCGGCCTGCGACCAGCCGCTGGAAGGCAACATCGGCTTCTACGGCGGCAACAACGACAGCGACGGCTCCGGCGAAGTCCGCTACACCGTGATCCGCCACGCAGGTAACGACATCGACGGCAACGGCAACGAGTTGAACGGCTTCACCATGGGTGGCACCGGTCGCGGCACGATTCTGGACTACGTGCAGGTGCACAAGGGCTTCGATGACGGTGTCGAATTCTTCGGCGGCAACGCCTTCATCGCCCACGTGGTGATCAGCAGCACCTTCGACGACGCCTTCGACTACGACAACGGCTTCACCGGCGGCGCGCAGTTCGTCTACATCGTGCAGGCCGACTCCGCGACGCCCGGCCTGGGTCGCGGCATCGAGGCCGGCTCCAGCCCCGGCAACGCGGCCGCACCGTTCGAGACCTTTGGCCTGCTGGCGAACTTCACCGTCGTCGGTCCGTCCAACCGCATCTCGGGCGGCGCCATCGATGACGGTCAGGCCGTCGTGTTCCGCGGCGGCGTGCGCACGCAGTTGTGGAACTCGGTGTTCGCGGGCGATCAGCCCAAGGGTTGCCTAGACATCGACGACGCGCTCACCTTCACCCGTTCGACCGAGGCAGGCGGCACCGTCGCGGCCCCCGGCCCGAACTTGTCCGTCCGCAATTCGATCTTCGACTGCACCGCGGTCAGCACGGTCGAAAGCGACTGATCCAGAGCACCTGACAGATCTTCAAACGCAGGGCCGAGCGCCGGGACAACCCGGCGCTTTTTTTTGCTTCGCCCGGACTACACGGCGTCGTTGCGGGTGAAGGGGCGGCAAGGATGGGCTTGAATCGCGCGTTCATGAGGGACACCCTCACTCAATGCTCAGCTTGCCGAACCAGCGCGTCGCAGGGTCCAAGCCGGAGCGTGCCGCCGTGTCGAAGGGCGGGATGGACGGGTCCTCCGGCGGCGCACTGATCTGGTCCAGGTCCACCGCCTCGGGCAGACCGACCAGCCCGGTGTCGGTCGGTTTCAGGCGGTAGTACAGACCGTTCCAGAGCTTGGCGCCGAAGTCGCGCGGAGTCTTGTAGAAGAACAGTAGCGCGTGTTCCAGCCAAGCCAAGTCATCGAGAGTGACTGTGCGCGGATTCGGGTAGGGGTAGCGCACATGGCACTGCACCTCGCCCGGCGCCTCCACGCATTTGAACTCGCGCATGGACAGGAAGAAATCCTTGAAGCGGGCGGGGTCGAGCTTCAGCTCGAAGGTATGGCGCTCTCCCTGCGGCGTGAAGTGGACCGTGCCAATCGGGATCGCCGCGCCCTCGCGCGGATGCAGCAGCACCGTGTGGGTGCCAGACAGTTCCCATGCGGACAGCGGCAGCGGCAGACTCATGAGCAGGAACGCGGTGAGCGCCTGGCGTAGGGATTTCGGCATCTGGAGCGTTTCCGATAGACGGCCGCACAGTGGTCGGATGTCGCATCCTAGGGCGCTCAAGGCCGAGTCATCGGCTGATTCATACGCGAACCATGGCTGTTCCTCCCCGGAACCGGCAGCGGGCAGGCTGGGCAAAGCCAAGTCGCGGGCACGGCCCACGACCGTGTTCTCGAACCTGCGCAGGGTTTACCTGAATGGATTCTCTGCCCAGGTCTGAATTCATGGGTAGGTCGGGTCAAGCCCGCGTGCTGTTTGCGGGCGGACCCGACGGGCGCCCTTCGTCGAGCGCGCGCAGCGTCGGTTCCGCCTTCGGCTTGAACCGACCGACGAGCCGGATCGAACCGGTGCAGACCTTCCAAAGAGGTCAACCGGAAATCGGGGTCTGACCCCAATTTCTCGGTATTTCAGCCGTTCTCGTTGAAGTTCACCGCCGCACAATCGACAACGCTATTGCGGAACAACAGGTGCGGCCCGGGTCGCTCCGGCGGGGCGCCGCCGGCCTCGGCGGAGCGTGCGAAGGTTTCGGCGTCATCCAGGTCGAGACAGCCGCCGGGGAAATTTCCGCTGAAGATGGAGTTCCAGATTTGTGCACGGGTGCCGCCGCGCAGCAGCAGCGCCTGATCGACCTCCGACGCGCCGCCGGCAGGGCCCAGCACGGTGAGATTCGCGAGCAGCGGGAAGCTCACCGGGTTCGCGCCGGAGCCGGCCGATTCGCCGCTGCCGAGTTCCAGTCCGGCCCCTGTATCTGCGGCCGGAATCACCAGCAGGTGCTGCAATCCGCCGGTCCACCCGGCGCGTGCCGCCAGGCTCGGAGCCAGACGCTGTGTCGTGATGGCGAGGTGGGTCAGGAAACTGCTGCCGCCATCGATGATCACACCCGTATTCGCGCCGCCATGGACTTGCAGGTGATCGATGCGGGTCGCGCGGCCGGTGGACAGCAGGCGTAGCGAGGCGCGAGGCGAACCGCCCTCCCCCGCGCCGGGCAAACCGCCGCCGCCGTTGCGGATCAGCACATAGTCGAACGCGCCGGAGCTGTCGTCCGGTACTTCGCCGCCGTGCCGACCCGCGCCTTCATCGACGACATCACAGCTCGCCGCCACGCAGGCCTGATTGGGCGCACGACCCATCAGCACCAGGCCGCCCCATCCGCCACTTGCACCGGTGGCCGCGGTCCCGAAGTCGCCGTCGAAGCGGGCCTGCAATTGCGCCAGCGAGGTCAACGTGATCGGCGCCATCGGCCGCCCGGCCGCCTCGATGCGTGACCCGCGACTGACGATCAGCGACTCGCCGGCCTCACCGAAGATCAGGGTTCCGGCCTCGATGCCGAGGGACACCGCGGCCGGCTCGGGCAGACTCGTTCGATCCGCATCGCCCTCGCCGACATAGGTACCGACGCTGTCGGCCAACTCGTATACGTTGTCGTTGGTCAGCAGCGGCAGCGTGCCGCCGGTCTCGGGCCCGCCGTCGAAACGCGGCGGCAGACGGCAGACGTCGTAGTCGCTCACACCGGCGAGGATGGAGTTGAAGAACAGCCCGGTCTCGTCCCGCCCCAGTTCACCGATACGATCGGAAAAGCGGCCCGTAAGGGTGGTGCCTTCCGGGCATTGATCGTCGGCGGACTGTCCGCCGATGGCCTGCTGCGCGGTACGCGGCGCCAGGAAGCCAAAGAACCTGAACCGCGAAAGGGTTCCGTCGAGCGCCACGGTCCAGTTCGCCGTCCAGGCCTGGTCCGGTGGAGCGGACGGATCAAAGGCGCCGGCGTAGGAGGTCGCGATCAGGGTGTCAGGCAGCGGCAAGGAGTCCGGCCCGGCGGCACTCGGCGGTGGCCAGGTCGGTGGGAGGGTAAAACCCTGGACCGTGATGGAACCGGCCGTCGAAGTCGGCAGGCCGCGATCATCGATCGCGCCACCCAGTGACGGCACGTTGCCCAGACCCGCGGCCGAGAACAGGGCCGCGATCGAATAGGGATCCATGACCCGAGTTTCATCCCGAACGGCGCCGGTGCCGCTACCGACCGAGCCGCGCAGGATCGGCCCTTCGTTCGAGGGCAGGGTCGGGGACGGCGTGCCGTCGACGCCCGGGTCGCCGACGCGCAGCGAGGTACCGCCGTCGGAGCAGGCATGCAGCAGGCCCAGAACGATCGGGCCTGCCAGGGCAAGGCGTAGACGCCGCCGGAAATTCATTTCGTCGGACACTTCAGAACTCGTACTCGACCGAGAACGATGCAGACCGGCCGGTTTTATAGGACCGCGTGGTGAAGGGGCCCTGGACCACCTCGACATCGGGGTCGAGCAGATTGCGAACCTTGAAGCCGATCTTCCAGCGGTCGAACAGATGCTGGCGCAGGTTGAGGTCGAGCTGCGGCGCGGGCTGTTCCACCGCATCGGGCAGTCCGGCGCAGCCGTCGAGCAGGCCGGCGCGCACGATGCGTTCTCCAAACATGTTGAACAGCAGCGCGAAGTCGGTTTCGCTATCGGGATTGCTGAAGCCCAAGGTCACATTCGCGATCCACGGCGACTGTCCCTGCAAGTCGCGCTCGCTGACGTTGACCGGCGGCACGCAGAATTCCGGCGCGGGATCGAGCTTCACGTTCGACTCGATCAGCGACACGTTGCCGGAGATGTAGGTGTAGCCGAGCCACTGCGAAAAATCCGCGAACTCGTCCAGCTCCCAGCGACCGTCCAGCTCGATCCCGTACAGGCTGGCGCTGCGCGCATTCTTCACGCCCACGAACGGACGCCCGACCGCGTTGGCCGTGACCACGACCTCGATCGGTCGGGTGATGTCCTTGGCGAACGTCGCCGCCGTGATTCCTTCAGAGGGGTTCCAGTAATACTCGTAGCGCAGGTCGTAGTTCCTGATCTGCGCAATCTCCAGGTCGAGGTTTCCGAACGTCAGGTCGCGGGTCTCCGGGTCGATGTAGGTGATCGGCGCAATTTCGCGAAACTGCGGCCGGTTGACGGTGCGGCTGTAGCCCGCCCGCAGGGTCTGACGATCGTTGATGAACCAGGACAGGTTCGCCGCGGGCAGCCACTTCGAATCTTTCAGATCCGAGCAGGTCGGCGCAGCATCCGGATTCGTACCCCCGCAGCTCGGGGGGGCACCCACCGGATCGACCCCCACCAGGCCCACGCGAATGTCGGACGTTTCCTTGCGAGCACCCCCCTGCAATTCCAGCGCACTGCCCAGGGTGAGCTTGGCGGCGCCGTAATAAGCCGACAGATCCTGCGAGGCGTCGTAGCTGTCCGCGCTATCGACATCCGGGATCACGGCGCCGACGTTGACCAGCTCCCAGCCGTCCGGCCGGATGAATCGCGGATCGAGCACCTGATCGAGCGAAGGCGCCAGCAGCGCGATGCCGACGTCCGCCGGTGTCGCGGTCGACGAGGACAGCCGGTAAGCCCATCCAACCTTCTGAAACGATCGTGAACGATCGGTGCGACGCAAGCCGGCACTGAGTTCAAGATCCAGACCCGGACGCAGCGCCAGCGGCAGGCTCAGATCGGCTCCCGCGTCCGCCGTCCCGTCGTCCAGAAACTCCCAGGTTCGGGTCGGGCTTCCCGCAGCCTTGGAAAGCTCGAACGGGGCATCCGGTTCGCTGTCGGCCCGCCGGGTGTACTGATATTCGCGGCGGTCCAGCGTGTCGCTGTCCGCGGACGCCTTGGTCGCCTGCCAGTTGAGGCTGATACCCAGGAATCCAGGAAAAACATGCTTGCCGGTGAGCTGATGAGACATCAACTGGTTCTCGACCCAGTCCAGTGAATAAGCATGGGAATTGAGGATGTCGTTGCGCTGCCCGAACCCTTCGGAATAAAACGTGCTCTGGGTCGTCTGGCGCGACAGAATCCCGGTGTACCCGAGCGTCTGCTCGTCGTCGATCACAGCCGCCAGGGAAACGATCCCGCCACTGTCGATGGCGCGGGAGGTGCGCTCCAGATTCTCGACCAGCGCCAGGTTGCTGGAGTCGATGACACGGGGGTCCCCGGGGATCAGGTTGGTGCGCGCCTCCTCGCGAAACCGCGTCTTGCGGTCGTACAGCAAGGTCACCTGGTAACCCAGTTCCGCCCGGTCCCAGCCTTCGTAACGGTCGCCAATGGCGAAGTCGATGCCTCCATCGGGCGCGATCTTCCCGATCTCCACGTCCCAGTTCGGTTGCAGAGAATCGCCGACCTGCTCGACCAGCAGGGCGTTGAGTCGATTGTCTTCCAGCGACAGGCTTCCCAGCGGCCTGCGACCGTTGTCCGTCAGCTGGCGGGCGACGTCGGGAATGTCGCGAACACCATCGTCACGGCCCTGCCAGTCCGTACTGCCGCCCTGGTAGCTGAGGCCGTCGCGATTCGTGGAGCGCGTGTTGCCGCCGGCAGACACGCCGAGCGAAACATTGAACGCATCCGGAATGCCGCGCGTGTCGAGCAGCACCGCACCGCCGGAAAAATCGCCGGGCAGGTCCGGCGAATAGGTCTTCTGCACGCTGATGCCGGCGAGGATGTCGGTCGGAAAAATATTCAGGCCGATGGCGCGCCGCGAGGGATCCGGACTCGGCACCTCGCCGTGGTTGACGTAAGTGGCGGAGTAGCGGTCGCCGAGACCGCGCACGAACACCAGGTCGTTGACGATGGTCACGCCGGTGACGCGCGTCAGCGCGGCGGCGGCATCGGAATCTCCTGCGATCGCGATCTCCTGCTCGGAAATCGCGTCGAGCACCGTGTCGGAGGATTGTTCCAGCGCGGTCGAGGTATCCGGCACGTAGCGCGCGGTCGCCACCACTTCCTCGATGCCCGCGCCCGTCGGCGCCGCACGTCGCTCGGTCAGGGCCAGGCGCAGATCGGTGTCCACGCCGGGCGAGACACGCTGGGCATTGAACGTGCGCGTCAGCGTTTTTTCCGGATGCGTCACCACCACATCCCAGGTGCCGCGCGGCACTCGCAGTTCGAAACGGCCTTGGCCATCGCTTGTCGTGCTGGCTTCGGACCCTTCGACGCGGATCGCAGCGCCGGCCAGGGGCTCGCCGGTCTCGTCGGTGATGGTGCCGCCGAGCGCACCGATGCCCGGATTCGCTACGTCGAACACTTCGAGACGGGCCGCGGGCAGGCCCTGCCCGTCCGGCACGCTCAGGCGCAGTTCCGCCGCTTCACCGTCGCGCAAGTTCAAAGCCGACTCGCTCAGGTTCAGCGTGCCGCGCCGTACGGTCAGCACATGGGCGCCGATCGAAACAGAAATCGTGGCCGCGCCGGCAGCATCGGTACTGGCGATGTCCGCATCGTCGAGCAGCACCGCCAGTCCGCGCACCCCGCCACCACCGTCCTGGCCGACCAGGATGGTCACCTGTCCCGGTGTCGGCGCGGCCGCGCGTGCAGGCGCACAGAAAGCCGCGAGGCAGGCGGCAAGCAGCCAGGTCAGACAGGGAAGGTCGCGCACGAAATGAGTTCTTTCAGGTGCGACCGCCTGCGCCATTCACGTCACGAACGACGGTCGTCAGCACACAAGGCTAAGCAGGGCACATGATGGTTTCGTGAAATCTGCCGCCCGCCAACGCCCAGACTCCCAGGCTGGACCGTCGCAATACCCGTGAATCCACCATGAAACCCATCCTGAACATCGCGGACGCCGAAACGAACGGCCGGCTCGTCCACGGCGACCGCTTCGAGGCCCGCCTCGCGGAACTGACGGCGCAACTCGGCACGCGCGCGATCACGGCTCGGCGGGCTTGCACTATCTGTCCCGTGACTGTGCTCGGCGTTATGTTTCAGCTTGACCCACAGAATTGCCGTCAAGCGGCATGCAGGAGGAGAACGTCATGATGAAAAACCAGATCGCCGAGGAGTACGTGCAGATCGACGCGCTCGACTGGGCGCCGTTTCCGGAGGCGCTGTCCACCGGAGGCATCCGCTGGAAACTGCTGCATGTCTCGCCCGAGATGGGCGCCTGGACCGCGATTTTCACCTGCCCGGCCGGCTCCTCGTTCAATCCGCATATCCACCAGGGCCCGGGCGAATACCTGATGACGCACGGCCGCATGGACGTGCGCGGCGGTGCTGCCAAGGGCGGTGCGACGGCGGTGGCGCCGGGTTACGGCTACGAATCCTCCGGCGCGCGCCACGACCAGACCGCGTTTCCCGTCGACAGCGAGTTCTACATGACCTTCCTCGGGCCGTTGCTGTTCATCACGCCCGAGGGCAACCCGATCGTCGCTGTCGGCTGGAAGGAAGTGCAGGGAGCCTGGGCCGCGTTTCTGGAGTCGAGCGCTGCGGCGCGGCGTCCGGAGGCGGCCGCGGCGTAAGTCTTTATCGATGTCAAGGGGAGCAGGCGATCGTGGATGCGCTTCGCTTATCCACCCTACAGGCCGGCACAGCGTAGGGCGGATAAGCGAAGCGCATCCGCCACCGCTACCCCTTCTTCGCGACCTGCGCGAGCCCGATTCCGGTCGCGATCAGCGCTGCTCCCACCAGGTGACTGGTCCGCAAGGTTTCGCCGAGGAACAGGGCTGCGAGCGCGCTGCCGAATACCGGCATCAGGTGCAGGAACTGGCCGGCGCGATTGGCGCCGATCAGTTCCACCGCGCGGTTGAAGCACATGTATGCGACCAGCGAGGGAAACACGGCCACAAAAGCGAGCGCGGCGAGTGTCTGGCCATCGAAATGCATCGGGCGCAGGTAGACATGCTCGTGCAGATAGACCGGAACCAGCATCAACGATCCGATGGCGAAAGTCGCCGCCAGGAAACTCAGCGGATGCACCGTCGGCCGGCGTCGCAGCAGCACCGAGTAGAACGCGTAGCAGAACACCGCCACCATGACCAGGCCGTCGCCGGGAGTGAGTGACAGCTCCAGCAGCGCCCTCAGCGAGCCGCGCGTGATGATGACGGCCACGCCGGCGAGCGAGATCGCCACCGCCATCATCTGAAGCCAGCGAACCGGTTCCCGGAACACCAGCCAGGAACCCAGGATGATGAGCACCGGCATGGTCGATTGCATCAGCACCGCGTTGACCACCGTGGTGGTGTTGAGACCGTAATAGACCAGCGCCTGGAACGTCGCCACGCCCAGAAAAGCCAGCAGCGCGATCAGGCCGCGGTTCTTCCACAGCACCGGCAGGTCGCGCCGCAGGTGCGGCCAGGCGAAGCCGAGCACCAGCGCGAAGGCGATGGACCAGCGCCAGAACGACAGACCGATCGGCGGAATATGCTCGTGCATCGCGCGTCCGAGCACGAAATTGCCGGACCAGCACAACATCGCGACGACCTGCAACAGCGCGGGCGCAGCCCACAGGCGGTGCAGCAGGTGGCCGATCATTGCGGGGCGTTGGGTTGTGGCATCGAGGGCGACGGAGAGTCTATTCGGCCGGCGCGGCCAGGGGACCTGCTCCGTCATCATTCAACGGAATGTGGCTCGTTCACCACGCTCGCCGCGGCGTTCGGCGTCCGGTATAAGCTCGCTCGGCGCGAGTGCGCCCTGGCAGCGAAGGATCGCGCGCCACGTCTTGACTCAATCAATTGGAGAGACCCAGCATGAAAATCGAAGGCGGATGCTATTGCGGTGCGGTGCGATATGTGTCGGACGGCGACCCGGTGTTCAACGGTCAGTGCCATTGCCGAGAGTGCCAGTACTACTCAGGCGGCAATCCCAATGTGTGCGTGGCGTTGCCGGAATCGGGCTTCCGCTACACCAAGGGCGCGCCCAAGAGCTTCGCGCGTAGCGACCTGGAAAGCCCGGTCACGCGCGAGTTCTGCGCCGATTGCGGCACGCCGCTGCTGAGTCGTTCTCCGGCGCTGGCAGGTACGGTGATCGTCAAACTCGGCACGCTCGACAAGCCCAGCGCTTTCGGCAATCCGCAGATGGCCATCTTCACGGTGGACCAGCAGCCGTTCCATCATGTGCCGGCCGGCATCCCGGCCTTCGAGCGCATGCCGGGCTGAGAAGCGGGGTTGCCGGATCGGATGTAGGTCGGGTCAAGCCCGCGGCTTCATGCGGGCGGACCCGACGGGCGCGGTTCTTTGAACGGCGCGCAGTGCCATTCGTTGAAGAGCGCGCAGTGTCGGTTCCGCCTTCGGCTTGAACCGACCTACAACCGATCTACGAATGCGCGCCGTTCGGCCTCGGCGGCGTCGCTGTCGAGGTCCCCTGCATCAGGCGGTCGGTCCAGGCGATGCCGACGGCGGAAATGATGAAGGCCATGTGGATGATGGTCTGCCACATCACACCGTCGGCACTGGTGTTGGTGCATTTCACCCCTTCCGCGACGGCCGAGCACAGCGGATAGGCGCCGATGGTGCCGGCCTCGATGAAGGTCTTGAGCAGGTGGATGGACGAGATGCCGATGATCGCCATCGCCAGCTTCACCTTGAGCACGGAAGCGTTGACGTGGCTGAGCCACTCGGGCTGGTCCGGATGGTTCTGCAGGCGCAGGCGCGACACGAAGGTTTCGTAGCCGCCGACGATCACCATCATCAGCAGGTTGGAAATCATCACCACGTCGATCAGCGCGAGCACGATCAGCATCACCTGCTGCTCGTTGAGATTGAAGGCACCATAGATCAGGTGCCACAGCTCCTTGACGAACAGGATGACGTAAATCCCCTGGGCGACGATCAGGCCCAGGTACAGGGGCAGCTGCAACCAGCGCGAGGAAAAAATCAGGGTCGGCAAGGGGCCGAGAGCGGAACGTTCGGGAAGGGCGTGCTTCGGAGACGGGGTCATGATTCGGTTCGGGACACAACGAGGCAATCGGACAAGCAGTCTAACAACCGGTTCGTGAAAATTCGGCTTCCGCCCGATTCGCGCCGAGTGCGACGCTGCCGGTTATGCTCGTCCGATGAACCAGGAAGATCGCTTCATCGACCTCGAAACCCGGCTGTCCTACCAGGACGAGACGCTGCGCGTGCTCAGCGACACCGTGGCGCGCCAGCAGAAGCAGATCGATCAACTCGGCACGCTCTGCCGCCAGTTGCTGGAGCGCGTGAAGGCGCAGCCCACGGAAGGATTCAAGAACACGCGCGCGGACGAAGTTCCACCGCACTACTGATGGGCCCAGCTCGCGCGTGAAGCCTGTCCTGCCGCTGCGAGATGGCGTCGGCGCGGGCCACGTGCAGGTTCCACCCGGACGCTGGCCGACCTTGCTCGATTTTCTCTGCGAGCGATTTCCGACGATCGGCCGCGACGTGTGGCGTTCGCGCTTCGAGCGCGGCCTGATCCTCGATGCGCGGGCGCAGCCGTTCCGTCCGTCCACGCCCTGCAGAACCGGGCTGGAACTGCGCTATTACCGCGAGCTGGACACCGAACCGCGCATCCCGTTCGAAGCGCAGGTGATTCATCGCGACGAGCATCTGCTGATCGCGGACAAGCCGCATTTCCTGCCGGTCGCGCCCGCAGGCCGTTACGTGCAGGAGTCGCTGCTGGTGCGGCTGCGAAGGTCGCTGATGATCGACCATCTGGTGCCGCTGCATCGCATCGATCGCGGCACCGCGGGGCTGGTCGCGTTCTCCACCAACCCGCAGAGTCTGGGCGTCTATCAATCGCTGTTCCGCACGCACGCGATGACCAAGGTCTACGAGGCCCTTGCGCCGGCCGTGGCGGACACGGCGTTTCCGATGACCCGTCGAAGCCGCATCGTCGAAGGCGAGCCGTTCTTTCGCATGCGCGAGATCGAGGGCGAAGCCAACAGCGAGACACATATCGAAGTGCTGGACAGACGCGGCGATCTGGCCCTTTACCGGCTACATCCCGTCACCGGCCGCAAGCATCAACTCCGAGTGCACCTGGCGGCACTCGCTGCGCCGATCCTCAACGACCCGCTCTATCCGCAATTACGCGAAGAGGGAGCCGAAGATTATTCCTGTCCTCTGAAACTGCTGGCGCGTGCGCTGGAGTTCGACGACCCGCTGACCGGGCGAAGGACGCAGTTTGAAAGCCGTCTGGCGCTGATATAAGACGCATTCATTCGTCGCGGCCGGTCAGCGCATGAATACGGCCAATGCCACCAACGGAAACGGGGCGCCGAAGCGCCCCGTTTCCCACCGCGTGAACCCGCTCAACCCATGCCCTTCGCCGCATCCTTGAGCGCCGCGGCCTTGTCGGTCTTCTCCCAGGAGAAGGCGGTGAACGTCTCGCCGTCGGCCAGGGTGACCTCGTAGGGTTTGCGGCCGAAGTGTCCGTAGCTGGCGGTGGCCAGGTACATCGGGTGGATCAGGTCCAGCATCTTAACGATGCCGTAGGGGCGCAGGTCGAAATGTTTGCGAACCAGTTTTTCCAGGCTCTCGTCGCTGACCTTCCCCGTGCCGAAGCTGGTGACGAAGATCGACGTCGGCTCGGCCACGCCGATGGCGTAACTCACCTGAACCTCGATGCGCCTGGCCAGGCCCGAAGCAACCAGATTCTTGGCCACGTAACGCGCGGCGTACGCGGCGCTGCGGTCGACCTTCGAGGGATCCTTGCCGGAGAACGCGCCGCCGCCGTGACGGGCCCAGCCGCCGTAGGAATCGACAATGATCTTGCGACCGGTCAGACCGCAGTCGCCCACCGGACCGCCGATCACGAAGTTGCCGGTCGGATTGATGTGAAACTTGGTGCTCTTGCTGATCCACTTGGCCGGCAGCACCGGCTTGAGCACCTCCTCCATCACCGCCTCGCGCAGATCCTTGAGCTTGATGCTCGGGTCATGCTGGGTGGACAGCACCACCGCGTCCAGGCCCACCGCCTGATCGTTCTCGTAACGCAGCGTGACCTGGGATTTGGCGTCCGGGCGCAGCCACGGCAGCAGGGACTTCTTGGCCTTGCGCACCTTGGATTGCTGCTCGACGATACGGTGCGCGTAGAAGATTGGCGCCGGCATCAGCTCCTTGGTCTCGTCGCAGGCGTAGCCGAACATCAGGCCCTGGTCACCGGCGCCCTGCTCCTCGGGCTTCTTGCGGTCCACGCCCATCGCGATGTCGGGCGACTGCTTGCCGATCAGGTTCAGCACGCCGCAGGTGGCACCGTCGAAGCCGACGAAGGACGAGGTGTAACCGATGTCGCAGATCACCTTGCGGGTAAGCGCTTCCAGATCGATCCAGGCGCTGGTGGTGATCTCGCCGGCGACGATGGCGACGCCAGTCTTGACCATGGTTTCGCAGGCCACGCGGGCCTTCTTGTCCTGCAACAGGATGGCGTCGAGCACCGCATCGGAAATCTGGTCGGCGACCTTGTCGGGGTGACCTTCGGAAACGGATTCGGACGTGAACAGGTAAGAAGACATCGGCAGGAGTTCCTGGGTGTGCGTTGGGACCGGCGACAGGCACCGGCGTCGGATAAATATCCGCTCATACGGATAGGCGGATATGGTAGCCGAATTCGCGGAGCAATCCTGAAATGGTCGCAACCCCATCGGTCGGCTGCACAGCGGCTGTAGGTTGGCTCAAGCCCGCGGCTTCATGCGGTCGGAGCCGACGGGGGTGGCGATGGCTCTGGCAGACTGCGCGCCTGCCCGATACCTGCTTCGATGAATACTGCGATTCCCGCGAGTCTTGTGCTAATCCTGCTGCTGATCTTCGGCGCACTGGCCGTGATCGTCATCGTGCTGGGTCGCGCCGGGCGACGCCGCGCAGACGCTGCGCTGGAACAGGCGCGGCTGGATTGCCGAAATGCCATCGAGGGCAGCCACGCGATCGAACGGGAGCGCACGATGCTCGACGAGCAGCGCAAATCGGCCGTGCGCGAAAACCAGCAACTCGCCGTGCGCCTCGATGACGCCGCCAACCGGATCGAAGCCCTGCGCCAACAGGCGATTGCGGAACGCGACCGCCTCCAGGCGGCGCAGGCCGAATCGCTGGCCGAGATCCGCCGGCTCAACACCCTGCTCGAACAGGAACGCAGTCAATCACAGGAAAAACTGGCGCTGCTCACCGCGGCGCGCGAGCAGCTATCCAACCAGTTCAAGGCTCTCGCCAGCGAGATTCTCGACGAGAAAAGCCGCAAGTTCACCGAGCAGAACCAGACCAATCTCGGCGCCTTGCTCAACCCCCTGCAGGAGCGGATCAAGGCTTTCCAGAGCAAGGTCGAGGAGGTCTACGTCAACGAGGGCAAGGACCGCAGTGCGCTGGCCGAGCAGGTCAAACAGCTCATGTCCCTCAACGCCACGCTCAGCCAGGATGCCAACCAGCTCACGCTCGCGCTCAAGGGCGATCGCAAGGCGCAGGGCAACTGGGGCGAAATCATTCTCGACGACGTGCTGGAAAAAGCGGGTCTGCTGCCCGGCCAGCATTACGAGCGCCAGGGCAGCGTCAAGTCCGAGGACGGCCAGAGCCATGTCATTCCCGACGTGGTGATCAAGCTGCCCGGCGAGCGCCATCTGATTGTCGATTCCAAACTCACCCTGCCCGATTACCGCGCGTTCGCATCGAGCGAGCACGCCGACGAGCGCGCCGCCGCGCTCAAGCGACACCTCACGGCCATCCGCGCGCACATCAAGGGCCTGTCCGAGAAGAGTTACCAGTCGCTGCTCGGGCTCAAGTCGATCGACTTCGTGGTGATGTTCATCCCGCTGGAGCCCGCATTCATGACGGCGGTGACCCATGACCGCGAGCTGTTCCAGCACGCCTGGGAGAAGAACGTGCTGCTGGTGAGCCCGAGCACCCTGCTGTTCGTGATCCGCACCGTGGCGCACCTGTGGCAGCAGGAGGGCCTGAGTCGCAACGCCAAGGAGATTTCCAGCCGCGGCGCCGAGCTGTACGACCGGCTGGTGGGTTTTGTGACCGATCTGCACAAGGTCGGTGAACGCCTGGAGCAGGCCCAGGCCAGCTACGAGTCCGCGCGGCGCAAGTTCAGCGAAGGTGGCGGCAATGTGATTCGCCAGGCGGAGATGCTGAAAAAACTCGGCGTCAAGCCAGGCAAATCGTTGCCTGCAAAATGGGTCGACGCGGCACTCGAAAATCCCCTGGAAGGTATCGCGGAATCCGCAACTGAAAACCCCGACCGAGTCGCTGATCCCGAATGAAACGCGAGGATTTCCACAAGCTGCCGCCGATCGCCCGCGCCAAGGCGATGCACACGCGCCTGCCGGTGGACCGGCGCGCGCACTTGATCGGGCTGGTCGTGGCCTTGCTCATCGTTGCGGCCGGGCTGGGCTATGTATTCCTGTGGCCGGGCGAGGTGCGGACGGTTGTCGTGCCGCCGCCCGCGACGCCCGGCATCGTTTATCTCGAGGCCCTGCCGCCTGCGGGGAAGCCCGTCGAGAACCAGGCGCCACCTGCCGGGAAGTGAGGCCGCACAAGGCGATTCGCGCCTGCTCCTAAACTGCGCCGCATGAGACTGCTCTACACCCTGTTGATCTACCTGCTGACCCCTGTGCTCGTCGCACGGCTGCTATGGCGCTCGCGCCAGATCCGCGGCTATCGCGAACGCATCGGGGAGCGCTTCGGCTTCGTTCCACGCGCGGCCGAAGGTGTCGCCGTGTGGGTGCATGGCGTCTCGGTCGGCGAGTCGCTGGCGGCACTGCCGCTGATCCGGCGCCTGATCGAACGTCACGGCGCGGGTCGCATCTGGGTCACCACGACCACGCCGACCGGCAGCGAGCGCATCCGCTCCGCGCTGGGCGACCAGGTCATCCACACCTACCTGCCCTACGACCTGCCGGGTTCCGTAAGCCGCTTCCTCGATCGCGCGCGGCCACGCCAGGTGGTGATCATGGAAACCGAGCTATGGCCACACCTGTTCCGTCAACTCCGTCGGCGCAGCATACCCATCACCATCGCCAACGCGCGCCTGTCGCCGCGCTCGCTCAGGGGTTATTCGAGAGTCGCCGGCTTCACTCGCAGCGTGCTGGCCGACACCACGCTGGTGGCGGCGCAGAGCGGGTTGGATGCGCAGCGCTTCGCGCAACTTGGCGCGCCAAGGGCCGAAAACATCGGCAACCTCAAGTTCGACATCGAACCGCCGTCGGCCCAGGTCGAGGCCGGGAAGGCGCTGCGCCGCTGGCTGGGGGACCCGCGGCGCGTGTGGATTGCAGCGAGCACGCACGAGACCGAGGAAACCGCGGCGCTCGAAGCCCATCGCGAATTGCGCAAGGCGTTTCCGGATGCCGTGCTGCTGCTGGTACCGCGCGATCCGAGGCGCTTCGACGAGGTCGCGGCGCTGGCCGGGCGCGGCGGCTTTCAATTCCACCGGCGCAGCCAGTGGACCTCGGCCTCCTCACCTTTTCCAGACACCGCCAGTGTCCTGCTCGGCGATAGCCTCGGCGAAATGTGGATGTACCTGGCGGCCAGCGACGTGGCCTTCGTCGGCGGCAGCTTCGTTCCGGTGGGAGGCCACAACGTGCTCGAACCCGCCACCCTGGGCCTGCCCGTTCTGTTCGGCCCGCACATGCACAACTTCCTCGACCCGCGCGCCCTGCTCCTCGAGGCCGGCGCCGCACAGGAGCTTGGCGAGCCGGGCGAGTTGACGGGCGCGATCGCCGATGCGCTGGGCGACCCGTCGCGCCGCCGTGCGATGGGTCTGGCCGGGCAGCGCGCAGTGCTGGCCAACCGCGGCGCGCTGGACCGTCTGCTGCAACTCCTCCCGTCGAACTGACGGCAATGGACCTGATCGTTCCGACCGACCGCGGGCTCTACTGCCCTGCCGGCGACTTCCACATCGATCCCTGCCGCCCGGTGGACCGCGCCGTCATCACGCATGCGCACGGCGATCATGCGCGCAGCGGCTCCAGGCACTACTGGTGCGCAGCGCCCGGCCTGCGGCTCACGCGCCAGCGCGTCGGCTTCGGCGGCGGCATCACGGCGCTGGCCTATGGGCAGGTGGTCGAGTTCGGCGCCGCACGCGTCTCGCTGCACCCGGCCGGCCATGTGCTGGGCTCAGCGCAGGTTCGCATCGACGTTGCGGGCGAGATCTGGGTGATATCCGGCGATTACAAGCGCGAAATCGACCCGAGTTGCGCCCCCTTCGAGGTGGTGCCCTGCGACACGTTCATCACCGAATCCACGTTCGGCCTGCCGGCTTACCGTTGGCCGGAGCCGCGCGCGGTCGCCCTTGAGATCTTCGAGTGGTGGAATACCTGCAAGACCCGCGGCGAGTGCGCCGTGTTGTGCTGCTACGCGCTCGGCAAGGCCCAACGCATCCTCGCCGAACTGCTGCACCACACTGCGGAGACCGTCTACCTGCACGGCGCCATGAGCACGATGGTCAGGATTTATCGCGAAGCCGGTGTCGCCATGCTGCCGACCGACACGGTCGGCAATCAGCCGAAGTTCTTCGACTGGAAAGGCAAGCTGCTGCTCGCACCGCCCGGCGCCGCCGGTACGCCGTGGATGAAGCGCTTCAAACCCTGTTCGACCGCATTCGCCTCCGGCTGGATGAACGTGGCGGGCTCGGGTCGGCGTCCGGCCTGGGATCGCGGCTTCGTGCTGTCCGACCACGCCGACTGGCCGGGCCTGCTTCGCACGATCGAACAGACCGGGGCAAGGCGCGTGCTGGCGATGCACGGCAACTCGGAGGCGCTGATCGCTGCGCTGCGCGAACGCGGTATCGACGCCGCGCCACTGGCCACGCATTTCGACGGCCAGGGCTGGGCCGATTCGCGAATCGAGGCGGAGGGCGCCGGCGCGATCGCCTGTAATGAGTTGTAGGCCGGTTCAAGCCGAAGGCGGAACCGACGCTGCGCGCCCTTCAACGAACGGCGCATGTCGGGCCCGCCCGCGAAAAGCACGCGGGCTTGACCCGACCCACACCCAAACTACACGCGACCTACCGAATTCCGATTTATGCAGAGCTTGCTCAAGGCGCCGACTTGGCCGTCGGCCGACCGGTTGAGGGAGCCGGCTGCTGGGCCAGGAAGGACTCGCGGGCCTGATCGCGCATCGCGTTCCGGGTGTCGTGCAACTGCTTCTGCAAGGCGGCCCGGTTTTCGGCGTGGATGCCAGCCATGGCGTCGGCACGGAACTGGTCCATGCCGCCGGCCTCTGAGCAGTCGCCTGCGCTGGAAATGCCGCTGAAAGCCGTCAAAACCAGCACCGCCATCCAGGTCCTGATCTTCATGTGCCCAACCCCCTCTCGTCGATGCCACATCCCCTAGATGCACGGTCGCGAAAAAGGGTCGCAGGCCGCGCCGCGATCAGCGCAAATATTTCGCCTGAACGCTCGCGGGATTGAACTCGCTCTTGTTCATGGGGACGTCGTAGCGCGCCGGTGGCTCCTGCGCGACCAGGCGGCTGGCGAAGTAGCGGCCGTCCAGCAGATCGTAGGTGATGACCGGCACGCAGTTGGCGGCCTGGACGTCGTACTGCGGCAGGAGATGCCCTTCCTGGAAACGCCAGAGCTTGCCGCTGCGGTCGTGGTTCTCCACCAGCACCACGTTCCAGGAATCCTCATCGAGATAGAACACGCGCAGGCCGAAGCTGTGCTTCTTGCCGCCACGCTCGGTGGCCTCGATCACCCAGGCGCGGTGCAACTCGTAGCGCGTGGCATCCGGGTTGAGATGCCCGGGCGTCAGCAGGTCTGCGTATTGGCGGCTGCCGTCGGACATCCGATAACCGTTGTAAGGCAGGATCATTTCGCGCTTGCCTACTAACTTCCAAACGTAGCGGTCGAAGGCGCCGTTGTACATGTCGATCATGTCGACGTAGTACATGCCCTCGGTCGCCGGAAACGGCTGGTCGTAACCCACCGGCGGGATGCGGAACAGCTTCGCCGTGCCGGGCGGACCGACCCAGATGGCACGCGCATCCTTCTCGGAATTCGCGGTCTCGTGCGCCAGCGCCACCAGATTGTTCAGACCGACGCCGGTGAAGCGCAAAAGGTAGTACAGCAGGATGTTCTGCGACGCGAGGTCCACCGGGTCCGCCGTGTTGCCGTAGCGGAAATACGCGCGCTCGTTGAGCCGCACGCGCAGCGTCTCCTTGCCGTCCGCGCCCATCACCACCTGCTGGCTTTGCAGCTCCGCGGTGTTGCCGCGATAGCGCACGCGATGGTTCCACATCGTCTCCACACCCGAAGCGGGCTGGGGAAAGGGAAAGCCCAGCTTCGCCCCGCTCAGCGTATCGGAGCCCAGCAGCTTCGCCCGACCGAGGTTGGCCTGGCTGGCGTCGTAGATCGCCTGTGGATAGGCCACGCCGCGACGGGTCGTGTAGACCGGCAAGCGGTAGCCCGGATATTTCGTCAGCAATTCCTGATGACCCTTCGACAGCAGCCTGCGGTGCTCGGACAGGTTGGCGGCGGTGATCGCGTAGAGCGGCCGGTCCGCGGGATACGGATCGACCAGACGGCCGCCGGGTTTGTAGGCGGCGGGCCGTTGCGACGGCGTCAGTCCGCCGGTCCAGACCGGGATGGTTCCGGCGGCATTGCCGTCGCGCTCCGCACCGATAGGGGTCAACTCACCGCTGGACCTGGCTCGCGCCGCGATCTCGGTACCCGGAGCTGTGCCCGCGTCGGCGGACGCCGTCACGTTCACGGTCGCCCCGAGCAGGCGGCCGCTCAGGGCCACGTCCTCGGACTGAGCACGCGCCGCCTGCGCTAGCGCAGCCATCGCCTGCTCGCGCGCCTGGCCGGATTCGAGATACCTGAGCCAGTCCTGAGCGAGCTTCGATTGCGGAGCGAAGCTGCTCGCCTCGCGAAACGCAATCGTCGCGCCATCCACATCGGCCAACTGGTAGCGCGCCAGACCCAGACTCATCAGCAGCGGGCCGGACTTGCCGCCGAGTTGCGCTGCCTGGGACAGGGCCTGCGAGGCGCGCTCGTAGTCCTGCCGCTCCAGGTGCAATTGCGCCATCTGCTCGTAGACCTCGCGGTTCGGTTTGGCGACCGCCACCTCGTTGAGCGCCGTCAGAGCGAGGCTCCGTTCGCGCGCACGGATCCACAGCGCCGCCAGCAGCCGATGGTTCTCCAGGTTCTTCGGCAGTTGACCGGACTTAATCCAGCCCTGCATCACCGACGCCGCCTCGAACGGCGCGCCGATCTGCCCGGTGAGCGTGACCAGTCGCAGGCGATCGTTTGCATCGACCAGATAGCCGAGCCGGCTCGCGATCTCCATCGTCGCCTGCGCACGTTCCTTGTTGCCGGCCTTGAGGTACAGCGCCGAGAGCTGCAACCAGCTCTCTTTCTGCTTGGGATCGGCGCGCAGCAAAGCTTCCAGCACCCTTGCCGCCTCGGCGTCCTGGCCTGCGCCGATCAAGGCACCGACCAGGGCGCGCTTCCAGCTCGGGTCCGGCTTCAGTGTCGCCGCGATGCCTTTTTGCAGCATCGGCACCGCGTCCTTGAATCGCTTGTTCTCCAGGTAGGCCGCGCCGAGCGCGACCAGAACCTCGGGGCTCGCGTTGCCCGATTTCACCAGCGCTTCGAGTTGCGGCACCTGCTGCTTGAGGTTCCCCGTCGCCATTGCCAGCGCGGCAAGGTCCTGCTTCATCATCTCCGCCGCGGGGCCGGAGAGCGCGTTGAGCTTGAGCGCCTCCTGCAAAAGGCGCTGGGCTTCCTTGTAGTCCTTCCTCTGAATCGCGGTCGCGGCGAGGTCGCGCAGCAGCAGGGCACGCGCGTAGGGGTCGGTGGTGGAGTTGAGCAAGGTCGCGGGGTCTTGGGCCTGGGTCTGCGCCGCAGGAGGGGCGATTTCGCGGACTTCGCTCTTGTATTGCTCGGCGTGGGCGCAAAGCGAGAACAGCAACGCTGCGATCGGCAGGAGCCACCCGCACGGAGCGACCGAAAGGATGTGGTCGGCTGTAGGTCGGATCAAGCCCGCGGCATTATGCGGGCGGATCCAACATGCGCGGGTCGGAAAATGGCCGGCGCGCGGTGAGGGCCACGTCGGTTCCGCCTTCGGCTTGAACCGACCTACGCAGACCTTCCCAGGAACGTCCGCTCTAACGCCAGTTGTACGCACAATCTTCATGGTTCATCGGCACGCGCTGCTTGACCTCGGCGGCCTTGCCGGTGGGCTCGTAGATCCAGTTGCTGATGCTCTCCACTGCAGCGGCCTCGAACACGCCGCGCGGATTGGCATCGACGATCCTGATGTCCTGTACGCGGCCATTGGGCATGACCACGAACACCGCCTCGACCCAGCCGTCGAGCTTCTGCTTGCAGGCCCATTCCGGCATCTGCGGCCGCGCGGTGGACAGCGGGACCAGCGGTTTGCCCTTCCAACCGCCGCCGCCATATGCACCGCCGCCTGCGCCCGATCCGCTGCCGCCGGTTCCACTGCCGAAGCCGCCGAAGGCACCGGCCTTACCCAGGCTCAGTCCGCTCGCACCCAGCGCGACCGGCACGCTGATGTCGCCGATGGGCGTGGGATCGAGTGCGAGGCTGGGCACATTGAGCGCGGGCAGATCGGGGCGTCCCAGGGCCGGCGGCGCGGCGGGCGGCGGGGGTGGAGCGTTCTCCAGAGCCTTGATCGGATCGGGCGGCTCCTCGGACGGTGGATCGGCCTGTACGACCTCGATCGCGTCGATGGTCCGCTGCGGCCCCAGTCCTTCGCCTTCCGGGCCGCGGATGATCCAGCCCAGCAGCAGGAACAACACGACGGTGAGCAGCAGGCCGATCAGCGGCAGCAGGATGTAGGCTGGGTTGACGCGAAGCGAAACCCAGCGCTGTTCGATCGTCGGACGGTGCATGCTGGGTTTCTGCTGTCGCTTCAACCCAGCCTACCTTGGCACCGCAGCAATCGATACATCCGGCACACCCGCAAGCCGTGCCTGATCCATCGCTTCCACCATCAGCCCGGCGCGCGCGTCCTGGTCGGCCTGGATCAGCACCACGGCCTTGGGCTTGTCGCGGCGCATGCGTTCGATCTCGGTTCGCAGGCGGCGGATGTCCACGCGCTGTCGGTCGATCCAGATCTCGTTGTCTTTCGAGATCGCCACGAAGATGCTGGTCTTATCCTCCTGCTGCGCGGTCTTCGCCGCCGGCTTGTTGACGCGGATGCCGGACTCCTGCACGAAGGCTGCGGCGATGATGAAGAAGATCAGCAGGTTCATCACGAAGTCGAGCATCGGCGCGAGGTCGATACCGGTTTCTTCGTGCGGCGGGTTGTGGCGGCGGAATTTCATCGCATCAGCTAGGCGCGATCAGATCGTTCAAGCGATCGGACTCCGCCCGCACTCTCGACGTGAACAGGTTGGAGAAGAACAGCGCAATCACACTCACCACCAGCCCGGTCATGGTCGCGACCATCGCGTGCGAGATGCCGTCCGCCATCGCGCGCGTGTCAGCGCTTTTGCGAAAGGCCATGGCATCGAACACTTCGAGCATCCCCATCACGGTGCCGAGCAGGCCCAGCAGCGGCGCCATCGGCACCATGACGCGGATGGCTGGCAGGCCGGATTCCAGTCCCACGCGCAACTGCGAGATCAGCGCGATACGGATGCGCTGCGCGGCCCAGGAGTGACGCTCGCTGCGAGCGTTCCACTCGGCGAGCACGGTGGCGCGCAGGCGCGGGTAGATGCGCCGCAGGTACCAGGCGCGTTCCAGCACGACGGTGATCAGCACCGCGCAGGCCAGCAGGATCCAGCGCGTGACCCAGCCACCGGAGTCGAGAAAATCCTCCAGCGTGTCCCACTGCACCGACAGCGACTGGACGAAGAGTTCAAGCACGCGCGCGACCGCCCTGCGCTTCGAGCTGCTTGGCCAGCAGGCCGGCCGCTTGTTCGTCGAGAATCTGCGTGAGCATGCGTGAACGCGCGGTCAGAAAACTGTTCACGAACAGCAACGGGATCGCGATGATGAGACCGAGCACCGTCGCGACCATGGCCTGCGAGATGCCGCCGGCCATCAGCTTGGGATCACCCGCACCGACTTCGGTGATGACCTGGAAGGTGATGATCATGCCGACCACGGTGCCGAGCAGCCCCAGCAGCGGGCCGGCGGCGACGATCATCCGCAGCAGCGACTGGAATCGCTCCAGCTTCGGCGTTTCGCGCAGCACCGCCTCGGAGAGCCGGGTCTCCAGCACCTCGGGATCCTGCTGCGTCGGATCACCGCTGAAGCAGGACAGGACGCGGCCGAGCGGGTTGTCCTCGCGGGGCTGGGTGACATTGGCGAGCTGGCGGCGCACACGCGCGCCGACCAGGAGCAGATATCCGAACTGGTAGATCGCGAGCAGCGCGCCCAGCACACCGATGGCGATGATCACATAGCCCACTTCGCCGCCCTGGTGGATGCGTTCCGTCACCGTCGGGCGCTCGGCCATCAGGCGCAGCAGGCTGCCGCGCGAGGGGTCGATCATCACCGCGTGCAGACCTTCGCTGGCCTGCGCAAAGTCCACGGCGAGCGATGCAAACTCAGACGGCTGTCGCGGCAGCGCGGCGAGCTTCCCGGACCCCGGTTCCAGCGTGAGGTAGCCGTCGCCGCCGATTGCGGTGAACAGGCCGACGCGCACGACCTGCTCTTTCGATTTTTCACCTAGCGCGTCGAGCACCTCGGCTTCGAATCGAGCGAGCCTGCCGCCTTCGGCCGCCTCCTGCGCGTACAGGAACCAGAGCTTTTCGAGATCGGTGACCGCGGGAATCTCCTGAGCCTGGGCGATGCGGTCGAGAAACCCGATGCGATCCGGGTGCTGTGCCGTGACCAGCGAATCGGCCGCCTGGCTGCGGAAGTCGCCGGCTGCCTGAGCAATGGCCGCGTACATCTGGCCGGTGTCGCCGACCCTCGCGTCAAGCTGTTTTTTCAGTTCCGCGATCTCGGCCTGCCCGGTCTCGAAACGCGCCTTGGCCTGCTTCGCGCGTGCATCGACGTTCGCAAGATCGCCTTCCGCCTTGGCCAGCATCGCAGCTTGCTCGTTCTTGTTGCGCAGGAAGCGCTGCTCGCGCTCGGCGTTGAGCCTCAAAGCTTCGCGCGAGCCTTGCTGGATCTGCTGGAGGAGTTCGTCCATGCCCGTCTGGGCCTGGGCTGGAAGCCCGAGCAGGACCAGACAGAGCAATGCATGAGCGACGAAAACTGCGATGGCCCTTCGCAGATTTAACGGCTGCCCGGGATCCCGCGACACCTTGACCCGGGATGGCGGATGCGCTGCGCTTATCCACCCTACGGGCCGGCGCAGCGTAGGGTGGATAAGCGAAGCGAATCCACCGGGGCCTATTGCAGAGACACACTTCACGAGCCCCCTCCCACCGCCGGCATCGGCAGCTTCAGAAGGTCTGGCGCCGCCGTCTCGCGCGCCATGCGCAGCCCGTGCCGCACCTCGGCCAGGTGCTTGTGCGGCAACTCCTCCCAGGTCTTCTTGCCCGGGTTCCACCAGCCGGCCTGTTCGCCGTCCGGCGTGAGGTAGTAGAGCGCGATCCTCCCGACTCTCAGCACGTCCATCGTGCGACCCGCGATCTCGATGCGCTCGCTGCCCAGGCTGCGGCCGTACTCGGATTCGATCTGCCAGGCCTCGAGAATGCGCTTGAACTTCTCGGCGTTGTTGGCCTCGGGGTCGGCCATGAATTTCTTCAGAGACTCCAGCCGCTCGCGGCGTTCGGTCGCGAGGAAGGGCAGGTCCAGCGCGATGAATTTTTCGAGCCCCTCGACCATGCGCAGCATCAGCGGCAGCAGCTCGCGCTCGGTGCGTTCCATCTCGACGATCTGCCGCTTCAGCGATTCGCGCTCCGCCTCTTGTGACTTGACCAGCTCGCCGAGCTGGTTGGCGTAGACCGTGAGCTGCTGCGCCTGCCAGCTCGCCGAACGATAGCGTTCCAGCATCGCACGGGTCTGGTCGTCGAGCCCGTCGATCTTCTGCTGCGAGGCGCGCGCGGCGCGGTTGGCCTCCAAGGTGGAGTCGATCGCCTTGCCGACAGCGTCCTGCGCCCACGCCCGGTTCAGACCGGGCGCGCAGGCGAGCATCACCACCATCAAGCCGATTCGACCGGGAGTCATGTCGGGGTTTTCTCCTCCTTTTTGGAATTTCAGGGTTCGGGCGCGCCGCATCTTGCCCACCGCGCCTCGCTAAAATCCACCCTCCATCCGCCGTCAGGCCCGATCGGCCCGGGAGACCCCATGAGCACCGCTTCCGTTCACTCGCCCGCATTTCTTGCGCTGGTGGATGCCGCGCGACGAAACGTGCGCGAGATCAAGGCGGCGCAACTGGCGAACGAAATCAAGGCGCATCCCGTTGCGGCGATCATCGACGTGCGCGAGGAGAGCGAGTATGCCGCCGGCCATTTGAAGGGCGCCGAGCACATCGGCAAGGGCGTGATCGAGCGCGATATCGAGACACGACACCCGGAAAAAACGCAGCCGCTGTACCTGTATTGCGGGGGTGGGTATCGATCGGCGCTTGCTGCCGAGGCGCTCGTAAAAATGGGCTACGAAAACGTGGTCAGCGTCGATGGCGGCTGGAAAGCGCTGAAAGACCTGATGCCGGTGGAACCGTAGGTCGGCTCAACGCCGCGGCTTCTTGCGGCCGGAGCCGACGGGGTGGCGGGGCGTCTCCCACCGCCGCATGTCGGATCCGCCCGCGAAAAGCACGCGGGCTTGATCCGACCTACACCCGACCACATCCGATCTACGCGTACCGCACCGACACGATCTCGAACTCCGTCTCCCCACCTGGCAAACGCGCCGTCACCACCTCGCCGGCCTCGCGATTGAGCAGGGCCCGCGCCAGCGGCGAGTCGACGCTGATGCGTCCCTGCGCGGCGTCGGTCTCGTCGGGCCCGACGATGCGGTAGGTCTTGGTATCGCCCGCTGCATCCGTCATTTCCACCCAGGCGCCGAAGTACACGCGGTCGGGATTTCCCGGCGTCTGGCCGGCGATTTTCAGGTCCGGGACACGGACCTGAAGGTAACGCACGCGGCGGTCGATCTCGCGCAGTTCCTTCTTGCGGTACTGGTACTCCGCATTCTCGGACCGATCGCCCTCGGCCGCGGCGGCGGACAGCGCGCGAACCACATCGGGCCGGCGCACGCTCCACAGCTCGTCGTATTCGGCCTTGAGGCGCGAATACCCCTCCGCGGTGATGTAGGACGATGAGCGTCCCTTTTCAGGCAAGCGAAAGCGCTCGCTGCCGTCCCCGGCGTCCTCGAAGTCTTCTTCCTTGCCCCAACCACGTGCCATGTCGTGAGTCCTTTATCCGTTAGCCAATCGTAGGTCGGGTGTAGGTCGGATCAAGCCCGTGTGCCTTTCACGGGCGGATCCGACGTGCGTCCTTTGGAGAGGGCGCGCAGTGTCGGTTCCGCCTTCGGCTTGAACCGACCTACACCGACCGGCCAACACCTGCTTCACTGCAACATCGCCGTCGCCCGCGCCAGCCGCTCGGCCTGCACGCGATTGAGATTGCGGAAGATGGTCGCGGCGATCCAGGGGAAGCGGCGGCGCAGGCGCTCCAGGTCCTGGGCGTCGAAACGCAGCAGGCGAACCGGGGTGACGCAGCTCACGTTGGCCGTGCGCCGCTGTCCGAAGTAACCCGCCTCGCCCATGACCGCGCCGCGGGTCATGGTCGAGAGCACCTTGCGCTCGTCGTTGCGTTCGAGCCAGGCCTCCAACGTGCCTTCGACCACCACGTACATATCGCGCGCAAAATCACCCTGCTTGATCACGAGCTCGCCGGCGGGGTGACTCTCCAGCTTGGACAGCAGCGCGAACACCCGCGCCTGGCGCAGGCTCAGACCCGACATCAGCGGAATCGTGTGCTGCGGCGAGGCACCCAGATCCAGGCGCAGCAGGTCCCACAGGGTGACGATGCGCAGCCGCGATCCCAGTGCCGGCGTGAGCGTGATCTCCGACACCCAGGCAAGGAACAGGGTGAAGGATGCAAGCAAGCCAAACTGCCGCTGGCTGACCAGTTCGCTGCCAGTCAGTGCGAGCAGCCCCAGGCACAGGGCGATGGTTGTGAGCGTGGTCGGCCGCAGGGTGGCGCGCAGCGCGGATTTCACAGCCAGGCTCTCGCTGCCGGTCGAGCGCGCATCCGCGTTGAAGCGGGTCAGGAAATGCACGGTGTCGTCGACGGCGACGCCCAGCACGATGCTCGCGATCAGGCTGTTGGTGGGGTTGAGCGGAATGTCGAGCAGGCGCAGGGTGCCAAAGTAGATCGACACCGGCACCAGGTTGGGCAGTAGCGCCCACAGTCCCGCGCGGGCCGAGGTGAACATCAGCGCCAGCAGCGCCCAGATCGCGAACGTCGCGATGGCCAGCGAGATCCACTGGCCGCGGCCGATCGCGTTGACGGTGCGCGTGGCCAGCACCGGCGTGCCGGTGATGGTGCCGTTGAGCGGCGGTTGCAGTTGCGCCAGACGCTCTTCCACCCGCTCGATGAATTGCGTGATCTCGATCGAGTCGCCCACCTTGATCCGCACCGTGATCAGCGCCGAGCGGAAGCGCGCGTCGATCACTCTGCGGATGTCGTCGCCCCCCGCGAAGACCAGCAACTGCTTGATCGCGGCAGAGTCGGCCGGCACCGCGAAATACGTGGGGTCGTTGTTGTTGAGGCTCTGGTTGAGCAGCTTGAGGTGATCGACGTAGGAGACGGTCTGGCCGACCTCGGGCTGTTCGCGCAGCCAGTCCTGCAGGGCATCGATCCCGCGCACCAGTTCCGGATCGGTCAGCGCATCGTTGACATGGGTCTCGATGGCGACCGAAACGATGTTCGCGCCGTTGAAGGTCTGATTGATCGCCTCGTATTCCTCGCGCACCGGATTGCCTTCGCGGAAGGCTTTGATGTAGTCCGTACCGACCGGAATGCCGGCCGCCAGCCACAGATTGACCGGCACGATGATCAGCGCGATCCAGACGATCGGCCGGCGCCACTTCACGTCGAAACCCGCGATTCGGTCGGCCCAGCATTCCGCGGCCTTTTCGCCCCAGTCACGCGGGTGCTTGCCGCAGCCCAGAACATCCAGCAGGGCGGGCAGGAAGAACAGGATCAGCAGGAACAGGACACTCACCCCGATCCCCGACAGCAGCGCGAACTCGCGGATCGCCGGCAGGGCGTTGGGCGTGAGCGCGAGAAAGCCGGCGATGGTCGTGGCACCCGCCAGTAACAGGCCCACTCCGACTCGCTGCATCACCCCGACCGAGCGGATGCGACGCTCCTCGCGGGTATGCGCCTCCACCGCGAAATAATCCGACAGCAGGTGGATGGCGTAGGCCAGGCCCAGGGTGATCACCAGCGGCGGCGTGATGATCGTGACCAGGTTGAGCGACATGCCCATCGCCACCGCCGCGGCCGCGGTCCACAACAGGGCCACGGATACGGTGAGCACCACCGCCAGGGTCGCGCGCAGGCTGCGGAAGGCGATGTACAGCATCAGCACCGTGATCAGATAAATCATCGGCACGCTGAAGGACAGCGTGCGCAGCATCGCGCCGGTGCTGGCCGCCTTCACCACCGGACTGCCCGCGAGCCACACCTCGTCGCTGCCGGTGACTTCGCGCGCCAGCTCGCGGAACTGGCGCGCGTAATCCTCGCGCCGGAAGCGCTCCTCGCCGGCGGCGTCGAGCCCGATCGCCAGGGCCGTGTGCCTGCCGTCCGCCGAGACCAGTACGCCGCGATAGATCGGGTTGGCCGCGATCTGCTGCGGGAAGCGCTTGACCGCTTCCGGATCGGCCCGCGCCTGCTGGGTGAAAGTGCTGACTTCCAGATCCTCGCCCTGCGCCAGCACATTGGGTGCCGAGCCCAGCGAGAACACCGTCTTGACGCCGGGGAACTTGCGCAGGCGAACCGTCAGTTGCTCGATGCGCGCCATGTTGTCCGGCGTGAACAATGGATCGAGCTTCACCGACATCAGCACCGCATCGGCTTCGCCGAAGGTGGCGCGCACCCGTTCGAATACCTGGCGGTCCTTATCGTCCTGCGGCAGCAGCGATTCGGTGGAGGGATCGAGCAGCAGCCGCGATTTGAAACCCGGCAGCTCGAACACGCGCAGCACCGCCAGCAGGGAGGCCAGCAGCACGATCAGCAGCACCGAGCTCGGCCGGCGCGCTGCCCATTCGATCAGCTTCTGGAAGGCGTTCACGTCAGCGTGGCGATGTGGGTCGGTTGTAGGTCGGTGTAGGTCGGTTCAAGGCCGCGGCTTCATGCGGCCGGAACCGACGGCTCCGACCACCGGCGCATGTCGGGTCCGCCCGCGAAAAGCACGCGAGCTTGACCCGACCTACACCGATCTACGCCCGACCTCCCCATCTCCACCTCAATTCCCCACATAGAACATCCGCGGGTTGAACAGTCGATCGGCCAGGTCCTTGCCGCTGGTCACGTCCAGGATGCGGACATCCGTGAAGGTCTTTTCCTGCAAATCCTCGACCCGGCCTTCGCTGAAATACCAATGCGGTCCGGACTGCACCAGAAATTTCGCGGCGCTGGCAAAGCGCTTGCGCACCGTGCCATCCGACAAAAACTCCGCCTTCAGCACCATGCAGGTCTTCTGGTCGATCCAGGCCAGCACCTTGTCGAAGCGCGCGCCGTGCGCGGGATCGGGCGCCATGCTCAGCAGCCACATCGGCCTTTTTTCCAGCGTGTCTTCCTTCTCCAGCTTGAGCGTCTCACCGGTGAAGGCGTAGGCGAGCTGCTTGATGTCGGCGTAGGACAGGTCGGTGCCGAACAAGGGACTGTCCTTCATGCCGCCGTTCACGCGCCGCACCTTTTGCAGCGCCGGCAGGTAGACATAGACCTCCTCGTCCTTGTCGGCCTTGGCCTCTCGCACCAGGTAGGCCGCGCCGCGCAGATCGGGAGGCTGTTCGACGCGCATCGTCGCGTTGATCAGACCGTTTTCCAGGCGCGCATGCAGCTTGCCGGCGAGCGTACGGGTTCCGCCGGTCTTGTCGGTGGACACCAGTTCAAAGTCCCTGACCTGCACGGTGGTAGGCAGGTTGGCGCGCATGCAGGCCTCGATCCGCTCGATCGAGTCCACCGCCTGCGCGGGTGCGGCAGCGAGCAGGCAGACGCCGGCAAAGAGGATTCCCCGCATGTTCGTCTCCCACAAGGTCTCCAGGAAATCGCCGCTAGCTTACCGAAGCCCGGCACCCGGACGCGCGGCATGCACGCGCGGCGTATGGCAGGCAGCCAGCCCCTACAATGCCCGGATCATGGCCGCAAAACAGAAAAGCCCGCCTGCCCGCGAGCATCGCGCCTCTCGCTTCGCGCGCAGTCCGGCGCCGCAGCCGGGTTCCGGCGAGGCCGAATACACCATCGACGAACTGGCCCGTGAAGGCGACAGCACCGTCCGCAACGTCCGCGCCTACCAGGATCGCGGCCTGCTGCCGCCGCCGCAGCGCCGCGGACGGACCGGCTGGTACTCGCACGATCATTTGGCGCGCCTGCGCCTGATCGGAACTTTACTGGCGCGCGGCTACACGCTCGGCAACATCGGCGAGCTGATCGAGGCGCTCGAACGCGGCAACGACCTGCACGACATCATCGGTCTGGAACGCGCCATCACCAGCCCCTGGTCGGCCGAACAGCCGCGTCATTTTTCCCTGGCCGAATTGCTGAAAATGTTCGGCGTCGTGTTCAACCCGCGCACCCTGGCCAAGGTGATCGAGCTGGGCCTGCTGGAGCCCGACGGCCTGCGCTACCGCGCACCGAGCCCGAAGATGCTGATCGCGGGCGCCGAGCTGGCCAAGGCCGGCATGCCGCTGGACGATCTGCTCAAGGTGATCGAAGGACTGCGCGCCAACGTGCAGCGCGTCGCCGACCAGATGGTGCAGTTGATCGCCCACCTGCTCGATCACTACGGCGAAGGCCAGTTGCCGCCCCGCGAGGACGTGCCCAGGCTCGCCGACACCATCTGGCGTCTGCGGCCGCTGGCGATGATGGCGGTGGAGTCCGAAGTCTCGCGTGCGCTGGAGATGGCGGCGAACAAATTTCTTGGCGAACGAGTGGCGCAGATCCTGGAGCAGATGCAGCACTGAGCGGGTTCGCGGCGGGAACGTCGGATGCACGTCGGTCGTCGTCGAGGGCGCGCAGCGTCGGTTCCGCCTCCGGCTTGAACCGACCTACGAGCCGGATCGAACCTGTGCAGACCTTCCCTACGGCGGAACCGCGCGCGTCACCTCCACCGCCTCGTTGTTGCTGCCGATCTTGCCCTCGTCCGGATCGAGCGAATCGGTGCTCACCGTCGCGGTGGTCTCGTAGCGTCCGGGCGACAGCGGGATGGCGCTGAATCTCACGGTCGCCGTCTCGCCCGCGGCGAGCGAGCGCCCGAAATCGCAGCGCATCCCCGCGTCAACGGTCAGGCAGCGGCCGGCGCTTCCGGGCTGGAAGTCGATACGACGGACCACGCTGAAGCCCTGCGGCAGCGTGATGAAGAGGCTGGGCTTGAGCGCGGCGCCGATGGCGCTGTGCGGGTCGACAGGACCGGTCGCCGGACTTACCGGATGCAGGTTCGTGGCGATGACCTTGAAGTTCGCCGGCAGGCCCGCCAGAGGCTCGCGCGGCCCCTTGATCCTTACGCTGAGGTCGATCGGCTCCGGCCCGCGGAAGCGACGCGCGAAGTAGCCGCTGGCGCCTTCAATCTGATTGCCGAATCCGTCCGTGCTCCGCTGGTAGTAGGCGATGCTGAAATCGCCGTCCGCGTCGGCCGCCACGCGAAACTTCGATTGGTCGCCAAAAGCCGGCTGCTGCGCCAGAACGAACTCCCGTCCCAGCGGCCGGCCGTTGGGACGAAACACGCGTGCGAACGGTCTGGCTCCGACCCCGTTGCCTTGGGTCCCTCTGTAAACTATGACGAAACGTCCGCTCAGATCGACCGACACCTGCGACTCGAAGCTGCCGGGATCGTCGTCGCCGCGGATCAGAAACCCGTTGCTGTCGATCGGGACCGCCGGAAACCTGAAGCGCCGCGCAAAGACCCGCGTCTTGCTGACCAGGACATCGTCCTGCTGGGTCCAGCACACCACGTAGTCGCCATCCGCATTGATCGCCAGCCTTGGCGTTCCCGTCACGCCCGGCGATCCGGAAACGGGAAAGGCCGGACCCTTGGCGCCGCCGCCGTCGTAGGCGCGGCCGCGGATGCCGACGACCTCTTCAAACCGGTCCCGATCGTCGTCCCACATCACCACCCACTCGCCGCGCGCGCTCATCGCCACCGCCGACTCGCCGAGGAAGCTGTCCTCGTTGCCGACGGCCACGATCTCGTCGGCCGAATTTTCGGGCGGCAGGAAAAAGTTGAAACGGCGCGCACGGATTTCGTTGAAACCGGAGCCGTCGGCGGGCTGGCTGGTCCAGCTCACCACGAACTCGCCGTCCGGTCCCATCGCCACCGCGGGATATTGCTGGTCGTTCACGGTATTCGCCCGGTTGACCAGGAACTCGGCAGGATCGAGCGGCCGCAGATCGCGCCCGAAGCGCCGCGCCACGATGTCGGTATCGCCGCTGCCGGCCACGGTACTTTCCCAGGCCAGGACGAAGCGTCCGGTCGCGTCCATCGCAATCACCGGCGCCTCGATGATGGTGTTGCTGGCGGTATCGACCAGGACAAAGCCTTCGCGCAGCGGATCGCCCAGGTTGTTGTAACCCTGGATGACGATGCGCTCGGCGGTGTTGACGGTGACCAGCATGGCCACGACCGTGTTGCCCAGCGCATCGGAGGCCACAGCAGGCGGATTGGAGCTGTTGACGAAGGTGGCGGAGGCCGGACTCGCCTTGCGCGCGCCGCTCAGAGGTTTGATCGGCCCGGCCGCGAGCAGGGAGGCCGGCAACAGGACAGCGGCCACCGCGGACAGCAGGCATGCAAGCGACTTACGAAAAATGGGGTTCGACATGGCTCACCTCCCGTAAGCCGCAATATAGCGCGTGGCGAAGGCCCCACCTATCCCTTTTGGGTCGTGCATCAGTTTGAATTCCAGAACCCCGTTCGGCCCGAGTAGCGCCGGCCCGTTCGTCCCGAGTAGCCGCGCAGCGGGCGTGTCGAGGGAAGCGTCGCGTATCGAGGGCACGCCCGGCACCTCGATACGCGGCATTGCTGCGCAATCAGCGCCGCTGTCGCGGCGCTACCACTCGGTGCGAACGGATTTCATACTGATGCACTACTCCCTTTTGCGGCGAGTGGCCTCAAGCCGCGAAGGCGAATTCGTGATGGGCTCGGGCAGCTGCATCCCGGGTACCGCGCGCAAGGCGTGGCGGCTCCCCTTCCCCCGAGACCAGACCGCAGGCGTCACGCGTCCCCGTTCATGCCGCCACGGTCATCCCGGCACGCAATCGCCTGGCATGGGCGACCGCACCGATGCGCTCGTACCCTTCCAGAGCGCGACGCAAGCACGCTTCGCGCTCGCCGGCATGCTGCTCGCGTGCCGCGAGCAACTCGTCCAGACGCGGCTCCACGCCCCGCGCGTCCATCGCTTCCACCAGCTCCCGCGCCCTTGCGAATCCGGCGCGGGCATCGGCTTCGCCCAGCACCTCGCGCGGCAGACTCAGCCGCGCGATCCAGGCGCGCAGCTCCCACAGCCGGACGCCGATGGCCTGGCCGGCGGCAACGCCAGCCTCGGCATGACGCCGCGCGTCGTCGAAGCGTCCCAACCCGATGCAGGCCTCGGCCAGCACGCCGAGCAGGTAGGCCTGGAACTGGTAGGCGCCTGCGCCGCGCGCGCTCAGCGGCAGCGCCTCGGTCAGCGGCGCCAGGGCCTGTTCGTGATGACCGAGCAGGCTCAGCGCGTGGCCGCGGGCGCGCAGGGCCAGGGCGCGGAAATACGGACTGCCGAAAGCCTCGGCCTGCTCGAGCGCGCGTCCGGCTTCCTCGATCACGCCCGCGACCTCGCCTGAGAACCAGGCCAGTTCCACCCGCAGGCCGTGCATCCAGCTGGCGCTGCGACCGTCGCTCTCGGTCAGGCGGATGGCGTCGGCCAGATCCTCCTGCGCGGCGCGGATGTGGCCGGTCCAGGCCAGGTGCATGGTCATGAAGGCGCGCGACATGCAGTTGTCGGGGTCGATCGGGCCAGACTGCCAGCCGGCGCCGCCCGCTGCGTTGGCAAGTTCCAGACCTTCGCGGACGCGGCCGAGCGCGCCGAAGGACATCAGGATGGCGAGGCGAAACCGGTTGACCAGCGCCGGGCGCTGCGCGTCCGGGCACGTACGAACGCCGCTTTCGACCAGCGCCGCCGAACGTTCCGCGTCGCCGCGGTGGAGCTGCTCGTTGCCGTAGGAAATCGACAGCTCCGCCGCACACAGCGGATCGCCGCATTCCTCGGCGAGTTGTCGTGCCTCGGCGTACGCGCGATCGACGGCGGCGGCATCGAGCTGCACGAACTGCGCAACCCGGATCAGGCCCGCACGCGCCGCGATGCGCAGTCGACGCACTTCATGCGAGAACGGCGCGCGGGCGAGGTTGTCCACCGCGAGGGTGAACTGCTCCGCGGTCAGGCGCGCATCGCGCGCACTGAACCAGTGCGCAGCGTGCAGGTTCCAGGCCCCGGCACGCGCCCAGTCACCGGCCAATGCCCAATGCTCCGCGATGCTGCGCGCGGAGGGATGTGCCGGGTTGGCGCCGCAGTCCTGCTCCAATGCCTGGGCCAGGCGTGCGTGCATGCGCACCCGGCTGGCGTCGAGCTGCGCGCCGTACGCCACTTCGCGCAGCAGCGGCTGGACGAACCGGCGCCGCGAACCGCTGCCCGCGCGTCGCAGAAAGCCGGCGCCTTCGAGCGCGTCGAGCGCGCCCGCGGCGGGCTCACCCTCGTCGGCGACACGGGCCAGCAGCGAGGGATCGAAGTCCACGCCGATGACCGAGGCCGTCTGCAGCAGGGATTTCTGCGCGGCAGGCAGACGGTCGATGCGCGAGGCGATCAGCGCGTGCACGGTGTCGGGGATCGGCAGCTCGTCGATCGGCTTGACCCGCCGGTACGCGGACGGCTTGCCTTCCAGATGACCGGTCTCGGCCAACGCGACCACGGCCTCCTCGACGAAGTAAGGATTGCCACCCGCGCGTTCCGCGATGCGTTCGGAAAGGCCCGCGAGCGAGCCGTCCGCACCCAGCCAGGCGTTCGCCAGCCGGGTCACCGCAGCCGTCTCCAGCGGGACCAGATGCAGGGTCTCGTCGCCGCGCGGCGCATCGTCGTCAAAACCGGACTCCGCACGCCAGCTCAGCAGCAGCAGGGTCGGCGTGCCGACCACGGCCGCCGCAAGCTGGCGCACGAAGTCAAGCGTGATCGGATCGAGATAATGCAGATCCTCGAACAGCAAGATCTGCGGGGCTGCGGCGTTCGGCAGAAAGTGCGCCAGGGCACGGATCATCGAGTCGCGCAGGCTCAGCGCGGTGCCCGGCGCCAACTCGCCATGTTTCGCGACACCGGCGAACTCGAACGCAAAGGCCGCGGCGCCCGTACGCTGCCGGACCGTGTCTGGCAATTCCGTCTCGATGCAGGCGCGAATCCGGTCGGCGTTCATATCGCCCGCGCAACCGATTCGCGACAGGAACAGCGAGCGCGGCGCGCTCATCGGCTGATGGCGTGCATAAGGCGAGGCAACGGCGCGATGCACCGCGACGCCACGCTGCATCGCCGCAGCCAGAAACTCGTGACACAGCCGCGACTTGCCCATCCCTGCCGCACCGACCAGGCCGACCACACGGCCCTGGCCGCCGGCGGCCAGCGCCAGCGCCGATTGCAGACGTGCGAGCTCCACCTCGCGACCGAAAAAGAACGAGCCGCCCTGCGCCAGCCGCCGTTCGAGCTGCGAGGCATGCGCGCCGCGGCCCTGGAGTGCAAACACCTCGACCGGCCGGTCGAGCCCGTGCACGCGCGTCTCGCCCAGGCTGCGCAGCGCGAAGATGCCGTCCACCAGCGCCGCGGTGGCACGCGACAGGTACACCTGGCCCGGTTCGCAGATGTTCTCCAGCCGTGCCGCGAGGTTCACCGTCACACCCTGCGCGGTGTAATCCATGCGCAGGTCGTCGCCGATGCGGCCGACGATGACCTCGCCGGTGTTGAGGCCGATGCGCAGGGTCAGGTTGAGCCCGCGTTCCAACCTCAGTTCGTCGGCGAATTCTCGCACCGCCGCCTGCATTTCGAGCGCCGCGTGGCCCGCGCGCAGGGCGTGGTCCTCGTGCGCCACCGGCGCGCCGAACAGGGCCATCACGCCGTCGCCGGTGTACTGGTTGATGGTGCCTTCGTAGTGATGCACGGCGTGCGCCAGCAGGCCGAAAAAACGATCGAGGATGTGATGCCACGCCTCCGCACCCGCCTGTTCGGCCAGGCGCGTGGACCCCTTGATATCGGCGAACAGCACGGTGACGCGCTTGCGCTCGCCGACCATCGCAGCGCGATCCCTGAGCACGCGATCCACCAGGTGGCGCGGCGTGTAGCCGCTGCGCCCGGACGAAGCTGCGGCGGGCGGCGGGTCGGGCGCGGCACCCAGGCGCAGGCCGCACTGGTTGCAGAAGCGTGCGCCTTCGGGATTCTCCGCGGCGCAGGAGAAACAAGGGGTCATTGCGGCATCATAGCGGCGCGGCCCCCTCCTGACGCTGCAAGAGCAGCCGAACGCTTGCACGCCGGTTTGAGAGTCCGCACTTCCGATGAATCGTCGATGGGGGAACCCGATGTCGTCAGGGAGGAAAATGGGTCTGGGATTCGTATTGCTCTGGTTCGTAGGCGGCGGCATCGGCCATTTCGTCCCGGTCAGCCACGCGTTCTTCGTGAGCCTCGTGCCGCCGTGGTTGCCCTCGTGGCTGCCCGGAGCCAGCGCGCTGGTTTACATCAGCGGCGTGCTCGAACTCATCGGCGCCACTGGCCTGCTGTTCGAACGTACTCGACGCTGGGCCGGCCATGCGCTGATCCTGATCGTCATCGGCGTAACGCCGGCCAACGTGCACATGTGGCTGCATCCGGATCTCTACCCGTATGCCCCGCAGTGGCTGTATGCCCTTCGCCTGGGTTTCCAGGTGTTCCTGCTGTGGCTGATCGGGTGGAGCACGCGCGCCGCCGGTTCCCAGGGCACCGCCTGCGTCTGAGCACCCGCCCGTCGCGGTGAAACGCGGCATCGGCACCCTTCTGTTCAACCGTTCGTGGCGGCTCAACCCCGAGGCTTGAGCACCACGTGACCCAGGACGAAGCAGGGCGGACGCCTCCCGCGTTACCCGCGCAGGATGGGCCTGCTCGCAGCAGGCCCATCGGCCCTACGTTGCCGCCAGGGCGGCGTTGAACGTCTTGCTCGGTCGCATCACCGCTTCCATCTTGCCGCTGTCGGCCAGGTAGTAGCCACCGATGTCGGCCGGCTTGCCCTGCACTTCGGCGAGCTCCGCGACGATGGTCTGCTCGTTGTCGGTCAGCGCCTTGGCCAGCGGCGCGAATCGCGCCTGCAGGGCCGGGTCTTCGGTCTGGGCCGCAAGCGCCTGGGCCCAGTAAAGAGCCAGATAGAACTGGCTGCCGCGATTATCCAGTTCGCCCGTCTTCGGAGACGGGTTTTTGTTGTTGTCGAGCAACATGCCGGTGGCGGTGTCCAGGGTCTTGGCCAGGATTTTGGCTTGCGGGTTGCCGGTCTTGATGCCGAGGTCTTCCAGGCTCACGGCCAATGCCATGAACTCTCCCAGCGAATCCCAGCGCAGATGGTTCTCCTCCACCAATTGCTTGACGTGCTTGGGCGCCGAGCCACCCGCCCCGGTTTCGTACATGCCGCCGCCGGCCATCAGCGGCACGATCGAGAGCATCTTTGCGCTCGTCCCCAGCTCCAGGATCGGGAACAGGTCGGTCAGGTAGTCACGCAGGATGTTGCCGGTCACCGAGATGGTGTCGAGCCCGCGGATCACTCGCTCCAACGTGTACCGCATGGCGCGCACCTGCGACATGATCTGGATGTCCAGGCCGCTGGTGTCGTGCTCCTTGAGATAGGTCTTGACCTTCTTGATCAGCTCGTTCTCGTGCGGACGGTAGGGGTCGAGCCAGAACAGCGCCGGCATGCCCGAATTGCGCGCGCGGGTCACGGCCAGCGTGACCCAGTCGCGGATCGGCGCGTCCTTGACCTGGCACATGCGCCAGATGTCGCCCGTCTCGACGTGCTGCACCAGCAGCAACTCGCCGTTGGCCAGGTCCACGATGCGGGCCTCGCCGTCCTCCGGGATCTCGAAGGTCTTGTCATGCGAGCCGTATTCTTCGGCCTGCTGCGCCATCAGACCGACGTTGGGCACGGTGCCCATGGTGACGGGATCGAAGTTTCCGTTGGTCTTGCAGAAATTGATGACCTCCTGGTAGATGCGCGCGAACGTGCTCTCCGGGATGACCGCCTTGGTGTCCTTGGGGCGACCGTCGGCGCCGTACATCTTGCCGCCGGCGCGGATCATGGCCGGCATCGAGGCATCGACGATCACGTCGCTGGGAGAGTGGAAGTTCGAGATGCCCTTGGCCGAGTCCACCATCGCCAGTTCCGGGCGGTGCTCGTGGCATCGGTGCAGGTCGCGGATCACCTCCTCGCGCTTGGTCGTGGGCAGGGACTGGAGCTTGTCGTAAAGATTGACCATGCCGTTGTTGACGTTCACGCCCAGCTCGTCGAACAGCGCGCCGTGCTTGGCGAAAGCGTCCTTGTAGAAGATCTTCACCGCGTGGCCGAAGACGATGGGGTGGGAGACCTTCATCATCGTCGCCTTGACATGCAGCGACAGCATCACGCCGGTCCTGTGCGCGTCCTCGAACTGCTCTTCGTAGAACGCGCACAGGGCGTTCTTGCTCATGAACATGCTGTCGATGATCTCGCCGCCCTGCAGCGCCACCTTGGGCTTGAGCACGATGGCCCTGCCGTCCTTGGTCACCAACTCCATCTTCACGTCGCGCGGGCGGTCCAGGGTCATGGACTTCTCGCCGTGGTAGAAGTCACCGTGCCGCATGTGCGCCACGTGGGTGCGCGAGGCCATGCTCCACGCGGTCATGCTGTGCGGGTTCTTGCGCGCATATTCCTTCACCGCCCTGGGCGCCCGTCGATCCGAGTTGCCCTCGCGCAGCACCGGGTTCACCGCACTGCCCAGAGCCCTTCCGTAGCGCTTGCGGATGGATTTTTCCGCGTCGGTCCTGGGGTCTTCCGGGTAATCGGGAACCTTGTAGCCCTTGCCCTGCAGCTCCTTGATGGCGCTGACCAGCTGCGGGACCGAGGCGCTGATGTTCGGCAGCTTGATGATGTTGGTGTCCGGCAACAGCGTCAGCCGACCCAGCGCAGCCAGGTTGTCGGGCACGCGCTGCTCTTCGTTCAGGAACTCGGGGAACTCGCCCAGGATCCGGGCCGCCACCGAGATGTCGCTGGTCGTGATCTGGACGCCGGCCGGCTCGGTGAAGGTGCGCATGACCGGCAGAAAGGCACGGGTCGCGAGCAGCGGTGCCTCATCGGTGAGGGTGTAAATGATGGTCGGCTGCTGGGTGCTCATGGTCGACGTCCTAATGTTGGGTTGGCTTTGAGCCCGCATCACCGAGTGACGGCATTCGGCCGGATTCTGGCCGGTGAAGCCCATTCACCGCTGCTGGAGCTGTCGGTTGTTCATGTTCGAGACGCTCTGAAGACCTTTCACCGCAGCGGTCGGTGCTGCCAATCAACCGATGCGATGGGAGAGCCCTCCAGATATGTTACGCGGCCGCCCGCGTGAATCAATCACCGCGAGCGGTCGAACGGATTCCTGGGCGGGCGTCGAGCCCGGAGGTCGGCACCGCAAAACCTGCCGCGCGGCCAGGGTGACCGCCTTTCGTGATGGACCGTACGACGGGGCTTGGTTCAGGCGGTTGATTGCATCGGCCGTCACGATGACGGTCGTCAGCCGGCCTCGCCGTCACAAGGTCGGCGACGCTGCTTGTCGCCGCCCGCGTGGTTCGTCATTCGTCGCTGTTCTTCGAATCGGAATCCACTTCCGCAAACATCCTGTAGATGCGCGCGCGGTGGATGTCCAGCATCTTCGCCGCCCGGCTCAGATTGCCGCCGGCGGCGCGGATCGCGCGGTTGATGAGCACGACTTCCGCATCCTTGAGCCGGTACGGCAGGTCTGCGGGTAGCTCGGTCTTGTCCGGTGCCGACGCGGCGCTCTCGGCGCGCAGCGTATGCAGGTGCGCCGGCGCTATGTCCTCGCCGCCGCTGAGGATCAGCGCGCGCTCGATCAGGTTCTTGAGCTCTCGCACGTTGCCGGGAAAGGCGTGTTCGCGCAGCAGCCTGGTTGCCTCGGTGGTCAGCGCCGGTGGACGCAGACCCATTTCCGCCGCGAAGCGGCGCAGGAAGTGGCCGGCCAGCAGCAGGATGTCGCCGCGCCGCTCGCGCAGCGGCGGCAGCTCGACCTGGAAGCGCGCGAGGCGATAGAACAGGTCGGCACGAAAGGCGCCGCTGGCGATCTTCTGCGGCAGATCGACGTTGGTGGCGGCGACCACCCGCACGTCCAGGCGCAGTTCGCGGCTGGCACCCACCGGCACCACCACGCCGTCTTCCAGCACACGCAGCAGCTTGGCCTGCAGACCGGGTGGCATGTCGCCGATCTCGTCCAGGAACAGCGTGCCGCCATGCGCCAGCTCGAAGCAGCCCTTGCGATCACCGACGGCGCCGGTGAAGGAGCCGCGGGTGTGGCCGAACAGCAGGGACTCGGCCAGTTCCGCGGGAATGGCGACGCAGTTCACCGGCACGAAGGGCGCCTGCGCGCGTGAGCTGGCGTGATGGATGGCGCGCGCCACCAGTTCCTTGCCGGTGCCGCTCTCGCCGGTGATGAGCACGCTGGTCGCAGCGCCCGCCGGCAGGCGCGCGATGTCGGCGAGGATGCGGCGCAAGGTGTCGCTGTCGCCGACGATGCCGCTGACGCCCCATTGCTCGGCCTCGCGTTCGTGCTGCGCAGTCAGGCGCGCGCCGGCGGTGTCGAGCGCGGCCTCGCTGCGTTTGCGCCGGTCACGTTCCTCGGTCAAGCGGCGATTGCTGTCTTCCAGCTCGCTCATGCGCGTGCGCAGCGCGGCATTGGCCTGTTGCAGCGCCTGGGTCAGCGCGGACAGGCGCAACTGGTGCTGCACGCGCGTCACCACCTCCTCGGCGTGGAAGGGCTTGACCAGGTAATCGGCACCGCCGGCGCGGAAGCCCTCGACCACGCGCTCGCGATCATCCAGCGCGGTGATGAAGATCACCGGGATGGCGGCGATGGCCGGGTCGGCGCGCAGCCGCCGGCAGGTCTCGATGCCGTCGAGGCCCGGCATCATGATGTCGAGCAGCATCAGGTCGGGCTGCGCACGCGCCGCGATCTTGAGCGCGGATTCGCCGCTGGACGCGGTCAGCAGTTCGTAGCCGCAGGGTTCCAGCGCGTCGATGAGCAGGTGCAGGTTGGCCGGCACGTCGTCCACCACCAGGATGCGCGGGGACGGGCTCATGTTGTGACCGCCGCCGGGGCTTCCGGCACCTGCACCAGCAGGCGCGCAATCGCATCCATGTCGTAGGCGTTCATCAGTTGCTGCAGGTGATCGGCCAGCAGGGCCGCTTGCCCACCCAGCGTGCGCAGCTCGCTCATCGCACTGCGCAGCACGGTGGCGCTGTGCAGTTCGGCGGCGGTCTGCAGCCGCGTCAGCAGGGACTCGGGCACTTGCAGGCGCGAGTAGTCCAGGGGCCGCAGCGGCGCGCTCACGGCGACCTGCACGGTGTCGTGGCGCAGGCGCCCGGGCAGGGCGCGGTCCAGGGCCTGGAACACGTCGTCGAGCTGCAGGGGCTTGGTGATGAAGGCGGCGCAGCCGGCCGCGCGCGCCCGCGCGCGGTCGTCCTCGAACACGGCGGCGGAATAGGCGATCAGCAGCGGCGGCTGCGGGCTCGCGGACAGGCGCCGCGCCACGTCCAGCCCGTCGCTCTCGCCCAGGCGCAGGTCCACGAACACCGCGTCGAAATTCTCGCCGGCCGCCTCACGCAGCGCCTGGTCGGCGTTGGCGACCGTCCGCACCGTGCAGCCCGCGGCTTCGAGCAGGCGCGCCAGCACGTCGCGATTGGCGGCGTCATCGTCCAGCACCAGCAACGAGAGGCGCATGCCGGGCAGCAGGCTCCAGCGCTCGTAGGGCGTATCGCCGCCAACGCGCTGCGGCAGTTCAGCGGCGGGCAGCGGCAGGACCAGGCTGAAGCGCGAACCGGTGCCCGGCTCCGACACCACGCGGATGCTGCCCTGCATGAGTTCGGCCAGGCGCTGCGCGATGGCCAGGCCCAGGCCGGTGCCGGTCGCAGAAGGATCGCGCGCGCGGCCCTGGCGGAATGGCTCGAAAATCTGCGCCACCTCGTCCTCGGCGATGCCGGGGCCGGTGTCGATCACGTCGAAGCGGTAGTCACGCCCGCCGGTGCGGCGACCGCCGACGTAGACCTCGCCGACCCGGGTGAAGCGCACCGCGTTGCCGCACAGGTTGATGAGGATCTGGCGCAGGCGAAAGGCGTCACCGCGCACCAGCGCGTCCGCGGCCGGCAGCAGCTCGATGCGCAGGTTCAGGCGTTTCTCGCGGCAGCGCGGCTGGAACATCAATTCCAGATCCCGCAGCACCTGGTTGAGATCGAAGTCGGCCAGTTGCAGCTCGGCGCGGCCGGTTTCGATCTTGGCCAGGTCCAGCCCGTCGTTGAGCTGATGCAGCAGGTGATTGCCGCTGATGATGATGGCGTTGACCGCGTCGCGCTGCCTGTTGGCCAGCGCCTCGTCGCGACGCAGGAGCTGCGCGTAGCCGAGCACGGCGTTGAGCGGCGTGCGGATTTCGTGGCTCATGCTGGAGAGGAAATCCGACTTGGCGCGATTGGCCGCCTCCGCCGCCTGCACCGCGCGGCCGCGCTCCAGGATTTCGTTCTGCAGCGCGCGATTGGCGCTGGCGATGGCGCGCGTCTGGCGCGCACTGGTGCGCAGGTACAGCCATAGCAGCAGCGACAGCAGCAGCGCGGTCAGGCTGGCCGACAGGGCCTGCCAGGGCTGGCGGCTGAGGGCCTGCTGCGCATCGGGCTCGAAGCGTACCTGCCAGCGGCGGCCGCCCACCTCGACTTGCAGCTCGGCGCGGAAGCGGGCGGGTTGCCAGGGCAGCCAGCGCGCCCACTCCGGGGCGGCCTGGCGACTCTGGAAGACTTCGATGAGCCGGTCACCGGCCGCGCCCTGGTCCGAGTCATGGTCATAAACCTCGACCCGGCCTCCGGCCTTGAGCAGCTCGCCGAACGCCGGGGCGATCAGGCGACCGCTGCGGAACACCAGCAGGGCAAAGCCGGCCAGCGCGCCGCGCTCATCGCCGCTGTGGGCAAACACCGGATGAAACACCAGGATGCCGGACTGCCGCCCGGTTTCCTGGGCCAGGCGCAGCGGCGCGGTGGCCGCCGGCAGCCCGCGGCGGCGCGCGCGTTCCAGCGCTTCGCGACGCTGCGGTTCGGCGCCCAGGTCCAGGCCGTAGGCGGTCTCGTTGCCGGCGTAGGGTTCCACCAGGAACACCGGGAAATACTCCGCGCGCGGGCCGGCGGGTACCAGCGCGCCGCTCGCATCCATCTCGGTGAAGCCGCGGCTGGACGGATCGCGCAGCCGCATCGCGGCCTCGGCCGCAGCACGTGCGCCGGCCGGCACCGCCGGTATCCATTCGATGGCCTGCAACTCGGGATAGCGGGCCAGGGCCGCGCGCGCGAAGCGCGAGAACGCGGCCGGGTCCAGGTCACCGCTTGACGCGTGCAGGGCGCTCAGGGCGTAGAGCAGGCCGGTGCTGCCACGCAAGGTGGCGGTAAGGACTTCGGTGCGCTCGACCAGACGCGCGCGCAGTTCGTTGGCGCCATTGCGGTGTTCGAGCTGGGCCACCCAGGCGCCGAGTCCCAGCGACAGCAGCAGGCACAGGGCCAGCAGCCGGTCGGCGCCCTGGCGGCGCCCCAACCAGCTCCCGATCCAGCTCCCTACCCCTGCGTCCGCTAGCGCCATGCGCCGCTTCCTCCCCAGGCGGCGAGCTGTCCGGACTGTCGCGCAGCGCGACAGTTGCAACAGCGACCGCTTCGATTGAAGCCAGCAAAAATCGTGCATCCTATTGAACTGATTGAAATTTATGACTTGGCCCCGGCCTTGCCATAGGACCGTATGTCCCGCACACCGGAGTCCTAGCCATGAACCCAGTCCCAAGCCCGCGTCGCGCTGTTCGTCGCATTCACCGGCCGCTGGCCGCGCTGCTGCTCCTGCTCGCCTGCCTGTGGCCCTGGGCCGGCGTCCACGCCGACGCCCGCAAGGAAACCCTGCTGGTGGTGGTCGAGTCCGGGCCGAACAGCCTGGACATCCACGGCATCGGCGCCAACCGGCCGTCCTACGGCCTGTCCTGGAACGTCTACGACCGTCTGCTGAGCTACGCCAGCAAGACCGCCGCCGACGGCAGCCAGACCTACGACTACACCCAGCTCACGCCGGAACTGGCGGAGGGCTGGGACATTGCGCCCGATGGCTTGTCGGTGAGCTTCCGGCTGCGCAAGGACGCGCAGTTCCACGACGGCTCGCCGGTGACGGCGGCGGACGTGAAGTGGTCCTTCGACCGCGCGGTGACGGTGGGCGGCTTTCCGACCTTCCAGATGAAGGCCGGCTCACTGGAAAAGCCCGAGCAGTTCGAGGTCATCGATGCGCACACCTTCAGGGTGAAGTTCCTGCGCAAGGACAAGCTCACCCTGCCCGACCTCGGCGTGCCCGTCGCTGCGATCTACAACAGCAAGCTCGCCCTGCAGCACGCCACCGATCAGGACCCCTGGGCGATGGACTGGCTCAAGACCCACGCGGCCGGCGGCGGCGCTTATCGGATCGCGAGCTGGAAGCCGGGCACCGAGACGGTCTACGAGCGCTACGACAACTGGAAGAGCGGGCCGAGCCCGAAGCTCAAGAAAGTGATCGTGCGCGAAGTGCCGTCGGCGGCGGCGCAGCAGGCGCTGATCCAGCGCGGCGATGTAGACATCGCCTTCGATCTGGGGCCCAAGACCGCCAGCGACATGGCCGCCATCAAGACCGTGGCCATGGTCGCCACGCCGATCGAGAACGCCATGTGGTACGTCGGCATGAACGTACTCAAGCCGCCGTTCGACAACCTCAAGCTGCGCCAGGCGGTGGCCTATGCGCTGCCCTACCAGAAGATCATGGACGCGGCGCTGTATGGCCACGGCAAGCCCTTGTTCGGCGGCGGCGCCAGCCAGGGCTGGCCGCGTGCCACGGCCTATCAGACCGACCTCGCCAAGGCCAGACAACTGATGGCCGAGGCCGGATTCGCCGAGGGCTTCAGCACCCGCCTGGCCTTCGATCAGGGCCTGTCCTTCATCGGCGAGCCCATCGCCTTGCTGGTGCAGGAGTCGCTGGCGGCCATCGGCATCCAGACCACCATCGACAAGATTCCCGGCGCCAACTGGCGCGCCGCGCTGCTCAAGAAGGACATGCCGCTGATGGTCAACAACTTCGGCGGCTGGCTGAACTACCCCGAGTATTTCTTCTTCTGGGCCTACCACGGCCAGAACGCGGTGTTCAACACCATGAGCTACGCCAATCCCAGGGTCGATGCGCTGATCGAGCAGGCGCGTTTCGAGACCAACCCGGCGCGCTACCAGACCGCGGTCGATGGCTTCGTCGACATTGCCTACACCGAAGTGCCGAGAGTGCCGCTGTTCCAGCCGCTGCTGCTGCTGGCCAAGAAGCCGCAGGTCTCCGGCTACCGCTACTGGTTCCACCGCCAGCTCGACCTGCGCTCGCTGGAAAAGCAGTGATCCGCCGCGTCCTTTTGTCCGACTTGCCCCAGGAGTACCTCCGATGAGCTTTGCATTCCATGCCCTGCGCCGCGCCGCCGCACCCCTAGCGCTGCTCGGCGCCGTGCTGGCCCCGGTCCCCGGCGTGCAGGCGGCGCCCGACGCCGCCCCCAGCCTCGTGTTCAGCCACAACCTGCGCTACCGCTACGAATATTTTTCCCGCGACCGCGACGCGGTGACGCCGCCGGACGCCGAATCCAAAGCCTCGGTCCTGCGCCTGGCGCTCGGTGCCGACGCCACGCTGACCCGCAGCCTGGGCCTGTTCGCGGAGTTCGAGCATGTCGCCCAGGTCGGCGAGGACGACTACAACATCCCCACCATTCCCGGCCAGGCCATGCCCGGCTTTCCAGTGATCGCCGATCCGGAAGGCAGCGAGATCAACCAGGCCTATGTGCGGATCAAGGGCCCATTCGAGGCCACGCTCAAAGTCGGCCGCCAGGAGTTGCAGATCAACAACGGCCGCTTCGTGTCGATCTCCGGCTGGCGGCAGAACCACATCTCCTACGACGGCGCCACCCTGGCGCTGGCACCGGCGGACGGCTGGAATCTGCAATACGGCTATCTCAGCAAGTACCTGCGCGTCACCGGCAGCGAGGCCAGCAACGGCCGCGCCGAGATGTCCTCCAACCTGTTCAACATCAAGCGCAGTTTCGGCAAGGACAGCTCGCTCGCGTTCTACGGCGTGCTGCTGGATTTCGACGACGAGCCCGCCAATTCCACCAACAGCCTGGGCCTGCGCTTCGAGGGCCGGCGCGCGCTAGGCAGCAGCTTCACCGGGCTGGCCACGCTGGAATACGCGCAGCAGAAGGACTCCGCGGACAACCCGAACGAGGTGGACGCGGCCTATGTGTTGGTGGATCTCGGCATCGAAATGCAGGGCATCGCGCTGCGTGCGGCCTATGACCTGCGTGAGGGCCGCAGCGCCACCGACAAGTTCCAGACGCCGCTGGCGCATCCCTTCAACGGCTGGACCGAACTGTTCCTGACCACGCCCAGCCTGGGCGCGGACAACCACGGCCTGCAAGCGATCTCGCTGGCGGTCGGCGGCCCGGTGGCGGCGCTGCCGGGGCTCAAATTCCAGATCATCGGCTACGACTACTCGCCCGACACCGGCCCGGCCGACTACGGCCGCGAACTGGATCTGCAAGTCGACTACGCGGCCAAGGCCCTGCATCCGAATCTGCTGCTGAGCTGGCGCACCGGGCAGTACTTCGCCGAGGACTTGTTCAGCGATGCGCTGCGCACGTCGGTCAACGCGACGCTTCGGTTTTGACGCAAGCAACAACGGAGCGCGATGCCATGACCAAGCTTCCCCACCACCACGTCATTCCCGCGAAAGCGGGAATCCAGTCCCTCAGCCCGAGCCTCGCTTTGTTCTGCGAGCGACAGCTGGATTCCCGCTTTCGCGGGAATGACGAATCCATATTGAGAATTTGCGCTGTTCGTCGATCCCCCGGAGCGCAGCCATGAACGCCGCAATGTTCCTCCTCATCGCCAAGCGCCTGCTCAGCGCCCTGCCCAGCCTGTTCGCGGTGATCGTCGTCACGTTTCTGATCATGCGCCTGCTGCCCGGCGATCCGGCCGCGTTCTTCGCCGGTGCCGCGGCCACGCCCGAAGCGGTGGAGCAGGTGCGCGAACAGCTCGGTCTGAATCGCAGCCTGCCGGTGCAGTTCGGCAGCTACCTGGGCGAACTGGGCCGTGGCGATCTCGGCACCTCTCTGAGCACCGGACAGGAAGTGAGCGAAGAGCTGCTGGCGCGCTTCCCGGCCTCGCTGGAGCTGGCGCTGTGCGCGCTGGTCTTCGCCATCGGCCTGGGCCTGCCGCTGGGAATTCTGGCTGCGACGCGACCCAACTCCTGGGTCGATCACCTGTGCCGGCTGCTGACCACCGCAGGCGTCTGCCTGCCCACTTTCTTCACCGGCCTGCTGCTGATCGCGGTGTTCTATTTTCTGCTGGGCTGGGCGCCGCCGCCGCTGGGACGCCTCGATCTGTTCCTGTCGCCGCCACCGGAGGTCACCGGCTTCTACCTGATCGACAGCCTGCTCGCCGGCCATTGGGAGGTGTTCACCTCGGCCGCGGCGCAGCTCGCGCTGCCGGCCATCACCCTGGGCCTGTTCGCGCTGGCACCGCTGGCGCGCATGACGCGCGCCGGGCTGCTCGGCGTGCTGGGCTCGGACTTCGTGCGCACTGCGCGCGCCAGCGGCCTGTCGAAGACCACGGTGCTGATCCGCTACGCGCTGCGCAATGCCCTGGTGCCGGTGGTCAACACCATGGGCATGGTCTTCTCCTACCTGCTCGGCATCAGCGTGCTGGTGGAGAAAGTCTTCGCCTGGCCCGGCGTGGGTTCCTACGCGCTGGAAGCCCTGATCGCCTCGGACTACGCACCGGTGCAGGGCTTCGTGCTGGCCACCGCGATCCTCTACGTGCTGCTCAACCTTTCCGTGGACATCGTCTGCGCCCTGATCGATCCGCGCATGGAGCGCCCCTCATGAAACGCCTCGAAGAACTGCAACACCTCTTGCGCGAGAACCCGCTCACCCTGGTTGCCTTCGCGCTGTTCGCCCTGCTGCTGCTGGCGGCGATCGGCGGCCCGCTGATCACGCCGCACGATGCCTTTGCCAGCAACACCGGGCGCGCGCTGGAATCGCCCAGCGGCGATCACTGGTTCGGCACCGACCAGCTCGGCCGCGACATCTTCAGCCGCGTGATCCTGGGCGCGCGCCTGGACCTGGGCATCGCGATTGCCGCGGTGAGCCTGGCGGCGATGATCGGCACCTCGCTGGGCCTGTACGCGGGCTTCTTCGGCGGCCGCGTGGACCAGGTCATCGGCCGCTTCACCGACGTGATCATGGCCTTCCCGCTGTTCGTGCTGGCCATGGCCATCGTCGCGGCGCTGGGCAACAACCTGATCAACGTGGTCTACGCCAGCGCCATCATCAACATGCCGTTCTACGTGCGCCTGGCGCGCAGCGAAGTGGGCAGCCTGCGCAGCGCGGGATTCGTGGAGGCCGCGCGCCTCTGCGGCAACACCAACCCGCGCATCCTGTGGACGCAACTGCTGCCCAACATCGTGCCGGTGCTGGTGGTGCAGCTCTCGCTGTCCATGGGCTTTGCCATGCTCAACGCCGCCAGCCTGTCCTTCATCGGCCTCGGCATCCGGCCGCCCTCACCGGAGTGGGGAATCATGGTCGCGGACGGGGCGCAGTACATCATCTCCGGCCAGTGGTGGATCGCGGTCTTCCCCGGCATCGCCCTGACCCTGGCGGTGCTCTGCTTCAACCTGATGGGCGACGGCCTGCGCGATCTGGTCGATCCGCGCAGGCGCACCTGAACCTGCGAGCAAACACCATGAACGACACTACGGCCCCGCTGTTCCAGGTCGAAGACCTGAGCGTGAAATTCAGGACCCGCACCGGCGAGGTCGCCGTGCTGGATCGCGTGAACCTGTCCATCGCCCGCGGCGAGACCCTGGCCGTGGTCGGCGAATCCGGCTCGGGAAAATCCGTCACCGCGTTCGCCTCGCTGGGCCTGCTGGACGCGGCCGGCCAGGTCACCGGCGGCCGCGTGATGTTCGACGGCCGCGACCTGCTGAGCCTGGGCCGGCGCGAGCTGATGCACCTGCGCGGCCGCGAGCTGGCCATGATCTTCCAGAACCCGCGCAGCGCGCTCAACCCGATCCGCAAGGTCGGCCAGCAGATCGAGGACGTGCTCGCGCGCCACACCACGCTGCCGCGCAAGGAGCTGAAGGACGCCGCCATCGCGCAGCTCGCGGCGGTGAAGATCACCGATCCCGCGCGGCGCTACGAGGCCTATCCTTTCGAGCTGTCCGGCGGCATGTGCCAGCGCGTGATGATCGCCATCGCGCTGGCCTGCAAGCCGCGCCTGCTGATCGCCGACGAGCCCACCACCGGCCTGGACGTGACGACACAAGTCGTCATCATGGATCTGATCCACGAGCTGGCGCAGGCCCACGGCATGGCCACCCTGCTGATCACGCATGACCTGGGCCTGGCCGCGGACTACAGCGCGCGCTTGGCGGTGATGCACGCCGGCCAGGTGCTGGAAGTGGCGCCCGCGCGCACGCTCTACCACGCGCCGCGCCATCCCTACACGCGGCGCCTGCTGGCGGCCACGCCGCGTCCGGGCCTGCGTCTGGATGACCTGGGGTCCATCCCCGGCCAGTTGCCCGACCTGCGCAAGCCGCAGGCGCCTTGCCGTTTCTCCGCGCGCTGCGAACGCCGCCTGGACATCTGCGATGCCTCGCCGCTGCGCCTGCAGGCCCTGCCGCCGCAGGCTGCTCAGTACATCGCCTGCCACAACCCACATGGGGTCACCGCATGAAACCGCTGCTGAAAGTCGAAAACCTGAGCCGCCGCTTCAGCCTGCCCGCGCCGATGGCGCCGCTCGCGCGCCTGCGCGGCCAGGCACCCAAGGCCTCGGCGGTACATGCCGTGGACCAGGTGTCGTTCGAGCTGGCACAAGGCGAGAGCCTGGGCCTGGTTGGCGAGTCCGGCTGCGGCAAGAGCTCGCTGGTGCGCCTGCTGACGCGGCTGGTGGATCCCAGCGAGGGCACCATCATTTTTCGCGACAAGCACATCGGCGCGGTGCCCGCGAGCGCGTTTGCGCGCGACCCGGATCGCGCGCAGATCCAGCAGGTGTTCCAGGACCCCACCGACAGTCTCAACCCGCGCTTCACCGCCTTCGACTGCATCGCCGATCCGCTCAAGCGCCTCGCCGGTCTGCATGGCGATGCGCTGCGCGTCAGGGTCGAGACCACGGCCGACCAGGTGTCGCTGCCGCGCGCACTGCTCACGCGCTATCCGCACCAGCTTTCCGGCGGGCAGAAGCTGCGCGTGGGCATCGCCCGCGGCATCGCGCTCAAGCCCGCGCTGCTGATCCTCGACGAGCCCACGTCCGCGCTCGACGTGTCGGTGCAGGCGGTGATCCTGCGCGAGCTGGCGCGCCTGCGCGCCGAACTGGGCCTGAGTTATCTGTTCGTGTCGCACGACCTCAACGTGGTGCGCATGCTCTGCGACAAGGTGATGGTGATGTACCTCGGCAGGATCGTGGAGTACGGCCCAGCCGAGGAGGTCTTCGCCAACCCGCGGCATCCCTACACGCAGGCGCTGGCGGCGGCGGTGTCCAGCTTCGACCCGGACCGCGCCGGCTCGCGTGTGCGCCTGACCGACGAGCCGCAAAGCCCGATCAATCCGCCGCCGACGGTGTGCCGCTTCTACAGCCGCTGCACGCGGCGCCAGGACCTGTGTCGGCAGCAGATGCCGGAGCTGGCGCCCGGTGCAGCGCATGCCGCGGCCTGTCACTTTGCCGTCGGCTCATCTTGAGCAGTACGAGCCTGATCCGGAGGCAATCTCCGAGCCGGCGGGTTGGCGCGGTGGCCGTGACGGTTTAAGGTTCCGCGACCTTCCCGCGCCGATCCCGATCTGCCGACCATGCGATCCGCCTGGCCCTGGCTCACCCTTCTGCTGGTCACACCTGCGCTCGCCGACTACAGCGGCCATCCGCGCGCGGGCGAGCTGCTGCAACGCCTGGCCACGGAAGAGCACTTCAGTCCCGGTGAACTGGATGCCGTTCGCACCGCATTGGCGCAGGCCGAGCGCCTCCCGCAGCTGGTCGAAGCCGAACAGAAAGCTGCCGAACGTACGGAGACCTGGACCGTCTATTCGACCAAGCGTGTGGACGAGGCGCGCATCGAACGGGGCGCGGATTTCATCGAAGAACATCGGCAGACCCTGGCGGAGGCGGAGGCGCAGTTCGGCGTGCCGGCCGAGGTGATCGCCGGCGTGCTCGGACTGGAGACCAACTTCGGCCGCATCACCGGCGGCGCGCGCGTGCTCGATGCGCTGACCACGCAGGGCTTCGAACATCCGACGCGCGCGCGATTCTTTTTCGACGAACTGGCGCAGTTCTTCGTTTTCTGCCGCGACAGCGGCTGGGACCCCACCGAACTCAAGGGCTCCTACGCCGGGGCGATGGGCTGGGCGCAGTTCATGCCGAGCAACTACCGCCGATTGGCCGTGGACTTCGACGGCGACGGCCGCCGCGACCTGTGGACGGCGGGCGATGCCATCGGCAGCATCGCGCGCTACCTGGTGGACTACGATCCACAGCGCGCTTTTCGTCGCGGCGAGCCGCTGGCGGTTCCCGCCCGCCTCACGCGGCCGCTGCCTGCGGGCTTCCTGACCAATCTCAAGCAGACCAGCCACACGGCCGGTGCGTTGAAAGAACTGGGGGTGGAAGCGGGATTCGAACTCCCTCCCGCGACGCCGGTCGGAGTGCTCGAACTGACTCTCGACGCGGGCGTCGAGTACTGGATCGGCCTGCACAATTTCTATTCCGTGATGAGCTACAACCCCCGCACTTACTACGCGATGACGGTCACGCAACTGGCGCAGGCGATGGCGCGCCTGGATGCACAGCGCGCCGCTGAAATCGGCACTGTCGCCGAATGAGGCTGCGCGAGCCGGTTCTCGGACTTATCGTGCTGGCCTGGCTTGCGGGATGCGCGACGGCACCGCCGCAAAAGGCCAAGCCGCAGGAGACCCGTCGCATCCAGATTCCGCCGCCGCGCGTCGCCGTGGTCACACCCGCGGACACGCCGCGACGCAGCCCTCAGGCGCAGCACGACGCCGAACTGTCCGACCTGGACCGCGATGGTCCGCCGGACCCCGAGGAAATTCCCGAGAACCTGGTCAATCTGCCGGACCCGGTGCCGGTCCCTGAGCCGAAGAGCGCGGGCGGCAATCCGACGAGCTACGAGGTCTTCGGCAAGGAGTACCGGGTGATGCCGACCGCCACCGGCTATCGCGAGACCGGGCTGGCGTCCTGGTACGGCAAGAAGTTTCACGGCCGCAAGACTTCCAACGGTGAGCGCTACGACATGTTCAAGCTCACCGCCGCGCACAAGAGCCTGCCACTGCCAAGCTGGGCCCGCGTCACCAACCTGGCCAACGGCAAGAGCGTGATCGTGCGGATCAACGATCGCGGACCGTTTCACAAGGGCCGGATTCTCGACCTGTCGTACGCCGCCGCGGCCAAGCTCGAAACTCTCGGCAAGATCGCCACGGTCGAGATCGAAGTGATCACACCGGGCGAGGAACTGCCGCCACCGCCTCGACTGGAGACCGAAATCGAGGTTGCGCACAAAGGCGATCCGGTGGCCTGGCTGCTGCAGGTGGCAGCCTATTCGGACCCGATCAATGCCATCGCGATTCGCGAGGAACTGGCCGAACTGGGCATCACCGGAATCAAGGTCCGCCTGGGAACACTCGACAATGGCGACCCGGTTCACCGCGTGGTCGTCGGTCCCTTCGATCAGCGTCAGCGCATGGACGAGACTCGCGTACGCATCCGCGGCGCCGGGTTCGAAGCGTTCCCGATCCTGGAGTAGGGAGGGTTTCGTCGTCGCTTGTTGCACTGCGATAATTGCGATCGATCCGTCGTCTCCCAGAAAAGCCTCCTCGATGAAACGTCTCGCCAGCCTGCTGCTCTGCACTCTTTTTTCGTTCACCGTGCTGGCGGAGAAGGTTCCCGACCCGCCGAAAATCGATGCCCGCTCCTGGGTGCTGATGGATTACGCCGGCGGCACCGTGCTGGCGGAAAAGGAGGCCGATCTGCGCGTGGAGCCGGCCAGCATCACCAAGGTGCTGCTGACTTATATCGTCTACGACGAGGTCAGGAAGGGCAGGATCAAGTACGACGACGAGGTCCTGATCAGCGAGAAGGCCTGGAAGCAGGGCATCGACTCCAGTGAGTCGCGCATGTTCCTCAATATCGGTTCGCGCGTCCGGCTCGAAGACCTGGTGCACGGCATCGTGATCCAGTCGGGCAACGATGCGAGCGTGGCGGTCGCCGAGCACCTGGGCGGCAGCGAATCCGCGTTCGTGGAATTGATGAACCAGTACGCGGCCAGGCTGGGCATGAAGAACTCGCACTTCACCAACGCCGCGGGTCTGCCCGATCCGGATCATTACACCACCGCGCGCGACATCGCGCTTCTCGGCCGCGCGCTGATCCGCGACTTCCCTGAGGACTACAAGGTTTATGCGCAGCGCGACTTCGTCTACAACGGCATCAAGCAGGGCAATCGCAACATTCTTCTGAACATGGACCCCGGTGCGGACGGCATCAAGACCGGCCACACCAGCACCGCCGGCTACTGCCTGCTGTCCTCGATCCGGCGCGAGGACCGCCGGCTGATCGCCGCCGTCATGGGCACTCCGAGCATGAAGTACCGCGCGCAGGCCAGCCTGGAGTTGATGAACTGGGGCTTCCGCTTCTTCGAGACCGCGAACCTGTTCGGACCGTCCAAGCCGCTCGCGACCGTGCGCGTATGGAAGGGCATCGAGTCGCAGCTCGATCTGGTGGCGCAGGGCACGCCCCTGCTCGTGCCGCGCGGGACCAGGGACAGCTTGCAGTTCAAGACCGAGATCGTCGAGCGCGTGATGGCGCCGGTGGCGGCCAACCAGTCGCTGGGCAGCGTGACCGTCCTGTCCAGCGAAGGCCAGGTGCTGCGCAAGCTCCCGCTGCTGGCATCCAGGGCGATTCCCGAGGGCAGCTTTTTCCAGCGGCTTTCGGATCAGGTGAGGATGTGGATCGGGGGTTGATCACCCGCCACCTCGGCCTGCGCGAGTACGCGCAGACTTATGCGGACATGCGCGCCTTCACCGAGGCGCGTACGCCGGACACGAGTGACGAAATCTGGTTCCTGGAACATCCGTCGGTCTTCACCCAGGGCCAGGCCGGCAAGCCGGAGCACGTGCTTGCGCCGGGCGATATCCCGGTGGTCGCGAGCAATCGCGGCGGGCAGGTCACCTATCACGGGCCGGGCCAGTTGGTGGTGTATCCGCTGCTCGATCTGCATCGGTGCGGGTTGGGGATTCGCGATCTGGTCAGCCTGCTCGAAGGCGTGATGATCGACACCGTGGCAGGCTACGGCATCGCGGCGTTCGCGCGGGCCGATGCTCCGGGTGTGTACGTGCGCTGCGGCCATGACGGGGAGGTGCGCAAGCTCGGCTCGATCGGCCTGCGAGTCAGTCGCGGATGCAGCTACCACGGGCTGGCGCTCAACGTGGCGATGGACCTGGAGCCGTTCTCGCGGATCAATCCCTGTGGCTACGCGGGATTGCGCATGACGCAGGTGAGCGAGCTTGGCGGGCCGTCCGACGTTTCGGTCGTAGGGAACGACCTGGATCGTTCGCTGCGCGCGCGATGGGGCAGAGCAGGTCAGCAGGCCTGAAGCAGGAGCTCGGCGATCAGCGCGGAAACAGGCCGATGTCGCGGGGCGGAGGGAGCGAGGGTGCGGTGCGCGTTGGCGCCGGGTGCCGCGACCGACGTTCCTGGAAGAACATCGGGCTCTCGACGCATCCCGGGTCATAGCCCAGTCGGGGGTCCTCTGGATAAGGACGTACCGCACGACCCAGCGCGTCCTGACAACCCAGGACATGCATCTCGAAACCCGAGGGCTGCTCGGCCTGTCTCTGCTCCGCCATAGCTTCGCGGGCCGATTTCGGTCCGGGACCGGCGCAGGCAGTGGCCAGCAGCGTGAAGCTCATCACCCAGAACGAATTTCGCATGCCCATGTCCGACTCCGGCGGGTCAGTCCGCGTCCAAGCGGTTCAATGTTCGTAGAATACGCCGATGCCAACTGCCACCGATATCGCCACGCCGCATCGCGCGGCCCGTCCGGAGTCCACGACGATGACTGCCACGGCCCCCGGCCCGATGCTGGTGCGGGCGCGCGGCGTGCACTTCGGCCACGGCTCGCGCGTGATCTACGACGGCGTGGACATCGACATTCCCAAGGGCAAGGTGACGGCCGTCATGGGCCCCTCCGGCACCGGCAAGACCACCTTGCTGCGCCTCATCGGCGGGCAGTGGCGGCCCAAGGCTGGCACGGTCGAGTTCGACGGTGTCAACGTCCACACGCTGGGTCGCGGTGCCTTGTACGAGTTGCGCAAGCGCATGGGCATGCTGTTTCAGAACGGCGCGCTGCTGACCGATCTGACCGTGTTCGAGAACGTGGCCTTTCCGATGCGCGAACAGACCAGGCTGCCGGACTCGATGATCCGCGATCTGGTGCTGATGAAATTGCAGGCCGTCGGCCTGCGCGGTGCGCGCGACCTCTATCCGCAGCAGCTCTCGGGCGGCATGAACCGTCGCGTGGCGCTCGCACGGGCGATTGCGCTCGACCCCGATCTGGTGATGTACGACGAGCCCTTCTCCGGTCAGGACCCGATCTCGATGGGCGTTCTGATGCGCCTGATCCGGCGACTCAACGACGCGCTGGGGCTGACCTCGATCGTGGTCTCGCATGACCTGGCCGAGGTGCTGTCGATCGCCGACTACGGTTACCTGGTGGCCGATGGCAAAGTGCAGGCGCATGGCACCGCAGACATGATCCGCCAGTCGCAGCATCCCTGGGTGCAGCAGTTTCTCAAGGGCGAGCCGGATGGACCGGTCGCATTCCATTACGCGGCCAAACCCATGGCGCAGGACTTTCTGGAGTCGCGTCGATGAGCGGCGCGCTGAGCGTGATCCAGAATTTTCTCGCGGGCCTCGGCCGCGCGCAGTTCTTTCTGTTGACAGTCCTGGCGAGCATTCCCGCCACCTTGATGCGGCCGCGCCTGATCGTGCAGCAGCTCTATCACGTCGGTGCGCTGTCGCTCGTCATCATCGTCCTGTCCGGCTCCTTCGTCGGCATGGTGCTGGCCTTGCAGGGTTATCGGACGCTGATCCGGTTTGGCGCGGAAGAGTCTCTTGGCGTGTTCGTCGCGCTGGTGATCGTGCGCGAACTCGGGCCGGTGGTGACGGCGCTGCTGTTTGCCGGTCGCGCCGGCTCTGCGCTGGCGGCGGAACTCGGCCTGATGCGCGCCACCGACCAGCTCTCCGCGATGGAGATGATGGCAGTGGACCCGATCAAGCGGGTGGTCACGCCGCGCTTCCTCGCCGGCTTCATCGCCATGCCCCTGCTCGCCTCGATCTTCGCCGTCATGTCCATCGGCATCGCCGGCGGCCATGCCATCGGCGTGGAGCTGCTCGGCGTGGATGCGGGCAGTTACTGGTCGCAGATCCGCAGCAGCGTCGAGATCGGCGACATCTGGGACGGCGTCGTCAAGTCCCTGGTCTTCGGCACCGTCGTGAGCTGGATCGCGGTGTATCAGGGCTACCACGCGGAGCCGACTTCGGAAGGCGTTTCGCGCGCCACCACCTCCACCGTCGTCCTGTCGTCGTTGTCGATCCTGGCCCTGGACTTCATCCTCACGGCCTTCATGTTCAAGTGAAGTTCAGCACTCCCACCTAGGGTCATCGCCATGCAATCCCGCGCCCTCGAAATGCTCGTTGGTCTCTTCGTCAGCCTCGGCGTCGCCGCCGTGTTCGTGCTCACCTTCCGCGTAGCCAGCCTGGACACGGTGGGCGGTGCGGACGAGACCTATCGCGTTGTCGCGACGTTCGAAAACATCGGCGGCCTCAAGGTCGGTTCGGCGGTCACCATCGCCGGCGTCAGGATCGGCCGTGTCAAGGACATCGTGATCGACCCGACCACGTTCGAGGCCGACGTCACGCTCGAGATGTCCAAGGCCTACAACACCATTCCCGAGGATTCCAACGCCAAGATCCTGACTGCCGGCCTGCTCGGCGAGCAGTACGTCGGCCTGGAAGCCGGCGGCGCCGACGAGGCGCTCAAGGAAGGCAGCAAGCTCAAGCTCACACAAAGTGCCCTGGTCCTCGAAAACCTCATCGGCCAGTTTCTCTCGTCGCAGTCCAGCGAGGGCAAGGACGACAAGCTCGCCGAGGCACTGACCAAGCTGTCCGATTCACTCGCGCCCAAATCTGCGGCACCCGTCAACTGAGACTCACCATGATCACAAGAAGATTATTCGTCGTCGCACTCGCTTCACTCGGGTTTGCCACGAGCACGTACGCGGCGGATGTTGCGAAGCCCGCGGACGAGGTCGTCAAGACCGCGACGACCAATTTCCAGACGCTGATCCGCGAGAACCACCAGAAATACGCAGCCGATCTGCAGGGCTTCTTTGCCGTCGTCGACAAGGAAGTGGTGCCCTACTTCGACACCAAGGGCATTGCACAACTGGTGCTCGGCAAGAACTGGAAGACTGCGACGCCGGAACAGCGCACGCGTTTCGAGGCCGCGTTCAAGGACTCGCTCATCCGCACTTATGCGCGCGCCATGCTGGACTACCACGACAGCATCGATACCGAATGGGCACCGCTGCGCGCCGAAGCCGGCGCCACCGACGTGAACGTAAACGTGAAGATTCTGCGCAAGAACGCTCCGCCGATCCCCCTCGCATTTTCCGTTCACCAGGTCGCCGGTGAGTGGAAGGTCTACGACATCAGCGTCGAGAACATTTCCCTGGTCACCAACTTCCGCAGCCAGATCAACGTCGAGGTCAAGGCCAACGGCCTCGACGCGGTGATCAAGAAGTTCGAGGACAACACCTACTTCAGCAAGAAGGAAGGCACCGGCTGATGGAAGGCGAGCTGAGCTTCGAGTCCATGCCCGACTGGCTGCGCAAGGCCGACGAGATCGTGGCCAGCGGCACGGTGGACCTGGGCGGCGTCACCCGCGTGGACAGTGCGGGCGTGGCCTTTCTGCTGGAACTGACCCGCCGCGCTGGCCGCACGGGGAGTGAGTTGAACTTCGTCAATGCCGGTAACAGCCTGAAGAGCCTGCTAGAGTTCTTCGAAATCGACGGCGTGCTGAAGCTGGCCTGACACAAACAACCGGCGCGCCGCTTCAACTGGTGGAGAGAGTCCGTGCGCGTTGCCGTATCTGCTGGCCTGGTGCTGTCCCTGTCCCTTTTCATGTCGGGCTGTGCCCACATGCCCGCGGACGATCCGGCGGACCCGCTCGAACGCGTCAACCGCGGCGTCTACAAGTTCAACCGCGTCGCCGACACCTACGTACTGCGCCCGGTCGCGAAGAGCTACAAGACCTACGTGCCCGACCCGATCCGCGAAGGCTTCTCGAACTTCTTCGACAATCTGTTTTACCCCACCACCATCGTCAACGACATCCTCCAGTTCAAGCCCGTGCAGACTGGCAAGGACCTGGGCCGCTTCGTGCTCAACACCACCGTGGGTCTGGTCGGATTTCTCGATGTCGCCACTCAGGTCGGTCTGCCGCGCAATGACGAGGATCTCGGCCAGACCTTTGGACACTGGGGCGTCGGCGAGGGCTGGTACCTGATGCTGCCGCTGCTGGGGCCGAGCACGAACCGAGATGCGCTGGGCGCCATCGGCGACACCTTCACCAGCCCGACCGGCTATGTCGATACGTATCCGGCGCTCGCGATCAACGGAGGCAAAGCGATCGACGCGCGAGCCGGCCTTCTCGATGCCGACAAATACCTCGACGATCAACTCGACTCCTACATCTTCATCCGCACGGCTTACCTGCAGAACCGCCTGTTCAAGGTACACGACGGCAATCCGCCGAAAGAGAAATTCAGCTTCGACGAAGAATGAGCTGCCGGGCCCGCAGGAGCGAGCGTCAGGTCTGACGCTCCGGCCCAGACTCCTGGAACAGGCGCAGCGCCGCTTCGCCGTCCAGCAGGGGAGCGGGATTGGTCCCGTAGACCGCATCGAGCCCGAACAGTTTGAGTATTTCCACCGCGCGTCGGGCCTGTTCCGGACTGACGGATTTCTTCCACGACCCGATCAGGTCCGCCCCGGACTGGATGGCGCTGTCCTTTCGGCTCAGGGCGCTCGGCTTTCCGGCAATCCGAGCGAGGTCGCCGCCGGTCCCTTTTCCAATGAACGAGAAGATCCGCGCAATCTGCTCGGCCGGACGGGTGCAGATGTCTTCGTAGAACACCACCAGCACTTCGCCTGCCGAAAACTGCTTCAGGGGGACGTAGTTTTCGATGCACCACATGAAGATGTGCTGGTCGAAAACGTCTTTCGCTCCTGCGATCTCCCGCCTGAACGGTTCGAGATGGTCAAGGACCAGATCGGCCTGTCCGAGAAAATCATCGAGATGGGTCTCCCACCCGAGCTTCATCTTGGAGCTGGCCACCGCGCAGGGATGGCGCAGCAACAGGATCAGCGGGATGGCGGGGAATTGCTGCTTGATCCAGTTCAGGATCAGGTGCGCCCGGATGTCCTTGATCAGGCGCTTACGCACCAGGAGCTTGCGGTTGAAGCGGTCGATCCACCGGTGCCTGATCCGTCCGCTCAGGATCGCCTTCGCCGGAGCCACGAATTTCTCGTCGCTCTCGCCGCCGCGCAAGTACTGCCGGTACTTCCATTCGCGCAACCGTCCGATCTTCCTCGAATGGAACGGCTCGAACAGGACGCGGTACTCGTTATCGTGATTGAGCACTTCCTCCACCCAGGTCGTTCCGCTACGCCCGGACCCGGCAAGGAAGACCGACCCACGGATGTCGCCGTAGTCGTAGAAAAGCGCGCTGCGGAGACGCTGGAGAAGCTTCATGGGGGCCACGCGTCTACCGCACCCAGTGCCGCAGGTTCTCGAACAGGCGGAACCAGGGCCGGCGCTCGGTGGCGGCACCGGGCGAAGAAGGCCACCAGGAACCGGTCACGCCGCTGATCGTTCGTTCCGGGTGCGGCATCAGCAGGTTGATGCGGCCGTCCTCGTTGCAGATCGCGGTGACCCCTTCCGGCGAGCCATTGGGATTGGCCGGGTAGCGTGTTGCGACCTCGCCGCCGTTGGTCACGAAGCGCATCGCAACCTGGCCCTTGGATTGAATCGCAGCCAGATCCGCCGCGTTGCGGAACTCGGTGCGTCCCTCGCCGTGCGCCACCGCAATCGGCAGACGCGATCCGGCCATGCCGGCGAAGAGGATCGACTTCGATTCCAGAACCTCGACCAGGGTCCAGCGCGCTTCGAATTGCTCTGAGCGATTGCGCCGGAACATCGGCCAGCGCTCTGCGCCAGGAACGATCTCGCGCAGCGCGGCGAACGCCTGGCAGCCGTTGCAGACGCCGAGCGCGAATTTGGACGTATCGGCAAAGAAGCTCTGAAACTGGTCGCGGGCTCGCGCATTGAACAGGATGGATTTGGCCCAGCCCTGCCCGGCACCCAGCACGTCGCCGTATGAAAAGCCGCCGCAGGCGACGAGACCGGCAAAGTCCTTGAGTCGGGCGCGGCCTTCGAGCACATCGCTCATGTGCACGTCCACTGATTGGAAGCCGGCGGCGTGAAAGGCGTAGGCCATTTCGGCCTGTCCGTTGACACCTTGCTCTCGCAGCACGGCGACCCGTGGACGCCGCGCGGAGGGCGGCATCCGGCGGGTCATGATGTCGAAGCTCAGGCTTGCGCCGAGACCGGGATCCTCCGCGGCGCCGGCGGATTCGAACTCCTCGGTCGCACACTCGGGATTGTCGCGCAGGCGGGCCATCCGGTAGCTGGTCTCGGACCAGAGTTTCAACAGGGATTCGCGTGTTTGCGAATACAGCGCGCGCGCCGCAGCGACGACGTTCACCCCATCGTCGGTCGTGGGACGGCCCACCACCCGGGCTTGAAGACCATGGGCCCGCGCATCCTGGATCAACGGTGCCGTATCGCCGCCACGCACCTGCACGACCATGCCGAGTTCTTCGGAGAACAGTTCCGCCGTCGCCCGGGCCGCGTCGCTGACGGTGATCGACACGCCGCAATGACCTGCAAACGCCATCTCGCAGAGCGTCGTGAACAGGCCACCATCACTGCGATCGTGATAGGCGAGCAGCCGGCCCTGCGCGTTCCAGCGCTGCACGAGGTCGAAAGCCGATTTGAGTTGGCGTGGATCGTCCAGATCCGGGGCGTTGTCGCCGATCTGCCCGAACACCTGGGCCAGGATAGAACCGCCGAGGCGATCGCGGCTGTTGCCCAGATCAATCAGCACGAGGGACGTGTCGCCGAAATCGGTTCGCAACTGCGGCGTGAGCGAGCGGCTCACATCGACCACCGGCGAGAATGCCGACACGATCAGCGACAGCGGCGCGGTCTGCGTGTGCGACATCCCGCCGTCTGTCCAGACCGACTTCATCGACAGCGAGTCCTTGCCCACCGGAATCGAGATGCCCAGTTGCGGGCACAGCTCGGTGCCGACGGCGCGGACCGTGTCGAATAGGCGCGCGTCCTCGTCCCCCTGTCCGCAGGCCGCCATCCAGTTGGCCGAGAGCCGCACGTCCGACAGCCTGCCGATGGCCGCGGCGGCAATGTTGGTGAGCGCCTCGCCGACGGCCATGCGACCCGATGCAGGCGCGTCGAGCAAGGCCAGCACCGGGCGCTCGCCCATGCTCATCGCCTCGCCGGTCGTTGCCTCGAAGCCGGTGGCGGTCACCGCGCAATCGGCCACCGGCACCTGCCAGGGTCCGACCATCTGGTCGCGAACGGTCAGGCCGCCGACGGTGCGATCGCCAATGGTGATGAGGAACTGCTTGCTCGCCACCGTAGGATGGCGCAGCACACGCTCGGCCATCTCTGCGAGCGATGCGCCCAGGTCCAAAGGAGGCATTGCCTGCGCCTTCGCACGGCTGGTGAAGCGGGTCATGCGCGGCGGCTTGCCGAGCAGCACCGGCATCGGCATGTCGACCGGCCGGGTTTCGTCGGCGTCCTCCACGATCAGTTGCCGCTGCGCGGTCGCGATGCCGACGACCGCCATCGGGCAGCGCTCGCGCGCGCAGAAGGCTTGCAGGACCGCGACACCTTCGTCCGGCACCGCGAGCACGTAGCGTTCCTGTGACTCGTTGCACCAGATTTCCATCGGCGACAACGCCGGGTCGGCGCTGAGCACGTCGCGCAGCCGGAAGTGCCCGCCACGATCATCCGCGTGAACCAGCTCCGGCAGTGCGTTGGAAATGCCGCCGGCGCCGACGTCGTGGATCGACAGGATGGGGTTGGCATCGCCCAGGCCCCAGCAGGCGTCGATCACTTCCTGGCAGCGCCGCTCCAGTTCCGGATTCGCGCGCTGCACGGAGGCATAGTCAAGGTCCGCACTGGACGAACCCGTCGCCATGGAACTCGCAGCGCCGCCGCCCAGGCCGATCAGCATCGCCGGTCCGCCGAGCACGATCAGGCGTGCGCCTTCTACCACTTCGAGTTTCTGTACATGCGGCACTCGGATATTGCCGTAGCCACCCGCGATCATGATCGGCTTGCAATAGCCTCGCATGCGGCCGTCCGGCGTGATCGCCTCGAAGCAGCGGAAGTAGCCCGCGAGGTTCGGTCGGCCGAATTCGTTGTTGTAAGCGGCGGCGCCGATCGGAGCGTCGAGCATGATGTTCAGCGCGCTGGACATGCGCGTGGGTCGCGACAACGGCGCCGGCGACACGGTGCCCGAGCGCGGCGGCGTTTGGCTACTGGGGAGTGACATTGCGTCACTCCCCAGCCTGTCCAAACGCGGTGCGGGAGCCGGCGCAAGGCCCGCGTCCCGCACCCCTTGCTGCGCAAACACCGTGTCCGCGGGCCCTTCCCAGGGTTGCTCGAAGCCGGGAATCCTGAGGTTGGAGACGCTGAACCCGCATAGCCCAGCCTTGGGCTTGCCCCCGCGACCAGTCGCGGCCTCGTCGCGAATTTCGCCGCCCGCGCCGGTCGCGGCACCGGGATGCGGCGAAATGCCGGTGGGGTGGTTGTGCGTCTCCACCTTCATCAGGATCGCGACCGGCTCTTCGTGCGAGCGCCAGGCGTGGTCCGGGTCCGGGAACCAGCGCATCGCCTTCTCGACGCCTTCGATGACCGCCGCGTTGTCCGTGTACGCGGACAGCACACCGGCGGGGCTCGCACGGTGCGACTCCTTGATCATCTGGAAGAGCGAGAGCGGCTGCACGACGCCATCGACCGTGAACCCGGCGTTGAAGATCTTGTGCCGGCAATGCTCGGAGTTGACCTGCGCGAACATCATCAGCTCGGCGTCGCTCAGGTCCTTTCCCGCCGATTGCGCGTGCTCGACCAGATAGCCGATCTCGTCATCGGACAGCGCCAGGCCCCACTCGCGATTGGCCCTGACGAGGGCCTCGCGGCCGCCGCTGAGCACCGGCACGATTCGCAGGGGACGCGCGGGCTGCTCATCGAAAACACGCGCGAGCGCGGAGGCGTCGCGCAATACCGACTCCATCATCGGATCGTGCAGCTCAGCCAGCGCGGCGTCCGGGATGAAGTCCGCGTTCTGCGGCAACACGACCCGTCCCTGCTCGATGCGCTGCACGCCACTCAGACCGCAAACCCGCGCGATGTCACTGGCCTTGCTGCTCCAGGGCGAAACCGTGCCCAGGCGCGGCACCACGAACAGGCGTCCGGGCGCATCCGGCAGGCGCTCCGGCCCCTCGCCAAGCAGTCGTCGCAGCGCCTCGGGTTCAGCCTGTCCCTGCACCAGAAAGAATTCCTGCACGACCAGCCCGGACAGCGTCGGGACGTGTGGCTTGAGACTCTCGATCAGGCGGGCGACGCGGAAGTCCGAGAGCTGGGAGGCTCCCGGTACGACGTGGACGACGTGGGCGGTCATGGAGGCGCGATCGCGCGGTGCGGCGGGGCCGTAGATTTTACCGGGCGCGACCGCGCGGTGTCGCACCGTTATCGCGAAGCGTAGGTCGGTTCAAGCCGAAGGCGGAACCGACACCGCGCGCCCTCGACGAAGAAGGGCGCCCGTCGGCTTGAGCCGACCTACAGGTGACCTACCGGTACCGGCCCATTCTCAGAATAACTTCAATCCCAGAATCCCACCATTGCCCTGCGATGGCTTGTAAGTGCCATCGCCCGCGAACTTGCCGGTGTAGCCCAGGCTGAGGACACCGGCCAGGGTGCGCAGGACCGAGAACTGGCAGGTCGCTACGCCACTGGCATTGGTGGTGGCTGTGCACATCGGCGTGGCGCCGGCGAAGAAGCTCACCGTCTTGCCCGCGATCGGCGTGTTGGTGACGGTGTCCTTGAGCGTCGCCCGCGGACTGATACGGATGAAGACCTGCAAGCCCTGGGTCACCGTGACGGACGGCACCGCGTCCACCTTAAGATGGGTGTCGCGCTTGGTCCAGGTCACGGTGGCGGTTGCCATCACCGACATGAGGCTGACCTTGACGCTGTCGCTGCCGCCGTTGACCCCGGTGTAACAGAATTGCGCGGTGCCGGAGGCGTTGGTGGTGCCGGTACCGGTGGTCGGATTGACGCCGGTAACCGTGAAGGCCAGGGTGACGCCCGGTAGCACGGTATTGACCACGTCCTTGGCGGTGGCGATGACGCAGTGCGAGCTCCGCGCCAGCTTGGTCGCTGTGGCCGGCACCAGGGTCAGAGTGGCCACCGCCATCGCATCGTCATCGACGATCGTCACGGTCTGGCTGTTCGGCCCAGCCACGCTCGCATTGGTCGCGGACACGGCATTGACGACGACCGTCTCGTTGGGCGACTCGAACGCCAGGTCGTTGACCGGCGTGAGCGTGATGCTGCCGGTGGGCGATCCCGCCGGGATGGAGATGCTCGCCCCGCTGCGGCCGTAATCGCCCGGAAAGCTCGCAGTGCCTGCAAATGTCAGGGCCACGGCCACGTTCTTGCCGCTGAGCGTGGACAAAGCCATCGTCACCGTGCCGCTGGCGGCGGCTTCGGCCAGGCTCTGGGCCGCGGTGGTGAAGCTCACCGTCGGCGGATTGTCGTTGTCCGTGATGGTCAGCGTGTACACCCGCTCAGCCCGGCCCGCCCGCGACGTTCACGACAAACCCGCGGAAGGCGCCCGCGATCAGGGTGCCGACGAAACTGACCCCATCCTCGTCGTCCACGCCGGCAAGGTCGTCGCCGGTGGCGCCCGAGTTGGGCTGGCCCTCGGCTTCGGAGTCGATGGTCGGACCCAGCCTCAGGCTGCTGCTCAGGGCATGGCGCGCGCCATTGCTGGCCAGCAGGGTCAGGTACGTCGGGTCGGGGGCGTCGCCGAAATCGAGGGGGACGGGGACGCTGATGATGCCGATCAGGCCACCGAGTTCCGCCAGGGTCGTTTGACTGACGAACCCGCCAGCGGCGGTCCAGCGGTAGACCGAGTTGAAGTCAAATGACGTGGCGTATACGTCGCCATTGACGCCGCGAGTGACGGCATACGTATTGCCAAGACCGCCCGGTGCCGAGAACACCCGCACGAACGCGCCGGTCGTGGTGCGCTCGAACACTTGACCCGTTAAATAATCGGCCATCAGCACGGTGTCAGTGGCCGCGCTGTAGTACATGCTCCCGGCGATTCCCTGACCGTTGTCGAGGGTGATCGATCCGGTTTGCAGGCCGCTGCTGAGGCTGAAAACGTCGATCCTGCCCGGCTGCTCGGTGCCACCCGCCCAGAGGATATCGCCCGGGAGCACGGCGACGCCGTCATACGTGTCGGCGCCGAAGGTTCTCAGCGCGCTTCCGGCCAGGCTGAATTCCCTTACCGCGTTCGCGAAGGTCTGCGTGCCCACGTAGAGCCGATCGCCGGGTCCGACCTTCACGTCGAGCGGTTGTGTCCCGAGCGGGGGTTGGTGAACTGCGTCGACACCGTCCCGTCCGACGAATACAAAGGATCGCGGAGCCGGCCGCGGGCCTGTAAAGCAAGGCGTTCGCAGCGTTTGCAAACCCACACGATCCCCCCGGACGTGTTGCGATCAGCGAGGCTTGAAACGAACGCTTGTGGTGGCTGATCGATCGGCTGTGGGCGGGGTCGAATACCAATCCGAAAGCCGAGTCAAGACGGCCTGCAGGCTGGTAGTGCATCAGTATGAAATCCGTTCGCACCGAGTAGCGCCATTGCGCAGCAATGCCGCGTATCGAGGTGCCGGGCGTGCCCTCGATACGCGACGCTTCCCTCGATACGCCCGCTGCGCGGCTACTCGGGACGAACGGGCCGGCGCTACTCGGGACGAACGGGGTTCTGGAATTCAAACTGATGCACTACCCGCAGGCTTATCCGTTGCAGGGGCGGTTCTACCCCGACATGCCTTTGCAGACCGGAGCGCGGTTCATCTTGGGAGCGCGAATCGGGCCAAACCCCTTCTACGTAAAACGTCGGTCCGAACGCCCGGCGCAGGCCTCATTCCCGGTTCTGGGCGATGAGCACGATCTTGCCGATGTGGGTGCTGGTCTCCATCAGGCGATGCGCGTCCGCAGCCTGTTCGAGCGCGAACGTGCGGAAAATCACCGGCCGGATTTTTCCGGCTTCGATCAGCGGCCACACGTGTTCGCGCAGCGACGCCGCGATGGCGGCTTTGAACGCCACCGGCCGCGGTCTCAGGGTCGAGCCGGTGATGGTCAGGCGCCGTCGCAGCAGATCGCCCAGCGGAATCTCGGCCTTCATGCCGCCCAGCAGCGCGATGATCGCGAGCCGACCGTCGTCGGCCAGGCAGGCCAGTTCGCGCGGCACGTAACCGCCAGCGACCATGTCCAGGATCACGTCGGCGCCGCGGCCGTCGGTGAGTTTCCGGACCACGGCTGCGAAGTCTTCCGTGCGGTAGTTGATGCCGCGCTCCGCGCCCAGCGACTCGCAGGCCCGCGCCTTGTCATCGCTGCCGGCGGTGGCGAACACGCGATGACCCAGCGCCCGCGCCATCTGGATCGCGCAGACCCCGATGCCGCTGGTCCCGCCCTGAACCAGCAGGGTTTCGCCCGGCACGAGGCGCGCCCGGTCGAACACATTGCTCCACACCGTGAAGAAGGTTTCGGGCAGGGACGCGCCTTCCACGTCGCTGAGCCCCGCCGGAATCGGCAGGCATTGCTGTGCGGGTGCGACACAGAACTCTGCGTAGCCGCCGCCCTGTACCAGCGCGCAGACCCTATCGCCGGGCGCGAAGCCGGACGCACCCGGATCGCCGCCGACGATCTCGCCCGCCACTTCCAGGCCCGGCAGGTCGGACGCACCGGGTGGCACCGGATAGGCGCCGATCCGTTGCAGCACGTCCGGCCGGTTCACGCCTGCCGCGGTGACCCGGATCAGAACCTCGCCTGCACCCGGCTCCGGTGCGGGCCGCTGACAGGGCTGGAGCACGTCCGGGCCGCCCCAGGCGGTGATCTCGATGGCTTTCATGGTCGCAACCTTACGCATGGCGTGGCGGTGAATGGAACTTGCGAGTCGAACCACACCGGGGTCAAGCCGGCACTGCGTGGTATCTTTTCACCCATGTATTTTGCTGCCGGCCTTGCCCGCAGTCCCCCTGATGGAGAATCCGATGCAAAACAATCTCAAGAGCGTGCTGATCGCCGCGCCGCTCGCACTCAGCCTGTTGGTTGCTGCCGGCTGTTCCTCCAACCAGAAAATCGACGCCGCTACGCCGGAGTCCATCATCAACTCGGTCAACAAGGGTGACACGGTTCGACTCACCACCAAGAGCAACGTGAAGCACAAGTTCCTGGTGACCAAGATCACCAACAAGGCCCTGTACGGCGACGACGAGCGGATCGTCTACGAGGACATCGACCGGATCGAGGTGGAGGGCAAGTCCAGCGGCGGCGGCGTCAAGGGACTCTGGAACAAGATCTTCTGAGAGCGTGTGAATTTTTCTACTGCGCTCGGCATCTCGCGTTTCGGCGGTGCTCGGAATCCTCATTTATTTCAATAAACTCCGGTTCCTGCGCTCCGGCGAAACGCGACATGCCTTCGCTCGCTACGAAAACTTCACAAGCTCGGAGCCCTGACAGGCCATCCCCTCAACCGCCCAACTGAACCGCAAACCGGTCCGTCGCCTCGATCAGCCGCGCGAGGGTGCCGGTCTCGCTTGCCGCATGGCCGGCGTCGCTGATCGCGTGGAACTGCGCCTCGGGCCAGGCCCGATGAAGGTCCCAGGCCGAGCGCATCGGACAGACCACGTCGTAGCGGCCCTGCACGATCACGCCGGGGATGTGGCGGATGCGGTGCGCGTTCTCCAGGAGCCAGCCGTCGCAGTCGAAGAAGCCGCGGTTGACGAAGTAATGGCACTCGATTCGCGCAAACGCCTCGGCAAAACGATCCTCGCCGAAGCGCGACACCAGATCGGAACTCGGCATCAGCTTGCTGGTGGAGCCTTCCCAGATGCTCCAGGCGCGCGCCGCCGCACGCCGCTCGGCCTTGTTCGCGCCGGTCAGTCGACGGTGGTAGGCAGCGACCAGGTCGCCGCGCTCGGACTCCGGGATCGGGGCGAGGAAATGCTCCCAGGCATCGGGATAAATCCAGCTGGCACCTTCCTGGTAAAACCAGTCCACTTCGCGCTGCCGCAGCAGGAAGATGCCGCGCAACACCAGCGCGCTGACCCGATCCGGATGCCGCTCGGCGTAGGCCAGCGCCAGGGTCGAACCCCAGGAACCGCCGAACACCAGCCAGCGCTCGATCCCGAGGAGCTGCCGGATGCGCTCCATGTCGGCCACCAGGTCCCATGTCGTGTTCTCGCGCAGTTCCGAGTGCGGCGTCGAACGGCCGCAGCCGCGCTGGTCGAACAGCACGATGCGGTACTTTTTCGGATCGAAGAATTGGCGATGCCAGGGCTCCGCACCGCCGCCGGGGCCACCGTGCAGGAAGATCGCCGGCACCCCTTGGGGATTGCCGCACTCCTCCAGGTACAGCTCGTGCAGCTCGCTGACCTTGAGACGCTGGATGCGATAGGGATCGAGGGCGGGATAGGGCATGGGCGCAATCAGTCCGGGACGATGGGAAAACCATACAGCAATACCGGGCCGCCGCCGATTTCGGCAGCTGCGGGTGGGCAAGATATTTAGGGCAACCCTGCGCAGGTTCGGGAAACGGTCGCGGGCATGGCCCGCTCCTGCGTAGCCCGACACGGGTAGGAGCGAGCCATGCCCGCGACAGACCGATGCAGAGATCCATTTCCGTTCATGTCTTCCCCGTCGCACCCGGGGCGAACATCGAGCATGCAACGGTAATGCATCAGTTTGAATTCCAGCACCCCGTTTGGCCCGAGTAGCGCCGGCCCGTACGTCCCGAGTAGCCGCGCAGCGGGCGTATCGAGGGAAGCGTTGCGTATCGGGCACGCCCGACACCTCGATACGCGGCATTGCTGCGCAATGGCGCTACTCGGTGCGAACGGATTCCAAACTGATGCACTACCCATGCAACCATTTCGTTGATGATCCGTGTATTAGACGTTAGGATCAAATACTTATTCGACTCGCGGCATGCCAATTGCCTTGCGAGTTGCACGGTCGATGGTGGGCATTGGGTGAGTGGGAGAAGCAGGTGATGGTGCGACGTTTCGCGGTACTGGGATTACTGCTGGCGGCGTCCGCATCCAGCGGATGGGTCTGTGCCCAGTCGGAGCCGGAGCCGGCTGCCGCGCCGCAAGCCACCCCGACGCCGGTCGCTCCGGCCCTGAAGCTGTCGCCCAGATTGGAATCGGACGATCCGCTGTTCCCGCGCTATCCCATCCTCGAACCCAATGTGCGGTTCTGGACCCGTGTGTTCTCGGAATATTCGGAGAATCAGAGCGTGGTCCACTCGATGGACTATCCGGACAAGGTCTACGAGGTTCTGGATTTCCGCTCGCAGGCCACCGTGATGGACGAGGACTCGCTGCGCAAGCTGCGCCGCACCGAGGAGAATCAGGCGCAGGTGCGCTTTGACCGGCTGCTGGCGCAGATACACGCGTCGCGCGGCTACCCGGAGGCGCTCACCGGCGAGGCGAGGCGCGTCTACCAGCTCTATTCCGACATCGACGACGACCAGCGCTTCAAGAAGGCGATCGGCAAGGTCCGCTCGCAGCGTGGCCTCAAGGAGCGCACCCAGCTGGCGCTGGAGACCTCCGGCAATTACCTTCCGGCGATGGAAAGCGTGTTCGGCTCCTACCAGTTGCCTCTGCGTCTGACGCGCCTGCCACTGGTGGAATCCAGCTTCAACGTCGAGGCCTATTCCAAGGTCGGCGCAGCCGGTCTGTGGCAGTTCATTCCATCCTCGGCGCGCATCTACATGCGCCTCAACGAGGTGGTGGACGATCGGCGCGATCCCTGGACCAGCACCGACGCCGCCGCGCGCCATCTGCGCGACGACTACGCGATGCTCGGTAGCTGGCCGCTGGCGCTGACGGCGTACAACCACGGCCGCGGCGGCGTCGCGAAGGGACTGGCGGAAACGGGCGGCACCAACCTCGCGGACCTGATCAAGGGCTACGACGGCAAGCGCTTCGGCTTCGCCTCGCGCAATTTCTACGCGGAGTTCCTGGCCGCCTCCGACGTGGAGCGCAACTGGAAGAGTCACTTCGGCGAGATTCAACGCAACGCATCCATCCAGTTCGAGGTGATCGAGACCAAGCATTACGTTCCGTATGAGACCTTGCGCCGCCTGTCGAATGCCGATGACGAGATGTTCCGCAAGCTCAACCCGGCTTATCGCCCGGAAGTGATCGAAGGAAGGCTGTACGTTCCGCCGGGACACCTGATCCGCGTTCCGGCCGGCTCGGCCAAGACCTTTGAAGTGGCGTACTCCACGCTGGGCGCAAACCAGCGGTTCGACCGCCAGCGCGTCTACTATCTTCTGCACAAGGTCAGGAAGGGCGAGAGCCTGTCGCGCATCGCGAAGAAATATGGCGTGACCCAGGACGCGATCCGCTCGGCCTCGGGCCTCAACAAGCGCGGCCTGATCCGCGCAGGACAGATCATCAAGGTTCCGCCACACGAGGAACGTCGACTGGGGCCGGTGACGGTGGCCGTCGGCGAATCCAAGCCGGGCCTGACCCAGGCCGAGACGCTGGCCGTGGCAGCGGAGCGTCGTCCGTTGCTGAAGAAGTCCGCCGCGGCTTTTCGCACGCACAAGGTCCGGTCGGGCCAGACGCTGTCCTCCATCGCAAAAACCTACAAGGTCTCGATCCGGGACCTGCGCTCCGCCAATGGCCTCGGCCGCTCCAGTTACATCCGCGCCGGCCAGAAGCTCAAGGTTCCAACCAGCGGTTGATCCCCATGACCAACAAACTGCTCAAGTTGCAGGAAATCGTGCAGAAGGCGATCGACGACGGTGCCACCACGGTCGAACAGGTTCATCGGTCGATCGCCAGCATGCCGTTCGACATCCTGGAAAAAATCGATGCCCTCGCCACGCCCGTCAACACGGCCCGCGAGGTTCACGACCAGACAGTCGGCAACGTCTACGAAACGATCCGGCTCCTGAACGACCGGGTCGGCGAGATGGCACGCACGCTGCTGGGTGGCGGCAAGGCTCCATCCTAGCAGCCTGTCGGACTTGATTTCACGTCCGCGTGGCCCTTTGACTTCTGACCTCCTGTCCACGCCAGTCGAAGGAAGAAGCTCGCGGATGGCAGGCGGCCACGACCGCGCCGATGACGCGACGAAGGACAGGGCATGAGTGCCTGCGGCGGTTGGTCCCACCTGGGTTAGGCTTGCGACAGGGCCACCCCCTCCCCGCACCTGGCTCGCGCGAGCCCGCGCGATATCCTCCCGACCATGACCAACAGGAGTGAATTCCGATGAGCGTCGCGCGCCCCGCGACCGCCGCCAACCCCGACGTGCTCGGCGGGCTGTGTTTCGTGCTCTTGTGGAGCACGGGCTATCTCTCGGCCGGATTCGCAATGGAAGGTACCGGGCCGTTCACGCTGGCGGTGGTTCGCTTTCTCGGCTCGGCCCTGCTGATCGGCCTGCTGCTGAAGCTGCGCGCCGCGCCGAGGCCGGCGACGCTGGCGATGGTGCATGCGGCGATCGCCGGAATCCTCCTTCAAGCAGGGTTCTTCACGTTCATCTACCTGGCGATGAAGACCGGTGTGCCGCCGGCCGTGGCCGGGCTCATCACCGGGCTGATGCCGCTGGTGACCGTTGTTGGTGCGCGGATTTTTCTCGGCGATGCGCTGCGCGTTCCCGCCGTGTTGGGGCTGGTACTCGGTCTGGGCGGCGTTCTGCTGGTGGTCGGGCCGGAGCTGCATGCGGGAGGCGATTCAATCCCGTACGTCTACGCCGTGCTCGCACTGATCTCGCTGAGCGCCGGGACGCTGTACCAGAAGCGCCACGCCAGCGAGCTCGATACACGCTTGGCGATGGTCATCCAGGTGACGATCTCGCTGCTCGTGCTGCTGCCGTTCGCGTGGTTCGTCGAGCACCTGAGCCTGCACGCCACGCCGCGCGTGCTCGGCGGAATCGCCTGGGCGATCCTGATCAACTCCTGCGCCGGAATTCTGCTCTATCTGTGGTTGCTCGGCCGCGGTGCGGCGGGTCGCGTGGCCAGCCTGTTCTACCTGGTTCCGCCGGTGACCGCGGTGCTTGCGAGCGTGATGCTGGGTACGCGATTCACCCTGCACGACGGCGCGGGATTTGCGCTCGCCGCGATCGGCGTGTGGCTGGGACAGAGGACCTGATCGATGGCGACCGCGTTCCGCCGGGCCTCGCCCGAGGCGCTTCACACGCGCGCGGCCTATCTCAACGGTCTGGCGCTGGCCGCCCTCGGCGCGGTGTTTTTTTCGGCCAAGGCGGTCGTCGCCAAGCTGCTTTACCGGCATGGCGTCGATGTCGTCACCCTGATCGCGCTGCGCATGCTGCTGTCGGCGCCGGTGTTCATGCTGGTCGCCGCGTGGAGCTGGAATCGCGCACCGCGTCTGGACCGGCGCGATCTGATCCGCATCATGGCCCTGGGCCTGCTGGGCTATTACGCGTCCAGCATGTTCGACTTCATGGGCTTGCAGTACATCACTGCCGGCCTGGAACGGCTGATCCTGTTCCTGACGCCCACGTTCGTGCTGTTGCTCGGCGTGCTGATCTACCGGCGTCGGGTCAGCGCTCGCCAGTGGCTATCGATGGCCTTTGCCTATGCCGGCATCGTGCTGGTGTTCTGGCACGATGTGTCGCTGGGAGGTGACGCGGTGGTGCTGGGCTCGTCGTTCGTGCTCGCCGCAGCATTGCTGTACGCGATCTACCTGCTGCTGTCCGGCGAACTGATCCGGCGCGTGGGCACGCTGCGACTGGTATCACTGGCGATGACCGTGTCCGCCGTCGCGAGCCTCGCACAGTACCTGTTATTTTACCCGCTGCCCCAGCTGTTCCAACAAGCGGCGCCCGTGTGGGGCCTGTCGCTGGTCAATGCCACGCTGTGCACCGTGCTGCCGGTGTTTCTCACGATGTTCGGCGTCGCGAGAGTCGGCGCCGGCAACGCCTCACAGGCCGGCATGATCGGACCCGTCTCGACTCTGGTGCTCGCGTGGTGGCTGCTGTCCGAACCCATCACCGGCCTGCAGGTGGCCGGCACGGCGCTGGTGATGAGCGGCGTCTTCCTGCTCTCCACGGCCAGGCTGGCGCGGGCGGGCGTGGAGCCTGCGCCGGTCCCATGAGCGTCTTCGATCGCATCATCGCCGGGCAAGCGCCTGCGAGCTTCGTGCACCAGGACTCCGTCTGCGTTGCGTTCATGGACATCCATCCGTTGGCACGCGGACATGTGCTGGTGGTGCCGCGAACCTCTCGACCGCTGCTGGCGCAACTCGATCCTCCGACCCGCGCGCACCTCTGGGAGATCGCCAACCGCATCGCCCTGGCGCAGCAGCAGGCGTTGGGCAGCGCGGCCCAGCATTTCCTGGTCAACGATGGACGCGACGCGAGTCAGTCGGTGCCACACGTTCACATCCATGTGATACCGCGCTACAGCGGGGATCGTTTCACCACCGTGCTCAAGATGATGCGGCACATCGTCGGGCTCATGGGCGCGCCGCCGACAGAGAAGCACGGTCAGCGGGGGGAACTGGACCGGCAGGCCAGGGACATTGCGGCTGCGATGTCTTCCAGACCATTCGGCTGGCCGACCGCGTAGCCACCCTCGGCGCACGGACAGAGGCCGTTCTCGCAAGGCGAATACATATCCAAAGGTCCCTTACGGACCTCGGTGAATTGAAAATTGGCGTCCCACGGGAATGCCTATTAATCGATTAAATATTTAATATTTATTGATTTATTTAATTCCATAAATCTCACATACCGTCAAAAATACCGCCACGCTCAAGCCCTGTCGTCGATGCCCCACTCCTCAAGCTCCAACCCGAACTTGCGCACCATTTCGCGCATCGACTGATCGGTCAGATGGTGGGCTTGGCCTACAAGCCTCGCGAATGTAGTCCAGCGCATCCCCTTCGGCTTGCCGCCCGGGGGGTTGAGAATTCCAGCTTCCCATCCCAGCTTGACGCGCAACTTGTCGGCCCGGCGCGCTGCCCGGTCACCCGCGCCTTCCCGCGCGCTGGCGTAGGCCAGCCGGTGACAATGCCGACAAGCGAAAATGCGTCCAGCCAAATACAACATCGCCACCCGACGCCCACAGCCCTGCGCAGGACAGCGGAACCAGGTCCGCGATCCTCCGTAGCGGCAGGTTGTCCGCTCCAGCGATACGGGATAGCTCAGGTCTTCCCACTCGCCACCATGCGGCCTGAGCCTATAGATCAGGTGGACGCGCCCGACCTCAGCACGCATCTGGATCGACGCCACGTTCTCGCCGTTGCGGGTCCATTGCCACCAGCCCCAGTGCCCAGGCCGCAAAATGCCCTCACGCGCCCAGCGACGCACGTCTATGGCCCGGCATTCCTCCACCGTGTCCTTCGCCCCGTGACGCCAACGGTTTCCGCTACCCGGTCCGCCCATCTGATTTTCCCGTAATCATTTGGCTTACTCGACCACGCGCGACGCGGGAATTTCGCCTACAACCCTTGCGCCGTCTACGTTTCCGCCACTTTCGGACGCTTTCAGCTTCTCCGCTTCCAGCCACCGCAATTCATCTGCCACACGATCCTTGGTCGCGCCTTTCCAGCCCGTATCGCCATCGGAGGGGTACTCGATCCGATGAATGTGCTGATGCGCCAATCTCTCCACAAGCGGATCGCGCCCGGACAACTGCTGCACGACCACCGTCAGAGGCGCCGGGGCTTTGGCCTCCGGCCTGCCTACCAGATACTGCGCCAACAAGACGCGCGCGGACGGGTCGCCGACCTTCGCGGCCGCCACCGTCGCAGTGACCACTTCGCGCCAGTCGTCCAGCGTCACCGCGTCCAGCAAAACACCCATGTAATCGCCTTCCGTTCGTCGATGCGTGAAGGTGCCCTTGATATAGCCCGCCTGTTTTTTCCGCGGCATGACGTTCACTCCTTCGATGCAATCGGTATGACGCAGGCAGGCCAAACTGCGCCAGCGTCAGCACCCAGGCTTCGCGCTCGGCTTCACTCCGGCTCAGACGCCCGTCAAATTCCATGATCGCGGCGCGTTCCTCCCACCAGTCCCGGATGGTCGCGGCCGTCGGCCGGGTTGCGACAGAGACACTCGCGACATTTGCGACAGCACGCCGCTGCACGTTCGGCACGCCCGCAGTCGCCAGCCGCTGCAAGCCGCCTTTCTGGATCAGTAGCGCGAGCATCACGGCAAATCACCCTGCAACAGGGAAGGACGCAGCTCGATGTCCTTGCGACGGCCCTGCGCAGAAGGGCGAACCCGTCCGGCCGTGGTCAGCTCGCGCAGGGACTCGTCCAGCACCGCCTTGTCGCGCAGCCCATTGGGGCCGCAGCGTTGCAGGTCGCGGCGCGACACGACGCAGGTGTGCTCGCGTCTGCACCAGGCGATCACCCAGGCGTCCAGCCGCGCGGCATTCGCCAGTGTCTCGGGCAGCGCCAGCTCGCCGAAGAACCTGCGCGCTTCGTGCAGGTGCCACGCCGCGATGCGGCTCGCGCACTCGAAAGCTTCCAACCCGACCGCGCCACCGCCGTGCTCGAAGCCTTGGAACAGAGCCGCCAGCCGCGCCGCGTTATCCGCGCACTTGCTGGCCACGTCGCGCACGTCGTACAGCTCGCCGCCGGTACGCAGTTCCCGTTCGATGGCATCGTGAAACATCACCCACGCGGCTTTCGCGTCCGGTGCCAGCGGCAGCATCGGCGGATTCAGCTCCCCGCCGTCATCCACCGGCACCGCATTCGCCAGTACCGCAGCCATGCGGCGGTTAAAAGCTGCCAGCGCTGGCCAGTGTTCCGGCGGCTCGGTGAACAGCCGATTACCTTGCGTCGAATCCGGCCACGCCACCAGGAATCGGGCAAGGAAGCCGGTGCCACGGGCCAAGGCACCAGAGCGGTCGAAGAAGCTCCGCAACGTGGCCTCCTGAACCTGTAGCGCCACCGTCAGCCTCGCCCCCTTCACGGTGAAGCTGCCGTCCTCCTTGCGACGGTCGATGGTCAGCGCGCTGCCATCCCACAAGGTGTTCAGCAGGGCCAGGTTCCGCATGATCGAGTCCTTGCCCATGCCGTGCGCGCCAAACACGATGCCCGCCTCGGCGGAAACCACGCCACCCGATGGCCATTGCTTTGCCAGCGACCACGCCAGGGCTTCCGGTGTGGCGTCGCCATACATCAGGCGCGGTACCCGGGGCGGCTCCGGCCTGTCGTCTTCCAGTTGATGCAGATGCACTTCCTTGCTGCCGGTGTCCGCGCCTTTTTTTGCATCGGCGCGAATGGCATCCAGCAGGCCGTTACGCTTGGCTTCCCATGCCGCCAGCTCGCTGCGGAATTGCCGTATCACCGGCTTCGCCGCTTCGGCCTGCTGCCCCTGATACTCGCGGATCGCCGACGTGAAGAATCCATCGCAGGTGGACTTGCGCTCCCCGCTGTCGGCAATCGTCAGCAGGAAAAGCCCGGTCGGTCCCGTCAGCCGCTCCGCGCGCTTCACGTCCGCGTGAGCCTGCAAGCCAAGTGACAGCGCCGACAGCGCGCAAGACGCCACCATCGCCACCGGGGCCTTGGAGAAGCCCAGCACTTCTTCCACCGCTGCGCGCACCGTCTGCGGTAGTGCGTCCACCGGGTACGGCAGCGCCTCGATTTTCTCCACCAGCGGCAGCAGTTCCGGCCATTCGGCTTCGGCTCGTTGTGTCGCGGGTGTCGCAACTGTCGCTGTCGCAAGCTCAGTCATTTCCGGGGCGGTAGCAGGCGCGCGAAGAATTGCTGCCCGCAGCGACTCCACATAACGCCCCTCGCTTTCAAAGTCCGCCGCATCGAACCCGGCAGGCAAAGCGGACTCATGGCCATACCGCAGTGCTTTCACATCCAGCACCGCCACCGATGCTGCACCGGCCGCCAGCGTCAGTCTCACCACGTCCACCGCGTAGCGGGTGCCCTCGGCATCAGCGTCCGGCCACACGATCAACTTGCGACCCGCCGCCGCTCGCCAGTCCGCCTTGTACGCCGCCGACGCGCCATTGGGCGAAGTGATGCATACCGCGTCCGGCATCAGCCGCTGCGCGGCGTCCGCGGCCTTCTCGCCTTCGCAGACCACCACCAGGGCATCGGGCAGCGTCGCCAGTCGATCCAGGCCGAACAGCGGCCGCGGCTCCGGCGCTCCCTTCCAGCGCCATTGCAGCGCACCGTCAGTCGTTCGCCACAGCGTCAGCGGAAGAACCTGCTTGCGCTCGCCAGGTGGATCGAAGCGGCAAACGTGGAACAACTCGCGACCCTCCTCATCACGATAGGTCCACGTCGTGGAAGGCTTGCCGTATCGCATGTGATCTCGCTTCGGTGCTGGCGCGCCATCGGGAACGGGCGACACCATCGCGGGATCATCCGTCGTCCGTCTCGCAACAGACGCGGGCATGGTTTCCACCGTCGCACTCAGATTCAAGAACTCCGCGACCTCGCGCGCCGCCTCGCCCTGATTGCTGCCGTTCAACATCGCCACCAGCGACACCAGATCGCCCCCGCATTCTCCCGTCGCGAAGTCCGCCCATTCGCCGGTATGAGTATTCACCTTGAACGAACCGGCCTTGCGGTCTGCGCGGGTCGGGTTCCGCGCCACGTACTCCCGGCCCTGACGCTTGCCATCGGGCAGCCAGCGGCTCAGCACCGCGTCGGCACTCGCCAGCGCGTGACTCGCCACGGTGTCAAACGGAATACGGCCAGCGGCGTACAGGTGGGTGCTCACGCTGCCGTCCCGCGCGAGGCTTCAATCTGGCTTTGCAGCCACGCACTGACTTCCGATTCGATCCACCCCACCGCGGCGCCGCCGCCCAGGTGGATAGGTTTTGGAAAGCTCGCGTCGTAGCGCGGCGACCGCGGATTGATCTTGTCGTAGATCGTGCTGCGCGAAATCCGCAGGCGGGCTTCAAGATCGCTGCGGCGAAGGATGTGAACGGGTTCGCTTGCGTGAGTCACGGTCGGTTCCGGTTGGATTGCCGATGGGATTCTTATGGCGCACCTCATTCCCGCGAATCCACAGTGCGAAGCATCTGCTAGCCGATGCTCAGCAGCGGCTATCGGCTATCCGCGCTTCGGCTCCGGCGTGTTTCGCAGAGCTTTCCTTGCCGCAGAAAACGACATGTCCAGCGCCGCGCATTCCTGTTCGGCGCACAAGTCACGGTCGGAATATTTCCCGCTCGCCCATATCTCCCGCACCTGTTCCTTCTTGTCGCGGGCGCCGCCGGGTTTGTCGTGCCGGGCATTCGCGGCGGACCTCGCATTGTTCTTCCGCCATGCGTCCGAACCCACGCCCGCCGCAGGTGAAGACGCGACCCCTTCCGCCAGCCGAACCAACACGCCCCGATCCGCAGCCAGTCCATCGGGGAAAAAACTCAATACATGAACCAGCGGAACGCATTTCCCAGCGATGGACAGCTCCGCGCCGCCCTCCAAGGTCAACGCGACCGCGCCCAGGTGCTCACTGCCTTTCATCAGACCCAAGTTCCAGCCGCGGCCCGCACTGTCGGACTGCGGCTGCTGCAAGGTGCCAAGAAGCCGCGCCATAGGGGCGGCAAGGCTGGCGCTCGTCAACCGCCATCGCCGCAAACGGTCCAATTCCACCCGAATCCGGCCCAGGTCTTCGGTCTTGTCACAGGAAACGAAGGCGCGCGCGGCGCGATCATCCTCCGCAGGCCGGACATAAACCGGCATGAAACAGTTCTGTTCGCAGCCATCGCAGACGATGACATCGGCGGGCGGCGCGGCTTGCAGAAATCCCGCTCGTGTCAGGGCTTCAAGGGCGCCCCGCGGCCACGTCGCCACCTCATCCGCGCCGAAGAACACCGCGTCGGCTGGTTCAGCCAACACCAGCCGGTCGAAAATGGCGGCGAGCAATGTCGCCTCGCTCGTCACGCCTGCGCGGCATCAGGGGTGGTAGGCCGTGGTTCGATGCCGGAATCCGCCAGCATCTTGCGAATTAGGTCGTCGCGGCCGTCATGTTTCAGCGAACAGGAATTCGGCCAGTTGATCTCGAAGCTGCGCGTCTGCGGTCGCCGCACCTTGGGGTTGAAGGCGAACGTCACCTTGACGCCCACCTGAGTGACCAGCAACTGCGTCGTCGGGATGCCCTTCGCCACCTTGTCCAGCAGATCGAATACCGCCAGCTTCTCGTAGGTCGGATCAGCTTCCAGCACGATGCGCTCTTTCCGCCCGGCGACAGTCAGGCGCAGCTTGTTCATCGCCACATGGGCAATGCCCGATTCCGGCCCGTACACAAATTGAAAGTCGCGCGCCCGCATCGGACTCAGGTCGTAAACGCGCTCATCCACCGCGTCCGGCCCCAGCTCCCCTTTCAGGATCACTTCCGCGAAAATCGCTTGCAGGGAAGGCACCAGCTTGCGGTCGCCCTTGATGTACAGGTCCAGCGTGCCTTCGGCCTGCGTGTAGACAAAGATCACCTCGAACGCCGGACGGCGCGGAAGCCGTCGGAGTCCATCGCGGCCCCATTCCACATCGGCCTGTGCGTAGTCCTCCGGGTACGCGAAGAAATAATCCTGCTCGCCGCGGCGATAGCACTCCACCTTGCAGTTGCGCCCACGCCCTTCTTTGGTGTGGAAGTAGGCGCCGATCTTCACTTCCAGTTCGCGGACGCTGTCCTCATCAACCGCAGCTGCTTTGCGCGGTAGATTCTTGCGCTTGCGCCAGTACCGTGGCGACACCGAATCGGCATGACTGTAGTGCAAGGCACCAGGCCAATACTTCGGACGTTCCAGCAACGTCCAGAACGCCCGTTCATGAAACCCGCCCAGCTTGGCGAACTGCTCTTGCAGGTCTTCGCCGTGCCACTCCGCCTCGTCCAGTATCGCTTTGGTTCCGGCCTCGGACGCAAGCTCGTCGATGTCCCTGAAATCCTGCTCCATCGGCTTGCGGACTTCGTCCGACAGCGCCAGCCAGGCCGCGTAAATCGGTTCCACCTGCGTTTCGGACAGTTCGCCGAAATCCACTTCGGCCAATGCGCCACGCTCAAAAAAATATCGCTTCAGCAGGCGATTCGGCGCGTGCCGGAAGAATCGCCGGGGTTGGTAATCCTGAGCCACTGCTTTGCCTCCGGTATTGAACGTCCCATCCCAGATGCTTCAGCCCGATGCGGCGGCCACCGCATCAAGCACAGCCTTCACCGCCCCGCGCTGCCGCGTCATCTCGTAACGCCAAATCCCATGCTGCCCGTCGGCATTCACGGCATTCACCCACCGGTCCGCGGCAGCGCGCTTAACGTCCGCCAGCGCATCGTGTCCCTTGGGTTCCAGAATCAGCCAGGAATGCGTGTCTCCAGGTCCGCGCATCTTCACAATGAAGTCTGGGACATATTCATGCGCCTGCCCGTTGTGAAAATACGGAATGCCAAAGCCCAAGCCTGAGTTCTTTACGAAGGCCAGCACCGCCGGATGCTCGTCCAGTGCGACCGCCGCAACCTGCTCCCAGCCCTTATCGGCCACCACGTAGTTCAGATGGCTGTGCTGCACTTCGGTGACTTCGCGACTCGTCCAGAAGTCCACGTCGTCGGTCTTGCCAGGGCCGCGATTCGGCTCGAACCGCGGGACTTCCGCGGCTTCGCCCGCCGACTGGTCCGGGCGTATCGCATTCAGCAGCAACTCGATGATGCTTCCGTAGTACGGCGACAGAAACGCATCAATCTTCTGCGCAGGCCGCTCGGCGGTGAGCTTCTGTTCCAGGTAGCGACGGGTAATCGCCAGCAGTTGCGGAAACAGCACCTGTGCGGGCACGCGCCCTGCCGATTGCTGGGCGTACTGGCGGGTCAGGTCGGCCGCGAGTTCAAACGCCAGTTCCTGCTCGCGTTTCTCCCGGCGGAAGGGATTCAGCGTCACGTCTGCCAGCGCGCCGGGACCGCTCAGGGTCGGGCGTCCCGAATTGGCCGGGAGCGCCGCTTTCATCTTCACCTCGGGCGGTATCGCCACGGGGTCGAGTTTCATCGAAGGCAACAAGTCCCAGGCGCCAACGGTAACGCGGTTGCGAATAGCCGCCGTGTAGCCCTCCACACGCGGGAAGCTGATCCGGTATGCCGCCTTGGCGGGCAGCGCCCTTACCTGCTTGCGCGGCTTCGGCAAGGGTGGCGGCGTGCCGCTTCCCTTGAACGGAATAAGCTCGAACGGCACGCCAAACACTTTGGCGATTTCCTCTGGCATCAGACCGCTGACTTCATCCGGCTGATAGCTCTCGCGCCGCAGCCCGCGGCCCACCACCTGCTCGCACAGCAACTGCGACATGAATGGCCGCAGCCCGATGATGTGCGTCACCGTGTTGCAGTCCCAGCCTTCGGTGAGCATGCCCACGCTCACGATGCAGCGCACCGCGCGGCCCGGCGGGTGCAGGGGGCGCTCTAGCTTTTCCGCCAGCTCGGCAAAGCCCTCGGGATAGAGCGGTCGTCCCTGCGTATCGGCGGGCCAGGCAAGGCGACCGACCGTATCCAGCGTGAATCGCATCCACCGCGTCTCATCAGTCTTGGCGGTGCCGTCGTCGGACTCATGCACCTTCTTGCTGTCCACCCGGATGGTGACTTCCTGCCCCTCGGTGTTCCGCAACTCCGGCAGGCCCGCCGCGGGAATGCCGGTCGGCCGCACATCGTCGGCAATCCACTCCTGCATCAGCTTCGCCAGCGCCACATCACGGCACACGATGATGAACACCGGCGGCCGCGGCTTGCCCTCGGTCTGCCACTGCGCAAAGGTCTGCTGCCACTCCTTGCCCAGCAGCGTGATGGGCGTCTGCGCGTGACGCAGGATCGCCTCCGGTTTCGCGCTGCCCTTGCTGCCACCACGCTCCGCACTGGTCAGGCGCGGCATGATCCATTCCCAGATGTTGAAGTAGCTCGGAATGGCGGCGCCCGTGTTGTCCCGCGCCACCAGTTGCGGAATCTTGGTCAGGCCGGATTCGATGGCGTCGGTCAGCGAAAAATCGCTCACCACCCAGGGGAAGGGCTTGCCCGGTTCGCCCCCGGCAGCACTTAGAAAGTAAGGCGTCGCCGACAAGTCCACGCACAGGTTGATCCCGCGTAGGCGGTTGATGCGATCCAGCCCCTCCACCCAGATGGTGGCCTCCTTGCCCAGCTCCTCGGCATCTTCTTCCGTGTCTTCGTCGTCCGCCTCGCGACGGATGCGATAGGCGTGATGCGCTTCGTCATTCAGCACCAGCAGATTGCTGGCCTTGGCAGCGTCGCCCAGCACGCGCTCCAGCCACTTGCCCTCGCTTTCCATCTGCCGGGTTTCGAGCACCCGCACCTTCTCGATGGCGCCGGTGGACTTGTTGCGCACCTCCTCCACCACCTGCATCAAGCCCAGATCGACAAAGCGACGCAGGGTATCCAGCGTCAGATACCGTTTGCCACGCGCCGTGTCGTTCTTCTCGCCGATGTGGATCAGCTCGCGCGTCTGCACCGTCACGCCCTTCTTCAACACCTTGGCGGTCACGCCACCGCTACCTTCCTGCTGGCGCTCAAACTTGTGCCAGTTCGTGGTTAGCACCCGGCCCTGTCGTAGTTGCGGCATCCAGTGCGGCGGCACCAGGTCGCGACTGCGGTACACACTGGCTTCGCCCGCTTCCGGGTCCAGTTCGCGCAGGCGGCTGCGGATGGTCACGTTCGGGCACACCACCAGCACGGTGCTGGCAAAGCGGGTGCTGTCGCGCTGCGTGAGCTTGTTCAGCACGCTCCACGCAATCAGCATCGCCATCACCGTGGTCTTGCCGCTGCCGGTCGCAATCTTGCTGCAATAGCGCGTGAAGGCCCTGGCACCTTCTGCCGCCTGCATCTCGGTGGGTTCGTCCACCGGCACCGCGATACCCTGGCGGAAGTCCGCCCGCGCCTCGGTCAGGAAGATCACCGTTTCGGCGGCTTCAATCTGCGCAAAGAACAGCCGGTGCTGACGGCCGTCACGCACCCAGTAATCCAGCAGTTCCAAGGTCACGCTGCTGGCGCCCGGGCTGCCTGCTTCGCGCCATGCCAGAACACGCTGACGGATCAGGTTCACCTGCGCCAGTTCCCAGGCATCGCCGTAAGGCCAGCCGTCGTCACCCTTGTGGGAATGAAACACCGTGTCCGCCGTCCAGGCATCCGGCTTGTTGCGTGGCGGCAGCGCGAGGCTCGGCCTGCGGCCCGCGAGCTTGCGCGGTGTCTCGCCTTCTTTCAGCAGCCAGTGAACGGTCGGTGCGTCATAGGGGTTGTTGAGGATCGGCGTCTCGACCTCGTAACCGCCCGTCGTCGGCACGGCCGTCTCGGCGGGCGCGCCAGCCGCGGATGCCACCCTCTTGCGGGGCGGCATTACTTCTTCCCCGACAGCGCCGCCACCACCATCAGCTCATTGCCGCGGTCATCAATCACCTTCACCGCCACCCGCGCGTTCGGACCGGCCGGGAAGGGTGCAGAAGTGTCACCCGCCAGGTGCTCCCACACGCTGCCGTCGTAGTTGGCACGCAGGGCCTTGCTCAAGCTCTCCCAGGCCTTGGTCCGCGGAAAAAAGGCTTGGGTGACATGGAAGATGCGCTCGTTGTAATCCGTATCCAGGAACCACGCGGGCACGTCCAGCCCGCCGCTGGATTTGGACTCCATCGTGATCGGGTCGAACACGTCCAGCCCTTTCAGCTTCACCCGCCAGTTGCCATCCGGCTGCCGCAGAGTCTCGATCTCCGGCAGCCCGCAAACCGCAAACACCTGCGATGAGCGCATGGACTTGAGTAAGTCCCCCATCATCAGATCGCGGGTGGCTTCCACCCAGAACGCGGGAAGTCCGGCGATGTCGCGGCAGCGTTCGATGAACAAGCGTGCCTGCGGCTCGATGGCAAAACCGATCACCACCAGCAGGTCGTAGCTTTTCAGATTGGCTTCCTTCACGGCGGCGGTGATGCGGTGCTCGCTCACCGCACCGTTCTCCGGCCCGAACACGAACGCCACGCGCCGCTCGCTCAGCGCCAGTCCACCGGTTGCCTGTTCGTGATGCGTTTCGAGCACGTCGGCCAGGCTCGCATCCGGCATCGCCGCCGCATCCACCACCGCCTCGGCGCTCAGGCTCAGCGAACGCGCAGGCTTGCGCACGTTGCGGCATTCCAGCGTTTTGTTGCCCGGCAGGCGCAGGGTTTTCACCTTGCGCAGCACTTCCAGCAGGCGGCCTTCAAAGGCAGCGGATTCGGCGGGCGTCTCGCTTGGCAACAAACCATCGGCAGGCATCGCGGCAGGCAACGTGGCCTCCACCACAAACGGGCCGGAGACACGGGTGACGCTGGTGTTCTTCTCAGGCCGATCCACCAGGATTTCTTCTTTCGGCGGCTCGTTGTTGGCAACGGTGCTTGACGTCACATGCGGCACGATGCCGCCCATCTGCTCGCCCCTATTGTTTTGCTTGCGGGCATACACAAAGCCGCCCGCCGGCCCCATCTCCGGGCTTTTGAGCTGGTAGAAGTCGAAGGTGGCGGTGAGTAGCCGCTGACGGGCCAGCGCCAGCGGCACGCGCGAGGTATCGCAGGTGATCCAGCGACGGCCCCATTGCTCGGCGACGTAGGCCGTGGTGCCGCTGCCGCAGGTGGGGTCGAGCACCAGATCACCGGGGCTGGTCGTCATTAGCAGGCACCGTTTGATGACCTGCGAATTGGTTTGCACGACGTATAACGGGTCTGTTGCGCCCCCAAACTCGTCCCACCAATTCGTCACTCCTGAATAGCCGAAGTCATCGGCATATCGTTTGTATCGAAGCTGATTTGCGCCGACGAAAAGTCGGTTGGCAGCGCCTAAGCGATCCAAGCCCGAATCAGACCCATCGTCAGTCATGGCGCTGTGCTTCCAGCAGTTGCCCTTAGCGATACCGGGGTCGAACGGCTTGCCTCGAAACTTAAAAACCACACTCTGTGTGCGTCGAATACCACCGCTCGTGAGGTTCTCAGATGCAAATAGCCTAGCGTTCGGATGGCGGGCAAAAAGCAACTCCAAGTTGGCTTGGTAGTTCTCTTTATCCCGTTCTGCAAGATCAGAAACGGAAATCTCTTCTCCACTAACCAGCTCTACATATCTAAACGAACTCGCCAGTTCTTCCTTGGGGATTTGAACGAAAAGTTTGTTGATACGGCTTGTCGCTCGTTCCTTGTCTTTCACTGCCCAAAGGATGTAGTCGTTTATCGGATCGAGCGTGCCTCCCTTCTGACCCCCCTTTTTTTTGAGAAGAGAGCTGGCCCCGGGAATCTGCACAGTGCGGTAGGTGGATTTTCTGCTTGATGAGGCGATGATTCGCCTCGTATCAGGAGCAGACATGAGCAGAAGGACCCGCCGGAACCACTCACCGGCGTTCAA
>JBQTIX010000001.1:0-11850 GCA_052387695.1 Panacagrimonas sp. | reverse complement strand
TTTTTGGTTTTGTGTGTGGCGGTTTGGCCGCTATGTGGCGTTTGGTTTCTGTGTGTCGTGGCTCCCTCCCCCGCGACCGCCTGAACGAGATGGACACCATTCTCAGCGTCCCGGCACCGGCGCCGTTCGGCCATAAATCAGGTAGGCCGCGGCGACGCCTGGCGCGCCGACGATCAGGTCGTCGCGGCCGTCGCCATTGATGTCCGGGGCGGCGCCGAGCGCAGCGCCGGCCAGGTCGCCCGCAGTGCCGCCCAGAATGCGCAGGCCCGCTCCCGTTCTCAGCCGGTCGAGCATGAGGTGCGAAGGCAGGCTGCGGCCGCCGAACAGCGCGTACGCGCCGCCGCTGCCGACTCCGGCCCGCATGCCCGGCGCGCCGATCAGGACATCCGCCAGGCCATCGCCATTGACATCTCCCGATGCGACCGCATGGCCGGCGTTGTCGCCGCCCGAGGCGCCACGCAGGAACAGCCCGGCGCCGGATCGCGCGCTGACCGTGCTGTGCGCGGGCCGCGCCAGCACCGATCCATAGGCGACGTGCACCGCGCCCGCGCCCTTGTGCGCAAACGGTGCTCCGATGATGGCGTCAGCCAGGCCATCGGCGTTGACGTCGCCGGTCGCGAGGCTGGTGCCGAACTGGGCGCCGGCCGCGTCGCCGTCGAGGGTGTAACCGTTCTCCCCGGTCAGCCTCGCCAGCGATCCGCTGACTGCGGCGAGGCCGCCGCTGGCGCCATAGACGACGTGGATCGCGCCGGATCGCTCAAGCCCCGCCGCGCCCGCGAGCGGGCTGCCGATGATCGCGTCGGCCCGTCCATCGCCGTTGAGGTCGCCCGCGCTGACGGCGGTGCCGGCGTGGTCCCCGGCCTGCGCGCCGTCGAGCCGGATCGCCGCCGCTGCGCCGGACAGGCGGGCCGCGGGGGCGCCGAGCCAGACATGCGCCCGGCCCGCGTCCGTCCGTCCGCGCGGATCGGCCAGCGGGCTGCCGACGATGACATCGGCGAATCCGTCGCCGTTGAGATCGCCCGCGGTGGATACCGAGTTGCCGAAGCGGTCATGCGGCCCATCGGCCTGGAAGCGCACGAATCCGCGGGTCGGCGCAACCAGGGTCATGACCGCGGGACGCGGACGTGCGCCGCCGAACAGCAGGTAGGCCGCACCCTCGAATGGGCTGCCGATCAGGAGGTCGGCATAACCGTCGGCGTTGACATCGCCCGCAGCACTGACGGCGCTGCCGAATTCCGCAACGCCCGCGTGTCCGCGTACGACGAAGCCTTGGGCGCGCTGCGTGCCGCCGAGCGGCCAGGGTGCGAGCAGGCTGCCCGGCAGACCGGTGGCGGAGCCGAACACGACGCGAACCTCGTTGGCGCCGCCGACCGCGACATCGCCGAACCCGTCGCCGTTGAAGTCGCCGATACCGGCCACTGCGTCGGCGCCGCCGCTGAGGACGGACAGGCCATCGACCGTGGAGAGTCGGCCCAGCCGCAGCATCCGCGCCAGTTGATCGCCGGTGTCCGGCGGGCCGCCGACGCGCAACATGTCCGCCCCGCCCATCCGGAACCGGAGCGTGAACGGCGATCCCACGGCCGGCAGGCCCAGACTGTCCTCCAGCGAAAACTCGAACTCGTCGATCTGGCCGGTAAGACCGGTGAAGTCCGTGTAGGCCAGGTTGCCGTTGTTGATGTCGGCCTGGGTGAAACTGTTGCCGACGCCGACAGGGTTCCCGTTGAGGGTCAGCGAATCGTCGTTGAGGGCCGAAAAGCCGTTGCGGCCGACGATCTCGAAGATGAGATTGCCGGGGCCGCCCTCGACATCGCTGGCCATGAGGACCGAGGGAGTCACCGTCCTCGAACCGTTTTCCGGGACGGCGATGAACGTGAAGTTGACGGGCAGGCTGGGGGCGTCGTTGACCGGCGTCACCATGATCGTGACCGTGGTGACGGCGGAGAGATTGTTGCTGAGGGCGCCGTCGTCGGCGCGATAGGTGAACGAGGTCTGCCCAGCGAAATTAGGGTCGGGGTCGAACATGAAGCTGCCGTCGCCCATGATCGTGAGGGTGCCGGTGCCTGGCGGGGGTGCGGTGTAGTTGCCCGAGCTCAGCATCGCCGGGCCGTCGCCGCCGTCGTTGTCGTTGACGAGTATCCCGCTGGGCGCATCGACGATCAGGTCCTGATCCTCCGGGGTGCTGTAGTTGTCGTTGCTCGCTACCGGCGGATCGTTCACCGGCGTCACGTCGATGTTGAAGCTGAAGTTGGGGCTGCCGGGCGGCGGTGCCCCCGCACAGGTCCCGTCGTCGCGCACGTCGCCGCTGAAGCTGTCGTTGGGGGCTTCGCTGCCGGCGTGCTGATAAAGGACCTGATTGGCGTTGACCTGAGCCTGGGTGAACGAAACGGCGTCGTTGTTGCTCGGTTTCTGGACCGTGCCCTCGGCGTTGCCGCTGAAGCAGTAAATGACGTCGCTGGCAGGGGAATCCGGATCGCTGAAGCGCAGGCGCGCCATCGAGATCGCGCCGTTGCCGCCTTCGAGCACGGTCAGGCCCAGGTTGTTGTCGGGCTCCGGCGGATCGTTCACTCCGGTGATGGTGATGCCGACGGTCACGGTGTTGGACAGATCTCCGCTCGCCGAGACGCGGTAGGTGAAGCTGTCCGAGGTCGTTTCGGAGCCATCGTGCGTGTAGGTGAAGCTGCCGTCGGCCGCCAGGTTGAAAGCAGCGTCTCGCGCCGGCCCCGAGACGAGCACGGCGGTCAGGCTGTCGCCGTCGGGATCGCTGTCGTTGTCCAGAACCGAGGCGCTGCCGGTCGAGTCCATGCCGCCCTCGGCGACGGTCAAGAAGTTGGCATCGGCCATCGCAACAGGCGGATCGTTGGTATCGATGACCGTGATGGTGACGGTCGTGTTCGCCGACTGAGCGTTGGCGCCGTCGCGGGCGCGGTAGGTGAACGTGACGTCGCCGGTGACCGAGCCGTTGGGCACGAACGTGAAGCTGCCGTTGGCATTGGTGCTGAGCGTGCCGGCGTTGGCCGGGTTGAGAGCGGAAAAACCGACCGCGGTCAGCGGACTCGGGCCGTCCGGATCGGAATCGTTGTCGAGCAGGTCGCCGGCGCCATTGACGACGGTGAGCGTCTGGTCGTCGTCGGTACTGTAGTCATCGGCCACCGCAACGGGCGCGTCGTTCTGTGCCGCGACGACGATGTTGGCGGTGGCGATGTTGGCGGAATTGAGGTTCTGCGCGTCGCGGGCGCGGTAGGTGAAGGTGGCGGTGCCGCTGAAGTTGGCAGCCGGGTTGTAGGTGAAGCCACCGTTGTTCTGGAAATTCAGGGTGCCTGCGGCGGCCGCGACGCTGCTGACCAGCACCGCCTGGGTCGGTGGAGCGCCATCCGGATCGGTGTCGTTGGCCAGCACACCGTTGGCGGCGGTACGGGTGAATCCACCCGCCACGTCTTCGGTGGTGTTGAAAGCGTCGTTGACGGCGTTCGGGGCACTGTTCACCGCCGTCACGGTGATGTTCACCGTCGCGATGTTCGCCGAGTTGAGGTTGGCTGCGTCACGCGCCCGGTAGGTGAATGTCGCGGTGCCGTTGAAGTTGGCGGCTGGGCTATAGGTGAATCCGCCGTTGGTCAGGAATTCCAGCGTGCCAGATGCCGCAGCGACGCTGCTGACCAGCACGGCCTGGTTGGGCGCCGGTCCGTCGGGATCGGTGTCGTTGACCAGCACGCCGTTGGCGGCGGTGCGGGTCAAGGTCGAGCCCTCGGCCGTGGTGAAGCTGTCATTGACCGCGACCGGTGCCGTGTTCACCGCCGTCACGGTGATGTTCACCGTCGCGATGTTCGCCGAGTTGAGGTTGGCCGCGTCGCGCGCCCGGTAGGTGAATGTCGCGGTGCCGTTGAAGTTGGCGGCCGGGCTATAGGTGAATCCGCCATTGGTCAGGAATTCCAGCGTGCCGGATGCCGCAGCGACGCTGCTGACCAGTACCGCCTGGGTCGGCGGCGGGCCGTCCGGATCAGTGTCGTTGGCCAGGACGCCGTTGGCAGCGGTGCGGGTCAGCGTCGAGCCCTCGGTCGTGGTGAAGCTGTCGTTGACCGCGACCGGCGCATTGTTCACAGGGGTAACGGTGATGTTCACCGTGGCGATGTTGGCCGAGTTGAGGTTGGCCGCGTCGCGCGCGCGGTAGGTGAAGCTGGCCGTGCCGTTGAAGTTGGCTGCCGGGGTGTAGGTGAAACCGCCATTGGTCTGGAATGCGAGCGTGCCGGAGGCCGGCGCGACACTGCTGATCAGCACGGCCTGCGTTGGCGGAGGGCCGTCGGGATCGGTGTCGTTGGCCAGGACGCCGTTGGCGGCGGTGCGGGTCAGCGTCGAGCCCTCGGCCGTGGTGAAGCTGTCGTTGACTGCAACCGGGGCGTCGTTGACCGCGGTGACGGTGATGTTCACCGTGGCCGGGTTGGACAGGGGCGCCGACCCATCGCTGGCGCGATAGCTGAACGATGCCGTGCCGACGAAACCGGGAGTGGGTGTAAACGTGAAGCCACCGTTGGCATTGCCGGACACGCTGCCATTGGTCGCGCCCGCAAACTGGGTCGCGGTCAGCGGGTCCTCGTCGGAATCGCTGTCGTTGGCGAGCACGCCGGTCGTGGCGGGGATGGTGAGCGCGGTGTCTTCGGCGGTCGTGTAGCTGTCGTTGACGGCGACCGGCGGAAAATCGACGGCGACGACGGTGATCGTCACCGTGGCGGTGTTGGAGTTGAGCGCGCCGTCGCTGACCCGGTAGGTGAAGCGGTCGATGCCGTTGAAGTTGGCTTCCGGACGGTAGGTGAAGCGGCCGTTGGCGCTGAGATCCAGGGTGCCGCTGGCGGTCCCGCTCAGCAGGGTGGCGGTCAGTCCGAGACCTTCGGGGTCGGCGTCGTTGGCCAGCACACCGGGGACCGCCACGGTGAGGGTCGTCCCCTCATTGGTGGTGAAGCCGTCGTTGGCGGCGACGGGCGGGTCGTTGATCGAGTTGACGCTGATCGTCACGGTGGCGGTGTTGGATACCGCCTCCCCGTCGCTGGCGCGATAGCTGAACTGGACGGTGCCGCTGAAGCCCTCGTCCGGGGTGTAGGTGAACCCGCCGTTGCCGCGCAGGTCCAGCGACCCGCGAGCGGGTTCGCTGACGAGTTCCGCCAGCAGACGGTCCTGTTCGGCATCGGTGTCGTTGCCGAGCACGCCCGGCGCGGCGATGGTCAGCGTCGTGTTCTCCGGGGTGTCGAAGACATCGTTGGCCGCGACCGGGGGATCGTTGACCGGGACCACGGTGAGACTGACGGTTGCGAGGTTGGAGTCGAGATCACCATCGCTGAGCCGGTACGAGAAGCTGTCGCTGCCCGAGAAACCCTCGCGCGGCGTGTAGCGGAAACCGCCGTCGGTGCCGAGCACCAGCGTGCCGATTTCGGGTTGCTGCACCAGGCTCAGAATCAGGGGGTCGCCGTCGGGGTCGCTGTCGTTGGCCAGCAGGCCGGGCGCGGCGATGATCAGCGGTGTCGATTCATTGGTCGTGAAGGCGTCGTCGCCCGCGAGGGGTGCGCGATTGCTGGCATCCACGACGAGGGTGACGGTGACCGGGGCGGAGTCGGACACGCCGTCGGAGGCCGTGTAGGTAAACGTATCGGTACCGTTGAACTCCGGCGCCGGCACGTAGGTGAAGGCGCCGTTGCGGGCCAGGGTGAGTGTCCCATTGGCGGGACCGGCGAGAAGGGTGGCGAAGATGGACGCGCTTTCGGGATCGCTGTCGTTGAGAAGCACACCGGGCCGGGGCACGCGCAGGCGGGTGTCCTGGAGGGCGGCGAAGCTGTCCGCGACCGCGACCGGCGGCAGGTTGGGCGCGCCGACCGTGATGCTGACGATGGCGATATTGGACTCGTCGCTGCCGTCGCTGGCGCGGTAGGTGAAGCTGTCGGCGCCGCCAAACCCTTCGCGGCTGATGTAACTGAAGCTGCCGTCGGCATTCAGGTTCAGCGTGCCGTTGGCAGGGGCGGACACGAGGATCGCGCTGAGGGTCGAGTTTTCGACATCGAGGTCGTTGGCGAGCAGGCCGGATGCCGCGACGTTCAGGAACGTGGACGACTCCACCGCAAAGCTGTCGGCGATCGCGGTCGGCGCGTCGTTGACCGGCGTGACGGCGATGCCGACTTCGACGACTTCGGACAGGCTTGTCCCGTCGCTGGCCTGGTAGCTGAAGCGGTCGGCCGTGGTCTCGCCGCCATCGTGGGTATAGCCGAAGCTGCCGTCCGGATTGAACGTGAGCGTGCCGTTGAGCGGCTGCGTCACCAGGCGGGCGCTGAGGGGATCGTCATTGGGGTCCGTGTCGTTGGCGAGCACCGAGGATGCGCCGTCGTCCAGGGTCGTCGCGATGCCGCCCTCGGCGACGCTGAGGGTGTCGGCCACGGCGAGGGGCGGGAGGTTCGGATCGTCCGCCACTGTGATGAACACCGTTGCCGGCACGGAATCCGCGGTCGCGTCGTTGGCGACATAGGTAAAGAGGTCCGCACCGACGAAGCCCGGAGCGGGGCTATAGACGAAGCTGCCGTCGGCGTCGAGCGTGACGCTGCCGTTTGCGGGTCCGTCCACCAGACGCGCCGTCAGGGCGTCGCCGTCGTTGTCGAGATCGTTGGCCAGCACGCCCGGTGCCGGCAGGCTCAGCGGCGTGTCCTGAGTGGTGGCGGCAGCGTCGTCGCGCGCCAGGGGCCGGCGATTGCCGATCACGATGGGTTGCGACAGGCGGTTTTCATCGATCGCCGCGAGACGCGTGCCATACAGATTGAAGTGGTTGTTGCGGAAGCGCAGGGTCTGGGTGGCGAGGTCGATGTCCGGGGGAATGGGGCGGGTGGCACCATCGCCGATATCGACCGTGACCGGACTACCGTCGAGCAGGCCGTCGGTGATGCCGTCCGCGAAGTCGTCGATGAACGCGCGCACGGTGGCGTAGCTGGGGAACGTGCCGAGCCGGAACGACAGTTCGTTGATCGCGTGCGACGCGCCGCCGAGCAGCAGCGCGTATTCCAGGGCCTCGTCGCTGGCGCTGGGCGCGGGGTTGAGCGGCGCTTCCGGCAGGACGGCGGTGGGATCGAAGCCGAAGGCTTCGGCGCTGCGCACTCTGACCGCCTCGAAGATCTGGGAGAAATCGGCGCCATCGGCCAGGCGCCGCGCGCGCAGCAGCATCGCGTGCGTGTAGGGCGTGATCACCAGGGTGCTTGCTTCTGCGGGCAGGACGCTCTCGAAACCCTGTTCCCCGTTCAGCACCACCCGGCGCCGCTCGGCGGGATCGGTTTCGGGATCGGACTCGTCCACATAGCTGCCGCCAAAGGTCTGCGCCAGCAGCGCTGCTCCGCCGGAAGGGCGCTCGAAGCTGAAGCGCCCGTTATCGTCGGTGCTGAGTTCGGCAACGGGTTCACCGGTCGCAAAGCCGCCGTCGTCGAGGGTGAACAGGCGCACGCTGGCCCCTTGCAGCGGACCCTTGATGGCGGCGCCCTGCGCCGGACGCGCCTGCCCGGGGCTGGACGTCTCGGCCTGTTTGGAGCCGTCGCAGGCGCTGAGCAGACATAGCGCCAGGGCAGCGGTAGCGATCGCTCCAATCGAAGAAGAACCTCGCAAGCCTGTTGTAGGAGGGGCTCTGCCCCGAATGGCGCTTGCAGCATTGACTGCGACTCGCCGTGAGAGCGCGAGTCGGGGCAGAGCCCCTCCTACAGTTTGCTTCGCGATAACGGCGCGCAAACCCGCGCTGAGGGCTTTTATCATTGTCCGGTCCCCGCGGGTGCAGGCACCGGCACGCCGAACGCGGCGGTGCCGGAGACGCTGGTGCCATTGCCATTCAGGACGTAGCCGAGCCCCGCACCGAGCGGCAGGCCCTCGGCGCCGCCGGGCACGAAGAAGCCGTTGAACTGGCCGTTGCCGGCGAGGCCGTCGGCACCGATGGTCACGCTGTTGTAAGTGCCGCCGAACAGCGCCGTGTCCGAATTGAGCGAGCCGCTGCCGCTGGCGGACCAGAGGTTGCCGCCGATGCCGAGCACCAGGCTGCTGTCCACGGTCTGCTGGGTGAAATTGGCGCTCAGGGTGGCCGAGCCGAGCACGCCGACATTGCCCAGGGTGTCGGTGGGATTGGTGTTGCCGGTGAGTGAGAACGTCACGCTGCCGGTTCGGGCGAGGACGATCGGGTCGCTGCTCTGCGGGCCGTAGATCCAGTGCAGGCTCCGATCCGCCAGGTCCAGCGGCTGGCCGTTGACCGCTCCCGTACCGCCGCCCCAGCGACCCCAGCGGACGCCGGTGGCGGGATCGAAACCACCATCGAAGCGCCCGGCGCTGCCAATCTCGTAGACCGAATCCTCGCCCTGGATGCGCGACAGACCGCCGTCGGCCTCGATGCCCAGGTCGTCGATGGGACCGAGGCGGGACTGGCTGATGCTGGTCTCCGCCCCGGGGGCGGTGAAGGCGAACGCGCGACGGGTGGGATCGACCGGATCGACGTCCGGCTGCACCTGTTCCGGCGGATCGACATCGAAGAAAGACGAGGCCGTGAGCACCTTGATGGTGGCCGGCTCCGGCACCAGCAGACTCAATTCGGCGTCGGTCGGCAGCAGCATCGGATCGCGCGGCCCCTCGCTGCTGTCGAGTTCCGGCGGCGGCAGTTCCAGGATCATTTCCTGCGGTGCTTCCAGCCCTCGCTCGGGCGGCGTGCTCGAATTGATCAGGTAGCCATATTGACCCGCACCCAGGGTCAGCGTGTCGCCGGACAGGTTGCGCATCAGGATCGACCCGGTGGTGACGCGGACGTGCAGACCGTTGGCGGCCTGGTCGCAGTCGTCCGCGCACAGCAGCACGGAGTAGTCGGTGCCGCGGATGCCGATGGTGGCGACCGGAGTGGCCAGCTCGTATTCGGAGCGATCGACGGAGCCGATCAAGCCGGTGAGGGTGCGCAGGCCGCCCTTCAACAGCCGCAGCGCGGCGCGACTGACACCGCCCGCGCCGCCCTGCCCGCCGCTGCGATAGGCATCCACCGCCATCGTGCTGCCGCCCTTGAGCCACAGGATCGCACCGTCGTCCATGCGCAACTGCATCAGGGCGCCCTTCTCGGTGCGCAGCATGTCGCCTTCGCGAACGCGCGCGTTCGCGGTCAGGACGGTCGGGCCGTTGCCGCGGGTGACGGTGGCGGTGCCGGACAGAAAGCTGACGACGCCCGCGGCCGTCGATACCCCGCTCCAGACCAGGAGCAGCACTGCCGTCAGCAGCGGACCGATACGGGTGATGGACAGGCCTGACATTTGCGCGACTCCAGTGTGCACGACGGATTACCAGTCGCGACTCAGGACCAGCCCCACTTCGACTCTGTCGTAGTCGAACAGGGACACGTCGGAACGGTTATCGAAATAGCTCAGCGACGGTCGCAGCAGCCAGCCGCCGAATACGCGAGGCGACTCCACGTCAATGCGCGCCGTGGTCTGCGTGTCCTTGCGATCAAAGCTTCCGGCGAGCCCGGGAAAAGTGAATGTGTCCTTGTAGTCGGAGCGCAGGCTGCCGATCGAAAAATGCGACACCCAGGTGCCGAATCCAGCGGACACGCCGAACTGGCCGCCGACGATATCGCGGCCGTAAGGCGAGTCCTGTTTCCGGGCCTCATCGTGCCCAAACACCGGACCGATCTCGAACAGCCAGCGCTTGGCCGCCGCCGGCTTGTATTGCAGGCTCACCCCGCCCGCCCACTGATCGACGTCCTGCATGTCCACCTCGTTCTGGTAGCGCACCTGCGCGTAGCGGCCGCCGAAGATCAGAGCGGTGCTCCTGGACAGGGTCGCCCGTGCCGAGAGGTTCGTTCCCAGCGAGTTCTGGTTGTACTCGCCGTCCAGCGCCAGGATGTTCGCGGTCAGTTCCGAACCGACCTGCCAGGTCGGCCCGCCGACGGTCAGGCCGGCGCCGGCGCGAGCGCGCGAGCGCGTGACGAAGCTGGCGCCCGGATACTCGAAATGCCCGGCCACCGCGCCGGTGGTGAACGTCAGTAAAGGTGTCAGCGGCCGCGAGTAGCGCGCACTCAGATCGCCCCCGATGTAGGCCGACCTGGCCCTGACGCTGGGACCGTCGAGCGGAAGAATCCCGAAGTTGTCGTCGTCGGTCGCCGAGTTGGCGTTGCTGTCGTAGCCCGTGCCGAACTCGACGCCGGGATGGAAGGCCGGGCGGTAGCGTTCGGCGCGGCGTTCGATCGCCTTCTGATAGCTCTCGATCACCGCGGCCGCTTCGGCCGGCGGGCTCTGCTGCGCGACCCGGGCAAACTCGCGTCGCGCCTCCTCGTTGTCGCCCGCGGCGAAATACGCGCGTGCGAGTTCCAATCGGGCGCCGGCAAAGTTGGGTTGCCCGGCGACCGCGCGCTGCAAGGAAAACACCGCCCGGCCGTAGCGACCGCTCTCCAGCGCGGCGATGCCGAACAGATAGTTGAAATCGTGGTTGCCGAGGTTGTCGGCCTCCGTTGCGGCGAGCAGTTCATAGGCGCCGTCAAAGTCGCCGCTGACCAGCAGGTTGCCGGCCTGCCCGAGCAGGGCTGCAAGCTCCGGTGTTTGCGGCTTGGGCACGGGACTGCCGACGGCGCTCGCCGGAGTCTGGACCTGCGCGCGAACCAGCCCGGAATGTATCGATACCATCACGCACAGCGCTGTCGCCATCAGCCTGCCCAGGAACATCTTTTTTCCCCTGCCTCGCTCCGCCGGGTGAGCGGTATAGCGCAGTCGGCTTGAGGTATACAAGCGACCCGGTGGACGCGCGGGGCCGCGGGCAGCGCCCGCTCCCGACCCTGGCCGCGGTGCGCGGGTAAACTGCGATGCGCCCGTTTGCTCGTGCTGTGGCCGTACACGCGGGTCTGCCCGAATGGCGGAATCGGTAGACGCCGGGGACTTAAAATCCCCTGACTGACCAGTCGTGCCGGTTCGAGTCCGGCTTCGGGCACCAGTGGCGCTTGCGGGGGCGCATCCACCGGGTGGGACAGTAGAACAGCGTGCCGGGTGGCTCGCCGGACAGGGATCACGCGGCAGCTTTACAGAATCAAAAGGCCCTCGCCGGACTGCAGGGGGGTGAGGTCCGGCGGGGGAGTACCACCCACGCTTCATGATCGATTCCACTGCCCTGTTTCGTCCGGCCGAGGGCTCCCCGGGAAGGTCTGCTCCGGTCTGAAGACACGGTCGCGGGCATGGCCCGCTCCTACGGCACCCGTCGTTCTGTAGGAGCGGGCCACGCCCGCGACAGACCTTTGCGTGGTGTCCACCAGAGCAAGGTCAGTCGCAGGATGTCCCCCTTGGCGGTGTAACCCAGAGCCGGAATAGTGCGCAGCGTGTTGGACACGGGGGTCCGGCCGATTGAACCCCCGGGCTACCGTTGACCTGTTCTCGCGCATGACCCCGATCTCCCGTGACGTGTATGTGAGCGTGCCGCGACGCATGAATGCGCCCAAAGCAAGAGGCGGTTATTTCCCGCCCCCTCGTTGCGGGCTCGCAAACCCGTACGGCAACGGGGCGACCCTGAGTCAAATCGTCCAAAAAATCCTTACAACTTCCTCACAAATTTCTTATCTGTTACAAGTCAATGATTAATTTAATTATTTGTTTTATGAAAGAGCGTATGAAATGAGCAAATGACCTTGTGCCGCTTCACCGGCACCGATCCTTTGCGCTGGTTTCTGTCCCACAGGGAGGCCCAAAACCCGCGTCTGTAGGGCGCATTCATGCGCCGCGCGCCCGGCCTGTTTCCAGAATTGAGCGTGGTGGCACCGGAGGATCTGTTGGCGGGCTGAGTCGGCCCGGTGGATGCGCTTCGCTTATCCACCCTACAGATCGGCTCGGCGTAGGGTGG